>JAZNEX010000072.1:0-60863 GCA_045588855.1 Acutalibacteraceae bacterium
GATAAAAATCTTTGAAAACCGACTTCCCGAAAGCAACAGATACTCTGCTTTATATGCCAAGTGCATAAGTGTAATGAAAACTCAACTCTATTCCCCTGAGGGCAACATCAAAAGAATATGGTCAACTCCCGACCGTCTGCCTCATCGAAATATGTGGCTTTGGGATTCGGTCTTTCATGCCATCGGACACAGACATCTTGACACAAAGATTGCTCAGAATTTGATTCTTGCTCTGTTTGATGTTCAGCGTGAAGACGGGTTTATCCCTCATATGTCAAAGCCTGATTTTATTTCCGATATAACTCAGCCTCCCGTTATCGGTTGGGGTGCTTGGCTTGTTTATGAAAAAAGCGGAGATACAGAATTTCTCCGAATTGTTTTTGAAAATAATAAAAAGTTCATGCTCTGGTGCCGTAATAACAGAAGAAAGATCGAAAAGGAGCTTTATTCCTGGCACACCAACCCTGAGCTCAATAACCGTTGCGATGAATCGGGAATGGACAATTCACCGAGATTTGATACGGAAAGTGACCTTTATGCTGTTGACTTCTCCTGTTATATAGCAAACGAAACCCGTTATATGAAGAAAATTGCCGACGAACTCGGTGATAAAGAAAATTCAGATTTTTTTACTGAATGGAACAAAAAAGCGAACGCTGATATTAACAGTATCCTGTGGTGTGAAGAAAACGGCTTCTACTATGATTTCGATATAACCGCTGACCGCTTCAGTAAGGTAAGCTCTGTTGCTTCCTTTTTGCCGATTTTTGCGGGTGTATGTGATAAGGAACAGTGTGCAAAACTCGTTGAACATCTTAATAATCCCAAAGAATTCGACACGGAATTTCCCGTTCCAAGCATATCTAAAAAAGACAAAAGCTTCGGTACGGACATGTGGCGCGGTCCCGTCTGGATTAATTATAACTATATGATTTCAAAGGGACTTGCAGATTACGGACACCACTGTTTGTCACAGAACATCAAGGATAAAACGCTTGATGTTATCAACGAGTGGTATAACCGTACGGGTACCGTTTATGAGTTTTATGACAGCGAAAACAAGATTCCTCCTTTCTGCTTTAACAGAAAAGGTGAAGTTTACGAGCCTTATGATTTCAGAGTGAAATATCAGGCAATCAGAGATTACGGGTGGAGTGTTACTCTCGCGTTTGATTTAATGAATGAGCAGTAAAAATAAGCACGGCTTACCTGAAAGTCGTGCTTTTGTTCGATGCTGTCGGTTTTTTTATTGAGTTTCGACAATTAATATGATAAACTGAAAAATAATAAAGAGTATGGCTGGTGATTATTGTGCAATTCGGTTTTACATCCACGTCCTTCCGTCAGATAAAAAGTCTTGAAAAAATAGTTGAAATAGCTGTCCGTGCCGAAATCGACTGTATCGAGTGGGGCGGAGATGTTCACGTCAGAAGCGTTGCAGATGCAAAACGTGCAAAGAAGCTTTGCGACAAGACCGGTATACGTATAAATTCATACGGCAGTTACTATCGTGTGGGCAGTAAAAATGCCGATGAGTGGAAAGAAATTTGCGAAATTGCAAGCACTATGGGTGCACGTAGTGTCCGTGTTTGGCTCGGTAGGGCTGACAGCGAAAAGACTGACGAACTAACGTATAAAATAATAGTTGAAGACACAAAAAGCATCTGTGCGACAGCCAAAGAATACGGACTCATCGTCTGCCCCGAATGTCACGATAACACATTTAACAATAATACTGATGCTTTTTTGAAAATACACAAGGATGTCGGCTGTGACAATTTCAGAACATATTTCCAGTCACGTTATAAACGGCTTGAATACGACCTTGACCGCATTGAACGTACTCTGCCGTATATTGACACCGTTCATATTTCCTATTCCGAGCAGAGCCGTGAGCAGTTTCCGTTATTCAGGCCAGGCTATATAGATACCTTAATCGACAAGCTGAAGCAATCAGGATTTGACGGCAATATGCTTCTTGAATACACATATCCCTGCGGACTATTCGGTTTCCCCTTTTCAATGGTAAATGATATGAAAAAGCTTAAAAATAAGGTGGGTGGCAAAAAATGAAAATCGCACTTTTAGGCAGCAATCAGCTCCAGTTTTCCAAGGTTTATACACCTGAGGTGCTTGAAAAATTAAGTGAGTACGGTGAGCTTTCGCCAAGGATAAATAAAAATAATATTGAAGAGTACAGAGATTTTCTCAAGGGTTGTGAGATTGCCTTTTCCACCTGGGGAATGCCGCAGTTCACAAAAGAGGAAATTGCCGAGTATATGCCTGACCTCAAGGCTGTATTTTATTCTGCAGGTACGGTGCAGTATTTTGCCCGTCCCTTTCTCAATAAGGGAATCAAGGTTTTCAGTGCCTTTGCCGCAAATGCAGTGCCTGTTGCCGAATACACCTTTGCTCAGATTACGCTTGCCGCGAAGGGATATTTCCAATCAGCAAAAAGCTATCGCCTGTTACCGCTGCGTTCGCTTATTTTTGCAAACTCATCTCCCGGCAACTTCAGATGCAAGGTAGGACTGGTGGGCCTTGGGGCAATCGGTCAGGAAGTGGCTTCAAAGCTGTCTGCGCTTGATGTTGATATATTTGCGTATGACCCCTTTGTTGATAAAAAGAAGGCTGACGAGCTTAATGTAATCCTTACGGACCTTGATACCCTTTTCAGTGAATGCGATATAATAAGCAACCATCTTGCAAATAAGCCTGAGCTTAAAAATGTTTTCGGATATTCCCTTTTCCGTAAAATGAAAAAACACTCCACATTTATAAATACGGGCAGAGGCGCTCAGGTTGCAGAATATTCTCTTGCACTGTCTCTTCTTTTACATCCGTCACACACATTTGTAGCCGATGTAATCAAAAAAGAATACTTCCCATATATCAATCCTCTTTTCTGGTGCCACAATGCAATTCTTACTCCCCATATTGCAGGAAGCACGGGAAATGAACCACAGAGAATGGCATATTATATGATAGAGGAAATGGAAAGATATCTTAAAAACAAAGATACAAAATACGAAATAACACTCACATCTCTTGAAAAAATGGCATAAAAATCATCCTTATAAACTGTATACATTAACCATTGACAATCATTTTCGATTAAAGTAAAATTAAGTTAATAATTTAGACATAAAAGGAGAATTTTTATGAAAATCTGTCCCACATGTAACACTCAGCTTGAAGACAGCGCAGTATTCTGCAACGTATGCGGTACTCAGTTTGCAGCTCCCGTTCAGCCCGGTTACAACCCCCAGGGCGGTTACGCTCAGCCTCAGTACGTAGTTGATCCCACAGATCATACCGCTGAATTTGATGCAAAGGATATTTCAGACAACAAGGTTATTTCAATGCTTGTTTATCTTATGGGTACATTCGGCATCATCATTGCTCTTCTTGCAAGTAATTCTTCACCCTATGCAGCCTTCCACGTAAGACAGGCTCTCAAGATTTCCGTTGTTACAATCCTCGGTGCTATCTGTGCCGGATTACTCGCTTGGACCGTTATTGTTCCTCTTGCATATTCAATTTTCATGATTGTTATATTTGTAGTAAAAATCATCTGCTTCTTTGATGTATGCAAGGGTAAGGCTAAGGAACCCGCTGTTATCAAAAATTTCACATTCCTTAAATAAGAGCTACATACCCAAAAAACTCTTCCTCACGGAAGAGTTTTTTGTTTTATACGGACATTTCGGCTTTTCTGCTTTTACGGAAGCTTACCATATACACACAACCGGAAACAATCTGCATCACACAGGCAATGGGGATAAGAATTTCTGCAGCAACAACTGTTGCCAGAGAGGTTGCAATAAGCGAACCGCCGTTATGTAAAATCATTCTGTATGCGTTATAGGGGCCTGCGATTTCAACGGGCACCTCATAAAGAAGCATAGAGGGAACCGCATAATCTATAAGTGTTCTTCCGAATATTACGATACCCGTGATTATAAGAAAAAGGACAGGCTTTCCGGGAATAAAAACAAGCGGAAGCAGCAGAAATGTAACACTGCCTGCAAAAATGCTTACCCCATGCGAAAGCTTTTTTGAAAGAACACCGAACAAGACACATCCGGCAAGGGATGCCACAGACTGAACCGACACGGATGCCGTTGTTATCTGCTCGCTGTAGCCGAGATTATCTGCTGCAATAACCGCAAAAACAAGGGTCATCCCCGTAGCAAAGCCTCTCATAAGATTGGCAGGAATAAGCTTATAAAAAACAGGAGCGGTAATTACCCTTTTTAAACTGTTTTTCTGTTTGTCCGAGTCCGTTTTCAGTATAACCGTATCTTCATAAGCCGAAATATTTTTCAGCTTATATGTAAGAAGGGCGGCAAGCGCCATAAACACAAAGGCAATAATAAATGCCGCAGCCATAAGAACGGAATAAGAAAATCTGACGGAAAGCGCTGTTATAAGAGTACCCGTACCGAAGGAAATACCCGAATACAATATCCCGCAGAATGCCATTATACTGCCGTAATCTTCCTTTTTTATTATATAGTATGGCAGCTTATAGTCGCACACCGTATGAAGCGCCGTCGATACAGATTGAAGTGCACCTGCAGTGATAAGCAGAACAAACTGCGGCAGACCGGCACCCGTGCCTATGCACAAAGGCAGGTAACACAAAAATAATATTGCGCCTGCAAGCTGTACAAAGGCTGTGCGCCTGATAAGACTTCCGCTGTCGGCAAAATGTGCAAACAGCAGAATCACAAGGACATTGACAGCTCCCGTTACGGTGGTATGTATATAAATTCTGTCCGCACTCATTCCTATATAGACAAGAAAGGTCTGTATCAGTGTGCCCGTTGAAACGAGAAGAGCCGCTGAGCGAAGTGCATATGCCGTTATATATAAAAATTTATTTTTATCAGTTACATTCATACTGTCAGACCACCAAAGGCAGAATAAGAGAGATCAGAAGATACAACACCCCGGATATCAGCATAACGGGGATAGGGGAAAGCTTTGTTTTCCTGAGAAGAACAAACGAAATAATAAAAATGAAAACACTTACATAATCCACGGACGAAATAGATATTATTCCGTCTGTAAAAACCGCATACTGCAGTATTGAAAGTCCTGCACTGAAAATAATACCTATGGTTGCAGGGCGTATACTCTTAAGCACACTCTGCAGAGCCTTTGCGCCCTTGTATCTGTAATAGATAAATGCAAGTAAGGTTGATATTATAATTGAAGGAGTTATGCAGCCGAGGGTAGCGGCAAAGGCACCGGGAAGACCTGCAATGCGTATTCCCGTAAAGGTTGCGGCATTTATGGCAACAGGGCCGGGGGTCATTTCCGCAATTGCCGTAAGGTCGGAAAACTGAGACATTGTAAGCCAGGAATTAATTTCTACAACCTGCTCCCGGATAAGTGCAATGGCGGCATAGCCGCCGCCCACGGAAAAAAATCCGACCTGAAGAAAGGAAATAAATAATTTCAGCAATGTCATTTTTCCGCCCCCCTTCTTCTGCCGGCTATAACAATAACTATACCTATACAAGCAGCGCCAAGGATAATATAAATCACATTTATCTTAACAAAAAACACAAGGACAAAGGATATAAAAATCAAAATAATCTCAAATATCTTTTTGTTCTTAAAATAGTTTTTACTCAACGAACAGGAAACATCAATAATTACGGCTGCAACACCTGCCTGCATTCCCTTCAGTACAATGGCAATATATCTGTTATCTGCAAAAAATGAGTAGAAAACCGAAATTACAGATATGATAACAAAGGGAGGTATTATAGTACCGAGAGCAGCGGCAAGAATCCCCCATGCACCTCCGATTTTTTTACCTGCAATAACTGCGGCATTGAGAGCTATGGGACCGGGTGTTGACTGAGCAATAGATGTAATATCAAGCATCTCCTGCTCATCCAGCCATTTATATTCATCAGCAAACTTTTTCTTCATAAGCGTAACAATAACAAAACCGCCGCCGAAAGTAAAAGCACTTATATAAAGCATGGAGACAAAAAGCTTTATAAGTTTTTTTATATCAGCTTTTTTATAATGTTTCAAATTTTCACCGCCCGTCAACATGTATCACTACCATTATACCACAATAATTTATTATCAAGAACAAAAAACGTCAAAAACATACGAAAATTTGTAATTTTATACAGAATGTCAATTGAATCATATTCCATCTTATGTTATTTTATTATAGGACTTTAAACTGATAACACAGTAAAGGAGATATATTTATGCGCGAACGAATAAAGGAATGGGCAAGCTTACAGGTTGTCAAAAATCCGGGCAGAGTGGTACTTTTTGCAATTCTTCTGTTCAACATTGTATTTTTCCTGCTTTCAGCACTGCTTATAAGTGCACTGGCACTTGACGGCACGGAAAAAATGAGCTTCATCGAAGCTGCATTCTGTACCATCACCATGATACTTGATGCAGGTTGTATCCAGTTTGTTGTCGCCGATATCGGTCAATCGGGGGTTGCCGTTACTCTGCTTTGTCTGGTTATCATACTCATAGGTATGATTTCATTTACAGGTGCGGTAATCGGTTACGTTACAAACTATATCTCTCACTTTATAGAAAACGCAAATTCCGGTAAAAGAAAGCTTCATCTGTCAGAGCACTTTGTTATTCTCAACTGGAATTCACGTGCCTCCGAAATTGTGAACGATATGATTTACTGCGATGAAAAGCAGACTGTAGTTGTTCTTGTTTCGGGCAGAAAGGAAGAAATAGAAAAGGAAATTTATGAGCGTCTTGAGGACACCATTGCCCGTGAAAAAAAGGCATTATTGGAAAAATATAAGAGTCTTCCTCTTATTTCCCGCCATATAGCTATATACAAAAACAGATTCAGAGGCCGTCTTACTGTAATTGTAAGAGAGGGTGATGTTTTCTCATCAAAGCAGCTTTCAGATATTTCTCTTGAAAGAGCACGCTCTATAGTTATCCTGGGAAATGATATAAACAATACAATATGCAAGTTTGAGCACCGTGAAAAAATCAATGAGATGGGCAAGGGCAATTCCCAGACCATAAAAACTCTTATGCAAGTTGCGGATATCACCTCTGCCGAAAGCTCCTTTGATGACCAGAGAATCATTGTTGAAATCACTGACGAATGGACAGGCGAGCTCGTAAATAAAATAATCAAAGCAAAACAGGTTGACCGTAAATGTAACATTATTCCTGTAATGGTAAACGATGTTCTCGGTCAGATTCTCTCTCAGTTCTGTCTTATGCCCGAGCTGAATCATGTTTACAGCGAGCTGTTCTCCAACAAGGGTGCCGAATTCTACTCCGAAGAGCATACGGAAGAAAACGAAATTGATTTTGCAAAAAAATATTTTGCTTCCCATAACCATGCTCTTCCTATTACAATTGCAAAAGGAAACAGAAAAATCAAAACTTCTGACGGCAAAGAGATTCAGAAAACATACGCTTACTATGTTGCAGAAAATCATAAGGATATACATAAAGAATCACGTATAGCGCCTCTTGACTATTCAATCGACCTTCATAAGGATTACTGGCTTGAAACCAAAAATGTTATTATTCTCGGTCATAACAGCAAGTGTAAAAACATCATGGAAGGCTTCGAATCCTTCAGCAAGGAATGGCGCAAGGATGGTGAAATTGTAAATCTTGTGGTTGTTGATGATAAGGCTCATCTTGAAAAGATGAATTATTATAAGGATTATCCCTTTGTGAACGAAACCGTTGAAGCAAATATTTATGACAAAGACCTTATCAGCTCCACAATTGACAGAGTTGTTACATCAAACATAGGTGATACCAGTGTGCTTATTCTTTCAGATGACGAAGCGCTCAATGAAAATATTGACGCATCGGCACTTGCAAACCTGGTTTATGTACGTGAAATCATTGACCGCAAGCTTGAGGAAAACCCTGACTTTGATGTTGAAAGCATTGACGTTATTGTTGAAATCATTAATCCCAAGCATCATGATATTGTCAACAGCTACAGCGTAAATAATGTTGTTATCAGCAACAGATACATCAGCAAAATGATAACACAGATAAGTGAGGTTGAGGCTCTCTTTGATTTCTATAATGATATTCTTACCTATGACACCGATGACAGTGAAAATACGGAAAAGACCTATGAAAGCAAAGAAATCTATATAAAGAAGGTCACAAGATACTTTGACTGCATTCCTGCACCCACAACGGCAGATAAGCTTGTAAGAGCAGTATACGAGGCATCCCTTGACCCGAAACGCTCTTTTATCGTAAATCCCACCATAATACTGGGCTACGTAAAACCCGGCGGAAATGTAAATATCTTCAGCGGCAATCTGCCTGATATTCCTGTGGTACTGGAAGAAGGCGACAAGCTCATTATGTTCTCCGCACATTAAAGCATAATGCACTTTTCTTTCTACATCTTATTTATCGGCCCTATAACCGATAGATTATCCGGAGGTTTTATGAAAAATATTATTCTTATCGGTATGCCGGGAGCAGGAAAGAGTACTGTGGGAGTGCTTCTTGCAAAATCACTGCTTATGGATTTCTGCGATACCGACCTTATTATTCAAAGAAAAACAAAAAAAGCTCTGTGCGATATTATCAATGAAAAGGGCACGGAATATTTTATATCCCTTGAAGAAAATATCATATTGAGTGAGAATTTTTCCAATATGGTTATTGCCACGGGCGGCAGTGCCGTTTACGGCGAAAAGGCAATGAGTAAGCTTTGCAAAAACGGAATCTGTGTATATCTTAAGGTTGAGCTTCCCGAGCTTGTCAGAAGACTCGGTGATATTACCACCAGAGGTATCGCAATGGACAAGGAAAAGGGACTTGATGAGCTCTTTGAAGAGAGAATCCCTCTTTACGAAAAATATGCTGATATTACCGTTAACTGTACAGGCCTGACACCTGAAGAATGCGTGGATATAATCGTAAAGAATTACAAAAACGGAGAAATATAAAATGATTAAAATTCTTTTTGTCTGCCACGGCAATATTTGCCGCAGTCCTATGGCAGAATTTATTTTCAAGGATATGGTAAAAAAGGCAGGAAGAGAAAGTGAATTCTTTATTGCATCTGCTGCCACAAGCACCGATGAAATATATATGGGAAAGGGTAATCCCGTATACCCGCCTGCCCGTGAGCAGCTTCTGTTACACGGTATAGACCCGAAAGGAAAAACCGCAGTCAGACTGAAAAAGGATGATTACAAAAGCTATGACCTTATAATCGGTATGGACAGTATGAATATGAGAAATATCGGAATAATGCTTGGTGAAGATACCGACGGAAAGATAAAGAAGCTTCTTGATTACTGCGGCGGCGGTGATGTTGATGACCCCTGGTACACGGGAAAATTCAAGGAAGCCTATGACTGCATATACAGAGGTTGTGAAGCACTGTTACAGAGTCTGTAAAAATTCATTCCTGAAAAAACTTCATAATTTTATCGGAGAGATAATACACGTTTCAACCGTGTTTATCTCTTCTTTTCTTTTATACATCTTTTATGACATTTATCTGCTACCGCTTATGACATTCTTTTACCGTATTTAAGAATAAAATATCAGGAGAAGAAAAAACAAGGAATGAAAATAAATGGAAAAGCTGTCAGAATTGATTGATTACGGTAAAAAAATAAAAGCCACCGGAAAAATAAGAGAAGCCTTGCTTCAGTGCTTAATGTTTTCACTGAGCTTTCTTATGAGCTCGGTCTCCTTTGCAGGAGGGCTTTCACCCTTTGCCGTAGGCTTTACATCTGCCGTCAGCACCTCATATTTTATGGCGTGTGCCGTGGGAAGTTCTGTCGGATATGCGATTTTTTTCGGTCTGTTTGACTGTCTCAGATTTGTTGCGGCAATATGCTTTACGGCACTTATAAGACTGAGCATCTATCATAAAATCCCCGAAAAAAGAAAAATGTTTATTCTGCCGCTTCTTACCTTCACGGTAATGTCAGGCTCATCAATTGCAATTGCTGCAGCAACAAAATCGGGCGGTGCATACATAATTATGTGTCTTTGCGAGGCAATGATAGCCGCAGCATTCACGGCATTCACATTCAGACTTAAAAGTAACAGCATACTTATGGGAAGAGGTACGCTTTTTGCCCCGTCAGACACGGTTTCCGTAATTTTTTTCGGATGTGTTATGCTTTTGTCTCTTGAAAAATTCACCGTATATAATTTTTCAATATCTCACTCGGCAGGTTATTTTGCAATAATGCTTTTTGCTCTGTGCGGGAAGGAAGCCGCATCCTCACTTACGGGAATTTGCTGTGCACTGACTCTCGGATTCAATAATGATATGCCGCATCTTATGCCTGTTTTTGCATTATCGGGACTCTTCACGGGGCTTACGGGAGCATACGGCAAAATCCCCGTAGCCTTAAGCCTTGTTATATCATCCTTTCTCGGACTTTTACTCAAAGGAAATCCGGAGCAGTTGATTGCTGCCACAGCCGAGGTATTTTTTTCTGCTTTTATTTTTGTTTTCATTCCGTCAAAACATCTTTATTCATTGGCAGAATATGTCATACCTCTCAGCCGTGACTCTCACGAAAAGGAAAAAAGCACGGCATTGGGCTTCTCACTTAAGCTGAGAGCCGGAGCACTCAAGGATGTTTCTTCTTCGGTAAGTGCAATTTCTGAGCTTCTTATGAAAGCAGACAAGCCAAAAACAGATAATTTTGCAATTCTTGTAAAAGAGGATGTCTGTAAAAATTGCGCAAAATATGATTTCTGCTGGAACAAGTGCAGAGAAATTACCGAGGATGCCTTTAAAAAAGCGAAAAAAACACTGATAAATGACGGCAGACTGATAACGGAAAGACTGCCTGACAGATTTGTTATTACCTGCAGACTGCCCGACAGGATAACAGACAGCTTTAATGAGGTGTACTGCGCATATAATGCTTCGCTTGCGGCAAGAAAAGATATTTTTGATGCAAAGCAAGCATCGGCAAAGCAGTTTTATTTTCTCGGAAAAATACTTGATGAAACAGCAGAAAATCTCAATGAACAGCAAAAAACAGATCCCGTAATTGCAAATGCACTTATGCCTGTATTTACCGATATGGGGTTTTCTGTTCTCGGAATAAGTGCTTTTTCTTCACTTCAGGGAAAATCCTCTATTCGTGTTTATTGCTCACATATACCTCCCGATAAGGATATCGGTCTGTTGCAGGACAGACTTTTCAGAATAACGGGAATAAACTATATGCCGCCTGTTACCGACGAATATGACAAAGACTGTACGGTCCTGAGTTTTTCGGAGGAAAGCCGTCTTTTTATTGAATATCACACCAGCTCTCATACGGCAGAGGAAGAATTCTGCGGAGATACGGCAAGGTGCTTTTATGATTCAAAGGGAAGCTTCTATTCGGTATTAAGTGACGGAATGGGCACGGGCACAAGAGCTGCACTGGATTCGGTTATGACATGTTCACTTGTCTCAAGGCTGATGAAATCAGGCTTTTCCCCCGAAACAGCTATTGAAACCGTCAACTGCGCTCTTATGATAAAATCGGCAGAGGAAACTCTGTCAACCCTTGATATTCTCAGAATAAACCCCGAGTCGGGAGAATGCTGCTTTTATAAAGCAGGCGCTGCAACGTCAATTATCAGAAAAGGGGATAAAACACTGGTTATCGAAAAAAGCTCACTGCCTCTGGGCATACTCGGAGAAACGGAATTTGAAAAAAGTGAAATAATCCTTCAGACAGGCGACATTATTCTTATGATGTCCGACGGAGCTTCAGTAATACCCAATCACTCTTTAAAAGAAATACTCCGTGAACACCGCTCGGATTCTGCCATAAAGCTGTCGCAGATAATAGTAAACACTGCACTTTCAATGTCAAAAACAGGAAAGCACGATGACATAACAGTAACCTGTATAAAGCTGAAGACATAAGAAAAAAAACACAGAAAACCTGCTCGGCTTTCTGTGTTTTGTTATTCTGATTCTTATTTCATTTCATCTAAAAGTGTGAAATACTCACCTACAAGGAATGAGCCTGTGTGCTTACCTACGGAAAGAACTTCGTCGGCAATTTCTTCACCGATGATATGACCCATAAATGCAAAGTTATTATCTGTAAGAACATAACCGATAGCATCGTTTGTAAGAGAAATACAGTGTACATCAACACCTTCTACGGATTCACCGAGAGAATCATACTGCCACTCAGTACCGTCCCAGTTTGTGTTGTTTGTGATTTCTGTACCCCAGAAGGTTTCGGGATAGAATTCACCGGGGAAGAGAGCAAAGCCTACACGGTTACCGAATTCAATGTATCCAAGCTCAGTAGCCATTACGGGAGAAGTATATGCAGGACCCTGTGTGAATACTCTGTTGTTTACAAGATTGATTTCACAAGCAAGTGTAAGAATGCTGTTTTCGGGCTCAATAAAGATTTCTCTGTGTTTTACATTAAGTACGGGGGCAAGCTCTTCTGTATAAGCACCTGCAAGGATAAGCTTACCGAAAGCCTCTCCGAGAGTCTTTGCTGATGCACCCTTTGCTTCCCATTCGGAAAGACCGGTTTCATCTACCTCGATGTCTCTTGAAAGCTGACCGATAGCACCGGGCACCATAAGGAAGTTTGCACCTGTCTGAGCCTTGATATAATTATCAAGATGATAGATATAGTCGGAGCTTACAAGACCGTTGCTTGCTGAGAATGATGTGGGATGGCAGCTGATATCAGCAAGGTATGTATCCTCACTGCCTGAAGCGGGAACAAAGTAAAGAACTGCTGTTTCGGGAATATCTTCTCTTGCAATAAGATCTCTCTTATCGTGGATAATTTCAGAGCAGTCAACAGTACCGTAATAAAGATTACCCTCTTCCATATCGTTTACAGCATCAACAATTGCAAGTGCTGCTTCGTTTATGAAATGAGTCTTGAATTCATCAGCCTTTTCAAGTCCGGGATATGCTGTATCAAGTCCGAGAACATTGTATACACTGCCCAGAGCAAGCTTTGTAAAGAAGCCTGTGCTTACACCCTGAGTATCAAGAGCAGAGTGAGAATGAGTAGCACAGATATTTATACTTGCGATTTTAACACCGAGACCTTCGAAAGAAGCAAGAACAAGCTTTCTGATTGTTCTGATATCGGTTGAAGTAACACCGAGAGCATCAATTGCACCGAAAACTGCAAGACCTTCATCGCTGCCGTCATCAACTGCAATAACTCTGATTCTCATATCATCATATACACCTTCGGCATACTTGTTATTAAGGTCTCTGCCGAGGTTATACTGACCGCAGTCAATGTCTTCGGGAACAAGTGAACGTGAATTGTAGCCGAGAGACCATACATTACCCTCTGCAGCTGAAACGGCATAGGTGTCGCGGCCTGCCATAAAGCCTACTTCTTCACTGTCATACTCTTCGATGGACTGCCAGCTTTTGGGGTTGGGATAAATTGTACATATAACCTTTGCAAGCATCTCAACAATCACATTGAGTGCATTATAAAAACCTTTTGCAATTGCATCGCCTGCATCTGCAACAATATCTGTTTCCTGAGTTTCGGCAGCAGATACGCTCATTACAGAGCCGCCGAAAAGCAGTGTAAGACACAAAACAACTGCAATAAAACGCTTAAATGATTTTTTCACAAAAAAACATCCTTTCCGAAAAATTACCGTTATTATACTATATCAAAAGGCAAAAAATGTCAAACTCTAATTTAATACTGTATATCACACAATACGCTTACGGAAAATATCTCCGGGATGAAGCTTATGAGGGCAGTAAACATCTACCTTTTCCTGTACAAGATGCGCACTCTGTCTTTCTTCACCCTTTTTATCTCTTATAGATGTGACCTCAAAGGACATACCGATTTTTTCGGGAGAAAGAATTTCGAGAGTATCACCCACATCAAAGCGGTTTCTCTGCTCAACAATATATCTGCCGTCACCCTTATCCTCAAGCACAATTCCGATAAACGAGCAGGTCTGATGATAAAGACCGTCATTATTGGGGTCTGCCTTTGCCTCACCGAAATAAAAGCCCGAAGCAAAAGGACGGTGAGAAGCACACTCAAGCTCATTTTCGCACTCTTCCAACGTTGCCTTGCCGTCCATAAAATGACGGTAAGCATTTATAACAGTGGCTACATAATAGGGAGATTTCATTCTGCCCTCAATCTTGAAGGATTTTACCCCTGCTTTTTCGAGACGGTCAAGAAATTCTATTGCCTTCAGGTCTGTGGAACTGAGCACTGCCGTAGCACCGTCTTCTTCGATAACGGGCAAAAACATATTCTGTCTTTTTTCTTCCATAAGATAGTAATTCCATCGGCAGGGCTGTGAACACTCACCTCGGTTACCCGAGCGGTTTGACAGGAAGGAGCTGAGAAGACATCTGCCCGAATATGCCATACACATAGCACCGTGGACGAAAACCTCGACTTCCATATCATCGGGGATTCTGCCCTTAAGATCCTCAATCTGCTCCATTGTCATTTCTCTTCCGAGAACTACCCTTTCAACGCCCATTTTATGATACATCTCTATGGTTTTATAATTCTGGGTATTTGCCTGAGTGGAAATATGTACGGGAAGAGAGGGACATTTTTCTCTTATTTCACATACTGCGCCCAGATCTGAAACAATAACCGCATCAACTCCTAAATTATAAAGAGTGTTTGCGTATTCCCCAAGCATTTCGATTTCTTCATTCTGAGCAAAGCAGTTTACGGTAACATAAATCTTCTTTCCTCTTTCATGGGTATATTCTACTGCACTTTTAAGGTCATCGAAGGAAAATCCGGCACCGGAGGCTCTTAACTGTAATAGAGGTCCTCCGCAGTAAACTGCATCCGCACCGAAATACAATGCGGTTTTAAGACTTTCAAATGACCCTGCAGGTGCTAAAAGCTCAACGTTCATAGTTTAATCCTCATAACAAAGTTCATAAATTATTGCTGTATACATTTTTGCCGTAAGAAGCAGCTCATCTATCACGGCAAATTCATCGGCACCGTGAATTCTGTAATCGGTACCGGGAAATTCTATACCGAAGGCAACACCGCCTTCAATATCGTGTACATATGTACCGCCGCCTATAGCAAGACATTCACCCTTGAGCCCCGTATATTCTTCATACACCTTAAGAGCAGTTTTTATAACGGGAGCATCCTCGGGCACATAATGTACGGGAATCATTCCGGGATTACCGACAAAGCTGAAGCCTGCACAGGCAAATTCTTTTTCTATAACTGCCTTTACATTGTTTTCGTTTGCACAAAGCGGACAACGAAGATCAAGACTTCCCTCAAAAACTCCGTCTTCAAATTTAAGCACACCGAAATTAAGTGTGAGACTGCCCGAAACATCGTCACCCATTTTTACTCCGATGCTGCTTCCGTCAGTTTCCTTATGCGGGAAAAGCTTAGCAAGAGAAGCAAATGAACGGACAGCTTCATTATCCTGAAGATCGATATTGTTTATCAGCTCAATAAGTGCAGTCTGGGCATTGTTGCCGCCTTCGGGATGCGCAGCGTGTGAAGACACTCCGAGAGCTGAAATACGGAGGTTGCCGTTTTCAGCTTCAACCGAAAAGCTTACGCCTGTCTTTTTTTCAGCGAAGGCTATTATATCAGAAATTTCATTTTTATCAATACCCGAAAGAATTACGGATGATTTACAGGGTACAATATTTCCCGTTGTACCTCCGTAAAAAGCAAGAACTCTTTTTTCACCGCTGTTATCTGCAGTCTTTGTAAAGGACGGTGCAAATCTTCCTTTTTCAAGATTTATAAGGGGATAATCGGCATCGGGCGAAAGGGTGAAGGGCAGTTTTTCACGTTTGCTGAAATAATAATCCATATCCTCGCTTCCCGTTTCTTCACCACATCCCATAACAAGACGCACACCTCTTTTCGGCTCACCGAAAAGCTCTCTTGCAGCTTTCAACGCATAAAGACAGCTGAGCATCGGCCCCTTATCGTCTGTGGTACCTCTGCCGTAGGCTTTTCCGTCACATACCTTCATATTATAAGGCTCATAGGTCCAGAAATCACCTTCATCAACCACATCAAGATGTGCAAGAAGCATAAGTACGGGATCTTTGCCGTAGGTTATCTCACCTGCATAATTTTCAAAATTTATTGCATCAAAGCCGTGTGAAGCCGAAATCTCAACAGCCTTTTTCAAAGCCTCGGCAGGTCCCTTGCCGAACGGCATACCCTCCTCGGGGGCTTCTCTTACACTTTTTATATCAACAAGACCCTTGAGGTCAGAGATAAATGCTTCTTTTTGTGAATCAATATATGCTGAAATTTTTTCTTTCATTGTCTGCTCCTGTATATCCGATTGGTTATTTATAAAATCATCTGTGCGAATTCTTCTTCGTTTATTACTTTTATGCCAAGCTCTGCAGCCTTTCTCAGCTTACTGCCTGCCGCCTCACCTGCAAGAACGATACTTGTTTTCTTTGACACGGAGGACGAGGTTTTTCCGCCGAACTGCTCAATTATTTCCGAGGCTTCATCCCTTGTGTACATTGAAAGCGAACCTGTAAGCACAAAGGTCATCCCCTTGAAGCGCTCATCCTTTACTTCTGCAAGATTTTTTGTGTTGATACCGTATTCAACAAGCCTTGCCATAAGATTCTTCGTCTGTTCAAGTGAAAAATACTCTGTCACGGCGTCTGCCATTATTGAGCCGAAGCCTTCGATTTCAAGAATTTCCTCCCTTGCTGCATTCATTATTGCTTCAAGATTTCCGAAATGAACCGAAAGAAGCTTTGCTGCCTTTTCTCCGATATGATTTATACCGAGGGCAAACAGCAGCTTTGACAGATCATTTTCCTTTGACTTTTCTATGGCAGAAAGGATATTATCCGCAGATTTTTCACCTAAGCCCTCAAGCACGGCTATATCCTCTTTTTTAAGACAGTATATATCCGCAATATCCTTTATCATGCCCTTTTCGGTAAACACCTCAAGTATAGCTTCACCGAGACCCTCTATATCCATAGCATCCCTTGAGCAGAAATGAATGATAAGTCTCAATACCTGTGCAGGACATTCGGGATTTGTACAACGGTATGCGGCAACCCCCTCATCCCTGAAAACCCCGGCTTTGCAAGAGGGACAGATTTTCGGGAAGGCAAAAACATCGTTTCCGGAATGTTTTCTTACACCCACAACCTCGGGAATGACATCACCCGCTTTTCTTACGGTTATGGTATCGCCCAATGCCAGAGAAAATTCATTTATCCTGTCTTCGTTATGAAGTGTGGCTCTTGAAACCGTTGAGCCTGCAAGAAGCACGCTGTCAAAAACGGCAGTAGGAGTAAGCACTCCTGTCCTGCCCACACTGATTTCAATATCTCTGAGCACGGTATCCTTTTCTTCGGGGGGATATTTGTAGGCTACTGCCCAACGGGGAAACTTTGCCGTGCTTCCGAGAATTTTTCTGTGTGAAAACTCATTGACCTTTATAACGGCACCGTCAATATCAAAACCCAGCTGCGCTCTTTTCTCACCGATAACAGCAAGCTCTTTTTTAGCCTGCTCAATATTTTCACAGGGAACATAAAACGGCACTGTCACAAAGCCGAGCTCTTTTAAAAAGTCAAGGGAGCTCTTATGGTCATTAAAGGGAGCACCGTCATATTTCTGAACATTGAAAACAAATATATCAAGCTTTCTCTCAGCTGTAATTTTCGGATTTTTCTGTCTTAATGAGCCTGCAGCTGCATTACGGGGATTCTTGAAAGGTGTTTCCCCTGCATTCTCCTGCTTTTGTGTTATTTCGGCAAAAACAGACTTTGACATATAAACCTCACCGCGCACGGTTATATCAATGTCCTTACGCAGCTTGAGAGGTATACTCTTTACGGTTTTGAGATTTTCGGTAATATCCTCACCCACATTTCCGTCGCCTCGTGTGGCACCACGAACAAAGATACCGTCCTTATACTCAAGATTTACCGAAAGACCGTCAATTTTGGGTTCAACAACAAATGAATAATCCGATACACTGTCACTTACCCTGCGATCAAAATCATCAATCTCTTCAAAGCTGAAGGCATCCTGCAGACTTTCAAGCTTAACCTCAAAAGTAACCGGCTCAAAGGTATTTTCAGCCTCTCCGCCTACTCTCATAGTAGGTGAATCGGCACGTACAAGTGCAGGAAATTTCTCCTCAAGTGTTTTAAGCTCTCGCTGGAGCATATCATAATCATAGTCACTTACGGGACTTTCATTTTCAACATAATATTTATAGGAATAAAAATTCAGCTTATCGCAAAGCTCATCTATTCTCTGTTTTGCCTGAAGCTCTGTCATCATCATTTCTCCTTAATCTCTGCCCACTGTCCCAGGTGGTCGGATACAACATTTACACTTGTACCCTTATTTATTATTTCAATATCTTCCGAAACAAAAATATAATCTATCTTTCTGTCAGGCTTATCCGAAGGAAAAGTAAAATCATCAATGTCCGTGCATACATATTTTTCAAACAGCGGCTTCAGCTCCTGTGCATCGGGCAGACAGTTGAAATCACCCATAATGATGCATCTTTCACAAGGAGCAATACCGATAAGGGTTGCAACTGCACTTTCCCTTTCATCCTTATTAAGCCCCATATGTGTTACAAGCACGGTATATTTTTCTTTTTCTCCGATATCTGCCTTTATTATACAACGGGATTCATACATTTCGTGCCCCTTTTTCAGTACAGGGTCGGGTATTTTTACGGTTTCGGTGCTGATAACGGGAAGTTTACTCAGAACAGCATTGCCGTAGGGACTTGTACCGCCTACTTTTATAGCTTTCCCGAAATAACCATTATATCCCGTAAGCTCACAAAGCTTTTCTGTCTGAGCAGTGTAGCCGGGAATAATCCCTTTTCCTCTCACTTCATTAAGGGCGACAATGTCCGCGCCCACAGACAGAATTTCTTCGGCAAACGGCTCAAATTTTATTTTATTTTCGGGGTAATAATTACAATGCTGTATATTGAATGTCATTATTTTCATAATAAATCCCCTTTTTATTGAAAAAATTTTCTGTTTGTTGTAAACTGAAGATATGAAAGAATTTACTATTGCAAAAAACGACGCAAATCAGCGTCTGGACAAATTTATCACAAAAACCGTTCCCCTTCTGCCTCAATCCCTTTTGTATAAATATCTCCGTCTGAAAAGAATAAAGCTCAACGGAAAAAAAGCGGAAATCTCAACAAGGCTCAAAGAAGGCGATACAGTCACCATGTACATAAATGATGAGTTCTTTGCACCCAAGGAAGAAAAATACTCCTTTTTGTCGGCAGGCAAAGAGCTTGATATAGTGTATGAGGACGAAAATATTCTTCTTCTTAATAAAAAGGTCGGTCTTCTCTCTCATCCCGATGAGGGTGAGTACAATGATACGCTGATTACAAGGGTACAGCGTTATCTTTATGAAAAAGGAGAGTATGACCCGAAAAACGAAGCATCCTTTGCCCCTGCCCTTGCAAACCGTATCGACCGTAACACAGGCGGTATCGTAATGGCTGCCAAGAATGCCGAAACCCTGAGAATTCTTAATGAAAAGATAAAGCTCAGAGAAATCGAAAAAAGATATCTGTGCATCACCATAGGCAGTCCCCCGAAAAAAAAGGGCATTGCCGAAGGCTTTATGATAAAGGATGAAAAGAAAAACACGGTAACTGTTCTCAGCAAACCCGTTCCCGGCGGCAAAAGTATGAAAACCGGTTATACCGTTATCGAAACAAAAGGTGATCTCAGTCTTGTTGAGGTGGAGCTTTTTACAGGGCGCACACATCAGATAAGAGCACATATGGCATCTATGGGCTGCCCCCTTTTAGGTGACGGTAAATACGGCACAAATGCCCTTAATAAAAAATACGGCGGTTACAAAAAACAATGCCTGTATTCATACAAAACAGGCTTCACATTCAAAACCGATGCAGGAATCCTCAATTACCTGAAAGACAGATTCTTCGAAGTAAACGATGTCTGGTTCCGCACCGCATTTTTCGAAAACAAACTATAATTTCACACAAAAAAACCAACGCAATGTGCGAAGCACGAGCACCCCAGTGCAATGTGCGAATCACGAGCCAAAAAAACTAAACGCAATGTGCGAAGCACGAGCCAAATCAATCCCCTCTAAACCAACAAACCCCAAAATCACAAAAAACAAAAAGTCTCATCATACTTTAACCATTATCAGAAAATGCTCAGATTTTGCCGTAGTGCGCCGATTTTTCGCAAAAAAGCGGATGCAATACGGTGAAATATGGGCATTTTATGATAATACCACACACTCACCTCAACAACCAAGGTAAACTAACTGAACAAAGTCTCATGAACCCCGGTTAAAGCCCCGCACCGGAAAGGGGACAAAAATGACTATAGTTGTTGTTTTCGCCGCTGGCAAGCCGTACATAAGTACTGCGAAGCGGCGAAAACAAAGCGCATTCAGAAACCTGGTCAGTGCAACAAACCAAATATCACACATCGCCCCGGGAAAGACTAACGCACTCTATAACCGTTTTGCGCGGCAAATATGGTTATTTTTGCGCCCCTTTCCTACTTTGTTTGAGTTTTTCTTCCATTTCCATTACGGCTGCGAGATCTCCGTCGGAGGCAGCAAGGGAAGCCTCTTTTCTTCTCTGAAGAAGTTCAGCATACATAGTTTCCTTTTTCTTACCGTGAAGGTCATAGAAAAGCATAGGAATAATACCAAGAGTACCTGTTACTGCAGGCACAATTGTAAACATTGCGAAAAGATAGAACTTAACATAATCAGGCTGTTCTTCACCCTTGGTATATGCATTCTGATCATAGCCTACCATCTTTTTGAGTGCGGTTGTGACAACACCGCTGACCGCACCCGAAACCTTGGATGCAAGGCCCTTTGCAACAGATGTCATAGCTTCTGTTCTGTAGCCGTTTTTCCATTCGCAGTAGTCCATTGATTCGTTGTAAAGCTCAGTACCGATAACCGACATAAGTCCGTAGAATATTGTCCAGATAAGCTCCCATAATGCCATAGCAAAGAACATGGGAAGCTTCTTTCTGTAAAGACCGCCCTTAAAGGTCTTGGGATTGAAGCCGATGCAGCCGAAAAGGAAAACAAAAATATGAAGGAAATGGCTGATATTACGGCTGACAATATAAAGAAGACGAGATGAGAACTTTCTTCTGAACCAGGGAACAAAAGAGTATGATATGGGTGACAGGGGTGCTGCAGGCAGACCTGCAACAAGTGTCATTGATGCGAAATGAAGAACATCTATGTAATAGTCCTGCTTGCTTCCCGAAATACCGAAGTTTGCAAGGAAATCTGAAATTGTAAGGAGAAGCATAGGCTTGTTATTGGCAATGGAGCGCAGAGAATCCCTGATACTGGGCGTTTTTACGGACTGCATAATTCTTTCCTTTGAATTCATAAAGAACCAGAAGGACATACCCGAGGAAACAATGGTCGTTACGGCACCCATTCCGACGAAAGCACCCATAAGCTGCTGCTCGTGGGACATTTTCGTTTTGAAAACCTTGTTATCAATAAGGTCAAGAAGAATAGTCATGCCGTGCTCAGGCAGCTTTTCTCCGAAAAAGCCTGAGGCAAAGTTTGCAATGGTAATAAGCCTCGTTCTGTCAACAGGATGCGGTGTTATGGTAGCAAGCATACCCGTTCTTGCAATATTCTGGAAGGTACCCACACCCTCACGAAGAATTTCAAGAACAAGATAAAAAACAAACTTTCCTATTGATTTTGAAGATATGCCGTTAAAAATCACGGGCATAAGCCAATAAAGAAGAGTTGCAATACAACCGGGAATTGCAAGACCTAAAAGATACGGTCTGAACTTACCCCAGCGTGTTCTTGTTTTTTCTACAATAGCGGCAGTAAAGATATCGTTTATAATATCCCACACACTGTTTATTGATTTAACAACAGTCTGATATCCGAGGTCAATCTTTACGATGTTGGTAATAAATCTTGTGCTGTATGTATTGATATTAAGGCTCTGAGCAGCATCCCACAGAACAAAGCCTGCGGTTTCCTTAGAGCCGACATAACGTCTGTTTTCATACACATAGCCTGTCATTTCATCGGTATAAAGTTCAGCAGCGGTCTTTTCTTCAGCCATAGTTTTCCCTCCTGAGTCTGTATAGTTATATTTTATCATATAAAAGCCTGACTATGCAAGATAAATAAGCGTATATAGACTTGTACAAACATACAAAAAACAACAGGTGTTTTTGAACTGATTATCAAAAACACCTGCTTATTATTTATTTGGAATTTCTGCTTGCCTTGAGTCTTTCTTCCATTTCTCTTATAGCTTCATCATCACCGTCTGATGCAGCAAGTGCAGCTTCCTTTCTTCTCTGAAGAAGCTCAGCATACATCTGCTCCTTCTTCTTGCCGTGAAGGTCATAGAAGAGCATGGGAATAATACCCATTGAGCCTGTGATTGAGGGAATGATCGTAAACATTGCAAAGAGGTAGAACTTAACATAGTCAGGCTGTTCCTCGCCCTTTGTATAAGCGTTCTGATTGTACCCTACAAACTTCTTGAGAGCTGTAGTAACAACACCGCTGACTGCCTGTGAAACCTTAGCAGCAAGACCCTTTGCAACAGAGGTCATAGCTTCTGTTCTGTAGCCGTTCTTCCATTCGCAATAGTCCATTGATTCGTTATAAAGCTCTGTACCGATAACGGATTTAAGACCATAGAAGAGAGTCCAGATAAGCTCCCATGTTGCCATAGCAACAAGCATAGCCCACTTGTTTCTGTAAAGACCGCCCTTGAAGGTCTTGGGATTGAAGCCGATACAACCGAACAGGAATACGAATACATAAAGGATACTGCCTATCTGGTTACTTACAATATAAAGAAGTCTTGAAGAGAAACGTCTTCTGAACCAGGGAACGAATGAGAATGATACGGGTGAAAGGGGTGCAGCGGGAATACCTGCAAGCATTGTCATTGATGCAAAGTGCAGAACGTCTATGTAATAGTCAGACTTACTACCCGAGATACCGAAGCCGCCGAGGAAATCAGAAAGAGTCATAAGAAGAACGGGCTTGTTATTTATAATGGATTTAACCGAATCTATAACACTGGGAGTCTGGACAGACTGCATGATTCTTTCCTTGGAGTTTGCAAAGAACCAGAATGACATACCTGACGAAACGATTGTTGTGAATGCACCCATACCTACGAAAGCTACGAGGTACTGTGCCTCTCTGCCGCCTTTACCGGGCTTGAACACATTGTTATCAATAAGGTCAAGGATAATTGTCATTATCTGTTCGGGAAGCTTTTCGCCGAATGTACCCGATGCAAAGTTAGCAATTGTGATAAGTCGCGTTCTGTCAACAGGGTGCGGCGTTATGGTAGCAAGCATACCTGTTCTTGCGATAGCCTGGAATGTACCTACGCCTTCACGAAGAATTTCAAGAAGAACATAGAAAATAAACTTTGCAAGAGACATAGAGCCTGTGCCTGAGAAAAGAACAGGCATAAACCAGTAGAAAAGAGTGGCGATACAGCCGGGAATTGCAAGACCTAAAAGATAAGGTCTGAACTTACCCCAACGTGTTCTTGTCTTTTCAACAATAGCCGCCATAAAGATATCGTTTACAATATCCCACACACTGTTGATGGACTTCTGGATTGTCTGATAACCAAGGTCAATCTTAACAATGTTTGTTATGAAACGGGTTGTGTAAGTATTGATATTAAGGCTTTGTGCAGCATCCCAGAGAACAAAACCGACGGTTTCTTTGGTGCCGACATAACGTCTGTTTTCATAAACGTAACCAAGCTGTTCATCCGTATACTGCTGAGCAGTGTTTTTTTCGTCTGCCACGTTACCCCTCCTAAGTAATTATTGTTCAAGATATAATAACATACCATAGATTATTTTTCAACAATTCCCCCGTCAAAATCCGATTTTAGTGAGTTTTCAACAAATTGCGGGATATTTTTTTGTATGATAAAAACAAACAAAAAAGTACTTGACAAACGGATATCCCTCTGTTATAATACACGGGTAAATAAAGCAGACCGTATCCCGTTCTCACCCTGCGAATTCCGTTTTTCAGGGTAAATACATTAAAGTTTCAAGAGGTATATTCTCTTACTCTGTGTATATGTGCGGGCGAATCGGTCGTCCGCATTTATTTTTTGTATTTTATTTTGGAGGTGCTTATTTATAGCTACTAAGGAACTTCAGATCAATGAGGAAATCAGAGACAAAGAGGTCAGAGTTATCACTGACGACGGCGAACAGCTCGGCATTATGTCTGCTGCTGATGCTCTCAAGGCTGCGACTTACAGAAGTCTTGACCTTGTAAAAATCGCTCCTCAGGCAGTACCCCCCGTATGTAAGATTATGGACTACGGTAAGTACAAATTTGATCAGCAAAAGCGTGAAAAAGAGGCTAAGAAGAATCAGAAGGTTATTGAAATCAAGGAAATTCAGCTTACTCTCAACATCGATACCCACGATATCGAAACTAAGGTAAACCATGCAATCCGTTTCCTTAAAGCAGGAAATAAGGTTAAGGTGTCAATCCGTTTCAGAGGCAGAGAAATGGTTCATCCCGAAAGAGGTCTTGAAATTATGCAGTCTTTCGCTGATGCCTGTTCCGAATACGGCAATGTGGAAAAAGCCGCTAAGTTAGAAAATCGTACAATGCTTATGTTCCTTGCTGCCAAGTCAGCCAAATAAGCAATTCCGCAGAAAATTAATTCAGGAGGAAAAAACAATGCCTAAAATCAAAACAAACTCCGGCGCAAAAAAGCGTTTTAAGCTTTCAAAGAACGGCAAGCCCATCCGTGCTCATGCCTACAAGTCCCACATCCTTAACAAGAAATCAACAAAGAGAAAGAGAAATCTTCGCAAGACTGCTGTTGCTGACAAGACCAATGTTAAGCAGATCAAGCGTCTTATTCCTTACAAATAAGAAGAAGATTTAACGGAGGTAACTAAGAATGGCACGTATTAAAGGCGCATTAATGACTCGTAAGAGAAGAAATAAGGTTCTTAAGCTCGCTAAGGGCTACTACGGCTCAAAGAGCAAGCTCTTCAAGACTGCTAAGCAGGCTGTTATGAAGAGCGGCAACTATGCTTACATCGGCAGAAAGCAGAAGAAGAGAGATTTCAGAAGACTCTGGATCGCAAGAATTTCTGCAGGCTGCAAGGCTAACGGCATGAACTACTCAACATTCATGAACGGTCTCAAGAAGGCAGGCATCACTCTTAACAGAAAGATGCTTTCAGAAATCGCTATCGCAGACCCCGCAGCATTCACAGCTCTTACAGAACAGGCTAAGGCTGCTCTCAAATAAGAGAATATGATTAATCCCGGTTACTGCAGGTAACCGGGATTTTTTATTGCATATAAATATCCCCCGATACCGTATATAAAGTATCGGGGGAGCTATTATTTACAGCTTTGCAAGATTGGAATTTTTATATGTGTCATCATCCGTGACTTCTCTTATAACCTTTATGTCATCAGGGAAAATAATCTCCTGATTTTCGTCACAAAGCTCTATTTCCATAATTACCTTATCATCCCAGAAGGGATATATATCTATTTCAAAATACTGATTCCCGCTGACAAGACAATATCTTGTTTTTCTTATTTCTTTCCTTTCGGGATCAGCCTTTTTAAGAAGCTCATTATACTCTTCCTCGGATATCTTATCCTCATTTTCGATTCGTTTAACATCTGACACCTTTGTTTTTGCCGTTCTGAAGTACACAAAGCTGCCGTTTTTTCCGCGTCTTCTTACACGGCATTCGTCAGCTGTTTCATCAATTATGTACGTCTGACTGATTTCTGATTTTTCACAGAAGGGATTTGCTTCAAGCTTTCTGATATCAGGATATTCTATAAGAAATTTTCTCTCGGTTTCAAAGGGCTCGGGTTCACCGAGGAAGGAAGCAATCTCCTTCATAAGCTTTTTCATTTTTCCTTCAAAATCAGTTGAATTATCAATGATTCTCAGATGGGGATGACCTGTCCACACGCTTATCAGCTTATCATCAAGAGCAGAAGCCTCCTCAATGGTTTCGGTACGTGCGGTGTTGTTTGCCGTTGTATAAAATTTTTCTGCACCCTTTGCAGCTGACACAAGATGGAATACGGCATCATAATTATCTCTGAGGCTTATTTCATCAATGTTTTCAGATAAGAGCACCTCGGCAAATTCCTCTTCGCTCATATATGCCTTATTGTCCTGAGCACCACGGTCACAGACAATAAGAATTTTTTCTGCATCCATTGTTGATGCGGCATATTCAAAAACTTCTTCCTTTTTAAGCTGAAGTCCCATAATGCATTTCTGAAATTCAACATTTGAGCTGAGAGTCCAGGGTGCAACACCGCCGGAAATCAGCTCTGTTGCGGTTTCTGCAATAAACAACACCTTATAGCCCATCCCGGTAAAGCTTTCTTCAATCCACCTGAGTCCTGTTGATTTACCTCCGCAGGGGCCGCCTGTCACAACAATTTTTGAAATTTTCATATATTTCCTCCTCTAAAAATCAATTGCCGAAAAGCTTCTCGGCTGCAGCAAGATCTTCATGATTATCGATTTCAATCCATCTTCCCTGAACGGGGCAGGCAGTAAAAACAACCTGAGAAAGAATATCATTCAGAGCCACCTCGCTCCACTTTTTAAGCTCTTTTTTTTCTTCAATATATTCACGGCATTTATCAAAAAATGCCCTTGACCCCTCTGCCGAAAACTTATACACATCAATTGAACAGCCAAGCGATTCTTTTTCGGAAATAGTTTTCGAGATGGCGGTAAGTCTTCCGTTTTCTTCAGTTACCTTCATGGACTCCTCAGCGTAAGAGCCTGTATCAGTAACTATTGCATTCTTACTGCCGAAGGCAAGAAGAGCCTTTATTACAGATGAGTCAAAAAACACATCCGCATTCATCATAAGAAAATCTTTGTCATAAAATTCATTTTTTGCCAGATATGCCGAATACATATTGTTTGTTACGGCATAGTCAACTGAATTGATAATTTTTATCCCGGGATATTTTTCTTTTACAGCTTTTTCAAGCACTTCAGCTTTATATCCGCTTACAACGGTTATATCCCCGACACCGTTTTCAAGAAGACTGTCCAGCTGTCTGAAAAGAATGGGTTCTCCGTTTACCGGGACAAGCGATTTTGGGCAATTATCCGTTACAGGCGCAATTCTTGACCCGAGCCCTGCAGCAAGTATCAATGCTTTCATTTTTCTGCTCCGTTAATATTTTTGTTTCTGATTTTGTTTTTATGAATAATAACAACCGTTATTCTGAATATAAGAATGACCGACTCCGTAATACAGGTTGCAATACCTACATTTTTGCCGTCCATAGCTCCGCTTACAAATAATATAAGCAACAATACTGCGTGGACTGCAGCACCTGCAACTACGGAAATATTTGCATATTTTGCAAGCCCCAGAGGGCTTAAAACAGGAAAACCGAAAAGATACGAAGGAAGCGTAATCAGGATAACGGGGATAAACACACGCAAAACCTCAGCAGAAGCGGCATATTCCTTACCTAAGAACAATACACAGAAGGGCTCGGCAAATATCCACAGCACCGCGCAGCCGATAAAGATAACCGGCATAAGCACAAGCATCACTTTTTTTACAAGTGAATAGTTTTTGTTCTTGACCATATACGGATAAAGTGAGTCCGCAATGGGAGTAAATGCGCTCTTTGCCGTATTCATAAGCTTTTCGGCAGAGGTATAATAACCTAAAAGCGCACTTCCTTCGGGAAACCAAAAGCCCAGTACAAGAGTGTTTGCCGCACCGTAAGCCGTTGAAGCAATACGGGAAACAAAAAAGCCGGCCGAACGCTTCATAGTCTGCAGCACATAAGACGGTGTTACCCTTACAAGCCTTACTCCTAATCTGTGATACACATCATAATATGTCCATATACAGCTTCCTGCCGCACCGAGAGCATTAAAAAGAGGTATCACAAAGCTCTGACTTTTATCCTTAAGGAAAATAAATATACATACGGTAAAAAACAATCTGACCGCAACCGTTCTGTATGTAATCGCAGACATTTTTTCGTTTCCGCGGTACAAAAAGTCAGGCAGCATGGAATTAAACAGAGTAAAGAAGAAAAACAACTGAAAAAGTAATGCATTTGCCCTGAAGCGTTCAACACTCAGACACAGCACGGACACAGCTGCAAAGCAGATAAGTCCGAGCACAAGCTTACAGCAGATTACGGCAGACAGTATCTGAGACTGTTTTTTCTTGTCCTCTCTGTTTTTTGCAATATCCTCCGTGGCAGAAAGTATAAAGCCGAAGTCGAGAATAAGCTGAATATAAACGGAAAATGCCTGTGCGAAGCTGACAACTCCGTAAATCTCCGGAGTCAGTACTCTTGTCTGATAAGGCACTGTAATAAGTCCGAAGAGATAGTTGGAGAATGTCAGGATATACAGCATCACCGTATTTTTCATCAATGCAGATTTTTTGTTATCCATTTTTAATATGCTGAATTATCCTTTCCGCAATAATTACGGAAGCATTTCCGTTTTCGTGGTAATTCATTTTTTTATTAAAGGCCTTTATACTTATATCATATGCCGAAGCATCAAAGGCTTTTATCTTTTCAATTAATTCTTTATTATCCGAAGCAAATACAAAAGGAAGAGAATCAAGCTCAAAATATAGATCCCTGTCCTTTTTATATTCACTGAGATCTGTGGCAAAAAGAAAAACAGGCTTATTTATCATACCGGCTTCAAAAATAACACTTGAATAGTCACTGACAACAATATCCGCAAAGGGAAGCAGCTCATAAAGGTCAGGATATCCCGTAACATTTATTATTCTGTGAGAATACGCTGTAAAACCGGCTCTGTCAGAGACGTTGGGATGAAGACGTACAGCAAAAGTCCAGTCATCCCCTGTTTTTTGTTCAAGTACACTGAGCACCAATTCAAAATCTATTTTATAGCAATCCGTAGACAAATCCGCCCTGAAAGTGGGCACATACAAAATAATCCTTTTGTCTGCGGGAAGACCTGCTTTTTCTTTTATTTCATCTGCAGCCGTTTCAGGGATATTAAACATTGTATCAAGCCTCGGAGTACCGCATTGGAGCACCTCACCGCTGTACCAGAAGGATTTTTTTACTATATCCGTAAAATAATCGCAGCCCGAAATAACAATATCGGCAAGACGCGAATCATACACAGCGTGCTCGATATATGTTTTTTCGAGAGTTTTTTCAGTATCCCTTTCAATTTTTTTCAAAGGCACACCGCCGTGCCACAGCTGGATATAATACTGCCCTCTTCGCTTTATTATTTCCGAGTTCATACGGCAGTTATTAAGCCATACCGTGGCCGTTGCCATTTCCTTATAAAATCCCGGCGACTGATAAGCAACAGAGCGTATACCGTCGGGGAGAGATTTTTCACTGCCGTCCTTTGTCGCCCACACAATATCAGCATCGGGATACATTTCCTTAAGCTTAAGTGCAACCCCCTTGCCGTTATCACCGAAGCCGCGGCCTGAAAAGCTGATAAAAACAACCTTGTTTTTCTGCAGGGGTTTTACTCTGAAGCACAGCATTATCAGACGTACACAATATCTTTTTACCAGAACGGCAATTCTTGTAATTTTTTTATTTTTAAGCAATATGCGTTTTATTTTTTCCAAAACATTATCTCCTGAAGGAAAAAGAACTTATTTGAGTCTGTCAAAAAGATTCATCTTTGAAACCTGCATTTTATAAAGCATACGCGCAAACATCAGATTAAGCGTTACATTTTTTGTCGCAAAAACAGCATTGCAGATAATCTCCTGCACTCTGCCGCCCGAAGAATATTCAATGGCCTCAATACAGCTTTTGTCAGAAAACAATCCCTTGATTATTGCCCTCTGCTGCTTTGTATCAAGCCCCGATTTTTTATCACAATTCTTGATTATGCCTGCAATAATATGCTTGATATGCATATTGCAGAGAATTTTACGGTTTTCACCCGAAAAGCAGGCATTTTTCTCAAACAGTGTTTTCATAATAATATAGCGCTTGTCGATAATCTCAAAATAATCGGGTCTGTATCTCTGTGTCAGTGCAGTTCTGAGAAATTTCACATAGTGATAATAACAGCAGTCAACAAGCACAAGGCTCGTAAGACGGTCAAAAATCTTACAATTATAAATATGGTCTTCTATAAGCTGCTGATTTTCAAACACTATACCCGTGGCTTCAACAAAGGATTTTTTATAAAGCTTGTTGCATGTATAAGCAAACAAACGCTTACGGTCAAGCATTGCCGCTTTGCTGAGAATCTCCTTTTTGTCGGAAAGCATACAGCTCTCTCCCGGCTTATCCTCAATGCTTACTCCGAGAGTGCCGTCGGGGTTGAGCGTATCATGATAAAAGCCACAGACAACAACATCTGCCCCGCGGGCACTTGCCAGAAGAGCCTCATATGCATCTCTTTCCACGGTATCATCAGCATCGACAAAGGTAAAATACTCACCCTCTGCAGCTTGAACTCCCGCGTTTCTTGCGGCACTTAAGCCCTCATTATTCATTTTTGTAATACAGATTATTCTCGGATCTGCAGATTTATAATTTTCTATAATCTGTCCGGTAGAGTCGGTACTGCCGTCATCAACAACAATAATCTGAATATTCTTATATGTCTGCAAAACAACACTTTCAATAGCCTTTTCAAGTGTTGCTTCACCGTTATATACAGGTATAATAACCGATAATCCGGGTTTCATAAATCTTTCTCCTAAACAGTGAAACGGTTTACAATATCAATCTTCTTCATTACAGTTACACAGCCTTACGCCGTAACCGAGAAGCACAAACATAATTACGGCAGCGCCCGAAAGAGTGTAGAAAAGACAGGCAATAAACATACCGCAGGCAAGAAGACTCAGCACACCTGCCATAAGTATACCTGCAGATTCTGCATTACGGGGTCTTATATATCTTGCTTTTACCGCATCAGAAGCGGCAAGTGCAAGGAATAAAAGCATTATAAGAGTTCCTGCTATACCGTTACCCATAAGCAGCTCAACAAAGCTGTTATGGATAGAGTAGCCCGTGGAAATTTTTGTTTCGGGATTAACCTCTTTTGCAACTGCGTGATAGTTTCTCGGACCTACCCCAAACAGCTCATTGCCTCTGAACACGGTAACAAGTCCCTCCTTCCAGAGACTGAATCTGCCGTTTGATACATCAGACTTGGTAACGACATCCTGTCTGTCAAGCTTTTCTACAGAGGGCTGTTCATTATCGGCTGCCGAAGAAGGCTTTTTTCCGGTCATGTCAGCTTCATCTGATGAAATATCCGCTTCAGCAGTTACTTTTTCTTCGGAATTATCCTTTTCACCGCTTGTTACAAGCTCAATACCGTAGCGCACATAAGGCAGCACGGTTTTTGTCAGCTGTACGGACACATAACAGGCAACAGTAAATACCAGCGCCAGAGCGATGCAGACAATTTCCTTTACGATAAAATGAAATTTTTTCCTGCCGATAAAAATAAACACATAGTACCACGCTGCAGCAAATGAAGTAAGGCACAGTATGAGTAGACCCATTCTTGAATTTGAAAGCACCACATAGAGGTACTGTAATACAATATTGACAGTATGGAATATTTTTTCCGCCTTATTCTTTGAATTAAGAATAACAAACAGACTCAGACATATAACAACAATACATATTGCCGAAGCAAAGTTGGGGTCAACAAATATGCCCCATAACCGCATAACAACATGCCCGAAATGCTTATGCACAAAGCCCTGAACAATCTCAGTGGTCTCCCCCCAGAGATATCTGTTCTGTGTATAGGAAATATCGGAAAAATACATAAATACCGATATGAGGGCGGCAACAAACCAGGCTGCTCCCACACAGTTTCCGATAATACGGACTTCTTTTTTTATGTCACGGACTGTTTTTGTGATACCGACAACAAACAAAAGACAGAACTGTATAAACAGATTGGCAATTGCCTTGATATTTTCAACATATCCGTATCTGAAGCCTGCAAACGATGATATTACGGTAAGAACACCGAAGGCGGCAAGAAGCCATATATATTTTGTTTTCCAAATATTCCTGAAAATTACCGCATCCCATAAAACCAGCAGTGCGGCAATACCGATTACCGCAAGATTGAGAACATCTCCCATAAGATAGGGCTGAAGAGCTGTTATATTCTGACGGGCAAGGGAATATAAAATCACCGTTATGATATATCCGAGCCGTATTCCCGAATACAGCTTTTCGTTTTTAAGCAAATTCACCGCAAAAATTCTCCTTAACAGACTATACCGCAGACTTATCTTTCTGCCTTGAGCTTTGTGAAAAGCCTTGTGAATCTTCTCATAACAAAAGAAATTGTTTTACTTTCAAGAAAAACAAGCGAAACGAAGTTCAGTCTGTACGGAATAAGCATTATTTTCATATATACAGATCCCGCCTTTGCATATCTGAGACTGTGCTTCACATTGGGGTTTTTAAGCATTTCCCTGATTTGTGCTCTTTTTTCCTTGCCGGATAATTTACAGGCAGGATTTGTTATATTTTCAACGCAGCCTATAAATCTTTCTATATATCTTCTTGCAATAAATTCACGGCTGTTTTCGTCATCAATTCCCCAGTATTTATAAAGCTCTGTCATCCAGCCGTGCTCTTCCTCACGCTTATCATACATCTGAGGACGGTACTTTGAGGTTTCGCTTTCTGCTCTTGCGCGTATAAAATGATAATATTTTTTATCAGAAACCGCTACCCTCTCTACATCCCGTATAACACTCAGATTAAATGGGAAATCATCCCAGAAGGTATCGGGGAAGCGAATTTCGTTTTCATGTATATATGAAGCAAGAAAAAGCTTGTTCCAGGGAGTATAAAGCAGATTCTTATCAAAAAGGCGGAATGCATTTTCTCTGAATTCCTGCTGTGACCCGAACACCTGCGACGGCTGAGAGCACTCCTGTGCAGAATAATCCGTATCCGAATAGTAGGTATCAATATAATACCCCGTTATAACGTACTGTGCGTTGCTTTCTTCTGCCAGGTCATACATATCCCCGAGCATTGTGGGCTCGCACCAATCGTCGGCATCCATAAAATACAGATATTTTCCCTTAGCCTCGGGAATGGCGGCATTTCTTGCAGAGGGTGCGCCGCCGTTTTCCTTATGGATAACCTTTATACGGGGATCCTCGGCTGCGTATCTGTCACAGATAATTCCGCTTGAGTCCGTTGAGCCGTCATCCACGGCAAAAAGCTCCCATTCGGTAAACGTCTGAGCCTGAATACTTTCTATTGCCTTTGCTACAAATTTCTCAACACCGTAAACCGGCATTATTACTGATATCTTTACTTCCATTTTTCCTCTTGTCCCGAAATACGGGTTTTTTAATCAGAAATTGTTTTTATTGTTTTCAGTGCGGATTCTATTACCTTATCCATATCGTAATACTTATATTCTGCAAGTCTTCCGCCGAAAATCACATTTTCCTCTTTATCGGCAAGCTCCTTATATTTTGAATAAAGCTGCTGATTCTTTTCATCATTTACTGGATAGTATGCTTCCTTACCCTCACACCATGCTGAGGGATATTCTCTGGTAATCACAGTCTTTTCCTGTGTACCGAAGGCAAAATGCTTATGCTCGATTATTCTTGTATATGGAGTTTCGCGGTCAGTGTAATTCACAACCGCCACCCCCTGAAAATTATCAGTGTCAAGAAGCTCGGTTTCAAATCTGAGACTTCTGTACTCAAGCTTGCCGAAGCAGTAATCATAAAAGGAATCAATTGTCCCCGTGTAAACCACCTTGTGTGCAAGGCTGTTATATTTTTCACGATCCTGATTATAATCCGTACCCGTAATAACCTCACTGCCCTCAAGAAGCCTGTTTATAAGCTCGTTATAGCCGCCTACGGGTATTCCCTGATAGGGATCATTGAAATAATCGTTATCATAGGTATATCTTACGGGAAGACGCTTTATAATGAACGACGGAAGCTCTGTACAGTCTCTTCCCCACTGCTTTTCCGTATATCCCTTTATAAGCCTTCGGTAAATATCCTCTCCTACAAGGCTTATTGCCTGCTCCTCGAGATTTTTCGGCTCGCCCCTTACGGCGCTTCTCTGTTCATTTATCTTTGCCTTTGCCTCGTCGGGTGTAACAACCCCCCAGAGCTTTGCAAAGGTATTCATATTGAAGGGCATATTATATATTTCACCCTTATAATTTGCCAGGGGTGAATTTGTAAATCGGTTGAATTCACAAAGAGAGTTCACATACTGCCAGATCTCTTTGCTGCCGGTATGAAAAATATGCGGTCCGTACTTATGAACAATAATATCCTCTGTATTTTCACAGTAAATATTACCGCCCGTATGCTCTCTTTTTTCTATAACAAGACATTTTTTGCCGAGTTTTTTTGCTTCGTATGCAAAAACCGAACCGAAAAGTCCGCTTCCCACAATAAGATAGTCGTATTTTTTCATATTTGTCATCCTATTGTAAAATTCTTTGATATCTGTCCTACAATCTTCCCTCTTACGGGGGAAATTATGCTTTGTTAAAAATGCCTGTAAAAAGGCATATTATCGTTTTTATGTTACACTATTTTTAACAATATGTCAACAAAACGGGCTTCTGTTTATCACCCTGCAGAAAAATCTTAAGATAAAAATAAACACACTCAGAACATAAAATTTACCCGACAGACAACGTGTCGGGCAGACCTTTTATTATCAGAATTTTTCTGTATACTCACTTACAAGATTTGCTGCGGCAAGTGAAATAAGCCTTGTTGTATTATACAGCGACATAATATCAACATTATACATATTGTCATAAGATGTATGTATAAGAGAAGGGGCGGCAAGTCCGTAATCTGCTCCGTGGCTTGATGATGGGTCATAGCATCTCCATGACAAGGTAAGCGCAGGCATCCCTGCACTGCGGAAGGGGATGATATCATGATAGCCTGCACGGACAGGAGAATAATATCTGCTCTCACCGAGATTTCCGAGAATATTTTTTGCATCATCTATGGCAAGACTGCCGATATTTGCTTTTGCCTGAGGAGAATAATATGCACTGCTTGATGAGGGCTCCGTGCTGACACAAAGATAATATGCTCTGCCGGGGCTGTAAGCATCATCAGGCTTTGCAGCCATATCAATATTGAAAATTATCTTATGTCTGCTTCTTTCGGAAGAAGAAAGAGAATTTACATAGTTATAAGCACCGTAATATCCCTGCTCCTCACCTGCAAAAAATACAAATCTGATTTCAACACCGAAATCTCTCTGCTTATTTTTGAAAATTTTAGCAAGCTGTAAAAGTGCAACCACACCGGAAGAATTATCAACAGCTCCGCCTGTTCCTCTTACAGTATCATAGTGCGCAGATACAACAATGATATCGGGATTGCTCTTTTTTGTGGGAATCCTTGCCATAACATTTCTGCCTGTCATTCCTGCATAATAAAAATCAAGCTTCTTACAGTCTGCAGAGGAATAGCCGTAATATGAAAGCCTGTCATATATAAGATTTCCCGCATAATTCTGGGATGAGCTCCAATAATTACGCACACCTATATCATTGACCATCCAGTACAGATTACTTTCAAGATCATCATAGCTTACTGCCTCGGGAAAAGAAGCAAGCCATTCTTTTTTAAGCTCCTCCTGAGTGGGCTTCGGGGGCTCCGGAGGTTTTGGCGCCTCAGTTAATTTATCCTCCGGGCTCCTGGGCTCTTCAAGACCTACCGATGATCTGAGAATAAGACGTGCATCGGCAGCGGTAATTTTTCCGTCACCGATATAATCACCGTAATACAGCATTACAGCATCGCATTCTTTAAGTGCTACTGATATTCTGAGGGCACTTCTTGCATCATCCGCACCTATTCTTCCGTCACAGTCTATATCACCGAGATACAATGTTTTCTGTTTGATCTCACTTGCATTCACAGACGAAACCGGAACAAAAACGGAAAAGACAGTTACGGCTGTAAGAGCTGCAGCCATAATACGCTTAATTTTCTTCATAATTCTCTCCTCAAAGAGTTTCAATAAAAATCTTATTTCATATTATTATGATATACGGAAGGTGAATCTTTCCGTGTTGAGTCTGATTTCGCTGCCGTCAAAAAGAACAAAGGAGTCTGAAGGCATTATACGGGTTTCGTTTATATATGTACCGTTGACAGAGTTACAGTCTGATATAAAATAACGTCCGTTATCAAAATAAATTTTTGCATGTACTCTGCTTATTGCCGAGTTGTCAGAAATACAATAATCTGTTTTTGCAGGGTCTCTGCCGATAAAAAATTCATCATTTACTATAGGAATAATGCTGTTATCCCTGTGGTTTACAAGAAATACTGCAGGTCGGGCAGTGCTTGCGGCAACATTGTCTGCTGCTTGGGCATTTTCACGGGGAAGAAAATCCTTTTCATCAAAGCCCTCTTCCTCTGCTACATCATTAAAATCGGGAAACACCCTCTGCGATAAAGCAGGCTCCTGCGCTAAAAAGTCTGCAAAGGACTGTCCTTTGTCAGAAATTTTTTCCTCTGCCTTCTTTAATTTTGTTCCGCATACGGAACAGAAGGCATAATTCTCTTTTACTATAGCACCGCAGTTTTCACATCTCTGCTCACCGACAGCTTCGGGTACAGATGAAACAGCAGATGCAAATACCGGTTCTTCCTCAACAAATCTCTGCACTATATCGTCAGTGGGAGTAAACACAGGGGCTTCTACGGAAGACTCAACAACGGGAGCAAATACGGAAGCCTCTTCGGAAAATTCAAAAGCAGGAGCAGAATCGACTTCTTCTCTGTGTGCCTCTGCAGAAAGAGCCTCACCGGAAAATACATCGGCAAAGCCGAAAACGGGTGCATCATCTCTGACTTCGGTTACAGCTTCAAATACAGGGAAATCTGCAGGTGTTTCGGGAGCTGCCTCAAATACAGGGAAATCTGCAGGCGCTTCGGGAGCTGCCTCAAATACAGGGAAATCCGCAGGTGCTTCGGGAGCTGCCTGTACAACCTCCTGCGGAATATCATAAGCAGGTACTTCTTCAGCAGCAGGTATATCTTCTGAGATTTCTTCTTCAGGCACTTTTTCAAGCTCTGCTGCAGCATCTCCCAACAAAGCGCTTATTTTTTCAAAGGTCTTTATACCGTCAAGAATATCCTCTGCCTGTGATGTAAGCGCTTCGTTTTCCGTAAGCCTGAGTCTTTCACAGAACTGACTGAGCATAAACTGACTGCGTCTTATCTCCTCTTTGTATACTCTTGCTTCAGCAAGAAGAAGTTCTGTTCTCTTATCCATTTCCGTATCCTCAACTTTCTGTATCTTTATATCATATGTGAGAAAAAGTCCGACAAAGGCTGTCTTATAACAAATTCCGCATTACTGTCATAGGGCGTGGGGGAAAGATTTACAATAATAAGATGCTTACCCCTGAAATCCGCCACAAAGCCTGCCGCGGGAAATACAGTAAGCGAGCTTCCGCCGGCAATCAGCACATCAGCCTTTTCGATATGTCCGGCTGCTGCATAAAATGCATCGGCGGACAGCGGCTCCTCGTAAAGTGTGACATCAGGTCGGACAATACCGCCGCACTCCGCACAAAGGGGAATTCCCTTGCTTTTCTCAATATAGTCCCTATTATACACACGCTTGCATCTCATACAGTAATTTCGGTTTTCCGTGCCGTGAAGCTCAATTATATTCTTACTTCCCGCCATTTCGTGAAGACCGTCTATATTCTGTGTAATAACCGCCTTAAGCACTCCGATTTCTTCAAGCTGTGCCAGAGCAAGGTGCGTTTTATTGGGACGCGCATCTGAAAAAATCATCTTATTTATATAAAAATCATAAAACTTCCGCGGCTCTTTGTCAAGACATGTACGGCTCAGCAGGTATTCATACGATTCATCCTGTCTGTACAGACCATTCGTGCCTCTGAAATCGGGAATTCCGCTGTCAGTGGAAACACCTGCACCCCCGAAAAAGACTGCGTGCTCCGAATTATAAAGCAGCTCCTTGATTTTATTCAGTTCTTGCGTCAATGCACTTTCCATAAATCTATCTCAGCTCCGAAGCAATCTTCTTTATAATACCACTTACCTGCTCTGCGGCAGCTTCAATTCCCTCTTCGGAAAGATGTATTGTGTCTTCGCATATATATCTGTCAATATCCGAAGCAATAAGGGAATAGAGGTCGTTTATAACAATACCCTTTTTCTCAAAAAGAGGAATTATAATCTCATTGAATCTTTCTATATCCGTATTTTTATTATAAACATTTTTTTCGCTTACGGGAGTTGTGGTAGCAAAAATGACCCTGTCATAACGGGAAATAAGAATATCTGCTATACGGCACATATTTTCAATATATTCTTTTTCGCTCGTAAATGTACCGTCTCCGAAAATATTGCATATATCCCACAGACCGCAGTTAAAATGAACAATCCTGCTTCCCTTCATTGCATTCTCCCAGTCAAATAAACCTCTGAGAGTATATTTTGCAAATCTGCAGTTATCCTCGGGCTGAAAAACCTCAAATTCACTGCCTAAAAGCTCTTCCGTTTTCTTTCCGTAGCCGATAAGCCTTATGGAGTCACCCAATAATGTTACCTTCATATTATTCATCCTTCTTAAGTAATTCTTCTGCCGTGGGCATTGAAAATTCAGCACCTACACGGCTTACTGCAATACTGCCTGCCCTGTTGCCCATATCACAGGCTTTTTTTATGTCCTTGCTTTTTACATATTCGAGTGCGAGTGCTGCGGTAAAGGAATCCCCGGCCGCTGTTGTATCAACAACCTTTGCAGGATATGGCTCAAAATATGTAAGCTCATTTCCGTCATAAAGACTGCAGCCTCTTGAACCGAGTTTCAGAACAATATATTTTGCACGGCTTCTTTCAAAAAGAATCCGTGATGCCTTAAGCACTGTTTCTTCATCACCCGGAAAAATTCCCGTAAGAGCCTCGGTTTCGTTTTCATTGGGAGAAAGAATTGTCATTCCCTGCATTTTTTCAAGATTAAAATTCTTGGCAGGACCGCAGTCAACAACCGTCACAATTCCCTTGTTGATTGCCGTATTCACGCATGTAACAACCGCATCCTCATTTGTCTCAAACTGTACCATAAGCACATCGGTGTCATCGGTTATATGAGAAGCAGCTTCCGTGGGGTCTATTTCGGCATTTGCACTTTCGTATACTATGATTCTGTTTCTGCCCTCACCGTCAATTAAAATTGCGGCAAGTCCCGTAGAAGTCCCGTTTGCCGAAATACCCAAGGTATCAACATTATTTTTTTCTAAATTCTTAATAAGGCTTTCTCCGTTTGAATCATTTCCTACCTTGCCTATCATTTTTACTGCAGCACCAAGGCGCGAAAGACCGATTGCCTGATTTGCACCCTTGCCGCCATGTGCATAGGAATATGTACTTCCCAGAACATTTTCACCCACATCTGGGAGCTTATCGGCAGAAAGGATTATATCCATATTGATGCTGCCCATAACGGCAGCCTTTATATCACCGTACATAAATGCCTCCTTAAAGAATCTCTCTGAGAGAATCTGCGGCTTCCTTCATATCCTTATCCTTAAGAAACAGTGCACTTGTGCCGAGAACAAATATATCTGCGCCTGAGCGTGACATTTTAACACCGTTTTCGGGACTTATATTGCCGTCAACCTCAATAAGGATATTTTCACCGCCGAGGGAATCAAGAAGTGCTCTTGTATCCCTTACCTTTCTTTCGGCAAAGGGGACGATTTTCTGCCCTGCAAAGCCCGGATTTACGGTCATTACAAGAGCCATATCTATAAGCTCAGTTAGATAACGGAAGCTTTCAACAGGCGTACCGGGATTTATTGCAAGGCCTGCCTTTATTCCCTTATTTTTAATCTTTTCAAGTGTGCGCGCAATATGAAGCTCGGATTCATAATGTACGCAGAGAATATCATCCGCGGAAAGATTCATTAAATCAATAAACTCTGACGGCTTATTTACCATCATATGTACATCAAGAGGAATATCTGTAATTTTCTTAATTGCATTTATAAGATCAAAGCCGAGAGTGATATTGGGCACAAAGCTGCCGTCCATAATATCCACGTGAAGATAATCTGTCCCTGCCCTTTCAAGCTCCCTTATTGATTTTTCCATATTGAGTAAATCCGCACACATAATGGAAGCAGATAAATATTTTTTCATATTTTCACATCTCCGAAATATATTTGGTAAGCTCTTTCCAGCTGTTTATTATCATATATTCTGACCCGGCTTCGTTTTTTTCAAAGCGCAGGGGAATTTCTGATTTTTCATCAATTAGCACAGGATACATACCTGCATTCCTCGAGCCGTCAACATCGGGGATTTTACTGTCGCCGCAATACCAGCAATCAGCCGTATCAGCTCCCGCATACCCTGCCGCCATGACAAACAGGGATTCGTGGGGCTTCGGGAAAAGAATATCAGCCGAGGTAAGACAGAATTCAAACTCAGACTCGGGAATCCATTTTTTTATTGCAAGTGCAAGACCTTCTCCGCTCATGGCGTTGTTGCTGATTACTGCTGTGCGTATTCCTTTTTCTTTAAGGAGTAAAAGCAGCTCCGTAAGACCGTCCTTTACCTTTCTTGTTGAATTGAAGCGGTCAAATATTTCCTCCTGAGAAAAAATATCAATGCTAAATCTGAGCCCTGCTTTCATTGTAACAAATTTCAGCATTGCAGAAAGAGGGATTTCCAATAAAATTCCGTCCTTTGTACGAAAGCTGTCTCCGAGACTGTCAAAATATTCATCGAGCAGTCTGCACATAGTGTCATCATCCGTAACTCCGGGATTATCCGCATATTTTCTCAATGCCGAAAATCCGTCACGGTAAATGCATTTTCCGTCATCAAAAAGTGTACCGCCCACATCAAACAATATTACAGAAGGTTTTTTCATAAACATTCCTTTCAGCTTTTTCCGAAGAATTTTTTATAGTAGCTTTCCGTCTGTCCGGCCAGTAATGACAGCATTTTTTCTGCATTTTCATCACCGCAATAGGCTTCTTTCATATAATGCCCTTCAGCAAAGCACAGCTCATCGTGGTAAGGGAAATAATTTTCAAGTAAAAATAATGTAAATTTAGTAAGTCTGTATGTTGCCACAACATGCAACGGGGCATTATCATAGCCTTCAACAGCCGCACTAAAACCCGACTTAAAGGCTTCTTTAAGTCCGTCAAGAGACTTATCCTTTATAAAGGCTATTGTATAAACCTCATTGAAGCTGCATTCATAATCCCAATTGAAATATCTTCTGTGAGCATCATCAACACCAAGAGGAGAAATATATATACCCTCTGCTCTTAAATCCCCCCAGAAGGCTGCTTGCATATTTGCATCCTGACAGCCCTTTTCCTGTCCGTGAAGAATTTCAGCGGCGTCATATATTTTTTCTTTTGCAAGATATCTGAAAACATCGTCTCTTGTATTATGAGCCTCCCACTCCCAGAAGGGATGAGCAAGAATTGCAATACCGCCCTCAGCATGAATCATATCGGCAATCCATTTTCTGTAGGCATAATCCATAGGAAGCACTCCCGGGGGAAGAGAATCCTTCATACGGTCTGCAATTGCCCTTATTTCCTTTTCACATTTTTCCTTGTTTTCGTGATAATATTTATCAAGTCCGTTGCCGTCAAACAGCGCCCCCACATTTACTGCGTGAATATATGCATCGGGCACATGCACCTCTTCACCCGGTAATAAAAGCATATCTGTCGGCAGCTTTTTTGCTTCTCCGATTGCAATAAGTGAGCCGTCAACAAGGTGATGATCGGTTATTGCAAGATAGTCAAAACCTGCCTTTCTGTAAACAGAGGCTGCAATAAAGGGGTCCTCGTGGCCGTCAACGGAGGAACAGACGTGACAATGGGTATTTCCCCTTACGGGAATACGCTCATACAAATCCTCAGCTGCGCAGAAAACCCTGAAATTATAAAGAATATTCCATTCGCCGTTTTCCTTTTTTTCGGCAAGACGGAAGGTATAAATCTGCTCACGGTTAAGAGTAAAGCTGAATCTGAGAACACCGTCATTATCAGCTTCCGTAACAACTCCGTCATACTCTGTCCAGCAGCTGTATGTAAGAAGACGGGAAGAATTATTCTCCTCCTGAGGAATAATACGCACTGTGTATTCTTTGTGGGGAGTGAGCATTTTATCAATACCGCAGCCCCTTATTTCAAACTCACACACACTGTCAATAAGTGCCACCTTGGGAAATATCGAGTAAAAGAAATCGCTTTTGTTAAGATCAGGTATCTTCATATTCTGCTGCCTCCCGTCTGTATACATTTTCAGTATAAAATATCTTATAAGCTTTTACAACTGTTTTCTGAAATAATCATCAATCAGAGCTATATATTCCGCATATCTGTGAGGTCTTACGGGACGTACAAAGGGCGGAGTGTTGAAAAACAGAAGAAGACACTCCCCGATATCCTTATAGTCATCAACAAATCTGAAGTCCGTAAGCTCTCCGTTTCTTATTCTCTTTTTTATGGTATTGTGATAAGAATACAAAACCGACACCTCCCGAAAAGGAAGTATCGGTTTTTCTCATTTGTTTATTCCGTCAATGCTGTATTTTACGGTGAAATCTCATCCACATAAATGTTTTTTTCCCCGTCTTCATAGGTTTTAGTATACAAAGCTCCGTTTTCAAGCTTTCCGTCAAGGAAGGTAAGCTCTATATAACAGCTGTCATATCTTTCGTACTCGTGTTTCTTTTCGGAATGCATGAGACCGTAAAAATGAATTCTGTAATATGTCTTATCTCTTCCGTTTTCGGTATACTTTCTTTTTGCATATATTTCACCGTAATATGTACCGAAGGGAAGCATAACACCGTATTCATCATCCCCCGTATTCAGCAGACTGAAATATTCCTTCACTTCATTTATGTCGTCCCATCGGCTCCATATGTATGTGTTTGCATAGCCGAAGGTCTGATTTTTACTGTCGTACATATACCGGCTTACATTACCGATTGCAACACCTGTTACAATACCGTCCTTTTCTCTTATGCCCACAAGCCCCTGACCCTTGATATGTTTTTCGGGGTGGAAATATATTGTGTAGCCCTCTGCAAAAGTAAAGTCTGCAATATCCGCATCAAACTGCTTTTTGGTAAGCTTATCAAGGTGACTTCTGTATTCTTCAAGGCTTCGGAATCCTTCAGCACGCAGTATTTTTTCTGCATTCAGAAAGCTGTCCCCCGTATTTATCCTGCCGTATATTTCTTCGGTTTCTTCGGATATATACATATCGTAGGCATTTAACCACACGGGATAATCATCAATATAGCGTTGTCCCGTCGGCTGTAATATACAGGTAATAAGGGTGACTGCGGCAAATACAGTTCCGGTGATTATGCACTTTTTTCGTGGATTTTTTACATCATAAATCCGTCCTGTCTTAAGAAGCACGGAGGCACCTACAGAATATAGTGCGAAAATCAGAGGTATTCCGCACCAGGCAATAACAAGCATAAAGCTGCTTACAATATTTTCCTTACCGAGAAGCAGAGGAGTAAATCTGTCGATAAGATAGGCAAGATTATATGCCATTGCCTGACCTGCCATCTGCGGATAAAAGCACCATAAAAGTATTCCCAGAACAAGAATATTGGAAATGCCGATGCACAAAAGCATTTTTCTGTATTTTTTTATACGGGCAAAAACAATAAGAGCCAATACTATAAAAATCATAAAAAAGCTGGCAAAGGTACCTGCAGGGTCGGGATCACGGTTAAAATCTGCAGAGGCTACCCATATATCAAGAGGAAAGCACAGCCAGTTCATTATAAATATCAGAAGTCCCGCCAACAGACCGAATACCGTTTTTTCACTGTAAAGCTCTTCAAATTCACTGAGAATGTATTTTTTCATATCTTCATCCGAACCAAAATCCTCTGTTGCTTTACTTATACTCGTTTGTTCATTATAACCGAGCTCTTTATAGTAATCTGTTTTATCGAGAATATGGCAGATAATTTCCTGCTTAAGGGCATTCTTTCTCTTTTTTGAAAGATTTTTCGGAACAAATGAATCTGCAAATTCAGAAATTCTGTTCATATTACCGCCCCCATTATCATATTTTAAGGGTGACGGGCTTTACATCAATAACCTTTCTGACGGCAGCGGTGTATGCATTCCACTCTGCCTTGCTTTCGTTAAGAGTCTTTAAGCCCTTGTCGGTTATCTTATAATATTTTCTCATCCTTCCTTCAGTCTGAACGGTATATGATTTTACATATCCGTGTGCTTCAAAGTTATGAAGAATGGGATAAAGTGTGCCTTCCTTGAAGTTAAATGCATTTTCGCTTCTTTCGGCAATACGTTTTATTATCATATAACCGTACAGCTCTTCATTTTCCAAAACAGACAGCACAAGCATGGCACTGCTGCCCTTTGTAAGCTCTTTTTTTATATCCATTATCCTCTCTCCTTTATACATAGAACTCCGATACATAGAGTATCTATGTATAATATATCACATATCCTTATGCTTGTCAACAATAAATATACAAGAAAAACGGCGCCGACGTACACCGGCAGCAACAGTTTCCGGACAATATACCGCCAAGGGAAGCTTACTTCCCGTTCGGAGGGATATAAATCTTTTTATTCCATAAAAAGGAATTTCTTATAAAGTAAAAAATTTCAGACCTCAGAATCACCTGTTCTGAGGTCTGACACCGTTTTATTCAAATATAATTTTCTGCCTTGATGCCATAAGAATATCCTTCGGCACCTTATATAATTTCACAACAGGATAAAGCATCATTCCGTCTGCGGCTGTTCCGTTTTCTGCATAGGGAATAAGCTCACGATCGGGAAGACAATATATCAGGTCGTTATCGGAATACGTACCGTCAGAATTTTTTGACACCCTTCCCGTTACCTCAGCATAAAGCAGATCACGGTTTTTATTTATATAGTACAACCCCTCTGCAAGTCTCATAGAGCAGCAGAAAATTGCTTCATACATAAGCGGATGCAGATATTTATGCTCACTTCCGTCACATATAAGTGTATCAGTACCGGCCCCGCCGTTATCACGCTGAGCAGTTGAAAGTCCGTTATGATATATCCTTGCAGCAAGCACACGGTATTTTTCTTCTTTTGTGATTTTATAAAGCTCTGAAGCAACCATAAGTGAATCAACAACGGCGCAGGGCTCTGTCCATGAATCCTCTCTGCCCCACCAGTTGAGATTCTGATATGTTTTTGTCATACCGCCCGAAAAAGCATATAAATCCAGAATAGTCTCTGCTCCCGATATATATCGGCTGTCCTTTGTTTCACCGTACATTCTCAGCATTCCTCTTGCAGCGGTCAGTGTACAATGAGTCTGTGCTCTGAGCTTTACTTTGTCAATGGCAAGAAAAAACTCAATCATCTCATCAAGCAGTGCCCGGATTCTCTCATCCCTCGTTATTTTATAGGAATGTGACAAGCCGTCAATACTCATAAAAACACAGCCTATATCGGTCGACAAAAGCCAGCTGCAATCTTCTGCCGTCAATTCACCGCTGACTCCGCCCTTATTCTCTTTTTCCCTGTTAACGGGATAGGTATTGATTTTACCCATAAGAGGAAGATATAAGCCCTCTGTGATTCTGCTGATTGCATCAGAACAAAAGCTGTCACCGAAGACCTCATAATACTCCGCAAGGCCTCTTAACAGCCATGAATGCCCCGACAGCTGCTCCTCGTGAATTTTTCCGTTATATACGGGGCCGAAATATCCTTCCGGATTCAGCTTTTCAGGCATAAGCCTCAGCATTTTTTCCATGCAGGGTATTTTTTTGCCCGATATTTTATAATGTGACATAAACGCAAGAAGCGCTCTGCCCTCCTTATCACCGTACCACTGATAATCGCAGGGAGAGAAAATATTATCAGCACTGTAATAAGGATCATTTTCAAGATGCTCTGAATTAAGCCTTATTCTCGCATCAAGCTCATTTTTATCAACAGATATCCTCATAAACAACACCTTTTCAAAAAAAAGACCGGTATCAGAAAAAACTGTTTCCGATACAAGTCTTTTAATTACAGAATCACAGCTTTGAGAAGCCGTGGCTGTTCATCAATGCATCAAGCTTTATACCTGCTTTGCACATAGGACACTCATGAGGACGGTAAACTCCGTATCCTTCAAGGTCATTAGGATCAAAAATAGAATGAATGGGATAACCTATACATTCCTTTTCCGTTGAGAAAATAGAGGATATACCCGTAACAATACCGCCGTAATATCTTATTGCGTCAATCGCAGCAAGAACTGTCTTTGCGGAAGAAACCGAAACGGCAAGGATCATAATATTTTTGCCCTTGATCATAGGAATGATATTGTCTCTGAAAATAATCTGATTGCCGCTTGTATATTCGGGAGAAACCACATAAATTGACTTATGAACATTCATATTTATGATATCAGCCTTTGAAAGCGTATCAGCAAGACATGTGCCGATTACCTCCATTCCGTCAAGGCAGAGAATTGTATCCACCTTTGTATCTGCATAATAATATGTTGCAAGCTCCTCGGCAACAGCCTTAGCCTCGGAAAGTCTTGTTTTCTGAGAAACAACGTCAATATAATAATTTGAATGTCGGTTGCTTGTTGCAAAATGGCCCGGAGCAACACGAAGAAAAAGATTTTTTCGCTTTGTTTCAAATTTAATAGTCTGTAAGTCTGACATAAATCTGCCCCCTTAATTGGTGTATACAAGAATTATATACGAAAAAATTTGCGTATTCAAGTATTTTTTTATTCATTTTATAATAAATTTCAGGCAAAAACATCATCAAGGCCGAGAGTTTTTACCACTTCCCTCAAGCCCTCAAGTACTTCCTCCCGGGAAAAATTGTTAAGCAGAAGAAATTCATCGCTTTTTGAATCAAGATGATCATAAAACAGCAGAGCCGTTTCTATATACCCGTTTTCCTTTGCTTCAACAATTTCAAAAAGCATATCCTCAGCCTTACAAATATCTCCGGCATCAATCATTTCAATAAGTGTCCGTAAAATCCCCGTCTCATTTTCCGACAGCCGGTCCTCAAGCTCCTCTGTAAGAGTGGTGGGCTCAATATTAAAGAAAAATTTTGCAACCATCTTTGCCAGCTGTCTTATCTGGCGCATAATATAATCCTGCTCAAACACAAGTACCACTTCCTTATGCTTTAATATAACTCATTTCACAAAAATATTCAACAAAACAAATCATAATTTATCGGCCGAAGGACCAATAAATTATGATTTGCTTGACATTTTCCGCTTATTTGTTAAAATAGAAATATCTTAATTTTTTGGAGGAAGTGCGTTATGAAAAAAGTTTTTTCTGTTGTTCTTGCACTGATTATGTCTTTATCCCTGTTTGTTCCCGCAATGGCTGTTTCCATTGAAGAGGGCACAGATGTTCTTTCTGCAGGCTTTATTGCTGCTGAAGGACCTGAGGCTGACGGCAATACCATTGACTACCGTTATTTCTCACCCGTAAAAGAGAATGATACTGCAAAATATCCTCTCGTTGTCTGGCTTCACGGTATGGGTGACGGTGCAAAGGAAGGCAAGCAGGTTACTGCTTCCAATATTTCTTACTGGTCAAGCGATGAATTCCAGGCACGCTTCAATAACGGCGGTGCATTTATTCTTGCTGCCCGTTCAAGAGAAGAAAAGGGCGAATGCTGGACAAATAATATGATTGAACCCCTTAAGGCTGCAATTGATGACTTTATCGCAAAGAATAAGGACAATGTTGATACTACAAGAATTTATGTAGGCGGTTACTCAATGGGCGGCAAGATGACATTAAAAATGGCTGTCGCTTTCCCTGAAATGTTTGCTGCTGCTTTCCCCATCTGTCCCGCATGGTCTCCCGATGCAGATGTACTTGAAATAATTGCCGATATGCCTGTCTGGCTTACATCGGGAAAAACCGATCCTCTCGTTAACTATTTCTTCAATGTTTCCGTTACATGGGAAAAGCTCTGTGCAACAACCAATGTTCCCGGGGATATCAGATTCTCTACTCTTAAAAAGGTATGCTACGAGGACGGCAAGAGAACATCAAGCGCACACCATTCATGGTTTGCTGTCAATCACGATATGTTCTCTGATGACAACGGAGACTATCCCTATATGACAACAGTTGACGGCACAGGTGCAGAGGTAACACTCACATATCCCGAAGGAATGATCTCATGGCTGTCTTCACACACATCAGATTATGACGGAGCCCCCACAACAGGCAAGGGCAATCTTGAAACAATCAAAAACACAGATAATCTTACCGCAAATATTGACTTTATGACATTCTTCAGAAAGCTCTATGAAGCAATAACTTCACTTTTCGGTCTTATCTGAAAATAAATTTCTTTTACATAAGCACAGGATTGCAAGGTACACAAAAAGAGGTAATACGGAGTTTTCCGTGTTACCTCTCGTTTTTTATACTTATATCTTTGGGGGGGTAAGAATCATAAAAATCAAGTCGAAGCTTCATTTTTTACCGTAAAATTTTTAAGAATCACTTACTGTCCGATAACTTACTTTTTTATGATATACCGCTATGGGATACGATATACGGTGATACAGTATGATATATTGCTTTGTAAACATAATAATAGCCGTTACTCTATAGACAAAGCGTATATCATCTGCGTAGCATATATCATAGCAACAGCCATATCATTCCGTAACCGCTCAGAACGGATAACAACGAAAAAAAATCACCTTTATCAACAGATAAAAGTGACTTTTTTATGGTGGGAACAACAGGGCTCGAACCTGTGACCCCCTGCTTGTAAGGCAGGTGCTCTCCCAGCTGAGCTATACTCCCAATTTTTGGTCGGAGTGAAGAGACTCGAACTCCCGACATCCTGCTCCCAAAGCAGGCGCGCTACCAACTGCGCTACACCCCGAGTTAAATTTTTAACACTGAGCCGGTTAAAGCGCATCCGGTTTTTTCAGCTCTGTTAATATACCACAACTATTCCGATATGTCAAGCATTATTTTTTATTTTTTTATTTATTACAATTTAGTAACGATTATCAAACATTATTGATTTTTACCCTTTTCGGGTATAAAATCATTGTATAGATTATTTTTTGAAGGACTTATAAGCTGTGAAGAGAATGAAAAAATGTTTGTGTGCGATACTTTGTATCTGCTTTATTTTTGTTTTATGTCCGATGTCATCTGCCGCACTTAAAGGGGATGTTGACAATGACGGTAAAATTACCGCCTCAGATGCAAGATATATTCTGCGGCTCAGTGTAAAGCTTGAAAAGGCAGGCTACGAAATGTCATTGCTTGCCGATGCCGACTATAACGGCAGCATTACCGCAGCGGATTCACGCAAGGTGCTGAGACTGTCTGTCGGCATAGAAGACAAGGATATAAAGCCCCGTGTGTCAGGTGCCGTGCTGACAGGATATACAAGCAACGGCTACGCAATATATGAAGCAGACGGAATAACATATATTGACGGAATAATGATTGCAAACAAAACCTACAGTCTTCCTTCAGACTACAACCCGGGAACACTTTCAGCCGAATGTGTTTCGGCATTCAGTAAAATGCAGCTTGATGCAGAAAGAATGAATCTCAATATTTACATAAGCTCGGGGTTCCGTTCTTACCATACACAGCATAGTATTTATAACCGTTACGTTTCTCAGGACGGCAAGGCAGCTGCGGACAGATATTCCGCACGTCCGGGTCATTCGGAGCATCAGACAGGGCTTGCAATTGACCTTAATACGATTACTCAGTCATTTGCCAAAACTATGGCAGGACAGTGGATAGAAAAGCACTGCCACGAATACGGCTTTATATTAAGATACCCTCAGGGAAAAGAGCATATAACAGGCTATATGTATGAGCCCTGGCATATCCGTTATGTAGGTGTTGAAATTGCAGGAAAAATCCATGACAGCGGTCTGAGCCTTGAAGAATATTACGGAATAAGCTCAACCTACAGCAAATGATAAAACAAACGGCTTCAGAAAATTCTGAAGCCGTTTTGTTATCATTATTTATACTGATATACTCTTACATAGTCTACAATGAAGTCTGCTGTGTCACCGGGTTCCATGCTCATCTTACCTGTGCCGTGACGGTCTGCAAAAGCTATACCGTTATCACCTGCAACCTCACATGAAACAAGAAGCCATTCGGGATTCTGACTTACGCCGCCTGCACTTGTTCTGCAGGTTTCAACACCGTTGATATAGAAAATATATTCATTTTCATTCCACTCAACACCGTATGTATTGTATTCTTCATAGGGATTTTCTGCAAAGTATTTGCCGAGACCTACACCCTGACTTGCTTCTCCGTAGCCGTCATAGATAACACCTGTCTGTACGCAGTCGCCGTAGCCGAGCCATTCATCCTTATAGAACATTGATTCAAAAACATCAACCTCTGTGCCGTCCTTGCCCGTACCGTCAACATCCTCAACGTCGCCGTTCATCATCCAGAAGGCAGACCACATACCTGTTGACTTCGGACAGATACAACTGATTTCAAAATAACCGTATTTGAACTCTGCAAGACCCTGGGTTGAAATACATGCTGTGTACCAGCCTTCCTTGTAGGGCTTGAAGTTGATTTCATCTCCCCACTGCTCCAGATATCTGTTTTCAAGAGGCTCTGAAAAATATTCTGTTTTGATTGTAAGGTTACCGTCTGCAACGCTTACCATATCCTCGTGCCAAAAGCCGCCCTTTCTTTCGGTTACCCACCATTCTGTCTGCCACTTTGTTCTGTCAAGCTCTGTACCGTCAAATTCATCGGACCATACAAGCTCAAAACGGTTTTCAAGGTCAAGAGACTGACCGTTGGGGGTTGCGGGAAGACCTATCTGATTGGGAAGTGCGGGGGAAAGCATCATCAACAATGCTACAAGTACTCTTATGATTGATCTGAACATAAAAAATCCTCCGTATTTTTGGTACTTCAAGTATATCAAATCAATATGGTATATGTCAATTAAGTTTTTGTTGACATACGCTTTATTATAAAATAAAATGTATGATAAAGCGCGGAATGTACTGTCTGCCGTATCAGACGGAGCTCAGTTTACCACGCAGCGTACATCGACTTTTATAATACGCAGACAGACTATATTTCAGATTACTCAGGTGAACTATGGATTATATTTATATCGCAGGACAGATTGTAGGCGTCCTTGTTACAATTACCGTTATAATTATACAGCAGCTGAAAAAAAGAACGCAGATATTGTGGGCTTCAGTGCTCGTCAATATGCTGGGTGCTCTTAACGTCTACCTTCTCAGCGGCAGTCTCGGCTCGGGTGTCATCGTAAACTTCGTTGCAATCGCACAGATTCTTATTGCGCTGTGGCACGAAAAGAGAAGCACTGATGAAACACTCATAGAAAAGATTATTTTCCTGATTCTCTATGTAGGTGTCGGTATACTGTGCTACAAGTCACCCATAGATGTACTTGCAATTCTTGCGGCAGTCTTCTATATGGTGGCAATGCTTCAGAAGGATGAACAGAAAATCCGTCTGTGCTTACTGGCAAATATGACCTCGTGGACAATATACCACGGAATTCTCCTTTCAACAGGCATTTTTGCACAGCTTGCAGGCATAGTTTCAGCAGTTATCGCACTGATAAGATACAGAAAAAAGGACAAAACAATATAATATGAGAAGAACCGGTCCGCGTATAACGAACCGGTTCTTTTTTAATATATAGGAAATTGCTCGCAAAAGTGAGCAATTTGCATATATCAAGAAACACCGATTCCCCCAAGACCCGGGGCAGGGGGTTGACAAATCGTAAGATTTTTTCTTATTTTGTTTCGGGAAGCTCCTTAAGATGGGTTGTAGAGTTTATATAGTCAAAAATTATATCACCGTAGGGGTTTGTACCGGGCTTATAAAATATGATTTTAGTAATCCCCGTATTTGAGAAATTGATATCAAACTTCGGCAAAGACTTAAGCCCCATAAGATAAAATATGACATGAGTTATAAATGCTGCGTGGGAAACTACGCAGATTTTTTCGTTTTTATGGTGGGAAAGAAGATAATCAACCGTCTTCTGAGCCCTCACCCGATGGGCATCATTATCATCGTGATCGGAATAGCAGAGAATATCCATATCCGAAGGAAGGTCGGGAGCAAGGTGTGAATCGGGGTTGATTGCATAAAGCTCCTCCCATGAAGCCCCCTCATAATCCCTGCCCATACCGATTTCGGTAAGAAAAGGAAGAATTCTCAGCTTCTGACGGTTTTTCTGTGCACTTATAACCTCTGTGGCTGTACGCTGCGCCCTGAAAAGTCCGCTGGAATATACATAATCAAAATCAATCTCCGAAAGATATCTGCCCAGAGCCTTTGCCTGCGAAATTCCGAGCTCAGTAAGATAAGGGTCTGCCATATCCTGAATCGTGGGTGTTTCATGCACCTGTATACCTGCGTTGGTATTACTCTGACCGTGTCTGATAAGATATACCTCAAGCTCAACTACATTCTTTTCCGTTTCCATACCGTTTATTTCCTTTTTATTTATTCAGGATAATTATACAGAACAGAAAAATTGATGTCAAATGAATTTGCTGAGATTTTTGTTAAGCTTTTTACTTAAATGTCTGACAGCAAGAAACACTGCTGTCCAGATAACAAAAAATGTAATAACGAATATCAGCGTAAAAATTAAAATTACATTAATATCAAAGGGAATCCATGTATTGACAAGATAGCATAAAACATAAACTGCGAAAAGGGATGAAAAGTGGCAGGCAAGAGATTTCGGCACCGACCAATGCTCTATCTGATTAAAAACCGTAGCGCCTGCCTGAACAAATGCGAGGATGTATGTGGACACAGCCATTATGAGCACCTGTACACCGTCAAGCCGCATATCGGTTTCAAAACGGGAAATTATAAAAATTACTGTCGCCGCCGTGACAGGCCCCAGGCCCGAAAACATAAATCCGCGCCTGAAAAATTCTTTTACATAGATATTCATATCATAAACCTAACCTTTCCCTGACTGCTTTTACCTGTCTTCGTGAAACAAAATCCTCAAGCCCGTTACTGAATGTAACCTTGAGTGTCCCCGAAACAGAGCAATCAAATTTTTTTATTTTTCTTATATTTCCTATTGCAGACTGATTAAGCTTTATAAAGCAGCCGGGCATTTTGTCCTCTATCATATAGAGTCTGTTTTTTATATAAAACTTTTCGTTATCGGTAAACACTGCCACCTTTTCGTCTTCTACACAAAAAAGCACTATCTCAGAAAAATTTATTTTATAGCCCTCACCGTTTTTATAGCAAAAAATTTCATTTTCTACCTCAAGCAGCTTTTTTATATCTTCAACAATCTGCTTTTCTTCGTGAATATAGATATCAATTTTTTCTTCCTTTGTTTTGTCGACAAAAACATTAAGCTTCAATCCGTCATCCTCCTTTCAATCAGATTTTAGAATATAAAATTTCTTATGTAAATACTTTTCGGGTATTCGGTCGCTGTGAATATGTAAGCGGCAAAAAAATTATCGGTGATAAGCAAAACTGAAAAAGAAAAAAGCTCAGGTACAAAAATACCTGAGCAGAATCTATCTGTTATTACCACTTGTTTTCAACATATTCGCAGAATGCGTACATATCCTTTATTTCAAGAACAGTGCCGTCATCAAGAGTGACATCACCGTTCCATATACCGTGTACCTGATGAGTGTGCATTCTTGCAATATTGAGCACATTGGTATCGGAATGATGGTCATAATAAGGAGTCATAGTCAGATTGAATCTGCCGTCCTCGGAGACAAACTTCCATTCATTCATATACTTGTCGGGCTTGGGGAATACCTCAACATCAACGGCACCGATTTTGTGAGCCTTGCCGTCATAGAAAAGACAGGTTTCAGTCGCATTGCTTTCGTCACCTATTGCCCATGTGATTTCAAAGCCGAAAATATGCTTTTTGCCCTCTGCGTCCTTAATATACTTGGAGCCGTTACCCCAATACCATACCATTTCGTGGGGAGTATTTACTCTGCCCCAGTCAAGTGCGCAGAATGTATCTGTCTTTTTGAACTGATATACGGTATTGCCTACCTTATATGTACCTTCGCAGGGCATACAGTTCTGCTTGGTTGTCATAAAGTACTTTTTGGGATCATTTTCAAAGGGAAGAACAGTTGTGATATTTTCAAGACCCTCGGGAATATCCATTTCAAAATGACACTCAATGAATGAGCCCTTATAAGGCTTTTTGAAATAAAGAGTTCTCTTGTTTTCGGTTGTATCAAAGATAACGTGAGCCGAACCTACCTTTGCTTCAAAGTAGTTGGGAACATCACCCTTGGGGGGAAGAATATATTTGCTTTCACCGCCTAAGAAAAGCGATGTTCCGTCGGCAATCTTCTTTCCGCTTCTGAGGTCAACAAGCACAGCGGAAACGTAGCCGCCGAAGGAAATATTTGCAAAAGAAATCTGAACCATATAATTACGGTTGCCCAACTGATAGAAATCCCATTCCTTTTTTCTTATTTTAGGAGTTGAAAGGCTTCTGTCATAGTCAAATACATTATGTCTTGCCCAGCCCTTTGCAAGAAGAGTACCGTCATAATCCAGAAGACGGGTAGGCTGTGTATATTCTGTCTGCTTTGATTTTTCTTTCCATTCCCGGAATGACTTATATGTTCTTTCGCTCATAAAATCACTTCTCCTATCGCTTTTTATTTTATGATAACATTAATTTCTGTACATTTCAATGTAAATTTGGCACATAAAGAAAAAAGAAAATAACCGGGAGCGAGCTGACTCGGATATTTATGCGGTGCAAAGGAACATTATCCGTGTATAAACTTTTTATTCTGTCCTGCAAAGCACCAAAAATGAGCAATTTTTCTGTAAAACAGAAAAAAGCCACGGTAAGCTGACGCCTGCCGTGGCTTATTGATGCTTTATTGCGGGAGAGAGCTTTTTGGCGAATAAATTTACTATGCAACCGCCATCAGTTCTTCCTGTTTTATTTTTGCTTATCTTCTGCCTATATCCTCAAGGGGGATATTTTCGAAGCCGGGGATTTCTTTTCTGAGAGCTTCAAGGTCTTTTACGGTGTAATCTCCGTTTTCACTGTCGGCAAATATCTTTTCAAGCTTATTGAGTGAGTAAACCGCATTACCGCTGATATCGCTGAAGCGTTCAGCTGCCTCACTGATGTTACCGATAGAAGAATTTTTATCAAAGATAAGATTATCCTTAACGGTACTGTTAGCAGGATTGGGAACAAAATCGGGGCTTTCGGTGTCTGCAAAATTATCTGAGAATGTCATATACTGAGGATAAGCATTCTGCCATACACCGCTGAGATAGGGTGACTCATAAAGAAGCTGCCACATATCTCCCTGCTGTGCAGCATGGTCAAACCATCCGCCCGAAACAGCACCGTCTCTTGCTCTCTGGTCATATGAAATGGGATGCTCACCTGCATTGATGATGATATTGCCCCATACACTGAGATCACGGCCGCCGCCTAAGTGAAGACCGAGCTTCGGGATATTTACAAGAATATTACCGTAAACCTCGTGTCCCGAAAGAGCATCGTCAAGGTAAATACCGTCGGGGGTATGTCCCTCGGAGCCGAGATTGTAAATTGCATTATATCTTATAACCGTGCCGTACCAGTCCCAGCGTCTGCCCGAGTATATGGCACCTGCATCATCGGAAAGAAGACATACATCGTGGATAAGATTATATTCAATAACATGGTTATTTCCGGACCAGGTTATTGCCTCGTGGGGAGAGTTATAGATTTCGTTATGAGAGCAGGTATTGCCTACACCGTTAAGGGTCACAGCAGGACAATAGGTGAAATAAATCTCAGACCAGTCGTGAATAAGGTTGTTATCTGCAATATTATTACCTGCAGTAAGAGTATCACGGTCACCGCCATTAAGGATAATACCACCCTTACCTGTATGTGTGATTTCACAGTTGATTACCTTGTTGCCTGTACCCGTAACATTGATAGCATAATCGGAAACATTCTTCACAAGGCATCCGTCAATTGTATTGTTGTTACCCTCAACCACAATACCCGTACCTCTTGTACCTGTTATTGTAAGGTTTCTGAAGGTCATATTATCTGCATTGATTTTTATTACGGGTTCAAGTGTCAGTGCAAGGTCAATTGAAGCCTCTGCAAAATTAGCGGGAGCATAAAGGCAAAGAAGACCGTTCTTTCTGTTAATATACCATTCACCCTCAGTATCAAGCTCTTCAAGAACATTGTAGAAATAATAGGGTGCGCCTTCCTTTGTGCCGTAAAGGCTTACGAATTTAGGAGAAATAGTGCTGTTGTCGGGATCAAATGCACCTACAGGTGATGAAGCATCTGCCCAGTCATACTTCCAGTAACCCATCATCCATACTTCGCTAAGCTCATGCCATGAAGCAATTCTGGCACTGAGCTTGCTGTCAATTTCATATACATCAGACTGAGGATTTCTTGCGTCGTCCCAGCTGCCGTTTCTGGTGGTGGCACCGTCGCTTTCAAGACCTTCTCCGGTTATAACAACCTTGCCTGTATGAAGGAAGCCTTCATTGGGATAGCGTGCAATTGTCTGACGTGTATCGTTTACAAACAGCTCGCAGCCTAAAGGACCTACATAGTCACCGTCGTATTTATTTGCGGTGTTATATGAGCCCATAGCATAAAGCTTGCCCCAGTCATCTTCTGTAAGCTCATAGGGCTTCTTTGTCAGGTCAAGAATACGCACACGGTCTCTTGCACTGTCGGTAAGTCTTTCTTCGATGAAGGGATATTCATCAGAGCTGTCAAAATCAGCAGGATTGAGCTGTGTTGCACAATTAAGAATAACCTCACCGTTACCAAATGCAGTGAAAATAATTTCACAGCCGTCCGTACCTGTAAATTCCTCTGTAAAAACAAGAGGATCGATTCTGTATTCACCTGTCTTTATACAGATTGTGACACTTTCCTTATCTTTTTTATCAAGCTTATTCACAACCTCTATAGCCTTTTCAATTGTAGCAAAGGGCTTTTCGAGAGTACCGTCGTTCTTTTTGTCGTCACCCTTAGGGCTGACATAATAATCTCCGAGCACTACATCACCGTTACCTTTCGGTAATTCGCTGGTAATCATAGGTACCGCCGCCTTATAATCAGAATACAATGCACCGCGAATATCTGCATAGAACACAAGGACACTGCCTGCAGCAAAAACAAGTGCAAGAACAATACTGATTATGATTCTGAAAAGCTTTTTTAATGATGATTTCATAACCGCAATGATGCTGATAACTGCAGTAAATACAATAAGCACTGCTGAAGCTATCTCTATAGCAAGGACATTAAGCTGCTCCTTGCCGATAACCACATTTATAAGGTAGGTAAGCCCCCACAAAAGTACAGACCATACAAGCGGTGTAATTACACAGGCTGTAATTGTTTTTGACTTTTCAGCCTTTTCACTGATATTGACTGTAAGATATGCAAGAGCACAGATACCTGCAAGCTGTATAACAAAGAATACTGCAAGAAGCACCATATTCGACCAGGCTAAATACTGATCGTAAAAACCTGCAAGTCCCCCGAGAGTCAGCGCCTCACCGAGAACAAATATCAGTGCTGTAATAATATGCTTTTTATCAATCTTTTTAGCGATTTCGTTATCTGCCAAAATAAATACCCCCAGAAAATCATAATTTATCGGCCGTGAAACTGATAGATTATGCTCATCTTCCTATTCCGAAAATTTTGATGAAAATTACAAAGAAGTTTTCAATATAGAGCATAAGCTTGTTAGCTATTGCACTGAGATTTGAAATTATGTTATTGCCGTTTATTTCAAAGCCATAACCCTGAAGTGTGCCGTTGTTGTCAGGTACACTGTCACCATCGAAGGCAAATTCATAAAGGAGAGGTGAAATGAGAGCCACAAGGAAATATTCGCCTGCTGTAACACCGCCGAAAATGTCGGATGTAAGCTGAGTGAGATCCTTTGTCATAGTACCTGAGCCGCCCATACCTTTGATAAGCTCGTTTGCGCAGGCAATGAATATTTCATCATTAACACCTGAAAGGTCATCCTTGAGAATAAGAGAAACAGTCCTGAGAAGAATCTTTACCTCCGTGCTCTGAACCTCAAAGGGTTCTTCACCTGCATAGTGCCATGCTACAAGCTCTGTTGCAAGATCCCAGGGAGTTTCGTAATCTGAATCGGGAATATCAATGTTATATTCCTTTGCAAGCTCCTGTACGGAGTTTTCACCATAGAGAGGCATTCTGAGAAGATCGGTAAGTCCGCCCACTGCAGTTGAAACAAGGGGATAGAAAATGCTGTCTTCAGCAATACCCATCTGCTCCATGGAAAGTGAACGCTCAAGTCTGTACTGAATTCCTGCCTTGAGATAGCCCTTGGAAAAATCGTTGATACCTTCATTCATAAGAGCGAACTGCTCTTCGGTGTAGCCTTCGATTCCTCTTAAAGCATCCGTATCAATTTTTTCAAGAGTCTTTGTTCTGTATGTAATCTCTGCATCGTTGAGATAAAATACCTTGTACTGAAGGGGATACATTGAAAGCGCTGTGTTTGCAAAGTCATAAATCTTATTGCCGAGCGGTGTTGTGTAAGATGTCGCATCCGAGCAATGCTCATGGCCTGTAAATACAAGCTTTATGCCTGCATCTGCAAAAAGAGTAGCTGTTGTATAGTGGAAGCGGACAATAAAGTTACGGCTTATAAGTCTTTGCATGGGAAGGTGATCAAGAAGATTGTGGTGCATCATAAGCACGGGATATCTTCCCTCTTCCTTTGCCTTCTTTGCCTCGTCAAGAACCCAGCTTACCTTTTGGATTGTAAGTCCGTCCTCTGTTGACTTTGAAGGGTCGCAGCTGTCAAGAGCAATAAGTCTGTATTTATCACCGAGATCAGCAGTGTATGAAGCGCTGTCATCAAGCTGAGTAAGAGCCTCATTATAACCGAAATCGGCATAAACCTCTCTGAAATCAGCAACCTTAAAATCTATGTCGGCAGCACCCATATCGTGATTACCGGGAACAACATAAACACTCTTTCCGGTTTCTTCCTCAAAAGCCTTAAGCTTTGCGGCAACATCATAATGCTCCTGCCATACGGTTCTGCCGTTATCGGCAAGATCACCGGGAATAAGGAGATACTCTACGCTGTCATCCTCTGCGCACATACGAAGCATCTCATCGATTATAAGACCGCTTTCATTATCCATGGCAGCACGTCTGTTTGCATACCAGAAAATTTCGTGGTCATTGGTCTTTTCAAGCATTTCATCGGGAACATTGTAGTGCAGGTCGGAAGCCACTGCAAAGCCCAGTTCTTTATTCTCTTCCGTTACAAGTGCGCCTGCAGTAAGACAGAAGGAAGAAAGAATAATAAGTGCCGAAAGCATTATACTTAATGTCTTTTTCAATTTTCTCACTCCTTTAAAGTATCGCATCTTATTGTAACAAATATTTCCATGTTTGTACAGAAGTATTTTATCATTTTATTATAATACTTTACTTTTATTTATTACGGTGGTAAAATTTAATCAGAAGGAGGGGGAACAAATGAAGCCTGTTCTTTATCTGGTTGTACCGTGCTTCAACGAAGAAGAAGTACTTCCGCTGACAACACCCGTTTTTATTGAAAAATTAGAAAGTCTTATCAGAGAAGAAAAAATATCTTCCGACAGTAAATTGCTGTTTGTAAATGACGGAAGCCGTGACAAAACCTGGGAAATCATCAAGGATTATTCAAAAAACTGCTCTTACATAAAAGGTATTTCATTAAGTCGCAACCGCGGACATCAGAATGCCCTTCTGGCAGGTCTTGATGAAGCAAAGGAAGTCTGCGATATTGCAATAAGCATTGACTGTGACGGTCAGGATGATATAAATGCCGTTGACAGTATGATTGATGAATATCTTTCGGGCAGTGAAATTGTATACGGAGTCAGAAGCAGCAGAAAGACAGACTCCTTTCTTAAAAGAGGTACCGCACGGCTGTTCTATAAGCTGATGACATTTATGGGAGTCGAAACCGTCTATGACCACGCGGATTACCGCCTTGTTTCCTCAAAAGTTCTCAGAAGCTTCTCCGATTTCAGAGAAGTCAATCTGTTTTTAAGGGGTATGTTTCCTCTTGTCGGATTCAGAAGCACCTGTGTATATTACGAAAGGTATGAAAGGAAAGCAGGAAAAAGCAAATACTCCCCTGCTAAAATGCTGGCCCTTGCCCTTGACGGCATCACAAGTCTTTCTGTCAAACCCATAAGAATCATCACTCTTTTCGGCTGTCTTGTGGCACTTGCCAGCTTTGTAGGTATAATCTGGTCCGTTGTGGTTCAGATGACGGGCAACTCCGTAGCAGGCTGGGCATCCCTTACGGCAATACTGTGTTTTTTAGGGGGCGTACAACTGGTAAGCCTTGGAATTATTGGTGAATACATCGGCAAAATATATCTTGAAACCAAGCACCGTCCCAGATATATAGTTTCAGAAAAAACCGAGCAATAAAAAGGGGCTGTAAAAAAAGTGCAGACCGCATAAAACAAGATAACTAAAGGGTTTCTTCCGGTATTTAACTACCAAAGAAACCCTTTAAAACTGTAAAAATCAGCAAAAGCAGGCAAAAACAAGGTTTTTGCGTTTTATGCTATAAACAAACCTCGCCCTCGGAG
>JAZNEX010000073.1:0-5753 GCA_045588855.1 Acutalibacteraceae bacterium
TGCCCTGCCTATAGCTTTACTGTGAGTTCCCGAATATACGGTAATTTCTCTGAGATATTCTTCCTCAATGGTACTGTCTGCCTTTGGGATATCAAAATATACCTCATTCGCTCCGTATACACCTACTGACATTGTCTGAAAGATAAGAACAGCACTTAAGAATAGTGATAATAACCTGAAAAGCTTCTTTTTCATAATATACAATCCTTTCAATTTTATTTTATTATCCGTGTATTTCTTTTTTGCCTTTCAGCAATGCTGTTCAGCACATCGGTATCACCATCCTTCAGAACAGAGTTCTATTTTTGTTTTCGTATATTAATGAACATATATCGAAAATGTCACGCAGATATTTTTCGGAAAAATTGTGTTTCTCTGTTTTTCACAAACCATTTACTGCTCTTATGTGCATTATTGCCATATGCTTTTTCCATTACAAAATCAAAAACCACCGATCAGAAATACTGAATATTGGTTTTGAACACATTTATCACTCCCATTATATATAACACAGAAAAAGCAAAAAAAGAGACAGCAGAAAAAAAATACCGGTCAAAAACCGGCATTTTATCTGTCACCGTTATAAGCTGCAATCACAGTATATCAGTGCTTATATGTATTCTTTCTTCCTGTAACCACTCGGCAGAAGGTTCTGCCTGTGAAGGTCATAAAGCGTTGGATGAGACCGCGGTATTTTACGCCCTGTGCGATTTTTACTCCGTAGGTGTCTCCGCTTTGCTTTATCTTCTTTATATCGTCAAGGGTAAACATATTATACCAATGCTCAACACGGGAGGTATAACGGGAGGTATCCCTTTCGTCAACCTCAATTATTCTGTAGCCGTACTGTGTAGAAAAGCGGTCTGACTGGCTTCTTGTGCTGACGGTGTTTACGATGTCAATACCCTGATTCTTTACACCGAAGGCATTTGTGTGGTCATGCCCCGAAAAAACTGCAAGAACATCACCCTTTTCAACCATAGCATCAAACTGACCGAAGTTTTCACCGCCCGAGCAGGGTGTTTCATTAAGCGTACCGAAATTCACACTGTCGGGAGAGAACATATAATATTCACCCTTATTGATTATATGCTCAAAGGAATAGAGCTTTCTTCTGCTGCACTTTGTAAGCACATCATAAACCTCAGGTACAATCATATGCTGAAAGCCGAGGGAATAAAGAGGCTTACCTCCTTTTTTTGCTGTCAGCTCATCACTTTTATTTTTATACCACTCAACATCCTCTGCACTCATACAGCCGTAATGACCTGCATTATCATAATCACCTGAGTCAAACACCCAGAGATTGAATGAGACTTCCCTGCCGTCGGATGACATTACGGGAACATTGTAAGTACCTGATGCAAAGGGCTTTGTTCCTTCTCCGTTTGCGACATGGCAATCAGCAGAGCTGTAATATTTCATAAGCTCCTCTCTTGACATAGCTCCGACCTCTGAATCGTGATTACCGAAGGTAACGGCAACAGGAACACTATACTTATTGAAAATTGCAAAAAATCTGTCTATATATGACTTTGTCTTTGCCGCATCGTCAAAGTTCAGTACATTGTCCCCTGTCACAACTGCAATATCAGGCTTTTCACGGCGGACAGCCACATCGATAAGCCACAAGGATGCATCAATATTATCATCCTCAATATGAGTATCCGTTATGTGCATTATCTTAAGCTTACCGTTATCACCGAATTTTATTGTATTATTCATAAATATCTCCGTTTACATTGAATTACCGCACTAAACCTTTGTTTAATGCGGTAAAATTTTTATCAGAATTTGATTTTCTTAAGGTTATCCATTGAGGACTTTTCTTCACCGTTTTCAATCTTTTTGATAAAATTCCATATCTGCTCATTAACAGGAGTGGGAACACCGTATTCCTTACCCTGCTTTACAATGTAGCCGTTGAAGATATCGATTTCCGTCTTTTCGCCTCTGTCAAGTGACTGAAGAGTAGAGGGGCGCACATCACCGAATTTTTTACCTACAATTGTAACAAGCAGCTTAGCGATTGTATTGAACCAGTTTGCATTGGAGATAAGAAGCAGATTGTAATTGAGCACTGTTGCATAGGGAGGAACCTTAAGGCCCATTTTCTTTGAAACATATGTAGCTTCTCTTGCAATCTGGAGGAAGATTGACTTTGCAGCATCCTCACTCAACATAACACCTACACATTCACCTGTAAGTGCTGCGATTGAGTTGATACAGGAGTTGATAATAAGCTTTGAATAAAGCTGTGCATCAATGTTATCAACAACCTTTGTGGGAAGAAGAGCCTTATAAATTTCACCGAGCTTTGTGATTTTATCATCAATCTTACCGTTGACTCTGCCTATTTTGAGTTCACCGCCTGATGTAACATTAACATCACCGTTGGGAAGCATTGTAGCACCGAAGCCTATCATACATCCTGCAGTCTTGTCAACACCTACAACATCTGAAAGAATCTTTGTGCAGATACCGTTCTGCATAGACATAAACAGACCGTCTGCCTTTACATGAGGAAGCATAGCTTCAGCTACGGGAGCAAGTGCAAAATACTTTGTAGCAATAATACATACATCATAAAGAGTTGTAAGCTCATCGGGACTTTCATAAACGGTGAATTTCTGAGTATGCTTCCCGAGAGCACCGGTAAGAGTAATACCCTCTGTTCTTATTTTTTCTGCTCTTTCGTGATTTGCTTCAATAATTTCAATATCGTGGCCTTTTTCTTTAAGCATTGTTGCAGTTGTTCCGCCGATGGAACCTGCGCCTACAAGGATAATCTTCATAGTTCTGCCTCCCGCGAAAATATTTATTATATTAATAATAGAATAAATGCTGTAATAAGTCAATATTTTACAGTTTTTTCCCACACTGCAAACAAATTTGTATTATTGATTAGTCGGACAAAATATGCTAAAATAGTAAAAAAGACATAAAGGGGAAATTCTTATGATAAAAACATTTGCAGGCAAAACACCTGCCATTGATGAAAGTGCTTTCATTGCAGAGAATGCAAGCATTATCGGTGACGTGACAATAGGCAAAGGCAGCTCAGTATGGTACAGTGCTGTTTTAAGAGGCGATATGTGTGCAATTAAAATCGGAGAAAATTCCAACATTCAGGATAATGCCACAGTGCACGTAGGCATGAAGGAAGAGGCAGTTATCGGAAACGGTGTAACAGTAGGCCACAACGCACTTGTACACGGTGCCACAATCGGTGATAATGCTCTTATCGGTATGGGCAGTGTTGTTCTTGACGGTGCCGTAATCGGAGAAAACTCCATTGTGGCAGCAGGAGCAGTTGTTACGGCAAAAACTGTTATTCCCCCCAACTCTCTTGCAGCAGGTATCCCCGCAACAGTAATAAAGGAACTCTCTCCCCAGCAGATTATGGGCAACAAAATGAATGCAATGGGCTATACAACCCTTGCAACAAAGTATAAAAAAGAAGCTGAATAAAAATCACCCCTGCAGGAAAATTCTCCTGCAGGGATTTTTGTTACTTACTGTTAAGATATAAATATGCCTTAAGAATTGCTGTCTGAGTTTTGCCGTCTGTTATACTGCCGTTCATTATCTCCTTTACGGCTTGTTCAAGAGACATTGTCTCAACTCCGACAAATTCATCATCATCAAGATTCTGCTCACCCTTTGTAAGTCCTGTAGCAAGGTACATATGAATAATCTCATCCGAATAAGCGCATGTAGGCAAAAACTCACCGAGATATACCATATTTTCTGCACTGTAGCCTGTTTCTTCCTTTAATTCGCGTTTTGCCGCCTCAAGATGGGGCTCACTCTTCGAATCAAGCTTTCCGGCAGGGATTTCTGTCAGAACACATCCGAAGGGATATCTGAATTGCCTTTCGATTATTAAATTTCCGTCATCATCTACGGGAACAACACAAGCAGCACCTACGTGCTTAATATATTCACGCTTTGAACGGTGACCGTTGGGAAGCTCTATATCATCACTGTAAACATCAAGCAGCTTACCCTTGAAAACATTGGTCGAATTAATTTTCTTTTCAAAAAGATTGTCCATTATTTTTTCCTCTTTATCAGATGTGCTGTTGCGGCAATACCTGCTCCTGCAAGGGCTGTCGCGCCTGTGCCTGCAAGAAGTGCAATCTTCTTTTTCTCACATTCGTCCGCATCCCACAGATGACGGGCTCTGCTTATAAGATTGTCACCGCAAAGCTCCCAATATGTAATGAAATATGTTTTGAAGTTGGCAGGGTCTTTTTCATCTATTTCAAACACCCTGACACCTCTTAAATGGTTTCCGTAGCATCTGAATGACGCACATGATGATTGAATTACTTTTATGCCGTCGTGTTCGCCGATGAAGTTGTTGAGATGGTCATGAGCATAAACAACTGCCTTGACATCTCCCATTTCCTGAAGAGCCTCAAGCTGACCGTAGTTTTCGTGAAGCACACACATCTTCTCACCAAGATATCCGTGTGCCTTTTCCGGGTCAAGCTTTACATACTTTACAAGCTCACCCTTTTCATAGAATGGCACTGCCCCCTCATCATCCTTATCGCATTCTGTCTGCAAGGATGCACTTTCGGGCATGGGGATATGCTGAAACATAAGTGAAGGTACAGGCTCACCGCCGTTTTCTTCCCTGAGCCTCGCACTCGTCTTTTTATACCATTCTATTGTTTCGGGCAATACTGCCTCGTAGCATTTTTTTGTTTCCTTATTTTCACCTGCACAGTCAAGAAGCCACAGATTAAAAAGCATCTTACTGCCGTCAGATGAATATAAAGGCAGATTAAAGGTATCAACATCAACTGTCTTGTCCGGGTTATCAAGACCGACACACATTTTGTATGAACGGTATATATCTGCCTGTTCATCCTTTGTGATTCTATTTACATCATCGTGATTACCGTATATCATGGTAAAGGGAATTTTTCTGTCCTCAAGAGGCTGACAAATATAAGAAATGGCTTTTTTCATTCTCTTATATTCACCCTCTTTTGTATCGATAACAACACGTGTACCGAAGCGTGCATCCTTAAGATGGTTGCCGAGAATATTATCACCTGCAAACACAACCAGATCGGGATTTACCGTATCATATGCCTTATCAAGCATCCAAAGCATTGTACGGCGTACAAAATGCAGATCCTGAGGGTCAGCAACCTGCATAATGACAAATTTTCCGTTTTTTCCGAATTTAAGCTTTTTATTTTCCATTATTCTGACTCTCCATACAACAATCTATAACAAGAATTACGGCAAGAGCCAGAAGCTCGTTACAGCCGTCAGCTATATTTATCCCGTAGGTATCGCCCCATGTAAGCCATTCCTTTGACATATGCGCAATTACCATTCCGTTCTGTTCAACCGAATATTCGTGAGCAAAAAAGTCACCGTGCACCTTGATATTCCAAGCGGGAATTGAATATTCATGCTTTAAGAAGGTAAAATTCTTGACAACCTCAACCGGTTCATTGCCGAGCACGGAAACCTCATATTTCGGTAAAAATGTAATAAGCTTCTGTCTTATAAAAATAACCTCCTGATCATTAAGATCATATACATGAAGCTTTTTACCGAGAGATATAAACTCACCCTCCGCGCGGTATTTTACATTACCGTTGCAGTCAAAAACATTGAACTTATCCTTGAAAGAAAAAACCTTCTGCTTAATATAAAGATTCATAATTTTCTCCCCTTCTGACAATATATAATGATTATATCCCTGCTGAGTTTTATTGTCAACA
>JAZNEX010000074.1:0-8648 GCA_045588855.1 Acutalibacteraceae bacterium
ACGCTTTATTTTGGCTCGGTTTGTTCATTCTGCGCATTTTTTCCTAGCCCCTAAAAAGGGGATGTAAAAAAACGAGTTTTTTTACATCCCCTTTTGTTTTCTTAGAACACTAATATAATTCTTATAAAATTCATCTTATAGCATCATAAATAAACTCATTAATATCATCACATATATATCTTATATCAGCCGTTTGTGCAAGATCAACAGCACCGGTTGATAATACTACAACTCCGTCGCCGGTATGCGGGTCATATGACATGCAATTAAATGAACCGTAAGCTGATCCGGTATGAAAATATATTCCCTTTCTGCCGTAAAGTTCAGGCATATATACAAGAGGGGTTCCCTGATATGTGCCGTCCAACAACGGCTCGGGAAAACAGCTTTCAAGAATCTTAACTGATTTTTTACTGAGTATCCGCTTACCCTCATACTCACCTTCATTTACAAGCATACATACAATTTTTGCAAGGTCATAAGCGCTTATTGTAAGCCCGCCTGCATAGTAGAGTCCTTCTTCTCCGGGATTCTCGGAACAATGAAAAGTACTGAGTCTCTCAGCCGAACGCTCAACATCATTATCCTCGTCATACAGTGTTGCAATAAGCTCTGTTTCCTTTATATCGCCTGCAGCAAAAGCGGCATCAATATCAAGGAGATCGTAAACCTTTTCATCAAGAATATCATCTAGCTTTCTGTCAGCGGCAAGTTCAAGAGTCATTCCGAGAGTCCTGAAAACATAATTATTATAGCACCACGCGGAAATATCTCCGGGCCGAAGCTCACTGTAACAGTTTTTGAATCGGTTTTTTACACTGTTGTAATACATAGAATAATCATCACTGTAGCTGTAAATTGACGATGTATGATTAAGCATATTACGTATCGTTATAGGGTCATCCGGGTAATAAGGATTCTGTATTTTGGTACCCCATATACTTGCAATACTTTCATCAAGATCAATTATTCCGTCTTCATACAACAGCATCGCGGCAATACCAACAAGTACTTTTGATATTGATGCAACACGGATCTTATGCGAAGTTGTCATTTCGGTTTTATTTAGCTTTGCCCAACCGTATGTAAAAAGTCCCGAAATGCTACCGTCTTCAATAACGGCAACCTGCACTCCTACTGCACCGTTTCTTTCAGCTATATAATCAATCTGTTGCTGAATAGTATCATAATTATTTAAGCAAAAAGCTTCCGTTACAGACTCTTCTGTGGTTGTTTCAGCGGTTTGCTCTGTTACAGAATCCGAAGAAGCAGTTTCTTCACATTTGTCAGGAAAATAATTCACAGAAAGAAAACCGGCAGCAACAACACTCATCAAAACAAAAAGAACGAAAAACAGGACAAGTGGATTATTTCTTTTGTTGCACTTTGTATTTTCAATATTGCATTCTGCTTTATCAGATTTCTTTTTTTTCTTGATTGCTTTCTGTTTTTCTGAAACCTCATTGTTCTTTTTTATATCTTTATTATTTTTCGGTTTCATCAGAAGTCTCAATATTTTCCTTTTTTTGTATTCCTTTTTTTTATTTACTTTCAAAAAAAATCTCCCCGAAATAAGAATATATCAAAGCTCTATTAATATTGAAAAAAACGGGTTGTTTCTGACGAACAACCCGCTATTTTTTTATTCTGCAACAACTTTTGTAAGTGATGTTGTGCTTCCGTCAGCCTTAGTAAGTGTAAGTGTATCACCTTTAAGTGCAAATGTGTATGATACAGGATCACTCATAAGGTCAGCACCGATATTAAGAATGGACTGAAAAATATTATCACCGGCACCGCTGTCAATTTCAACGGTAAGCTGTTTTTCGTAAATAGACCATTTTATATCAAGAGCTACAGCTTCACCTACAATTTCAATTTTACCTGTACCGCCTTCATTGAATACATAGGTTCCTTCTTTTGAAAAACCTGCGCCGATATCTACACTACCCTTCCATGAGCCGAGGATTTTTTCCTCAACAGGAGTGCAGGCCGCAAAAGCTGTAAGGACTACAACAAGTACAAGAGCAATACTGATTACTTTTTTCATAATAATTTCTCCTTTGATTACAAGATTAGGTATAAAACTCTTCTATATTATACAAATAACTGCAAATTAAATCAATAGATTTTATGAATTTTTTTGTGTTTCACTATATTTTTCTGCCTGAAGACGGAACATATAAGCGTATTTTCCGTCTTTTTTCATAAGTTCCTCATGTGAACCTGACTCAATAATCTGCCCGTTTTCAAGCATATAAATTTCATCTGCCATAACAGTAGTAGAAAGACGGTGCGAAATAAATATAACTGTTTTGTCTTCTGCAGCTTTTGTCATTGACTGATTAAGAGTATATTCGGCAATAGGATCAAGATTAGCACTGGGCTCATCGAGTATTGCAAATGCACAGTCTTTATAAAAGGTTCGTGCTATTGCTATCTTCTGCGCCTCACCACCCGAAAGTGATACTCCGTCATCATCAAATTCACGAAGAAGAATACTGTCTGTTCCGTCAGGCAATTCTTTTTCAAATCCGGCAACACCAAGTGCATTTTCAACCTTAGCTTTTTCAGGAGAATCATCCATAGATACATTTTCTCCGAGAGTAGCACCAAACAGTGAGAAATCCTGAAATACTGCAGCAAAATTCTTATGATAGGTTTTTATATCCCACTCTCTGATATCCTTACCGTCTACGGTTATTCTGCCTTCGGTAACATCATACAGCCTTAATAGCAAATTTGTAAGAGTTGTTTTACCGGCACCGTTATAACCAACGAGAGCCACTTTTTTATGGGGTGTTATTTCAAGGTTTATATTTTTGAGAACATATTTATCTGTACCGGGATACTTGAATGATACATTCTCAAATCTTACCGTAACCGGCTTATTAAATACTGTCGTATCCGTACCGTTAAGAATTTTTTCCTTTGCATTCATAAAACGCTTGAATTTTTCAATATACAGACCGTTTTCTCTGAATAAAATAGCAAACCAGCTTGTAATCGCAAACACACTCTGACTTATGGCAGAAGCACCATTGAAGGTTGCAGCAAAATCTCCTAGTCCGACTTCCTTTGTCACAATTGCTTTATATCCCATAAAAAGAGTTATGCCGAGATATATAAGCAATGTCATAGGAAGAGATTCCTGACAGAAATATAACTGCCATTGCTTTCTGAGATACGGCGAGATTGTAAAAATGCGATCAAAAATATTTTTATTATATCTTGCTTCAATCATTTTACCTGCGCCGGAAAGACGCAATTCCTTTGCGTAATCCTGAAGATAAAAAACACGGCTGAAATACAGATTTTTTCTGTCATACGGAGTCATAGCTTTTGTTCTGTCCACATTTACCTTTGCAATCATACGTCCTATCGGAGTCATTATTGCGACACATAAAAACACAAAAATAAAACAGGTAGGATCAATGGTAACTATAACAGCACCTATTGTAAACACCGATACAGAATGCTTGATAATATCCTGAGCATTTGACAGAACGTTATATGCTCTGTCATTCATAGAGTTCATTGCAAGCACAAGATCATTATAATACTCAGGATTATCATAAGCCTCATAATCCATTTTTGCAGCTTTTTCATAAATTGTTTTATAAATACTGAAATACAACTTTTCTTTCAATTTCGGCAACGAAACCTCGTAAAAAACTGTCATCAGCAGATTGGTAATGATAACGAAAATAACAAAAGCTATGAGAACATATAAAATTCTCTCATATCCGGTCCCTTCTGTAGCAACATCAATAATGTACTTGAGAAGCACAACATTAGAAAGTGTCCAGGGAAGATTAGCAAGAACATCATAAAATATGTAACCGAAAAGCATATATGGAGTATGCTTACCTATAAATTTCAGCATATAGATATAATTTTTCAGCGCATTTGAACGTTCTTTTTCTTTATTTTTCTTCATCTTCTGACACCTCCTCCTGATACCCTGATGCCTGAAGAGTAAACATTTCCGCATACTGACCGCCAAGTGTCATTAATGTTTCATGATTTCCGTTTTCGACAATCGTTCCCTTTTCAAACACAAGAATATTATCGGAACGTGTTGCACTTGAAAGTCTGTGTGAAATATAAATAACCGTCTTGCCCTGCGTGCCTACGGAAAGAGCATCATACATTTTGCTTTCTGCCACCGGGTCAAGGGCGGATGAAGGCTCATCAAGAACTGCAATATCAAATTCACCTGCAAACAATCGGGCTATTGTGACTTTTTGTGTTTCTCCGCCGGAAAGAAGTACACCGTCAGGATCAAATTCTTTAGTAAGAATAGAATCTTCCTTATTGTCAAGTCTTTCGATTTTGTCGTAAACTCCCGCCATTTTAAGAGCATCTACTGCTATTTTTTTATTCTCCTCATTAATCTCACGGGTGAGAACATTTTCGGCAACAGTAATTGCAAATACTCTGTAGTCCTGAAAAACACTGGCAAATTTTTCACGATATTTAAGCAGATCGTATTCTTTTATATTTATACCGTTATAAAGTATTTCACCCTCACTGACATCATAAAGCCTCATAAGAAGCTTTGAAAGGGTTGTTTTTCCTGCTCCGTTATGACCTACAATTGCAATTGTCTGCCCCTTTTCAATTCTGAACGAAACATTTTTAAGAGTATATCCGCCTTCTTCCGTATATCCGAAGGAAACATTTCTGAACTCAAGACTTTCAAAATCATCAGGAATACGATCACCACTTTTAATTTTCGGTTCATATTCAAGAAAATCTCTCAGATTCTGCACCCAGAGACAGTGCTTCTGCTGCATTGCAAAATAATGTGCAAGGTGATTAAGCTTGTTTCTGCATGTTGTTATGGCTGAAATAAGTACAGAAAACTCGGAAATCGGAAGATTCTGAGCAACAATAAGTCTGTAACAGCCATAAATAAAACCGCCTGTAACAGGAATAATTTCCGCAAAATAATCTGAGACACATTCAAGAAGTGCTATCTTCCAACCGTATTTTTTTATGACTTCAATATTCTTTTTTATTGCACTGCGGAATCGCTTATCTATAACAGCAAAAATATTTGTGGTCTTGATTTCTTTTGCAAAATCCTTAAGAAGGATAGTTCTTCTTACATAGTCCTTCTGTCTTTCAAAAGGAGTCATATCCTTTTCTTTTTCAAGCTCAATATTATTTTTAAGCGTTCTGAAACCGAAAACAACGAGAGGACAGGCAATAAAAATCACGAGGAACGGATCTATAGATATCAAATATCCGATAAGTGAAATTATACTGATAAAAGATCCGATGGTCCAGGCTGAGCCTTCAATTATCCGCTTAAAGCCACCTTTGTCAACAACCCATGTAGCACGATTATATTTGTCAAAAAATTCGGGATTTTCGTAGCATCCGAGTTCTACCTGCTGTGCTTTTGTAAAAATAAGTGAATTGATATAGCTTTCACATTTAATTTCAAATTTTGTTCTTATGGCATAAAAAGTGATATAACCGTAAAGGTCAATCAACAGCTTGCCTAAAACAATTATACTCATCCTTATTGCAAATTCTCTGAAAGTACCGTTTCCTTCAACAATCGAAAGAGCTGTTTCAAGGAACATAACATTGATAACAACAGAGTAATATACATTTTCCAATATGTATTCAATATAAATCAGAGTAACCGACAACGGTGAACACTTAAAAGCACATCCAAGCATGAAAGCTGTATTTTTCCAGATATGAGCTTTCTGCCTTTTTTCTCGTAATTTTTTTTGTTTCATTTTTCTCTCCGCTATTTTCAGATTAACATTGAAATTTTATATTAAAAGAATAAAATTGTCAATGAAGATTAACAAAAACCCGAAAAATAAAAAGCATCCGGATAAGGATGCTCTTTGTTCAGATTATAATTGCAATAAAACATAAAACAGCAACCGATAATACAGCTTTCAGAGCCGGGCGTTCAGATATGAACGGAATTTTTTCAAACACAAGATAAACGGCGAAAAATACAATAAATAAAATTCCGGGAATCAGTATCTGTAGTCCTTTACCGAAAAGGAGAAAAAATACAAAATACAGGACGAACAATCCGCAGGAAATAAAAAGAGCTGCAATCTTCAATGATTTTTTCAATTCATCATTCATCCCGAGGTCACCTCCCTGATAAAATCCGCGGTTTCTGTTCTGACAATCGTATCCGATAAAAACTGATTGTGTGTTATGCCCGGTACATTAACAAACCTGCATAAATCACTGAAATTATTATACAGATTTTCAGATGACACAAAAGGAATCAGCTCGTCACTTTCCGAAGCAATTATAAGCACAGGCGCTTTGTTATTTTTCATATTTCCGCTATTGTCGATTCTGAAAGAAACAAGCCTCTCAACAGGACCGTAAAAAATATCAATAATATTATTGTATAGATCCCTGCTGTGATTGTACGGGGCATACAGAATAAGTCCGCTGACTTCCCTGTTTCCTGCAAGATAACATGCAGGACCTGTACCTACCGAATAACCGAGAACAATTATATTGTCCGATCTTTTAATAATTTCATCATATACATCAACTGCAAAGGCTTGTATTGTATCATCCGAACATGTCCCTTCACTTTTTCCGTATGCCGGATAATCAAAGACAGCAAAATTGCATCCTGTAAAAGCAGACTCAGAATAATCAATTGAAAGCTGACGCAGTCTTGTTGAGGCAGTTTCATAATTTCCGTAAAAATACAAAACCGTTGGAGCATCATCACCTGCTACATTATAAAACCAGCCGTTAATTTTTCCGACAGATGTATTGATTGTCATTTCTTCGGCATATTCAACACCCTGTAAGAATTCATATGAATCAATATCCGAATGGGGCTGAAGAATTACAGCAGGAGCAAACGAATATACAATCATACTGAAAAACACTGTAATATTTACCACAAAAAGAAGAAATATCTTTACGACTCTTTTCAGTACCTGCTTTCCTTTAAGAAGCAAAAGTATCAAAACTTCAATTATTGCCGCAATCAGCACCCCGGCGATTATTGTCGGTACAATATTGCTGAAGCGCTGATGTCTTAAAAGATATGACGCTGTTACTGCTGCCATTGAAAACATAGCATAACAGAAAACCTTCACAATATCTGTTTTCTTTTTATTCATCATAAATTTAACCTGCCGACAAAAATTATAATTTTGAAGCAAATCTGCAAGCTCTTGCATAAGCCTCTGAAAAATATTCCTCAACAGACATTCTCGTATACTTATCATTTTCGTGCCGGTCAGGCTTTGAATGCTTATTAAGCTCGAAGGTAAGGATACCTTTATAGCCGCAATGTCTGAATCGCATTGCCAGTTCATCCCAATCTCTTATGCCGTCAAAAGGAAGAAGATGAAGATCATCATGCCAGAAAATCCTGCCGTTATAATCCTTTATTCCGAGATTATCATTTATATGTGTGGCAATGAGTCTGTCTCCCCATTTTTCAAGAAGATTTTTTCCGAAGTTGTAACACATTTCATGCCCCGTATCAAGACAGAAGCCGACATTTTTTCTGTCTGAAAAGGTTTCAAGAAGCTTTGCAAGATATTCTTCTCCCTCGGTGTTTTCAAAAGCAATATCAACACCGCATTTTTCAGCTTCATAAATTATTTTTCCGTAACGGTAAAGTCCTTCATCAGTAATATCAACAATTCCGTCAAATCCGATATAGCAATGCGAAACCATCAGCCGAATATCATTTTCAGCACAAGTATGGATACAGTCAATAAGTTCTTTTTGTGCAAAATCAGCCTTTTCCTTATCGCCTCTCCACAAATCGGCTACACCACCAAAGGGGGCATGAATTGACTGATATATCATCCCTGTTTCCTTTGCAAGAGAAGCCCATTTTTTAATCGGATAATCACTTTTCCATGCGGTAAAAAATCCTTCAAAACCTGTCTTCTTCAATAATACTATCTGTTCCTCAACAGAAGCACCGAATGTTTCGGATGTATTCATACATAATAAATGACGGTACATAAAGCAGCCTCCGTATTAGCTTAATTATTTTAATGTATATTACCACACAGAGCCTCATATTTCAATAAAACAACTCATAATACATCAAAAAGTACTTGTTTATTAATATTGACAATTAAAAAAAGATTTGTTATAATTACAAGGCAAAATTCAACGGGGTGTGGCACAGTTTGGTAGTGCGCTTGGTTCGGGACCAAGAGGTCGTGGGTTCGAATCCCGTCACTCCGACCATAGTGAGTATTCATAAGGGATTTGACCTGTGAATACTCAATTTTTTTTGCTTAAAATAGAGTTTTGTGTTTAGTTTAATAGTTTTTATGTATCGTCGCATTCCTTTCGGAGTGCGACTTTTGTTATGCCGATAAAAAAACCACCTGCTATGCAGATGGAATGTACGGACTTTAGTGTCAGAGACAAAAGTAAAGGTGACAAAAAACTCCATTCTGATATAGTTAAATCGGCTACCAACCGAAAAAACAGAATGGAGGACATTAACAATGCAGAACAAAGCTAATGACACGTACAGTTTATCACATACGAGTTGGAAGTGTCAATATCACATAGTGTTTGCGCCCAAGTATCGCAGGAAAGCCATATATGGGAAATTGAAAGCAGAGATAGGCGCAATACTACGTGAGTTGTGCGAG
>JAZNEX010000075.1:0-49659 GCA_045588855.1 Acutalibacteraceae bacterium
TGCAGACCGCATAAAACAAGATAACTAAAGGGTTTCTTTCGGTATTTAACTACCAAAGAAACCCTTTAAAACTGTAAAAATCAGCAAAAGCAGGCAAAAACAAGGTTTTTGCGTTTTATGCTATAAACAAACCTCGCCCTCGGAGTACCTTTGTACTCCGTCGGGTAAACCAAAATAAAGCTGAACGCTTTATTTTGGCTCGGTTTGTTCATTCTGCGAATTTTTTCCTAGCCCCTAAAAAGGGGATGTAAAAAAACGAGTTTTTTTACATCCCCTTCTTACCGCTGCGAATTATCAGATACAGACGAAAAAAAACCCGACGGAATCCGTCGGGCTTTTTTTAGCATGCTAATCAAATAAAATAAAATTATGCTTATTCAGTAACAGTTACGTCACCTTCAGCTTCTTCCTTCTTGATAAGACCAAGAGCTTCGAAAACCTTAATGATAGCATCGAAGAATGCCTTTACGATATCAAGTACGCCCTGAATTTCCATTTATTTTTCACCTCGCTATACAAGAATTGCATTTTACTGCATTATCATATTAGCATATACTTTTGCAAATTACAAGTTTTTTTAAGCAAAAGCCCAAAATTTAATACATATATCACAATTCCGTAAAATTTACCGGGGCTTGGGTTTCGTCATAAATGACAGTATCAGTCCTGACAGAACAGCCGTCATAATCCCTGCGCTTCCTGCCGTAAGAGGTCCTGTGAATGCGCCTAAAAGTCCTTTTTCGTCAACTGCTTCTTTGGTGCCTCTTACAAGCAAAGCACCGAAGCCTGATATGGGAACCGTGGCACCCGAGGACGCAAAATCAATGATTTTGTCATACACACCCAGCGCTCCGAGAATAACACCCGTACACACAAAGCCAACCATAATCTTTGCAGGGGTAAGCTTTGTCTTATCCACAAGTATCTGCCCTATAACACATATACATCCGCCCGTGACAAATGCCCATAAGTAATTCAAGAATAACCACCTCTGAGGAAGTTTTTCCCGAACAAAAGAAAATATTCAGAAAGCTGCAGCCAAAAGCAGAAAACGGTTACTACAGACTCTTATTAAGGGGGTTCCATTTTCCCGTAAGCCAATGAATAAAATAAAGCACAAACAAAAACATATTGTGTGCGATCATACATCCCCAGGCACTCACAAGACCGCCTGCAAAGAAGGATATGCAGATAAAAGTGCCGACAATTCTTATGCCCCACATACCGATTACATTATATACAAAGGGCTTGACGGTTTTTCCCACGCCCTGCATCATACCTTCGATTATAATCGAAACACCGTAGAAGGGCTCAGACAAAGCTACCATACGAAGCACAATGCTTCCGAGCCGTATAACCTCGGGAGAATCGGAGAATATACTCATCATAGAAGGAGCAAAAGCAAAGAGAAGTCCGCCCGAAACCACCATCATAGCGACCTCGGAGAAAACCGTCATTTTTGCAAATTCCTTCATTTTTTTATTATCCCTTGCTCCGAGAGCATTTCCCGCAAGAGTTGCCGCAGCCGTCTGCATACCGTAGCCGGGGATATAGAAGGCTGATTCGACGGTATTTGCAATAGTATGTGCAGCCGTTGCCGTCTCACCCAGAGAATTTATCATAGAAGCAAATGCTACATAGCCTGCAGAGGTTGCAAAGCGCTGCAGCATATTGGGAAATGCCACCTTAAGACAGGGCTTAAGTATTTCTCTGTCAGGCTTAAGAGAAACCTTTTTCGGAGACAGCAGAGGATGGCTCCACAATGCTGCCGTAATAATAAGACCGCCCACAATAAAGCCTGCTGCACTTGCAATTGCAGCACCCTCAACACCGAGACCTGCACCGAAAACCGTAAAGCCTCCGATTTTTCTTGTGGGATATATCAGCAGAAAATTAAGCAGCACGTTTACGGCATTCACTGCAATTCCTGCATACATAGGTGTTTTTGTATCTCCTACGGCTCTTAAAACCGTACCGAAAATTATTGTGGCAGTTCTTGCAAGCATAGGTGTATACAGGATAAAGAAATATCTTGCCGCCGTCTCTCTGATAGCCTCATCCACCTGCATAAGCACAGGCACCACAGGGCTGAGCGCAAGGGTCAGCACCGTAAAAAATATACCCGTCACAAGCACTGCAAGTACACTCTGGGCAGATGCGCGCCTCACATTATAAAGCTCACCCGAGCCGTGCTCCTTTGCAATATAAGCAAGAAAGCCCACACCCACTGCGGAAATCGTACTGCCGATAAGCCAGTTTACGGTGGTTGTTGCACCTACAGCTGCTGTAGCAGATGTACCCAATGACCCTACCATGGCAGTATCAATATACTGCACTGCAGTCTGCATAAACTGTTCAAATATAGTAGGTCCTGCCAGAGAAAAAATCATCCCCAGCACCGACCATTGAAACCTCTTATTTTTCATATATCTTCAAGCAATGTTCCTTAACAAAAAAAATCTCATCTCAGGGATCAAGCACACATATTTCGTCGTTATCGTATACCTTACCTCCGCTTATAACACGGCAGAATATTCCTTCTCTGGGCATAATACACTGACCTACAAGCTGTCTTATTGCACAGCCGTCGTGACATTCCTTGCCTATCTGTGTTATCTCAAGCACACACTCGCCTACAGTGAGCCTTGTACCTACGGGCAGAGTATGTAAAATTATACCCTCGGTTGTGATGTTTTCGGCAAACACACCGTGGCATAAGCCGTCTGAGGGAAGTCCCTTTGACTTATCAATGCTTTCCTTTGCAAGAAGGCTTACCTGACGGTGCCACTTACCTGCGTGAGCATCACCCTCAAAGCCGAAATCCTCAATAAGCACACCGGGATTGATTTTTGTCTTGGGTGTGCCTTTTTTTTCACTTATGTTTATTGATAATACCTTAGCCATATTTATCCTCCTATAAGATTGAGTCCCCTGAAAAATTCTCCCTTTTCGAAATGATGGGAAAGGGGTTTATCTGATATAACTTCTTCAATTTTTTGTTCAAGCAGCTCTTTATTTTCAATAAAGGGCATCAGATCATAGCTTATTTCATTTCCGAGACACGGCTTCACCGAGCCGTCACAGAGAAGTCTTATTCTGTTACACGAAGCACAGAACTTACGGCTTCTGGGACTTATAAAGCCCACTCTGCCCTTAAAGCCGTCTGCCTTATAATACTCAGCAGTACCCTCATACACATTTTCGTCGGGATAAAGAAAATCTGCCCTTTCAAGAAGCTCCGCGGTAGTAACCACAAGCTTTTCATTTTCTCCCGCAGCCGAAAACGGCATAAGCTCAATAAAGCGCACATCAAGCATATTATCCCTTGCAAGCTCCATAAGCCTCAGTGCCTCGTCATCATTTCTGCCCTTCACAAGCACACTGTTTATTTTTACAGACTTGAAGCCTTGTCCCAGAGCAGCCTCAATACCTTCTTTTACACTTCTGAGCCTGTCTGTACCCGTAAGCTCTGCAAATCGTCTTTTGTCAAGGGTATCAAGACTTATATTGACTCCGTCAACACCTGCTTTCCGGAGAAGCGGAGCATATTTTTTAAGCAATATACCGTTTGTGGTGATATATAGGGATTTTATACCGTCTATTCCCTTTATTCCTTCGGCAATTTCCGCAATATCCTCTCTTACCAGAGGCTCACCGCCCGTAAGACGGACCTTTGTGATCCCTTTTTTTGCAAAGGCTGCCGTAAGAGTCAGTATTTCATCCGGTGTAAGCTCCTTACCCCTACTGTCTTTTTTGTGTCCGCAGTAAGAGCAGTTGAGATTACACCGCCTTGTAACGGATATACGAAGATAATTTATTTCTCTTCCAAGCTTATCCTTCATTTTTATAATCGCTCTTTCCGCCTGTTTTTTCAATAAGCCTTATATTGCTTATAATCATACCTCTGTCTATTGCCTTACACATATCATAAACTGTCAGTGCCGCGGTGCTTACTGCCGTCAGCACCTCCATTTCAATTCCCGTTTTGTATGTACATACAGCATCGGCAAAAATATAAAGCTCATTCTTTCCGTTATCGCTGAAGCTTATTTCTATTTTATCTATGGGAATATTGTGGCACAGAGGAATAAGCTCCGATGTTTTTTTACCTCCCATAATACCTGCAATACGCGCCGTAGCCAAGGCATCACCTTTTTTTAATTCGGCAGTGCGTATAGCCTCAAGAGTTGCCTCCTGCATAATAAGAGTTGCCCCTGCCCTTGCAGTCCTTCTTGTAATATCCTTGTTTCCCACATCAACCATTACGGCTTCACCGTTTTTATTAAGATGCGTAAAGCTCATACGGAGTAACCTCCCAATTTTTCTATACGGCTGATAAACTCTTCACTTTTCAGAATCTCAAGGAAAAGCTTCACATTTTCATTTTCAAGTGCATCTCTGCTTACGATAAAATCATATTCCTCATTGCATACAGGTATAAAATCAAGGTCATACATCTTTGCAGCAGAATAAATTCCGAGTCCTGCGTCACCGTTGCCGTTTTTTATGCCTGCTGCCACAGCCGTATGGGTAAATTCCTCATTATAATACCCCTTTATGCTGTCCTTATCAAGTGAATATCTGTTAACAAGATACTCGCACAGTATTCTTGTGCCCGAGCCACCCTGACGGTTTATATATCTTCCTTTTACAATATCCTCAAATGATGTGATACCCAGAGGATTTCCCTTGTTGACCATAAGACCCTGCACGCGCTTTATACCCTTTATGAGCACGGCTTCACCGTCGGGGAAATATTTTTTTATATAGCTTTCATTATATTCTCCCGTGTCCTCGTCAAGAAGATGCACGGCACCCATATGGGCGGTTTTTGTCTTAAGGGCGGTAATCGCACCCATGCTTCCCACATGAGATGAGGTAAGAGAGAAGCCCTCTCCCATTCTTTTCATAATATCGGCAATTTCATCAATCACAGGGTCGTGGCTGCCTGTTACGATAAGTGCGTTCTCAATATCGTTTATATCCTTAAGAAGTGTGATTTCAACCTCTTCACCGCTTTCGATTCCCTCAAGATTCTGCGGCACCTTAAGTATACCGTCTGCCTTTGTAAAGCTTGTTATGACACCTGCGCCGCCGCTTATGGGCACGGCAACAAGGCTGTCACCAACCTTACCGAGGGTAACCCTTACAAATTCTTCATATTTAAGAGAGGACATAACGCGTCTGCCAAGCTTTACCTTAACCGTAACATCCTTTTTATTCACACGGTTATAGTATAAGTCAACGGTGTATTTTACAATTTCATTCATAATAACCACTGCGGAAACGGGATAACCGGGAAGTCCGATAACAGGCACATTGCCCGACACTCCCAGCACTGCAGGCTTTCCGGGCTTTACTGCAATACCGTGCACCGTCACCGTACCGATTTCCGAAATTATATCCTTTGTGTAGTCATCTCTGCCTGCAGATGAGCCTGCAAGAATAAGCACACCGTCACATTCGCTTACGGCTTTTTTTACAAGCTCCGAAATAAGCTCCTTTTTATCGGGAACAATAGGATATACAATGCTGTCTGCTCCGAATACAGCAAGCATTGAAGAAAATATGGTTGAATTGAATTCGGGTATTTCACCCTTACCCGGATTTTCCGTAGGGCTTACTATTTCGTCACCTGTAGGGATAATTGCGAAAACAGGCTTTTTTATAACCTCGGCTTCAATATTTCCTCCTGCAAGAAGTGCCCCTGCAAGAGCAGGTGAAATCTCTGTAAAAGAGGGCACAAGCATATCCCCCATACATATATCCTCACCTGTCTGCCTTACATTCATAAAGGGTCTTGCCCCTGCTGTAATCACAGCTTCCTTATTGTCATTGAAGATAACATCCTCAACCATAATAACCGCATCACGGTTTTCGGGAACGGGGTCACCCGTATCCACAACAGTATATTTATCGGGAGTAAGAATTACAGGTTCTCTTTCTGTAGCGCCCCTTGTGTCATCCGACAATACTGCAATTCCGTCCATAGAGGATGCATTATAGTGGGGAGAACAGATTTTTGCATAGTGTGCGCGTGCGGTAACCCTGCCGTAAGACAAAGCCGAAAGCACATTTTCCGTTTTATATGTAAAGCCACTGCTTTTAAGAAGACCGAGAAATTTTTCCCGCGCTTCATCAAGGGGCATATTATCAAGATACTTATGCTTCATCGTGTAAGAAATACCTCACTTTCCTGACCTGCAAAAAATCCTTCGCGGTTTCTGTCAATAATTACATATCCGTCACTGTCACTCAGCAGTGATACAAGTCCTGACTTACCGAAAACAGGATAGAATTTTCCGTTTTCAATTCTTACGGGAAGCACCTCTTCCCTGCCGTGGTTTGAAGGAATATCCGTACCCGAAGCACATCTGACGGTTTTTTCCTTCATAATATTGCCCGTAAGCATCTTTATATAGGGCACAACTATTCTCTGTGCCACATAGTATGCCGCCGCAGGATGCCCCGGAAGACCGAAAACCGCCTTATTATCACATTTTCCGAGGATTGTGGGCTTTCCGGGCTTCATGGCAAGGCCGTGGAATAAAAGCTCACCTCTTGCCGATATGATTTCTGCCGTCATATCTCTTTCACCCTTTGATGAGCCTCCCGACATCAGCACAAGGTCGCATTCGCTCAGTGCTCTGCCGAATACTTTTTCAATATCCTCTTTTTTATCCTTTAATATACCGTAGCTTATCACATCACAGCCTCTCTCCTTCATAACAGAAGCAAGGAGCACGGAATTAATATCCCTTATCTGCCCGGGAGCAGGAGTCAGGGAATAATCTATAATTTCATCCCCCGTGGAAATAATTCCCACAGAGGGCTTTTTTACACAATTCACGTGAGTGATACCCAGAGCGCACAGCACACCTACAGCCGAAGAGGACATAACCGTACCCTTTTTCAGCACAATATCCCCCGCTTTTACATCGTCTCCCTTTTTTGACACATTTTCACCGTAAGCCACACTTTTAAGGCAAAGGCACATTCCGTCAAATGCACTGTCGGTGTATTCACACATAATAACACTGTCTGCGCCCTCGGGCAGCATTCCGCCTGTTGAGATTTTTATACACTCTCCGCGGTTTACCCTGCCCTCTGCCCTTTCACCCATAAGGATTTCCCCTCTGAGAGTAAGCAGGGCAGGCATTGCTTCGGAAGCGCCGTAGGTATCAGCTGCCCTCAGAGCAAAGCCGTCAACAACGCTTCTGTCAAAGGCAGGTATATTTTCACAGGACACAACATCCTCCGAAAGCACCCTCGAAAGAGCATTTTCAACAGCTACGCTTTCCGATAATTCCGAAGGAGAAAAGCTACTGTTCAGTATTTCTGTTGCTTTTTCCGCACTTACAACACTAAGCATCTCAGTATCTCCACATATCAACAAATTTTTTACCGAAATCCGTTTTCGGTGCTCTTAAAAGCTCATCCGGAGACATATCCTCCACACATACTCCCTTTTCGAGCATAATAACCCTTTCACACATTCTTTTTGCCTGTAAGGGTGAATGTGTGGCAATTATCAGGGTGCGGTTTTTCTCTTTTATATAATCCCTTACCGCATTTTCAATAATTTCGGTGCCCTCAACATCAACTGCCCCTGTGGGCTCATCAAGTAAAAGCACACTGCAGTCCTTGGCAAGAAGCCTTGCAAGAGACAGCCTTGCAGCCTCGCCTCCCGAAAGATTCACGGCATTTTCTTTATATAAAGCATCAAGACCTACCTTTTTAAGTACATCCATTGCCTTTTCTTCTTTTTCTTTTTTTCTCCCCTTAAGGGAATAGGTAACATTGTCAATTACCCTCATATCAAAGCACAGTGTTTTCTGAGGCATATAAAGAATTGAAGCATCACAGCTGAATGTGCCCTCACAGCCTGTAACACCTGCAAGTATCTTAAGAAGCGTACTCTTTCCCGAGCCGTTTGCCCCCGTAAGAGCAACCGTCTCACCGTCTTTTATCGTAAGCCCCTCTATATCCAGCACGGTTCTTTCACCGTATTTTTTTATTATACTCTCAATTTTTATCATCATTTTCCCCTCCCTTTGTAAGAAGTGAAGCAGAGAAATTGACTATAAACGAAATAACAAGAAGTATTATTCCCAGTGCCAGAGCAAAGGTGAATTTACCCTTGTTGGTTTCAAGTAAAATTGCAGTGGTCATAACCCTTGTTTTCCACTGTATATTGCCCCCTACAAGGCTTACCGCCCCTACCTCGGCAATACTTCTGCCGAAGGCTGTAAGCACAACGCTTATAAGCGCGCGTCGGTTATTGATTACAAAAAGGGCAAGGGTTCTGCCCTTTGATAAAGAAAGACCCTTCGCGGTTTCGGACAGAGCTTTTCCCGTAACCGACACCACGGAGGATGTGATACATATTACAACAGGTGTTATAAGCATAACCTGAGCAATTATCATAATTTCAACGGTAAACAGAAGTCCCAGCGACCCGAATATACCGTATTTTGTAAAAAGCATATAGACTATAAGACCTGCCACCACAGGAGGCAGGCCCATTAATGTACTTGCTGATTTTTTTATGAAGCGCCGTCCGAAAAAGCTTTCCTTTTCGATAAGCACTCCCACAGGAAGCCCTATAAGGCAGGATATGAGAGTGCTGAAAAAGGACATCTTAAGGGTAACGCCGATAATCTGAATAAGCTCACGGTCCATGGACATAAGCATATCCAGAGCTTCCATAAAATTATTCACGGCTTATTCTGCAATAACTGTAAACAGAGCCTGGCCGTATTCTTCTTCACCGTACTTTGCAATAAGCTCATCCGCTTCATCGGATGTGATCCATTCAATGAAGGCCTTTGCGCCCTCGGTATTCACACCGTCAAGCTTTTCGGGATTGCATTCAATTACGGAATATGTATTTTTCATATCATCGCCTTCATTGAGGATGATGTCAAGTCCTTCAAGAGAATCCTTGTTTGAAAGGAATGTAGCCTTATCGGTAAGGCAGTATGCACTCTCTTCGTTTGCCATTGTAAGGCATGCGCCCATACCCTGACCTGCTGAGATATACCATGCATCTGCTGCAGCATCAGGAGCAGCATCACCCCAGATTTTAAGCTCAGCCTTGTGTGTGCCTGAGTCGTCACCGCGGGAGATGAACTTACTTCCGCTTTCCTTTATCTTATTGAAAGCCTCTGCTGCATTTGCGCTGTCGGCAATACCTGCAGGGTCATCCTTGGGTCCGACAACTACAAAGAAGTTGAACATAAAGGGAATTCTTTCAACACCGTAGCCTTCACTTACAAATTCTTCTTCGGAAGCCTTTGAGTGAACGAGGATAAGGTCAGCGTTGCCGTCCTTTGCTTTCTGGATAGCAGCGCCTGTACCTGCAGACTGAACCTCTACCGTATAACCTGTCTTACTCTCAAAAACAGGAAGGATTGCAGGAAGAAGTCCCGAGTCATTTACGGATGTGGTGGTTGAAATACGGATAACGGGGTTTTCGGGTGCTTCAACACTTACAGCCTCAGCTGTTGTGTCTTCGGCTGCAGTTGTTTCTTCTGCCGTGCCGCCGCAGGCAGCAAGAGCAAAAACAAGTGCCATAGCCATTAAAAGTGCGAGAAGTTTTTTCATTTTTTGTCATACTCCTTTTCAATACGGAAGGCAGGAAGGTTTCCCTTATCTGCCCTTAGACCGATGGAAAATATTTCGGTCACGGCTTATATCCCGTGCGGAAAAACCGTTTAGAAATATAAGCTCGGATAAAATGAACAATGAATTCACTTCCCTGTTATTATACATTAATAGAAAAATAAAATCAACATCATTATAATCAACATTTGCACTTGTATTAACACTTTTTTTATAGTATTATATATGTGTAAACTTACGTCCGGAGGGATGGTTGATATGATTTTTGCCGTTGTCACGGTAAGTGACAGATGCTCAAGGGGCGAATGTGAAGATAAAAGCGGAGTGCTCTTATCCGAGATTTTAAGCGCATACGGAGAAATAAAGGAATACCGCATAGTTCCCGATGAAATGAGCGAAATCACAAAGACACTTATATTCCTTTGTGACGAAATAAAGGCTGATGTCATATTCACCACAGGCGGTACGGGCTTTGCCCCCCGTGACATAACTCCCGAAGCCACAAAGGCGGTAACACAAAAGGATGTGCCGGGCATCAGTGAAGCCATAAGATACGAAAGCCTTAAAATCACTCCCAAGGCAATGCTCTCAAGAGGAATATCGGGCATAAGAGGACAAACCCTCATAATCAATCTTCCCGGCTCCCCCAAGGCTGTCAGAGAATCGGTTGATGTTGTACTTCCCGTGCTGTCCCACGCAGTTGAAACCCTGTCGGGCAACACCCTCAATTGCGGAGGAAATTATAAATGAGCAAGAAGGAAACACAGGGCTTTTCCCTTGAAGAATTCACCTGTGCGGTAATAGGTGCGGGAGGTCTGGGCTGTAATATTGCCGTACACCTGGCAGGTGCAGGTATAAAAGAGCTGATAGTCTGCGACTCCGACACCGTAAGTCTCAGCAACCTCAACCGTCAGTTTCTTTATACAAAGAATGATATCGGCACTAAAAAGGTTTTTACTGCAGCAAAAAGACTTGAAGCCTACGCTCCCGATGTAAAAATCACCCCCATTGATATAAGAATTGACACGGACAATATTCCATCAAGGCTTGAAGACTGCGATATGATATTTCTTGCTGTTGATAACAGCAATGCAAGAAAATGCATATCCGATTTCTGCAAAAAAAACAATATCCCTCTTATGACAGGCGGTATTGACGGCTTTTACGGCACGGCATATCTCTATATCCCCGGCATTACACCCGACCTGAATGAAGCAGGACTTACCGAGGGAGCAGGGGCAAAAACAAACATATCCGCCTCAGCAGGTATCATAGGCTCATTCCAGGCGGCAACGGGTATACGCTATCTTCTGACAAAGGACAATACCCTCGGCGGTAAAATAACGGTTTATGACTGTGACACATTTTCGGCACTTACACTGAAATCAAAATAAATCTAAGAAAGAGGAAACGAGATGACAAAGCTTAAAGCCTATATGGGACACGTGCTTTTTGTTGACCTTACAAAAAAAGAAGTAAGTGAATTCCCATGGACAGACGAAGACAGAATAAGAACTCTCGGCGGTAAAATTATGGCGGCAGATATTCTGCTTAACCACATCCGCCCCGGTATGAAGGCATTTGATGAGGACAACTGGCTTGTTATTACAACAGGTCCTCTTACCCGTTGCAATTCTCCTTCATCAACACGTTTCAATATTTCAACCGTATCCCCCCTTACGGGCATTCTTACATCTTCAAACTGCGGCGGCTCATTCGGCAGACGTCTTAAAAAAGCAGGCTGGGATGCTATGATTATCACAGGTAAGGCTGACACACTCACCTGGATTGAAATCGAAAATGAAAATGTCACCTTCCACGATGTACCCGAAAGAGCAGGTCAGCTTACGGGTGAAGCACAAAAAGGTCTTCCTTCTTCAACAGGTAAGCTTGTTATAGGCCCTGCAGGTGAAAACAAGGTATTGTATTCCTGCGTTTTCTCAGGCGAAAGAACGGCAGGCAGAGGCGGTGTCGGTGCCGTTTTCGGTGACAAAAACATAAAAATCATCACTGCAAAGGGCAACAAAGAACCCGAAATCCACGACCCCGAAAAGCTCAAAAAAATCAATGAGCAGTGGAGAAAAACTCTTCTCAAGCACCCTATTACGGGCGCACAGCTTTCAAAACTCGGCACTGCAGGTCTTGTGGCTCCCATGCAGGCACACAGAATTCTTGCAACCAAAAACTTCGGAGACGGCAGATTTGAAAACTTCGAAAAGGTATCCGGTGAGGAGCTTGCGGAAAAGCACCTTATCAGAAACGGCGGCTGCTTCTCGTGTCCTATGAAATGCGAAAGACGAGTAAGATATGAGGGCAAAAATATCAAGGGCCCCGAGCTTGAAACCCTCGGTCTTTTAGGACCCAATCTTCTTAATGACGATATAGAAAAAATCATCAAGTGGAATTATGAGCTTGACGAATTAGGTATTGACACAATCTCCGCAGCAGGCTCAGTTGCCTTTGCTATGGAATTACAGGAAAAAGGCTTATGGGATTCGGGCCTTCACTTCGGTCAGACCGATAACCTGAGTGAAGTTTTCCACGATATAGCCTACAGACGAGGCATCGGTGCAGAGCTTGCCGAGGGCACAAGAAGAATGAGTGAAAAATTCGGCGGTAAGGAATTTGCAATCCACGCAAAAGGCATGGAGCTTGCAGCCTATGAGCCCAGAGGTGCAGTAGGACACGGTCTCGGCTATGCCACATCAAACCGCGGAGGCTGTCATCTCAACGCAGGCTACCTTGTTGTGCTTGAAGGACTGGGACTCAATATTGATGCCTATACCCCCAAGGGCAAGGCAGGTCTTGCGGTTACCTTCCAGAATGTTATGGAAGCAGCATCCGCAGCAGGCTTCTGCGTATTCACATCCTACGCAATTCTTCCCCACTTCCTTGTTGGTAAACCCACATCTCTTATGACAAGATTTGTACAGACGGTATTCAAATATTCAACTCCCGTAATCTATCTTGTTTCTAAAAATCCCAAAATGCTCAAGGCTAACATTTCCCTTGTTCAGTATCCGAGAGTAATGAATGCTGCTGCAGGCACAAAGTTTACCGCAGGCGACTTTATTGCATTCGGTAACTTCGGTTATAATACCGAAAGACTTGCAAACATCATCCTCGGTCTTCCCGTAGGCCCCGACACAGATACACTTCCCAAGCGTCTTACCGATGAAGAGCAGGTACCCGGTGACAAGCGCACAAAGGTGCCCCTTGATAAGATGAAGGGTGTATACTATGCAATGCGCGGCTGGAAGGACGGCGCCCCCACCATGAAGACCCTTAAAAAAGTCGGTGTGCGTATCCCCGAATGTATAAAGGAGGTATTCCCTTATGGTAAAGGTTAAGATTTTCGGTGTGCTTCGCTCCACAACAGGACTTTCAGAGCACAGTACAAATGCAAAAACCGTAAACGGCATTTTCGAGGAAATCTCCGCAATTATGGAAAAAAGATATTATGAGGACCTTAAAAAACAGCAGGAGGACACCTCGGAGTATAAAAAAGAAAGAAATGCCGCCCTTGAACCTCATAAGGACCTTAAATTCAAGGACGCCATCGTTTATGTTGACGGTGAAAGATGTATGAGAAAGGGTAAAAAGCTTCCCGAAACAGGCGAGGTATGGCTGCTTTCCCCTGCAGCAGGCGGCTGATAAAGCATTACAGAAAATAATAAGACAAAAAAATGTCACTGTGAGAAGACAAAAAATCTTTTCACGGTGACATTATTCATTTTACCTGTTTCTCAGTCCCTTGCCTGATAAATTATCCTTTTACATTCGGCAGGTATTCTTCCCAGAGCATCGGGCCCTACATTCAGAAGATAGTTTATACCTAAAGAATTCAGCTTTTCCCGTCTACTTCTTACTTCTTCGGCACTGATCCAATTGTTATCATAGTATTTGAAGCCCCAGGACGAATTGAGAGTGCCTGCGGTTTCATAAAGACCGTAGGGAGAATACTTGAAGCCGTCAATTGCATTGGGGTCGGTATTCTCGTCAGCGCGCAGCGTATCGGGATATTCATTATCCCCGAGCGACACATAATCGTATGCTCCGTTGCCTATTCTTGAATTTATAAGACAGTGGGGTTGATATTCCTTTACAAGACGGTTAAGCTCAAGACTCTGCTCCTTTGTTATGGTATGAGGCACATCAAACCACATCAGGAATATATCTCCGTAGGAAGTAAGCAGCTCCTTTACCTGAGGCTTTATTTTTTCTTCAAAGCAGATTGAAAAATCCTTTTTGTCTCTGTCGGGAAAATCCCAGTTATTATCCCATGATGTACCCGAGCATCCTGTAAGATTCGTATAGCCTCCTCCGTGAGGGTGATGCCAGTCAAGCTCCTGAGAATAATAAAGTCCGAGCTTTATTCCGTGCTTATAGCAGCTTTCTGCAAGCTCACCTACAACATCTCTGCCGAAGGGTGTAGCATCAACCACATTGTATTTATCCGCATAAGACTTAAACATAGAGAAGCCGTCGTGATGCTTTGAGGTAAATACAAAATACTTCATGCCCGAATCCCTTGCAAGCCTTATCCATTCGTCCGCATCAAAATATATGGGGTTGAATATCCGGGCAAGGTTCTCATACTCCTTGTTGGGTACAGGCATAAAGCTTCCTATCCACTCTGCATAATCCTTTACGTGCCTGCCCTTATATTCACCGCCGAGGATTGAATAAAGCCCCCAGTGAGCCATCATTCCGTATTTCGCATTCCTGAAAAATTCCCTGTTATCCATAGCAGCCTCCCGTTTATATATATCGTCATTCTACCACACCGGATACAGCAATTGCAATTATTCATTTTTTGTTGTATATTTTTTACAGAAAAACTCAAAAGGAGCATAGTATGGGAAATTATAACAAATCACTTACCGCAACGGTTTACATAATCAATAACGGCAGGGTGCTTCTGCATATGCACAAAAAATATAATACCTGGTTTCCCGTGGGAGGTCATCTTGAAGAGGACGAATTACCCCATGAGGCAGCTCTCAGGGAAGCTAAAGAAGAATCGGGACTTGATGTAACCCTGATTAATAAAAATCCCGATATTTTCGATATAGGCCTTGTAACAAGAGTACCCTCTCCCCTTGCAGTCTATCACGAGGGAGACAAAAAAAAGACCGGTGAGGATTTTCTTGATTTTATATATGCCGCATCAACCGACAAAACCGATATACATCCCGGAGAAAATGAAACCGACACCTTCCGTTGGTTTACGGAAAAGGAGCTTCTGAGTGTTGATGAATCCATAAAAATCCACATAAGAAACACGGCGCTTCGCTGTCTTTATTATGCGTCAGGTGAAAAAGACGGAGAATATTTTCCCGGAACAGAAAATGTAATTCTCTGATTTTCTGTTGAAAAACAACATCTTTTGTGCTACTATCCAAAATATAAACAGGAGGTAAACTTATGAGAATTATTATTGCAGTATTACAGTCATTACTTTTTGTTATTTCGTCATTTTCCGTACAGGACTCAAATTTCAAATTCATGGTAGACCGTGCCGCATATTCCATGGGCACAACGGCTGACTTTTCATTTGAAAGCATGGATGCATCAGAAAACGAAGTTACCGCACAGGAAAAGGAGCTTTGCCGTAAATGGTATGAGGACAACATTCTTTATGCTCCATCAAGCGGCAATGCACCTGCATATAATTTTACGGTCTGCACAAAATCATTGAGAAACAATCTCAGCGACTGGACCTTCAGTATAGGCCCCGAAAGTGAAAACGGTGCTTATCACAGAGGCGGAAAAACAACCTTTATAACCCTTACTCACAAAAAGCAGCCCATTACCGCAACGGTTGAAGCTACGATTTACGAAGAAAATGCAACCTGCGAATGGACGGTATTTATAAAGAATGACGGAGATGAAAGCTCTCAGGTAATTTCCGACTTCTATGCAGCTGACTGTCTTATTCCCACAGGCAGCAATCCCGAAATGTATTTCAGCAAGGGCTCTGATCCTGCAGCAGACGACTTTGAGCTTCTCAAAACCGAGCTCAGCGTTGTACCTATGAAATACACAGCTAACGGCGGCAGAACAGAATCATTCCTGCCCTATTTCAACATAAACGGTGACACTTCAGGCGCTGTACTTTCCGTAGCCTGGTCAGGCCAGTGGTTCACATCAGTTGCAAAGACCCTTGACGGAAATGTAAGCATCAGGGCAAAGCAGGAAAAGCTCAGAGGCTATCTCGAGGCAGGTGAGCAGATCCGTTCTCCTCTTGTGGCACTTACCTTCTATAAAAATGATAATGCTCTCAAGGGCTTCAATGCCTTCCGTGATTTTACACTTGACTGCGTTTACCCCGAAGGTACTAAGCAGGTTGCAACTGCAGGTTTGGGTGTCGAGGTTCCCGATAACACAGAAGAGCAGATAATCACCAACATCGGAAATGTTCCCGAAGACTGGACCTATTCAATTGACTATTTCTGGGTTGATGCAGGCTGGTATAAGGTAAAGAATGACTGGAGCGACAGCATAGGCACCTGGTATGCAAATCCCGACCGCTTCCCTGACGGCTTCAAAAAGATTTCGGATGCTGCCCATGCAAGGGGAATCGGCTTCCTTTTATGGTATGAGCCCGAAAGAGCCTGCAAGGATACCGATGTATATAACGAATGCATAAAGCACGAAAACTGGATTGTTCTCAACCCTGACGACGACAACAGCAACCTTGTCAATATTGCAGAAGAAGGCTGCTACAGATATCTTACCGACCTGATAGCCGAATCTCTCGAATTCAACGGTGTTGACTGCTTCAGAATGGACTTCAATATCACTCCCGGCTCTTACTGGGATGATGCAGATAAAAAATATGAAGACGGCAGAAAGGGCTTTACAGAAAACCACTATGTAACAAACCTCTATCGTTTCCTTGATGAGCTTCTCAATCGCGTTGAAGGTCTTACAATAGATATCTGTGCTTCAGGCGGCAAGAGACTTGATCTTGAAATTTTAAGACGCTCAATACCCTTGTGGAGAACTGACTATAACTGTATGAACGGTGAAGGCGGTACACAGCCGGATATTCTTGAGGCTACACAGGCACAGACCTACGGCATTTCCTTCTGGCTTGTGCATAACGGCACCTGTGCTTACAGAGAGGGTGAATATGCAAACAAAACAAATATCATTTCTTCATCCCAGAGACTTGAATATTTCGACATAAGACCTCATATGACGGGCAACTATTATCCCCTGACCTACGGCGGAACCGATACATCAAGATATCTTGCAATGCAGTTTGATACAGATGCCGGAAGTGGTATGGCTCTCATTTACAAAAGAGAAAATGTAACAGATAACACCTATCAGCTTGTTCTCAACGGTCTTGACAGTGATGCGCTGTATAACGTATACAACTACGACGCCCCCGAAAAAATAATCACTGCCCTGGGATCCGCCCTTATGAGTGAAGGCATAACCCTCACCATAAATGATGCCCCCAAGGCTGAAATCATAATGTACGAAAAGGCATAACCCCACACAAATAAAGACATCCGCCACAAAAAGCGGGTGTCTTTTCATTTGAATATTCTTCACTCCTCAGCTATTGAAGAGTAAAGGATTTCGCACTCTGCGGGAGTGCGACAAGTGGCTCTACCTTTTGACACCGTGAGCTTTTGAAAAAGCTAAACCGGAACTTTCTCTCCCGGCACTCCCGTGCCCACATCATCCCACAGCTTTCAGGGAAGAACCGAAAATTTTCACCTTGTTTTCGGTTGAAGCACGAAAAATAATATCTCGACATTAAGTTATAAATATGTTAGAATGAAAAAAATAATTTTTGGGAGACAATATATGAAAAAATATACACTCAATTTCGGTCAGTTCAGACAGTATGACAAAAAGTTCATTACCTCTGAGCAGAGCATCAATGCAGAAAATGTCACTTCCGTTGCATTCAGCGGAGAAACCCTCTATATCACCGCTGAAGGCAGTCTTTACGAATACGAAAACGGCAAGGCAAAGAAGCTTTCCGCAAAGGCAGACAGGCTCTTTACTGCTGACGGCAGGGTATATGCTGCCTGCAATAATGCACTCGGTGAATTAAAAAACGGTAAAATCAAAAAAATCGCAGAATTTGACTGTGAGGTTACCGATGTTTCCGCAGCCCTTGATAAATCCTTATGGCTCATTACAAAAAAGGCTCTTTACCTTTTTGACGGTAAGGAATTCAACCGTATTGTAGGCATTCCCGAGGATACTGTGGCTTTATGCGCAAAGGACAATCTTTCAAAATACTGCGAAACCGTATATATCGGCTGTACTGCAGAAGGACTTCTTTCCATGAAGGGCAAGCGCCGTCACTTTGCCGAGATGACACCCGATATGTCAGGCGTGCTTTCAAAAAAGGTCAACTGCCTTGCTCTTGACGGTATGGGACATCTTTGGGTAGGCAGTGACGAGGGTCTTAATATCTATGACGGCAGAAGCTACTGGTACAACGGCAATGACTTCTACAGCGTACCTGCAGGCTCCTTCAATGATATGTGCTTTACCCCCGACGGTAAAAAATATTTTGCAACCAACACAGGCATCATCACTCTTATTGAAGGTAAAATCAGCTATTTCTCATACGGTGCATGGCTTATGCATCCCACTGTTACTAAAATCGCAGTTTCCGATAAGGGCACAATTGCGGCAGTAACCCCCAGAGGCATCAGCGTTATCACCCACAGCCTTATGACACTTGAAGAAAAGGCAAACCACTATGACGAAATGGCAGTTAAATACTTCACCCGTAACGAGGGCTATCAGGTTTCAAGAGAACTTCGCAAATACGGTGACCTTGACTCAGGCTGGCTTCCCAATTCCGATAATGACGGACTTTTCACAGGTCTTTACTGCGCATCCCAGTGCTTCCGTTACAAGGTAACAGGTGACAAAAAGGCAAAGGAAAACGCAAAGCGTGCAGTTGAAGCTATGATAAAGCTCACTGAGGTTACAGGCAAAAAGGGCTTTACCGCAAGAGCCACAAGATATTCACACGAAGAAAACTTCGGCACCGAAAACCGTGAGGAATGGCACATCTGCGAAAATAACCCCGACTGCGAATGGCTTGGTGAAACCTCCTCTGATGAAATGACAGGCCACTATTTTGCATACGGCATTTACTTTGACCTTGTTGCAGATAAAAACGAAAAGAAGAAAATTGCAGAGGTTGTAAAAAATATAACCGACCATATCATAGACAACAATTTCCACCTTTGCGATGTTGACGGTGTGCCCACAACCTGGGCAAACTGGGAGCCTGATTTACTCAATAACGACGATCGCTGGTATTATGAAAGAGGCACCAACTCCCTTGAAATCCTCTCCTTCTTAAAGACAGCTTACCACGTGACAGGCGACGAAAAGTATAACAAGGTTTATGATATGCTTATCGCAAAGCATCACTATGCTATGAACTGTATGCAGTACAAGGTAGAGGATGCACATCTTGCACACATTGATGACCAGCTTGACTTCACAAACATCTATCCCCTTATTGTCTACACCGAAGACAATGCTCATAAGGAAATTTTCAAAATGGGTCTTACTCATCACTTTGATTATGAAAAGGTTGAGCGCTCACCTATGTTCAACGTAATTTACGGCGCACTTACCGACAATTACTGCGATATAGAAAATGCGGCAAAGAGTCTTTCTGAAATGAATCTTGACCTTATCCGCTGGCCTGCCTACAACAGCCACAGAAAGGACATCGTGTGGGACCACTCAACAGAGGAAATGGGCTGTCCTCCTCAGCTTAAATATCCTGTGGAATACTCTGCCCGTGTGCTTGTACACTATGACGGCAATCAGTTTGTATGCGATTCGGGTGCTGAAGAATTTATTGAAATCAACTCAAAGACCGTAAACCGCACATCAACGCTCCCGGGCACCTATGCCAACGGCATGCGCGCCCAGCAGCCCTACATCTACCTTCTCCCCTACTGGATGGCAAGATACTACAATCTTCTTGGTGACTGATAAACAGAATACAATAAATTACAGCGTGCACTTCAATGCACGCTGTTATTTTTTACCATTTTTCCCTTAAAAGAAAATCTGCTATGTGGGTAATTTCAATTCCGTTATCGTTGCCGATTGCAAGTGTATCCCTGCAAACTACATATTTGTGATAGTGATCTTTTATATCCATAAGATTATCAGTTTCTCTTGTTGATTCTGACGGCATTTCAACGCAAACCTGAACATAAATCCTTTCATCCCTGCGCACACCGATAAAATCTATTTCTTTAGTACCGTTTTTTCCGATATAAACATCATAGCCTCTGCGTTTCATTTCAAGAAAAACAATGTTCTCAAAAACAGCCGATAACATTTTTCTGTCAAAGCCCTGCAAGCTATACTTTATTGATATATCGGAAAGATAATATTTTTCCTGGGTTTTCAGGATTGCTTTACCCTGCAAATCATATCTTTTGCAGGGATAAATAATGAATGCTTCACTAAGCCATTTGAGATAATTATATATTGTTTCAACAGAAAGACTTCTGTTTTCACTTTTAAGAAATTTTACTATTGAGGATGCAGAAAAGGTCTGACCGACATTTTCAATGATATATCTTACAACTCTGTCGAACAGGTCCTTGTTTCTTATCTTGTGCCTTTTTGAAATATCTCTTGTTATTACAGATGCATAGATTCCCTCAACAACCTGATATGCCGATTTTGTATCAAAATTGCTTATACCCACAATCGGAAAACCGCCATACTGCACATATTCATCAAAAGCTTCTCGAGCATTTTTAATATCCTTATTCTTAAAAGTCAGAAATTCCTTAAAAGAAAGAGTGTAAACAGGAATCAGAACATATCTGCCTGTTAAATATGTTGATATTTCACTTGACATCAGTTTTGAGTTTGAGCCGGTAACATATATATCAACATCAAAGTCTTCCATAAGAGAGTTGACGATCTTTTCCCAACCCCCAATTTCCTGAAGCTCGTCAAGGAAAAGATAGCATCTTCCTTTTTCTTTTATGGCATCTTTTAAATCGGTATACATTCTTTTTGCTGTGAAGTCATCATAATCAGGATTGTTATATTTTCTTTCAATAATGTTATCGGGAGAAACACCTTTATTTTTGATTTCCTGTACTAACATTTCAAAAATTGTTGATTTACCGCATCGACGGACACCGGCAAGAATTTTCACAAGCGGCACATCTATAAAAGGAATAACGCCATTGATATAATCCGGTCTTAAAATCATTCTGACCACCTCCAACTGTCAAAAAGTATATCGAAAAACTATACCAAAGTCAATAGTTTTTACTTCTATACCGATAAAACCTTGTAATTTTACATACTTTTTCGACTTAAGACAATATCTGCTACGCTTATTTTTCCCTCCGCACATCTTAATTTACAACAAAAAAATAACGCACCGTTCACACCGTAACACGCCAATTTATCCGATTTCAGTATGCTCCGAAGACGGCATATGCTTTTTACAAATAACATTTCTTTGACTTTTTCACAATATAATGATATTTAATTGACAAAATATTTGTATTATGTTAATTTTTATATATATGTATAATTTTTCTGTTTTCGCAAAAATCCACAGAAAAATCCCCCAACGGCAGATTTTACGGCTTTCCCTATCAATATATGAACGGAGATTCAACAATGAAGACATTAAAGAAAGCATTATCAGTAATTCTTTGCGCAGTAATCCTCATAACCGCCGCCCCTCTCTCAGGCTTTGTAGGCATGAAATTCCCCGAAATCAACTTCGGCAAATTCATGCGCACCCTCAACTCCCTCTCAGACCCCATAACCCCCACCGCCAACGCCGAAACTTTTGACGGCGGTACATGGACTGTTAAAGACGGAAACAAACTCCTCATAGAATGCACCGGAGCTATACCTGATTACAATTTCCCCCAAGCTCCAGCGCCATGGGATGGGTATGGTGCTATTACTGAAGTATATTTTTATGAAGGCACAACAAGAATAGGAGATTGTGCACTTTATGATTTTCCAAATGTGACAAAAATCGGTTCATACACTCTTACAACTGTTTCTGACGGCTCAAATAATACTACTACTAAAGAAAACTATTTTGACAGCTTACCAAGTACACTTACCGAAATAGGGAAATATGCTTTCAGTCATAGCTCAATAAAAAACCTTGTGTTACCATCAAAGATCGAGAATATTGAAAGTACTGCTTTTTTGGGTTGTCCTTTAGAAACTATAACTGTTGATGCCTCTAACAATTTTTATTCAGTTAAGGATAACGTTTTATACGACAAATCAGAAACAGAATTAATATTATATCCCTCAAAAAGTACATACACAACCTTCACAATACCCACCGGTGTAAAAACTATAGGTAATTACGCTTTTCGGGACTGTGATTCATTAACAGAAATTCATATACCGGATAGTGTAACAAGCATAGGTGATTACGCTTTTTATTACTGTAGGGCATTAACAGAAATTCATATATCGGATAGTGTAACAAGCATAGGTAATAGCGCTTTTTTTTACTGTGAGTCATTAACAGAAATTCATATACCGGATAGTGTAACAAGCATAGGTGATCACGCTTTTTGTTACTGTTATTCATTAACAAAAATTCATATACCGGATAGTGTAACAAGCATAGATGATTGCGCTTTTTATGGCTGTATAAATCTTTCTGAAGTTAATTTTGCCCCTGATTCACAACTTGAAACAATTGAATCTGCTGCATTTTCTGCATGTATTTCTCTGCAAAGAATACAACTTCCTGCAACAGTAAAATCAATAGGAGACTATGCCTTTAATGGTTGCGAAAAATTAACTGCCGTTGAAATGCTTTCTCTCTCTCCGCCAGAAAGTGACTACACAACTACTTTCTACGAAAGCGCAATTACAAGTATAGAAATCCCCCAATTAAGTGAAAAACCTGAATGGAATCAGTATTCAGCAACAGGCTTACAAGGCATTCCTGTTGTTGATTCCACCGACCCCAATGCATGCCCTCTTGTTTTTGTTGATGAAAACAATACGGACAAATACGGATTCAGCTATAATTCTTTCGATTCTGCAAATCATACCGTAACCTGCTGCGGATATACAGGTAACGGTGGCGATATTGCTATCCCGAGAATAGTTGCAAAAGATAATGAAATATATTATGTAACACATATTTCAGACACTGCTTTCGATAATCATTCAAGCACAATAAATGATACAATAACCTCAATAACTCTCCCGAACACGCTTGTCTATATTCCGAATGATGCCTTAAAAAGCTGTCTGGTACTGGAAAATATTTATGTTGAAAAAGGAAGTCTCAATTATACATCCGTTGACGGAGTTCTTTTATCAGCAGATAAAACAAAGCTGTTATATTATCCCATAAACAAACCGGGAAATTCATATACTATTGATTCAAACATACAGGCAATCTCTAATTATGCTTTTTACAAAAATCAGAATCTGGAATCAATAGATTTTGCATCAGACAACACATTAAAAACAATATCCCCCTATGCATTTCAACTCTGCAAAAATCTTAAAAGTATTTCCCTGCCTTCAAGCTTAGAAAAATTAGAAGCTTCAACCTTTGAATATTGCACGCAATTAAAAAATGTAACCATTCCTGAAAATCTGAAAACAATAAAAGCACATGCATTTGCACGTTGCGATTCACTGAATGAAATTAATATCCCTGCAAGTGTATCAGATATAGAGCCACGAGCATTTCTGAACTGCAAAAGTCTTGAAAGAATTAACGTAAGTAGTGCAAATCCGTACTTCAGCTCAATTGACGGTGTGCTATATAACAAATCCGGCACATCACTTCATACATATCCTGCCGGAAAAAGCTCAACAGAATTCATAATTCCGGCTTCTGTAAATACAGTCGGCAAGGATGCATTCAATTGCTGTAACAATCTCACCAAAATCAGCTTTGCACCCGATAGTGCACTTACAACAATTGACGAGAAAGCTTTTTTTGGCTGTGACAAAATGTTAACTGCCGATTTATCAAATTGTAAAAATATTTTTTCTGTAGGCAAAATGTCTTTTGCCTGTTGTGATAAGCTTAATGAAATAAATTTATGCGATGGCGCAAAAATATCATCCATCGGTGATTCTGCTTTTTTGGACAGTATGATGCTTCAGACAATTCCGTTTGAAAAGTGCAGTGAAATTTCAAGCATCGGAAAAGAGGCATTCAGACGAACCAAATTATCTGACATCACTTTCACCTGCAATACCGTCCCTGCAATCCCCGAAGATGCAAAGCTTTTTGACGGCTCACCTCTTGAAGAAGTCTATGTCACCGACCTTTACACCAAGGAAAGCTGGATTGACTATCTTGATTCGGGATTTGGCGGACTTCCTCTTGCCAATAAGTCCACCACGGGTGAAATAATGTCTACGGTTGACAGCAACAACCGTGACGGTCTCGGATTTAAATACAACAACTTCAACACCTCAGCAAAAACCGTAAACATTGTAGAATTTACAGGCTCGGGGGATGTTGTTGTCCCGAGATATGTAATCAAAAACAATAATCTTTACTTTGTAAGAAGCTTCAATCAAGATGTATTTGCAGGCAATAAAAATATCACATCCGTAAGCTTTGCCGACAAGGTATTATCAATTCCCGAAAGTGCATTCTCAGGCTGTACCTCACTTAAAAGCGTATCCTTCAACTCTCAGCTTGAAAATATAAGCGCCTACGCATTTTCGGGCTGCAGCTCACTTACATCCTTCAGCACTCTGGGAGAAATCACAAATATCGGTAACGGTGCTTTCTCGGGCTGTACCTCACTTAAGGATTTCAGCTTCCGTCAGGGACTTACTTCTATCGGCAGCGATGCATTTTCAGGCTGTACCTCACTTAACTCCACACTTATTCTCCCTGCAAGCCTTAAGACAATCGGAGCAAGAGCATTCTCCGGCTGTGCACTTAAATCCGTACAGTTTGAAGGAAAGCTTACCGATCTCGGTGAAAATGCATTCGGCAATATTGCAGGACTGAAAACTGCAAAGTTCAGGTCAGATCCCCCTGCAAATGTGGGCAGTTCTCCCTTCGGAAACCCCGACGAATTTTATGTAGCATACCCCGACTCCAATTATGAATGGAAAAATCAGGTATCAGGCTTCACATGGAAAGGCTATCCTGCATATACCTACTCACTTATTTCACAGCTTCCTTATGAAGATGCATACCCGATTATTGTTTTGACAGTAACTCCCGACGGTACCCCCTTTGAAGGAGCAAAAGTCACTCTCGGCAATCAGACCTCAACCACCAACGAGGACGGTATAGCCCTGTTTGCCTACCCCGGAGAAGAAGAACAGGAGCTTAAAATCATCCCCGGCGGAGAAACCTATCTTGAATCAAGCAAAAAGCTGACAATCTCCCGCCGTTCACCTGTTACGATATTCTCGCTTATCTCACAAAAGGATCTTATTGAAATCACAGTTGACGATAAGGATACGGAGGTAATGCCGGCAGTATTCAATGTAGGCTCCTATGAAGAAGTAAAATTCAATTTCAAAGCTCTTTCAGATAACATAGCAAAGGTAGAGCTTGTGTCGGGTGACAAGGTTGTATACGACTCTGAAGCTTCAAAACACTCCTTACACTCAGATGAAGGCGCAGAAGTAGAAATCAGGTTACACAAAAACTTCATTCCGGGCGAAGAGGTCATCGCAAAAGTAACCGATGAAGATGGAATTGAAACACCGGTACCGTTGAATATCACGGTATTTGACGGCGGTGTCAATTGGGGCTTCACGGTATCTGAAAAGGACAACAGCAAAGACAAATTCAAATTCAATAAGGATCAGGTAAAAGTCTCCGAAAATAAAATTTCTCTTGATGGCAGCGGTGTTGATATACTGAAAAACATTTCTCTGGACCTGAAGCTTGATAAGATCCTCTACGATGTGGAATTTGAGCAGGCGCAGCTGAAGGACTGCGTAAAATATTACATAGGTGCCCAGAACACCGAAGATGAGGGCGATGTTATCCATACTCTGAAGAAAAAGAAAAGCAAAGATAAAATGTTCAGTCTCAGAGAGGATGCGAAGTCAGGCTTTGCTATTGAAGGAGATGTCGGAGGCTATATCAAAATCGGACGTACAAGCGATCAGAAGGATTTTATAAAAGAATTCTGTCTCGTGCTTGCGCTCAGCTTTTCCTATGACTTCGGTGTCACATGGAACGTTGTCTTTGTTCCGATCAGACTTGAAATATCGGTAACGGGGGCAATTGAAGTAACAGTCGGCGGAACAATGGATTATGTAACTGATGAACAATTCAAGGTTTTATTCAAAACCGACGTTATGGCAGCACTTAAGATAAGCTTAGGCATAGGTGTAAAAGGCTTCAGTGCAGGTATTTACGGCAAGGGAAGCATACGATCAAGCTTACCGTCCCTGGTAACGACCCTTGCAGGTGAATTCGGTGTATACCTTAAGGCGCTGTGGATTCATTACAATTATGCAATTTTTGAAGGTGAGGTAACCTTCGGAAACAAGCAAAAAACAGTTGCCGAAAGAATGCTTACGGGACCGGAGCTTTATGATACCGCTCTTTATAAGCCCTTGGAAATGCTTGAGCCATCCCTATGGAACAGTGCGGCTGTTGACGAAGGAGAAAATGTCTCACTTCAGTCTGAGCTTTCCAATCTCAGCCGACCGCAGATCGTTTCAACAGACGATACTGTAATGATGGTATTTGAAAGACTCAACACCGGTCTTGAGCTTCAGAATTCTCAGGAGCTTGTATTCTCAGTATTTGATAAAAAGACCGGCACCTGGAGTATACCTCAGTCCGTTGAACCGGGTGACAACAAATTTGATAACAATTTCAGACTTTATTCCGATTCAGAGGATATTTATGTAGCTTTCACGCAGGCAAACGCTTCCGTTGACAGCAACGTAAACACAGCTGAAGAGGGTGCTCTTTATCAGGATGTATATGTTGTAAAATACAATAAGACTGAGGGCAGCTTTGACACCCCCGAAAGACTGACGGAAAACAGCTCCTATGATGTAACAGCCGAGCTTGCTGTTATTGACGGCGTCCCCACTGCAGTGTGGGTAAGAAATGAAAACGGTGAGCCTCTCACTCTCGACAATTCAAACAGCATATATATGAGCCGTTTTGTTGACGGAAAATGGAGTGATGAGATTCAGCTTGCAACAGGTCTTAACGCTATAACAGGACTTAAAATCGGCACAATTGACGGCAAACAGTATGTTGCGGCGGCAAGTGACTCCGACAATCTCGTCGAAACACCTGATGACTCAAAATTATATCTGATCGATACCGATAAGAATGTTATCACAAAGGAAATTCCCGGCTTCGGAGGAAACTGTGAATTTAAAAATATAGACGGCAAAGAGATTCTTCTCACCTTCTGCAACGGAAAGGCTGTAGCTATATCCTCTGTCGAAGATGAAGGCACGGTATTTGCCGAAGTTCCCGAAATGAGTTCAACCGCAGACGCAAAATTCTTAGAGTATGAAGAGGGAATGTATGCAATATCCTACCTTTCACTTAATGAAACAGGCGGCTGTGTGCGTGCGGTAACATATGACGGTACCGAGTGGCACGATGCAATAACCCTTTCAGAATCTGAGGATTATGTAGGTGCTTATGCACTCGACTACCGTGACGGTCAGTTTATCGTTGTAATGCGTGAGGATGACCTTGTTTTCACAAGTGACACGGAATTTGATATTGACAGTACCCTTGGCGGTATAGCGTTTACTCCCTCTGAGGATATGTATGTAAATGATGCCATTATTGACAGTGCAGGCATTATCCCCGGCGAAGAATTCAATGCCTCAGTATGCATTGTAAATAACGCCCCCGTACACTCTCAGTATGCAAATGTTATTTTAAGGGATGCAGACGGCAACATAATCTCCTCTTCATCTGTTGAAGTAAATCTCGATCCGGGTGAAAGCGATTATTTTGATGTAACTCTTACTGCCCCATCAGCGCTTACTACAGAGGGCTGTACATTAACTGCAGAGCCCTTGCAGAAAATGAGAGCTATGCGCTTCAGTGCCGCTCCGGAAAATAAGACAAAGCAGCCCAGAACCTTTGATATTTCACTTGTATCCCCCGACCTTTGTGTTGAAGCCGAACAAGTAATGCTGGGCGCTTCACAGAATGTGCTTGTAAATGTTACAAATGACGGTAACGAAAAAGCCACGGGCAGTATGCTTATGGTAAGACAGGGCGATGCTTTCTCATCCGAAGAAGCCTTTACTCAGCTTGAAATCGGTGAAATGAACCCCGGTGAAACAAAATCCTTCCTCATTGAAATTCCCGGTGAAATATATACTGAGGGTGAAGGCATTGTAACGGCATATGTTGAATCCGACAAGGATTTATACAGCTTCAATAACAAATGCACCGTTGCAATTATGCAGATGTCCGAGGGTGAAGCAATATATTCCCCCGATGAAAACACATCCCCCGTGCTGGGCACAGCATATATTGAGACTGACCTTTACAAATCAAGTGATAAGAAGGTTGATATTACCCTCAACGGTACTTCATTCAAAAGCATTGACGGTCTTACATCAGGCACACACTATTCATTCTCAGGCTCAACTCTTACACTTAAAAAGGCATATCTTTCTTCTCTTACCCCCGGAAGACACGATATTACCCTTAAATTCAAGGGCAAATATACGGACTTTACAGAAACTCTTTCAATCTATGTAACAGACTCCTCACCTGCTGACATAGGCGGCAGAATAATCATATCGGGTGAAGCAGTGTCGGGTAAAACACTGACAGCAGATACAACATATCTTACTCCCACGGATGCTGAATACGATATCACCTGGTATTCGGGAAGCACTGCTGTTTCAACCGAAAGAACATACAAGGTGAAGGATTCTGACATAGGAAAGACAATTTATGTCAAGCTTACAGCCAAGGGAGACTTCACAGGCACGCTTACAAGTAATTCCGTCACAGTGGAAAAGACAAGCAGTACCACGGAATTTGCACCTGTAGAAGCAGCAAAAACCTGTAACAGCATAACCCTTGTAAAAACAGATGGCTATGAATACAGACTTTCAACAGGCGACTGGACAACAAGCACTGTATTCAATAACCTTACTGCTGATACAGAATATACCTTCTATTCCCGTAAGGCAGAAAATGACTATGCATATGCCGGTAATCAGAGTGTGGCTACAGTTATAAAAACAGCAGCTCATACGCCGGGAGATGCACCCACCTGCACAAAGCCGCAGACGTGTACTGTATGTAAAGCCGAAATCAATCCCGGCACAGGCCATCCCGACACAAGAAGCGAGCCTGCAATTGCTCCCACCTGTATGAGCGTCGGCTATACAGCAGGTATTTACTGTAATGACTGCGAAGCATACATTGAGGGTCACGAGGAAATAGCCATTGACGAAAATGCCCATCTCTGGATTAACGGCACAATAACCACCGCTGCAACCTGTAAGGTAAACGGTATTAAGACCTTCACCTGTCAGCACAACCCCGACCACAAGAAAACAGAAGACCTCGGTATTAACAGTACAAACCACGTTAATACAAGAAACACCGAAGCTGTCACACCCACCTGCGTGAGTGTCGGCTACACTGAGGGTATTTATTGTGATAATTGTGAAAAGTATATTTCGGGTCATACCGAAGTCGGAATCAATCCGGACAATCACATAAATACCAAATTCACCGAAGCCGTAGCTCCCACCTGCACTTCTGTAGGCTTCACTTCAGGTGTCTACTGTAATGACTGTAAAAAGTACATTGAAGGTCACGAGGAAATCATTGATACCAATGCCCACAAGTGGGATAACGGTGAAATCACAACCGTTGCCACCTGTAAGACCGAAGGTATCAGAACATTTACCTGTGCATATGACAGCAATCACACCTACACAGAAAATCTCGGTCTTAATTCTTCTAACCACATAAACACAGAAACTACAGAAGAAATAGCACCCACCTGTACCGAAGTCGGCTACACTGAGGGCGTCTACTGTAAGGATTGTGAAATGTATCTTGAGGGTCACACCGAAATCGGTATTGATACCTCTGCCCATAAGTGGAACAGCGGTGCAATCACAACGGTTGCTACCTGTAAGGTTGAAGGTATAAAGACCTACACCTGTGCATATGACAGCAATCACACCTACACAGAAAATCTCGGTATTGACAGCACAAACCATATAAACACCCATTATGCAAAAGCCACAGCCCCTACCTGTATGAGTATCGGCTATACCGGTGGTACATATTGTGACGATTGCGAAAAGTACATTTCAGGTCACGAGGAAATTATTAATCCCGATGCCCACAAGTGGGATAACGGCGAAATCACCACCGTTGCTACCTGCAGCATCAAGGGAGTAAAGACCTACACCTGTCAGCACAATCCCGATCACAAGAAAACAACAGAGCTTAATGTTGATAAGTCAAAGCATATCAACACAAGACAGACTGCAGCCGTAGAGGCAGATTGTATGCACGGGGGCTACACAAAGGGTGTTTTCTGTGATGATTGTGAAAAGTATATTTCAGGTCATACCGAAACAAGTGTTGATTCAAGTAACCATAAGTGGGATAACGGTACAATTACAGCAACTTCACAGGCAACCTGTGTTTCAAAGGGAACTATAATCTATACCTGTCAGAATAATGGCTCCCACAAAAAATACGTAACTTACGGCATTGACAGCACAAACCACGTCAGCAAAAAAGACACAGAAGCCACAGCACCCACATGCAGTTCCCCGGGCTACACGGCAGGTGTTTACTGCGAAGGCTGTAAAAAGTACATCGAGGGTCACACAGAAATAGGTATTGATACCTCCGCACATAAGTGGAACAACGGTGAAATTACAACCGTTGCTACCTGTAAAGCTGAAGGCATAAGGACCTACACCTGTGAATACGACAGCAATCACACCTACACAGAAAAGCTCGGTCTTAACCCCGAAAACCACATAAACACTAAACGTACAGAGGCAAAAGCTCCCACCTGTACTGAGGTCGGTTACACTGAGGGCGTCTACTGTAAGGATTGTGAAATGTATCTTGAGGGTCACACCGAAATCGGTATTGATACCTCTGCCCATAAGTGGAACAGCGGTGAAATCACAACGGTTGCTACCTGTAAGACGGAAGGTATAAAGACCTACACCTGTGAATACGACAGCAATCACACCTACACAGAAAATCTCGGACTTAATACCGGAAATCACATAAACACTAAAGCCACAGAGGCTGTCGCACCTACCTGCGCTTCTGTCGGTTACACAGAAGGTGTTTACTGTAACGATTGCGAAAAGTTCATCTCAGGTCACGAGAAAATCATTGATACCAATGCCCACAAGTGGGATAACGGCACAATCACAACCGTGGCTACCTGTAAGGTTAACGGTATAAAGACCTTTACCTGTGAATATGATAAGAATCATACCTACACAGAAAACCTCGGTCTTAATTCTTCTAACCACGTAAACACAGAGGCTACAGAAGAAATAGCTCCCACGTGCACAAGTATCGGTTACACAAGCGGTACATACTGTAACGATTGTCAGAAGTATATCTCCGGATATGAGAAAATCCCTGCAACCGGTCATAATTACAAGGAAACCGTAACTGTCCCCGATTGCACAAATGAAGGCTACACAACCCATATATGCTCAGTATGCAATCACATATTTACAGATACAAGACTTGATGCACTCGGTCACGATTACAAGAGCACCGTGACTGCCCCCAATTGTACAAATGCAGGCTTCACAACCAATACCTGTGCAAGATGTAATGACACTTATACGGATACAAAGGTTGATGCACTCGGTCATAAGTGGAGCGAATGGACAGAAATTCTTGCGCCTACAATTATCGTAAACGGCAAGGCAGAAAGAACCTGCTCCGTTTGTAAGCTCAGAGAAACAAAAGAAATCGCAAAGCTTACAACAGCCTTAGGTGACACAGACCAAAACGGCAGAATCACCGCATACGATGCAAGACTTGCGCTTCGGGCATCCGTAGGACTTGAAAGCTTCAATGAAGCCGAAATTTCAATTGCCGACATAGACGGCAACGGCACAGTCGCTGCACAGGATGCGAGACTGATACTTCGCGCCTCCGTCGGACTTGAAGACCTGAGTAAGTACAAAAAGTAAATACACATAAAAAATCCCGTAAGCGCAAGGGGCGGGGTTGCTAAGGACAGATAAAATTATCGGGAACTCTTTGTAATGAAGAGCTCCCGATTCTTTTATATAAAAAGTGACACTTTCGGCTTAAAAGTGTCATAGTAGGTTATATACTTTGAAGGTAATTATGCCAAAGTGAAAATATTTTCTTCGGTGAGTATTAAGTGATATTGCAAATTAAAATTTGCAGTGATATTTTTGATAAATCAAAAGTGTTATTGAAGCCTTACGGCTTCAGTGTTATTTTATTCGCCGAAAACTGCCGAAGGCAATATCACTTGTCGCAAGACAAATATCACTGCGAAGCAATAAAACTCGCCGAAAGGCGAATAAAACTGCGGAGTGTCCTTATGAACACTCCGCTAAGCTTACGGGAATTTTTTCACTTATAACCCTTACACCGTCTTATTATCCTCAAATATAACATTATGGGCAAAATGCTGTTCGAGGGGGTTGTTTACTGTGAAGGTGTTATTTAATATTCTGATATTTTTGTGATAATAAGGGGCTTTTCCGGTAGGATTAAATGAGGGGACTATTCTTATGATGCCGCGTTCAGATGTGAAACGGCAGTTTTTTACAGTAAAGTCGTTACAAGGAGATGCCTCATCCCAATAATTCATATCCCCCGTCAGAAGCACGGGCATGGAAAAATCACAATCCTCTATAAGTATCTTACCCCTTGACTGAAAACGAAGATGTGAATTTGCCTTGCCGAAAACACACCCCTTTATAAAAACCTCAGGATTTACGGAAAGATTTTCTATAATATCCCCTGCTTCAAGCCCTTTTGTATCAGAATCCGTTTCAAGAAAAACGCTCCAACGGGAAATAATCTGCACACTCTTAAGGGTAAATACTCCTCTTTCTTCAAGAGTCCTGCCCTTATATACTGCAATTGTATCCCCCGGAGCAAAAACCTCCGAATATGCATTAAGTGCGTGACTTAGTGAGCTTCTTACTGCCGTAATACCGTTGCCGTCTGCTTTTTCAAGGTGATAATAATTCGAATGGATATTGAGAGCATCGTCAATCATCCCCTGAAAAACACTGTCCGTAACACGTATTTTTCCCTTGCAGGCAACAAAGTGTATTCCGTCGGCAGAATTTGTAACAATTCCGTGCGACCTTTCATCCCTGAAAAGCTTCACTGACTCAAGGCTGATATTTTCGCAGTAAAGGGCAAAAAATCCCATTCCGCAGCCGTTTAATATTCTGTAATTCTCAATATGAATATCCCTTGAGTGAAGCATTGCAACAGAGGACTTGAAGCGGTTTTCGTGTTCAAGAACAATATCCGTATTCTCATCCCAGCTTAAGGGAAACTCTCCGAAAAATACGGTATATTCTCCCCTTGTGCATAATTTTATATGCTTTATATTACTTGCCGGAGGTGACGGCTCGGGAATAATTTCTTCTCCGAGATAAATTACATCAAGTCCCTTTCCCTCTCCCGTAATTCTGTCAAAAGCCTGAATGAACATACAGCCTTTTTTATAAAGATCTCTGTCCTCATAAAGCTTACCGTATGGTATAAAATAACCGTCTTCAACCTTATAGGGAAACTTATCCTTCATCCTGAGAACAAGCTCCTTGCCTGTATTATTTACAACCTCAAGCTCCGTAAAAAGTGAGCGTTCATATTCAACCGTCACATTTTTTATGGTAATGTTTTCGCAATTATCAATAATAAACGGCTGAATTCTTCCCCTGAGTGTAAGCGTGGCACCGCCGAAATCAAGGGTGACATTCTTAAGATCCTTAAGGATAAATGCCGCATCAAGAAATTGCGCTCCCTCATGCACCGTCAGATATCTTTCACAATATGTACGCTCGACATCATCGGGAGTAATAAGCGTGTCGCCTCCCGAAAATATATAATCTTCACCGTCTGAAAAAACAGAAGTAATATCAAAGTCCTTCATAATTACCCTTTCCGCAGCCTTTATTATAAGTCGGAAGCACTACTTATGATATTTCAACCATCTGATGTATATCAACACAAGGCACGGTAAAATGCACTTTTCCGTTTTCAAAGCTGAATGAAAGCTTTTCACCCGAGGGAACAAGGGTCACGCTGTCAGGCTTGCTTTCACACTTTACTTCACATTTAACATTATACAGCGGAACGGTATCCTCTATTACCTCTGTTCTCTCACCTCTTACGGTGGTGTGGGCATAGAGAAGATGAAGTATCGTTCTCTTTTCTTTTTCCTGTCTTGTAAGTGTCATAACAGCTCTGTCGGGAATAGCGGCTTTTGCGCTTACATCATCACCAAGCAATTTTTTCGTTGCGAATGAGAATATTTCCTTGAAGCTCAGATGTCCGTGCTTTGCATAGGCTGAGAATATATCCCAGGCTATATACGCAATATTATCCTTTATAACCACTGCAGGGAAATTTTCTTCCGGATTATTGGGTGCGTGCATATGTGAGCAGAAATGCTCCCTTGTTCTGTTGAAATAAGGATTCTGTCTTAAAGCGTAAACCTCGCAGTCGTCAGCTTCAATTTCATACGCCTTACATCTCATAATATAGGCAGTGTTACCGTTCACCGTATCAAAGGAAGGTACAAAGTATGTGGGAGAAAATTCACATTCACCCTTGAATACAGCCCCTGTATCAAGAATAAATTTACCATCCTTAACGATGCTCTCACCGCTTGCAATTACCTTACCGCCGTTTTCAATAAAGGCTCTGATTTTTTCGGTCATTTTATCACTGATACCCCCGATATCGGGAAGTACAAGAAGCTTATATCCCTGTAAAGAAGCATCCTCGTCAATAAAATTATAAAGGTAATTTTTTTCAAGAAGCATTCTGTTTGCGCCCACATCAGCCTTTACATCACGGTCGCCTGTTACGGCTTCGGCACTGAGCACTGCTATATCAGCTATATTTTTTGCTCCCTTTATCCAGGGCTCTCTTTCTTCTACTCTCTTATAAGCTTCACCGATAAGAGAATAGGTTGACATATTCATTTCTGCAAGTGAATGCATCTGATCCCCCACAGAACAGCCTGCACCGTTGGCGATACTCAGCGCTGCCTCATATATAAGGGCATTGGGATGCTTATAACCGCCGAATTCGCCCCAGCTGTGATGGAATTTTCCCGTCATACCGAGATATTCCTTGTCTTCAAGTGTACGTACATATGCAGCAGACAACGGAAAATGGTCATATCCCCAACCGCCTGTAGGCAGACTTTCAAGCTCAAGGTGTGTATTATAATCAATAAAGCCGTGATTCCCCTTGGGAATATGGCCTGAGTTGTGGAAAATTGTAGCAGTATCGCTATGCTTTCTTACTGCGGCATTTATAGCCGAGGCATATTTATCAAAAACAATACCTGCGTGCTTTTTAAGGTCTTCTTCATTATTCTTATCAAGTCCCAGTCTTTCCATATCCTTAAGACAGGTTTCACAGAAGCATACCTTAGGAGAAATTATATCAAGAAAAATACCGCAGGGGTTATATTTTACCATAACCTCCTCAACCTGTGCGCACAGCTTATCAAGATAACCGGTATTAAAGCACAGATGATGGAAATGAGTCTCATTATGAAATTCCTCTAAATCTGCCTCATCCTCGGAGCGTATCCATCTCCATTCGGGGTGAACATCATAATCCTTTTCGTCATAACCTGCCGAAATATACACAGGAGCTCTTACCCCGATTTCCTTACAGGCTTCAAGCTGAGCACCAAGCAGGTCAAACTTTAACCCGGGATGCATTTCATTGGCAGAAGTAGGATGATATGACCATCCGTGATGGCACTTTGAAAATACGGTTATCGAATCAACGTGCCCTGCCTTAAGAGCCGCCTGAAACTGCTCCTTTGAAAAGCTGTCCCCAACACTGAGAAGTCCGCTTGTATGAAAATCAAGATGTACCTGTCGAAGTCTTAACATAAACTAACCTCCGTAAAACATATTACAGCTTCAGTTTACCACAACAAAAAACCTTTTTCAATAAAGCAATCACTAAAAGTCCCGTCAGACAAACACACCGCCGATACAACACAAATTGTACCGGCGGTTAAATTATTACATGGTTTTATGCGAGATATCCGATATAATTAAATTCTGTATACTCAATCATTTCAGAGTTTTCCAGATAAGCTTTTAATTCAAAAAGATTTTTCTGCCCCGGTGCATTAAGATATACGCAGAAAGAACTATCCTGACCAATATATTCAACACGGGCAATAAGTTCATTTCCGAAAAATTCAGGTGTAACATCATAATTTTCAGGGATATATCCATCTTTAACTTTAACAAGAAGACTTTCCAATGAATACTCATATAATCCCACTGAATACCTGAGAATTATTCTTGCGTCCGCAGCAGTTATTTTGTTGTTAAAATCCACATCAAATTGCATCCAATGCTGCTCTATGTGTTCATCAAGCCCCACAGAAAAACGCAGAATCATTCTTGCATCGGCTGCAGTAATTTTGTAGTCACAATCCGCATCACCGACTTTAGTTGAAAAACCAGGAGAGTTTGAAATAGCAGGATAGACTGCATTTGTGGAAAAGACTCTTTGTGCGTTTTCCACAATAGGATTTTCTTTCAATAATTCAATAAGCAATAAGCAATTCTCTTCAGATGGCTCTTTCAGAAAAAGCATAATAATATCTCTGTAATAATCGGCATTATATATGGGATGATCTTCTTTTCCTTCTTTCACAAAACTCCGCGGAATAATCTTATTTACAAGTTCTGCAGAAAATTCAGAAGGATAATACACGCCGCCTACACGCTTATATCCTTTTTTTATTGTAACTATAACATAATCGTTCCTCCAAAAATAATCTGCCGTTGCCCGCCTGTTACATATCTCGCAATAGGCATAAGATATCACTGAAAAAAGGGACAGAAAAATGCAAACACATAAAAACAAAGATAGTATTTTTTTCATAATTCACAAATCCTTTCTTTATTATTTCATCCGGATTCTGACACTCCCATCGGTATCACAGCCTTTCTTATTTCTGCAATATATATTCATTTCTGTTAGATCAAAATATCTTAAACTTACATAATTATTGTATGCATAATAAACAGTTTTTTCACTATTTTATACAAAAATGCGTTGATTTTCAACAAAAACGTTGATTGAATAAGTAAAATACACAAATAAAACAATCATTAAAAGTCCCGTAAGACAAATACACCGACGATACAACACAAATTTTACCGGCGGCGTATTTATTTATAGCTTTATACGAGATATCCGATATAATTAAATCCTGTATGCCGGGTAATTTCGGGCTTTTTGTATAACCTGTATGTTAATATTTATCCTCCGGAATATTCATAATACTGCGGCTCTTCAAGACCTATACTTACTCTCAGTACCTTTCTTGCATCGGCTGCGGTTGTTTTTTTGTCATTGTCGGTATCAAACTGACATATGTGCCGTGCTTCTCTTTTTTCAAGTCCTACGGAAATACGCAAAAGTATTCTTGCATCACGTGCAGTAATTAAACCGTTATTATCCGCATCTCCCATAATATACAAAGGGTCAAGATATATAAAAAAGTTTTTACCCGCGCTTTCGACAAGCTCCCATGAAAATTCGAAGGGATAATATATCCCGCCCTGCCCTGAATAATCTTTTTTTATTGTTACCGATATCTCCGAGGTATCATATTCCGGTCTTTCATACACTTTTGCATAGGATATTACCGTAAATAAAGATAATATCATACAAACGCATAAAAGCACTGACAATGTTTTTTTCATAATACATCCTCCTTAATACTTCTTAATTTTCAGGGGATAATCCTCAGAACGGATTATTTTCCCCTTCATTTATTAAGACGAAAAGACGACGCAAATATTTACACTGCAGAAAAAATTTTTATCAATCAATAAGAAAACGGCTTACGGCTGAATTCAACCGTAAACCGTCTTATATTACCGATTATTTACCGATAGCCTCGTTTTCAGCATGGCGCTTTGCTCTGATTTCTTCAAGATCGCGATACATCTGCTCTTTCTTTTCACCTTCAACATCATAGAGGAATTTAAGGATAATTGACTTGAGAAGATTGCTGAGTGCGTAGCCGAATACAAGGAAGGCAAGAAGCCACAGGCAGGTTTTCATATATGTAGGCTGTGCCTGCATTGTTGCAACAAGGTTGCCTTCACCTGATGATTCATAGCCTACCCATGCGATCATAAAGGGAATAAGAAGCTCCTTGAGATAGCCCAGTGCAGTATTTACCCAACCGGGGATAATACCCTGGATAGCTTCAATTCTTTCACCTGTCTGCCACTCAAGATAGTCATAATATTCAACAGTAAAGTGAGAGTTTGAAAGCTCCTGAACACCGATGCCTACACCGAAAAGGAAGTAGAAGGCATAGAAGAATATGCTGTTCCAGCCTGAGAAGAACATAATTCCCATCTTTGCTTCAACAAAGCAGATAAGGAAAAGCACACCTGCGCTTATCATAGAATAAGGTCCGCAGAACTTAAGAAGCTTTGTGGGCTCATACTTCTTTGCAAGCTTTGTTGTGATAAGGTTACCTACAACCGTACCGATAGCTGTGGGCAGAGTAAGAAGAAGGTTCTTTGAAGAGCCTACGGTAATAGCCGCAAGCAGAGTTGACATCTTACCGAGCATAGCAAGAACATTTACCCAAGACATATACTGATATGCACGGTAGTTTCTGTACTTGAACAGCTGGAAGAGTGTTTTTGAAATCTTTGTTTTTTCTTTTTTGGGAAGCTCAATTCTTTCCTTACAGAAAAGACCGACCATAAGATTACCTGCAAAGGTTACACAAGCAGCAACAATTGCAAGTGTCATATACATCTTGTTCTTGTCATCACTGAACAAGCCGTAAACAAAGGTCGCAATATATGCTCCGCCGTAGCCGATATAGTATGACAGCTGCCAGATAGTAGCAACGGTCTTCTTCTCCTTGTGGTTGGGAGAAATAACCTGCTGAACATTCTGACCCAGATTATTGAAGCAGTTGAATACAGTCTGAGCACAGGCAATTCCGTAACGTAAAATTGTCATCTGCTCTACAGTCATTCCCGTGGGTACCCAGAAATAGAACACGGTAAGTAAGAACATGGGAACAAGGCAGATAATATACCACTGACGGTATCTGCCCCAACGGCTCTTCCATTTCTGGACGATAACAGCAGATATAGCACCGAAAATTACACTTGCTATAGTGGTAATCGTTGTCTGTACAGCCATTAATTCAGCGATTCTGTCAGCATCAACACCTACGGGACCGTAATAAAGCTCATGCAAAAAGGCTGCTGCAAGAGTACCGGTAAGAGTGGTACCGAACATACCGCCTATACGCGCAAGCATAAGACATACATATTCAAAAGTTGTTACATTCTTTCCCACATCACCGGGAAGAGCATTTTTTGGAGGAATTGAATTATTTTTTTTCAAAGACTTGATTTTTTCCGCCATTTTTTCATCTCCTTAAATTGATTACACTTATCCTACCATAAAAATACACAATTTAGCAATACATCATTGTAAAATATCTGTTAACGTCAGACAAAAAATATCAACAATAATCTTGAATACAGCACAAAACCGTTATATAATATACTTATTACAACATAAGGAGAAAAAAACATGTCAGTGTTCTTTGAAAGAATTATAGCTTTTTTTACTTCCCTCATACTGATGCTTGCAGGCTTATTCGGTACTGAGTCCCCCTGCGGCAAAAAGGTTGAAGACTTCAGGGTAACAGCATACATAAGAGGCGGTTATGTACAGTCCCCCGACAGCCTTTACACCGAAGATTTTGACATCATCACAGATGTTATTCTTTTTGAATGTGCATCCTTTGACAGTGAGGGCAATATAATCTGCGAAAAAGAAATGCTTGAAACCGCACTCTCAAATATCCGTAACGCAATCGGTGACAGGGATGTAAGCATTACTCTCAATCTTCTGGGGCCATGGGGCATAACAGATTCCGATGTATGGGAAGAACAGATGGAGGCTCAGAGCCTTGAGCATAACAAGGCTTTCACAAGCGGTGTGTTTGAGGATAATATTATTGCTGTGCTTGACAAATATGACTTTGACGGTGTTCATTTTGACTATGAATATCCTATTTCCTTAAAGGCCTGGCATTACTACAACAACTTCCTTGTTTCCCTTGATAAAAAGCTGGGGGACTATACCCTCGGAGTTGCAGGCAATGACTGGAACATAAAATTCACAACCGCTGCAATTGAAGCCATTGATACATTTGAACTTATGACATATGACTTTATTGATGATGAAGGCAGACACGCAACAACAGACGGCACAATTGAGCTAATAAACAAAATCGGGATATACGGTATGCCTCTCGAAAAGGTCAATGTGGGACTTCCCTTCTATTCACGCCCCACCGATATGTCAGCATACTGGTACGGCTACAACGGCTGTTATGAGGGCATTGACGAAAACGGCTGGTATCACTGTGATGATACAGACAAGGATTTCTGGTTCAATACCCCCGATGTGATATATGACAAAACCGAATATGCAATAAATAACGGATTCGGCGGAGTAATGATATGGCATTATAACTGCGACCTGCCTTCAACCCACGCTGATTCACTTCTGAAAGCAATAGACACTGCAACCGGAAACTACTATTAAACAAACAGCATACCGCACGGATCTCCGTGCGGTATATTTTTTCGTAATACTGTTATTCTGACCTCAATGCCACTACGGGGTCTTTTTTTGCTGCATTCAACGCAGGGATAAGTCCGCCTGCCAGAGTTATGATTATGCTTATCATCATAAGCCCCGTAAGAGCTCCGATTGAAAGCTGTGCATCAAGATTCTCAATGCCTGTTTTGATTTCAATAATTTTATTGATGGGAATTATTCCTATAAGCGTGATTATTATACCGATAAGCCCCGAAAAAAGACCTATGATAAAGGTTTCGGCATTGAACACCTGAGAAATATTTCTTTTTGAAGCACCCAGTGCTCTGAGAATACCTATTTCCTTTGTTCTTTCCATAACCGAAATATGAGTGATGATACCTATCATTATTCCCGAAACAAAAAGAGAAATTGCAACAAAGGCAACAAGCACATAGGATATGCCGTTGATAATTGATGTAAGAGACGATGTCAGCATAGCCGCGTAATCCGTGTACTTTATGCTCTTTTCCTCAGACACGCTGGCATTATAATTCTTTATACACTGTGCCAGCATATCCTTATTTTCAAAGTTATCCGCATAAAGGCTTACTGATGACGGCTTATTTATATCAATATATCCGAAATCACTGAGATTGCGCTCATAAGTGGATTCCTGTATATACTGATCATAAACCGTAAGAAGCATTTCCTTATCGGGTGAAGACTCAAGCCATTTATCGAGCATTGAAGCAAAATATTCATCGTTTGAAGCAATATCGGACAAATCCGAGCCTATATAATCCTTGATAATTGATTCCATATCAATTCCTGACATTATATCCTCAATATTTCCCGACTGGATATTCTGAAAATTCTCAATAACAGAGCCGATATTATCAAAACTGAAATCGGGATATTTTTCCGAAAGTGTATTCATCATACGCATAAGTTCAAGCAGCTTTGAAATATTGTCAATTGATAATTTTATATCATCAAACAGTCCCGAGAAAAATCCGAGAATACCTGTTTCAGCTTTTTCGGATGTATCATCTGCCGAAGGCTCCTCCGGAGCTTGCGTAACAGCTTCCGTAACCGCCTCGGTAACTGTCTCCGTTGTTTTCTCTTCTTCACTGCCTGACATTCCCATACCGAGAAGAGAAATCATTTTATATACCGATGCCTTATCTTCGTTACTCATACGGGACATATATTCTTTTATTGCCGAAATCTTTTCATTTTCATCGGTAATAGAAAATTTCATTCCCGTAAGCACATTTATTTCCGGGGTTGCCATCTGGGAAATGACAGTGTCGGTGCTGCCGCTTGATTCAATTATATAGTCCTTCAGCAAGCAGCTGTAGGCAACAGGCCCCGAAAGAGAAGCTCTCTCTGCATCAGGCTTTCTTTTTACAATACCGCTTACGGTAAGCTCAAGGGCATTGCCCGTAAGTGCTTCTTCATTTCCTTCAATTTCTTCTATATAAGAAAACATTCCGTTTTCATCGCGTATATATCTGTTTCCGGGAGTGACAAGATAATATTTTTTGCCTGCAACGGCAGAATAATCAAGCACCATCGGCTGTACCTCGGTACCTGCAGCTATAGCTTCTGCAACGGCATTATATTCCTCGTCCGAAATCAGACCGAGAGAGTACATTTCTTCAAGAGAAATCTTATTTTCACCGTTAAGCACAAGAACAACATCCGTCATAGAAGCAGGCCATGTGCCGTAAAGCAGATCATAATTTTCAATAATTTCTCCGTTGAAAAGCTCTGCTCCTTCTCCGCGGGGCATCTCATTGAAATGCTTTCCCGTTTCATCGCCTCCGCCCGAAAATATCGAAAGACCGCCTGAAAAAAGGCTGCTGAGAAATCCGCCCGAGCTCTGCTGTGTCTGAGGCTTTTCGGGCTCGGTATCCGTATCGGCAAGCTTTCCGTTTTTATCATAGGTGAACACATTGAATTTTATATCATAGGTATAAACAATACCCTTTTCACCGAGATATTTATGCACCTCACTGCTTTGATTGTCAAGATACTGTTTGAATGAAGCAAGGTCATTCTCGGCTATAACCTGCTTCAGAAAATTCTGTCTCTGAAGATTATCATGGCCCGAATATATACCGTAATAGTCCGGCTGCGTTACCGTGTCGGTTGATGCCTCCTCTTCAGTATCCTGTTCCTGCCCGCCGCCGTAAAAAGCACCCGTATCGATAGCCTCGGTGCTTATAGAGATAGGATACTGAGACATTGTATCCTTTTGTATACTGTTGATATACTCCGTCATACCCGTTGAAACGGCAAGGATGAGACCTATTCCCACAATTCCTATTGACCCTGCCATGGCAGTAAGAAGCGTTCTGCCCTTTTTTGTTCTCAGATTATTGAAGCTGAGAGTAAGCGCAGTGAAAAACGACATAGATATTTTCCGTGTTTTTTCCTGCCGTGTTACGTCCTCTGCTTCCTCATAGGGATCTGTATCATCCGTTATCACTCCGTCTGAAAGCCTTACGATTCTTGTTGAATATTTTTCGGCAAGCTCAGGATTATGTGTAACCATAATTACAAGTCTGTCCCTGGCTATTTCCTTCAGCAGCTCCATTATCTGAATACTTGTTTCACTGTCAAGAGCACCTGTAGGCTCATCAGCAAGAAGTATTTCGGGATTATTTATAAGCGCACGGGCAATTGCAACCCTCTGCATCTGTCCGCCCGACATCTGATTAGGCTTTTTATAAATATGCTCACCGAGACCTACCTTTGTAAGAACCTCAATTGCCTTTTCTCTGCGTTCTTTTTTTGATACCCCTGCAAGCGTCAGAGCCATTTCAACATTTGAAAGCACATTCTGATGGGGGATAAGATTATAGCTCTGAAAAATAAAGCCTATCCTGTGATTTCTGTAAATATCCCAGTCTGAATCTTCATACATCTTTGTGGAAACACCGCTTATGACAAGCTCACCGTCAGTATAACGGTCAAGGCCCCCTATGATATTCAGCATCGTGGTCTTTCCCGAGCCGCTTTGTCCCAGCACCGAAACAAACTCATTGTCCCTGAAGCTGATGCTTATTCCCTTCAGCGCATTCTGAGTTATATCTCCCGTCATATATGTTTTTACAATATTCTTTAATTGAAGCATAATATATCCACCCGGTAAAAATAATCGCCGATTCATATATTAACACAGTAAAATAAATGGAAAAACAAATAAATGTTAACTTTTCCTACAAAAAAAGATGTACCCGTGAAAAGATATTATCATTCACGGGTACTGTTTTATTTTTCGCCTGAAGAATATACAGCCTCTTCAAATTTTACTGCGGATTCATTTCCCGCACCGCCGTCAACGGCTGAATTTTTCATAAAAACGGCAGCTATATCATTTTCGGGGTCAACCCAGAAATGGGTACCGTATGCACCGCTCCAGCCAAAAGCACCTACGGGCAGATGAGGATATGTATCCTTGGTAATAACTCTTACACCCAGCCCCCACTGCTGATTGTCGCTTATTGCGATATACGGACAGGACATCTTATCAAAGACTTTCTCACTGATAATTCTTTTTCCTGCCTCGCTTTTTCCCTTATTCAGAAGCATTTTTGCAAATTTTCCGTAGTCTTCAAGTGTAGAAACAAGCCCTCCGCCTCCGAGATAGTGAGAAGCAGGTACATTTTCAAACACACAGTCCCCCGGCATTTTCTTGACTGCATTTCTGCCGTTGATATTACAATGCATATCAATTATTCTCGCACTCTGCTTTTCGTCGGGGATAAAGGTAGTATCATACATTTCGCAGGGAATAAAAATCTCTTTTTTCAAAAAACAGAGATAATCCTCCCCGGTAACCTTTTCGATTATCTTTACAGCCACATCAAATGCACCCGTAGGACTGTATTGCTGGGCAGTACCGGGCACAAAATCAAGTCCTGTTTTTATAAGATAATCTACAGATGCATCAAGCGTCTCATAGTCCTTTGCTGTCATTGCATTGATTTTTGAGATATCGCTGCCTATTCCCGAGCTGTGTGTCAGAAGGTCACTTATACAAGGAAGCCTTTGGGGTTTTCCTTTGTCAACTCCTTCGGAATCAATAATATGCACATCCGAAAACTCAGGGATATAATCAGCTATGCAGTCATTTTCACTTATAAGTCCCTTATCAATAAGGATAAGCACGGCGGCGGCAGTAACAGGCTTTGTCATAGAAGCAATTCTGAAAGCCGTATGCTCAGTAACCGCGGGACTTTCTTCTGCAGAGCAGCAGCCGAAGCACCTGACTACACTCAGATTATTTCTCTGAAAAACATAATAAGCCGAGCCGAAAACCTTATTATTGTCAAAATCATACCCTGCAATATCATTAATGTTTTTTATAAGCAGCTCTTTATCAAGCTTCAGCATTCTGCATCCTCCTGCACATAAGAAGTTGTCATCACAATGCCGTTTTCAAGTGTAAACTCAACATACCTTCCCACAGCATTTCCGGGAAGCACAGCCGAAGCTTTATCGGCAGGCAATTCAAGAATATTCCATTCCTGAGCCATATAAAAATTCTTATCACGGTGCTTTTCCCTCAGAACATAGGTCATTTTTTCCGTGATGTAAAAAAGCCTTACGGATTTGATTTTTTCACTGCAATAATATTTTACAAGGCCGTCGGAATATTCCGCATTCACCGAAGGAACATCCCTGCCGTTTATAATACAATCGGCAAACCAATAGCTTTCTTCAGGTGTGTAGCCCTCATTATGGGAATGACGCATATTGTGTATCATTGAAAGACAGGTGTTCTTGTTATTGACCCTTGTTGCAAGATAAGACATGGAATTGCTGTTAATGGAAAAATTACAGTCATCATTCCAGCAAAGCCACATAACAGGCATTTTCACCTGCGGAAAATTAATTTCGGGAAGCCAGCATATATTTGCTCCTAAGGAATAAATTTCCTTGAAATATGTTAGCGACTCTCTTACAAAGCCCGAGCCGTATACAGGCACGGCAAAGGCAAAACGGCTGTCATAGCCCATGACGGTTGAAGCAATTATTCCGCCCCACGAAATACCGCACATACCGATTTTTGTACTGTCAACACGGCTGTCATTTTTAAGGATATTAAACGCAAGTATCACTGAGGCTACAGAGTGATATATCCAACGGTCACCGATATTTTCCTGACAGTCATTCATGCAGGTATTGTCAGGACCCACTCTGTAGCCTTCCTTATAAAAAGGCGGCACAAGTCTTCTTTCAAGTCCGTCACTGAAGCCCTCATACAAATGAGGTATACTTTTTACGGGAAAATATCCCGTTGTATCCATAGATATTGCCGCATAGCCTCTTTCATTCCATTTTTTTATCCATATATCATCGGGATGCCCTCCGCCTCCGTGAATAAGCACAACGGCAGGCACAATCTCACGGACATTTTCGGGAAAGCCTATGTGAGCAAACACCCGGGTCTTACTTCCCTTGTAGACGGCTCCCTCATATGCAAGTGCCTTTATACCCTCAAAGCTCACTCCGTCCCTTTCTCCTGTCGGGTCAAAGGACGGGAAATATTCTGCTTCCGGTACAATATCAAAAAACTCATCAAAAGAAATCATGGGAAACACTTCTTTCCGGTATATATCAGAATATGAGACTTGCCTTACTGTCCCACTTCGAATAAAGATGTCCGTCAGGTCTTAAAATAAGATATTTGACAGCCTCTGTATTCTTTTCCTGTGACATTGAATCCTCATCAACCACAACAGAAAATCCGTAATAATCATATCTCGAAGCACCGTATTCAAGAGTATCAAGATACTTGCCCTTAGCTATAACATCAGTCTTAAGCTCTTTTATAAAATTATGCGTTATATCGGTAACATTTTCCTTTATCCACTTGCTCTGGTCAGTATCGTCTTCTGCCGACCACAATGCACGGAAGGTAATCTGATCTGCACCAAGCTCCCCGCAAAGAGAAACTATAGTTTCGGGAGTATAGCTGTGATGAAGAAGCATTGAGTCGTTCATATTAAGACAAAGGCGCAGATTGATATTGCGCTTTTTGATTTCCTTACATAAATCGGAAAGCTTAAGTCCCGAATCCTTTGTCTGTATCATTTCTCTGTTTGCCTCGTCATCATCAAGACAGGCAATTGATACGGCAGCCGTTGTAAGACCTACGGAGTACTTGAAGAAATCAAGAAAATCCGCATCAATAAATGCACCCGATGTCTGCATTTCTATATTAAGGAAGGGACTGGGCAGAGTTTTGTTTACTTCACTGAAAACCCTGAGAAATTCCTTATTCTGCTGAGGCTCATTGTTACCTGTAAGCATACAGGTGTTGCAGCCGTTATCACGGGCATATGTAAGACGCTTTCTCATATCATCCGAATAATCCGAATATCTGAGAATATCCGTAAAATTATCCCTGTAATCTGCAGTATGCATTTTACTGCAGCAGAATTTACAGTCATTGATACATCTTTTTGCCGGTACACAAACCGATAAGCTCTGAATATTCATATTTTTTCTCCTTTATCCCTGAACTTTTTCCGACGGAAAATATCCGGACAGTATATTTATAAGATTTTCAACCGAAATTCCGTTGTCGGCAAGCAGTTCATCTGCATTGAAATCCGAATGGAATTCCTTTGTTATTCCGAAATTAAGTACCTTCACACCGCTGTCGGCATAATATGAAGCAACATTCAGTCCGTAGCCTCCGTAAAGCTCGCCGTCCTCCCATGTAATAACAAGGCTGTGATCCTTTTTAAGCTTCCACAGAAGCTCAGCATCAAGACCTGTAAGAAATCTCGGATTGATTACGGTGATATCCCTTCCCGATACCTCCTTATATCTGCGCGCCGCTTCCATAGCCTTGGGAATAAGAGTACCTGTTGCAATCAGCGCACAATCCTTGCCTCTGCGCATAACACGGGCTTTGTTAATAAGTGAATAGTCCGTATCATCGGCAACTGAGCTTTCATAAAACCTGCAAGGCACTCTTATGGCAACGGGATGCGCCTTCTGAGATACAGCATAACGGAACATCGCAAGATATTCCTCCTTATCAGAAGGACTGAGATACACAAGATTGGGAATATGAGACAAAAGCTGAATATCGCAAAGTCCCAGATGAGTATTTGACTTCATTCCGTATGCACCGGGAAGAAGCACAAGCAATGTTAAAGGATTTTTGTTGAGGCATATGTCATGGGAAAGCTGGTCATATGCCCTCTGAAGGAAGGGTGCATACACTCCGAAAACAGCATTTCCGCCATAGCCTGCAATACCGCCGGCAAGCCCCATGGCATTCTGCTCTGCAATTCCGACATCAATAAACCTGCCCGTTTTCGCACGGTATTCTCTTCTTTCACCCACATATCCCAATGCTCTCGGAGTACCTGCTGTAACAACTATTGCAGTGGGATCGTTATCAAGAAGATTTTCAAGGCTGTCAAAAACAGTGGTGTCATACTTCGGATATCCGTTTTTCGGTGTACCGTCCTCAACAAAGAACGGTGCACCTGAATGCCAGTCCTCTTTGTTCTGCTCTGCGTATATAAGACCCTTGCCTTTCACTGTGTGTATGTGAAGCACAACAGGGTGCGTAACATCCTTCACACCTTCAAAAAGCTTTGTCAGAGCCTTAACGTCGTGGCCGTCATCAAGATAATGATATTCCAGTCCGAAGCACCTGAAAATATTATCGGGACTTTCACCCTTAGTGTCTCTCAGTGTCTTGAGATGCTTATATAAGCCCCCGTGATTCTCGGCAACGCTCTGATCGTTATCATTTACAATGAGTATAAAATTACCCTCATATTCACCGAGAGTGTTTATACCCTCAAATGCCTGACCGCCGCCCAGTGCTCCGTCTCCGATAACGGCAATAATATTTTCCTTCCCATTTACCGTATCCCTGCTTCTTGCAAAACCGAGGGCTGCAGAAATCGAGGTGGATGTGTGACCAACGGTAAAGAAATCATGCTCACTTTCATTCTTATTGGTAAATCCCGTAACGGTCTTATACATTTCAGGCTTAATGAAAGCATCCTTTCTGCCTGTAAGAATCTTATGGGCATAGCACTGATGTGATACATCCCATATAATTTTATCATAAGGAGAATCAAAAACATAATGCAGTGCCGCGGTCAGCTCCACCACACCGAGATTTGATCCCACATGTCCGCCTGTGTTACTGAGCTTATTAATAAGCACCTGTCTTATTTCATCACAGAGCACACAAAGCTCATCAATAGCCAACCTTTTTATATCCTTGGCATCATTTATACCATCAAGCAGCATAACATCTCCCCCTCCCAAAAATATAAAAGAACATTATAAAAATATTCTACTACTCCGCTGCATATTTTTCAATCATTTTCAACGGAAAAACCAACCGTTCATCCCCGTCAGAAAATACCGTATAATTTCCCCGGAACAGCTTTTGTAAAAAATTTCGGAAATTTTAAAAAAACTCTTGATTTTTTCTTCAATATGGTATATACTAAACAAGCAATAGAGATATCGCGGGATAGAGCAGTTGGTAGCTCGTCGGGCTCATAACCCGGAGGTCGTTGGTTCAAGTCCTTCTCCCGCAACCATGTAAAAAATAAGTACACCATAATGTGTACTTATTTTTTTATTTTTTGTGCAAAAGGACTTGAGCCAACGGCCTCTGAGGGTATGAACACGAGTGGGCTCATGACACGGAGTTTCAGCTGTCCCCGCGCCCGGTGGGCGATGAAGGGAGTGCTTGAAAAAGCAAAAACAAGGAGTATCGGACACGGCAGTGTCTGAGACGACTATGTTTTGCGGGTGCAAGCAAAGGCAAAGCCTTTGCGCGAATTGGTTCAAGGTATCGGCTGCCGCCTCGGTCACTGCTTCTGTGCTTTGCACAGAGGTGTCCACCGGACACCCGCACCCTTCTCCCGCAACCAACAATGCGAACCGATTTAGATATCGGCGCAGAAAGGGGATGTAAAAAAACTCGTTTTTTTACATCCCCTTTTTAGGGGCTAGGGAAAAATGCGCAGAATGAACAAAATCATAACCACCAGTTGAACTGGTGGTTTGCACAGGCCCTATAAGGGCCGCCTGCTGGCTCGCCGACTAAAAGTCGGCACAGAGGTTTGACATCGCATTACTATTTCAAGCAGCCGCTC
>JAZNEX010000076.1:0-18897 GCA_045588855.1 Acutalibacteraceae bacterium
TTCTTCTGGCTCTTGTGTAGGCTCGGTTCCATTTGATTGTTCCGTACGCTCCCTCTGCCTGTATGCTTCTGTTCATTCGCAGTAATGCTCCGTGTGTGCTATTCAGATTGTTCAGAACTTCATTATGTATGCTTGTTAATTCTTCATTCAATCTGATTGTTCTGTTGCCTTCTGCTTTACTGCATTTTAATTTATGAGGACAATTACTGCAATCCTCACATTGATATATTTCTTCTGTTCTTCCGTATTTGTTTCCTCGGACAGGTCTTGTTTTAAGATAATGAAATTCTTTTCCGTTAGGACATACCGGATTCCCTTTGTCGTTTATCGGAAAGTTTACTGCACGGTACGGATCTTCTCTGTAGCTTTTATCTTCACATTCCTTTTTGAACATCGTAAATTTCATATACTTCTTCATTCCGTGTTCTTCACAATACAGATAATTATTGAAGCTTCCGTATCCTGCATCAGCTACAGGATATTCAGGATATCTGCCGTATGTATGATTGAATTTTTCCATAAGCGGTTGAAAACAATCCATATCCGATGCATACTGTTTTACATCAAATACTGCAATGTATTCATCACATAATCCCATCTGTATATTGTATCCGGGAAGAAGCTGGTCATTTCCCATGTAATCTCTTTTCATTCTGAAAAATGTAGCACCGCTGTCTGTTTTTGAATAACTGTTTCTGTCTTCTCCGCAAATACTGATATGTTCTGCATATTTCTTCAGTTTTTCTATGTATTCATTTAATTTATCGTAGTTTCTTTGCTCTGTTGTTTTGTGATGTCCTTTTCCTCTGACTATTACATCGGGATTGATATTACAAAGCTCTGCATATTTTACAGATATTTCTTCAAGATACTCAATAGCATATTCTTCACGAAGTCCGAATTTTACTCCGTGATATATCAGAGTTTTATTGATTTCATCAAGCAATACTGTCACTTTATCAAATGTCTTTTTTCTGTTCTTTACACTGCTCTTTTTCCATACCCAGCTGTATTTGTTTGCATTGGCTGCTATCTTTGTTCCGTCTATGTAAACATGATTGACATCAACATTTTCTTCCTTGAAAATATATCCGTTGATTTCATTGAATATATCCGATATGCTGACAGAAAGAACATCATTCATAAAGTTATCTATTGTCATATGACTGGGAGCGGGATGTTCATCCAGTAGATACATAAATCGTATATCTGTCTTGCACAGCTTTTCAATTTCTCTCGTAGAAACATACCCGTTTTCCATAAAGGCAAACAGGATGATTTTAAGTAAGATTTCCGGTGAATATCTTTTTCGACCTGTCCTGCTTTCCTTAACAGCAAGATATTTTCTTAGGTCAATATTCTCCATTACCTCACAAAATGTATATACCGGATCAGAAATTTCTATAATTTTTTCAATTTCCAGTGGTAATTTTAATTGATATGGTGTATTATATTTTCTTGTGATATTAGTTTTCATTCGCACGTTAATTATATCACAAAAAGGACTACATTCCTACCTTTTTAGGTAAGTTTGTAGTCCTTTTCCTTTTAGACTGTTTTTTTACAGCCCCTTTTTTAATATATAGGAAATTGCTCGCAAAAGTGAGCAATTTGCATATATCAAGAAACACCGATTCCCCCAAGATTGGGGCAGGGGGTTGACAAATCGTAAGATTTTTTCTTATTTTTCATTTAACAGGTTTTTTAATTCAGCCATAAATGATTCAATATCTTTAAAATCTCGATAAACTGATGCAAATCTGACATATGCAATTTCATCAATAAATTTTAATTTTTCAAGTGCCATTTCACCAATAGCAACAGAAGGAACTTCTCTTTCAAGAGAATTCTGAAGCTGACTCTCTATTTCATCAATTGCATTTTCAAGAGTATCAAGTGAAACCGGTCTCTTTTCACAGGCCCTGAGCATACCGCTCAGCAGTTTATTTCTGTCAAACACCTGTCGGGACTTGTCACGCTTTATAATAATGACAGGCTGACCTTCAATTGCTTCGTATGTAGTAAAACGCTTGCCGCATTTTATACATTCTCTTCTTCTTCGAATTCTCTGTCCGTCATCAGCGGGTCGGGAATCAATAACTTTACTTTCGGGATAAAGACAATAAGGACATTTCATAATATATACCTGCCAATTTAATTTATAACTAATAATATCATAATAAATCTTAATAATCAACGAGTAATTTATTTATTTTATCATAGGAATCAAAAATTTGTTTTTCGTTGGAATATGAGTGATTATATAACTCGATTATACAATGACCGTCGAATTTATGATCACTAAGAGCAGAAAAAAATTTATTAAAGTCAAATGTTCCCTCTAAGGGCGGAATACAAGGGGAGCGGTCATTATGATCACTGATATGAATATGACATATATTTTCATATAATGCATTTAATATTTTGTAAGGATCTTCACCTGCTTTATGTGCTTGTTTTATATCGAGAACAATGTTAAAATCGGGACCGATACTGTCTCTCATTCTCGTCAGGAATTCTGCATATTGTGATTTATATAATACAACATTTTCCTGACATACCCTTACATTGAATTCCTTGCCTATTTCAATTAATTTTGCAAATCTGTCAAAATAAAGATTATCTTCAATTTTACCGGGTTCTTTAAGTCCATGAAAAATGAAAATGTCAGAACCGAGCTTATTTGTAACTTCGAAAAAACTCTTGTAAAAATCAAGAGAGTCATAAAAACGTCTTTCGTAATCACTGAAAAGAAAAAAAGTCTCGGCGAATGACATAAAAGGGTGAACAGAAGGAATGCTAACAGCATAATCACTTTTTATCTGAAGCAATTTATTTATAAACGAATCGGATAATTCTGATGGACTGTTGAAAAACAACTCAATATTTTTAATTCCTGCTTTACATAATTTTAAAAAAGACTCTTCAGTTGTCAGAGGATAAAAGCACGCAGATGAAATTCCGGTTTTTACCATAATCTGATTCTCCTTACAGAATTTACAGCTTGAATTCATAATAAAAATAATAATATAATTCAGATGGTGATTAGTGTGAAGAATAAAATTAAGACCATCCGAATTATGTACATAACAATTTACTCAATATTTTTAAGTTTATACGCCATAGCATTATTCACAATCGCATTTGGTGAAGAGCTGTACCCGGATTTTGAAACTGCCTATTATTGGTTTTTAGAGTTAATTAAAACTGCTAATCTTGTTATGAATATCGGGTTGTTTGCTTTTCTGTTTATATCCCTGATCGATTTTGAAAATAATAAAAGTGTTGAATAAAAGAAAAAAGCACTTCAAAAAGAAGTGCTTTTCTGGTGATCCAGCGGAGATTCGAACTCCGGACACCCTGCTTAAAAGGCAGGTGCTCTGCCGACTGAGCTACTGGATCATCGTGACATAAGAAATGCCAACAAGAAAGTACAAATAAGTGAAAGCAAAAAGAAAACTACACCGAATACTTTTGTGAAACGGGCAAGCTTTGCTTCAGCGGAATGTCCCTTATTCTTTCCGAAAAATGTATCAGCACCACCTGCAATTGCACCTGAAAGTCCTGCTCTGCGGCTCTGCTGTAAAAGTACAAGGATAACAATTGCTATAGAAGTAAATACAAGTAATAAACCTATAACAATTTCATACCATTCCATCATTTTTAAATCTACCTTTCAATTAAACTCGCTTTCGTTTGGCGCTTATGTATATTATCACATTGAAATAGAAAAATCAAGTCTTTTTTTTATATTTTTAAATTTTTTTTCAATATTCAGAATTTTTATAAATTCTGCAGCAAGTTGTTTATAAATTGTATTGATTATTTAAATGAATGATTATATAATTAAAAAAAACGAAAGAAGGATTATTTATGAACAAATTTACTCTTAACGAAACTTCCTACCACGGCTCAGGTGCTATAAAAGCAATCCCTGATGAAATTAACAGCAGAGGCTTTAAAAAGGTTTTTGTCGCTACTGATCCCGATCTTATCAAATTTAACGTTACAGCAAAGGTAACTGATATTCTTGACGAAGCCGGCATTTCTTATTGTGTTTATGCTGATATCAAAGCTAATCCTACTATAGAAAACGTACAGAATGGTGTTAAAGCATTTCGTGATGCTGATGCTGACTGCATTGTTGCTGTCGGTGGCGGATCTGCTATGGATACTGCTAAAGCTATCGGAATTATTATCACAAATCCTGAATATGAAGATGTTCGTTCTCTCGAAGGCGTTGCACCTACAAAGAATAAGTGCGTGCCGATTATTGCAGTTCCCACTACTGCAGGTACAGCTGCTGAAGTTACCATTAACTATGTTATAACTGATGTTGAAAAGAAGAGAAAGTTTGTTTGTGTTGATGTTCACGATATTCCTGTAGTTGCCGTTGTTGATCCTGATATGATGTCTTCAATGCCCGCTGCACTTACCGCTGCAACCGGCATGGACGCTCTTACACATGCAATTGAAGGATATATAACAAAGGGCGCTTGGGAGCTTTCGGATATGTTCCATATCAAAGCTATTGAAATTATTGCTAAGTCTTTACGCGGTGCTGTCAATAATGAGGCATCCGGCAGAGAAGGTATGGCATTAGGACAGTATGTTGCCGGTATGGGCTTCTCAAATGTTGGTCTTGGTGTTGATCATTCTATGGCACATACATTGTCTGCATATTATGATATGCCCCATGGTAAGGCATGTGCTGTGCTTCTTCCTGCTGTTATGGCATTTAATGCTGATTATACAGGAGAAAAATATAAGGATATTGCTAAGGCTATGGGCGTTGAAAACGTTGACTCAATGACACAGGCTGAGTACAGAAAAGCTGCTTGTGATGCTGTCGCTAAGCTTGCTGAAGACGTTGGTATTGTTTGTTCACTTAAGGGTATAGTTCCTGAAGAAGATGTTGAAGCTCTTGCAAAGGATGCATATGCAGACGCCTGCCGTCCCGGAAATCCCCGTGATGTAAGCGTTGATGATATTATCGGTATTTATAAAAGCCTTATGTAAATAGAGCATAACAAGACTCAAAGTCAAACTTTGAGTCTTGTTTGTTGTGAAGAATTTTATGCCAGATTATTTTTTATCAATTTGTCATAAGCATTCCCCATAATAAAATCTTTGATGATATCTTTTATATGTTCACTTGAGATATCATCCGGGATAGAGGAGAGCAGATCTTTTACATTGCTTTTATTTTCGGAGATGTATGGAAATCTGAGCTTGCAACTTTCATTTTCTATTTCAACTCCGTATACTGTTTTGTTGTTGATCTGCTCTTCAATAATCGACTTGTTCAGCATTTTTTTACCTCCTTTCTGTGTTTTTGTGACATTATATCACTAATTTAATTTTAAATCAAGTGTTATTGGTGATAAAATATCACAAATTATATTAATTTTGAAGAAGGTCAGTTTATGAAAAAAATTTTTACAGTTTTGCTTGCAGTGTTTACTGTATTTACATCTATGGTTATTAATACATCAGCTTCAGAAGTTAAATCAGGCTTTACATCAGAGGATTTTCTTGTAACAAAGGGTCAGGATATTGTTAATCAGAACGGTGAAAAGATTCAGTTAAAGGGTGTTAATCTCGGAGCATGGCTTATCTGGGAAGATTGGCTGTGTCCCTATGAAGAAGCATCTTCTCATTCTGACGTTCTTGATATTCTTACGGAACGCTTCGGAACTGAAGCTGCTTATGAATTGATGGATACTTATATGGATAACTGGATTACTGAATATGATCTGGATCTTATCAAAGAAATGGGCTTTAATTGTGTGCGCGTGCCATTCTGGTATCGAAATTTCTACTATGATGATAACGGCACTAAAATTCTTGATAAAAACGGTAATTGGGATTTTTCACGCCTTGATTGGATTGTCAACGAATGCAGTAAAAGAGAGCTGTATGTTGTTTTGGATATGCACGGAGCTGTCGGATATCAGAGTGATGCACCCCACAGCGGTAAAGGTGATTCTTGCGGATTATATGAAGATTCAGAGCAGGGGGAGCGATATCGTCAGTTGACTGATGAGTTGTGGACAGCTATTGCTACTAGATTCAGAGGAAACCCCGCAGTTGCTATGTATGATCTGCTCAATGAACCTATGTGCGATGTTGACTGTACCGAAATCACAAGAAGAATAAACAATGAATTTATATATTCAAGACTTTACGATACAGTGCGTGCAGCTGACCCTGATCATATAATCACCCTTGAGTGCATATGGACAGCAATTGCTTTGCCTCAGGCTTTTACTAAAGGCTGGACTAATGTAGTTTATCAGGTGCATTTTTATAATAATTCAAACTTTATTTTTAATCTTTTCGCACTTTTCACTAAGTTGGTATACTTTGATGTACCAATGCTTATGGGTGAATTTTATCCTCATCAGCAGACAACATGGGATAATTGCTTTAATTTTATGAACAAGACTAATTACAGCTGGTTCCTTTGGACATATAAAGCCACGGGACATATGATGTGGGAGTCTGATTGGTGTATCAGAGGTAGTAAGGATGGTTTCTATAGAGCAAAAGTTGCGACTGATTCTTATGATGATATTGCCTATAAATGGGGCGAAATGATCCGGACCGAAAATGGTTTTTGCGATACCGGACATTATGATAATAATGTAAAAGATTATTTATTCTGATAAGAAAAAACCGGAGTCAATTTTCGACTCCGGTTTTTGTTTATGTAATATCTATATTAATTCCGTTGACTTCAACTCCGTCATTTGCCCTTATGAGAATATATCTTGATCCGTTAATTATCTGAGTGGATATCAGATCACTTCTTTCCGGATCAACTTTTATTGATACATAAGGGGTTGCAACCTCAAATTTCTTAGTGTCAATTATGCTTTTTGGTGGCAGTTCGGCATTTTTTCCGAACTTTTCGTCAAATTCATCCTTGAATTTTTCAACTTTTTTGTCGTCAATTCCGCAGGTTTCAAGCACATTACCGAAAGTTGTTTTAGATAACCTTAAAGGTTCCTCTTGCTTAGATTCCTTGTGTTCCTGAATCATTTCAGTAATCTGATCGTGCACTGCACGCATTACATTGAAATTGCACTCTTCTGCAAGAGTTTGTGTCAGACAAGCTTCGAGGTTTTCTTTTTTTTCCGGGGAGGGCATAGGAATATCTACATTAAATAAAGCTTTAATAAAATCGGGATGGATGTCAGCAATGTTTTTTGTATAAAACTGAGCCTTATAAATATTGGCAGCACGATCATCAAAAGAAGGGAACATAAAGCCTAATTCCGGGTTGCCTAAAATCATATGAGACTCAACAGAACGGAATGAATTATCAAAATCACTGAAGAATAATCCACCGGAAGTTTGCTTTATCGGACAGATAGCGCAAACAATATATGAGAAGACAGTTGATGAGTCTTCTTCGCGTTCACCAGAATCTGTATATGAAAAAACGTCATAATTATCGCTTGCGACAAGAATTGCATAACTTCCGTCAATATGCACACTTTTAATTATATTAGCATAAAAGATTTCAAGCAGCTCATCATTTTTTAAAGATGAATCTCGTAGCGCCATAAGAAGTCTGTGTTCTTCGCAGTCAAGTATTTGTGTCGCCTTGTATTCAAGATCTAAAAGATTTGTTCCCAAGGTTCCTGATAATACTTTTTTTAACACTGAAAACAATTTTTCACAATCATCGGATATGGTGTTGATCATTGACTGATTTATATAGGAACGAATTGACTTTTCATTATCAACAATACAACCTTTTATAGTAACGATATTGGATTTATTTGGTCTGAAGCGTCTTCTTATTTCTCGTATTTCTTTTTCATTCATTTCCGGAAAGCTCCTTAAATTATTTTTTGTAGTATAACATTTTTTCAAGTTTGAAATCAATATTTTTTTGCTTGATTTAGTTCGGATAAAATATTATTAATAGTCAATAATAATTCAAGGGAGGTAGAGTAAAATGATAGAAAATGACACAATAAAGCTGTTGCGAGAATGTGATGCCGGCGCAAAAATGGGAATTGATTCTATCAGCGATGTGATTGACAGGGTAGAGTCAATTGAATTCAAAAAGATTCTGAATGAAAGCAAAATTGAACATGAAAAGATTGAAAATAAAATCCAGGAAAAACTAATTAATTATAATGATGACGGTAAAGATCCCGGTGTAATGGCAAAAAGTATGTCAAAATTAAAAACAAATGTAAAATTAGGAATTGATAATTCAGATAAAACTGTTGCGGATCTGATGACAGAAGGCTGTAATATGGGAATTAAATCACTGAATATGTATCTGAATCAATATAAAGCCGCAGATGAGTTTTCTAAAGATTTAACAAAAAAATTAATCAATGTTGAACAGTCACTGGTATCTGATATAAGCTGTTATCTGTAAAAAAAGCAACTGCATCATTGCAGTTGCTTTTTTTGTCAATAATACAGATTTTCCAATTCTGTCAGCATTTCTCTAATTGCTTTTGAAACAAAAGTCATCTTATCTGATTTCAGGAGTTTTCCGTAAAGAGCAGTTTTAATGTCATTGTTACCTTTAATTTTTGATAATAATTCGATCTTCATTTCTTTTTTTGATCTGCTTTTTCTCGGAATATAATCAATCAGCCTGATTTCAGCGGAATCTTCAACAGACAAATTATCAATTCTGACTAATAAGTTGTTGTTTTCTGATATGCTGTAATTATGGTAAGGTTTACCGTTAACGGTAATACTGATACTATCAGCTGACTTTATGTCCGAAAAATTAAGAATATAACTTCTTTCATCAGGAATTACCTGTCGGTCGCCATTTGCTTTATTGATAACAAAAACAATATCATTGGCAGTAGTGTTTATATTAAAGACAGTTTCACAGCAGCATCCATTTTTATAATTTAAGGTTTCTCCATCATCTTCATACAATGCGAATGAGTTATTTCCTCGCGTTATCAGTATTTCTAAAGAATCAGGATTCGCAGTTGAATTTGAATCAGCAGAAGTATACATAGGAATTATGGCGCCTTCTTTTGCAAGAACAGGAATAACTGATTCATCACGAAATGCTTTAAATATTGAATTGCCGCAATAAATTCTGTCTGAAAGTATGTCTGTGTAGCGGCCTTTAGGCAAGAACATTTTTGTTGAAGCAACCCCTGAAGTTTTATCGCAAGGTTTCGTTATAGGGCATACTATTAATTCGGTGCCGAAATAATACTGATTCGGTACCTGATAAGCACGTGGATCTTTCGGCGACTCATAATACATCGGCTCAATCAGGCATCTGCCTTCTGAAGCAGTTTTTTTGTTCATAGAATAAATGTATGGAATAAGTTTGTGTCTGAGTCTGAGAAAATCAACAGAAATATTTTCAATTGATTTATTGTACATCCAAGGTTCTTTGCCCATGAATTCATTTGAAGTTGAATGAAGTCTCATAATAGGACTGAAAACTCCGTATTGCAGCCATCTAAGATATAATTCATCGTCTCTGTATCCGCGGCAATGCCCCCCGATATCGTGACTCCACCAGCTGTAACCGATATTGGAAGCGGTTGAAGTAAAATATGGTTGAAAATCAAGTGACTCCCATGTTTGAACCGTATCACCGGAAAAACCAAGCGGATATCTGTGTGAACCTGCACCGGCAAATCTTGACAGTATAAGATTTCGTTTTCCGTTTCGACCGGAATCGATAAAGTGATAATGATTGAGCGCCCATAACGGATCAAGACCTTTTACGGCTGTGTTTGTACCTTGCTGCCAATCTATCCACCAGAAATCAACACCGCTGTCTTCGTGCGGATGGTGTAAAAATCTGAAATAACCTTCAATGAATTTTTCATCAGTAATATCAAACCTGATCTGCTTTTTTGTATCAGGGTCAATGTCCATAAATTTACAAAAATCAAGATAAGCATCTTCATAAAACTTACATCCTGATGCAGGGTGGAGATTCATTGTAATTTTAAATCCGTTATTCTTAAGACCGGCAAGGAATTTTTCAGGCTCGGGGAAAAGCTCGGTGTTCCATGAGTAGCCGGTCCACCCCGGAAAGATTAGATTATAGAAAAGTTCGAAAATGTTATTTCTTTGATTTTCATCAACTGCATCTTTTCCGAATCTTTTAACTACATCAACCCAATGCCAATCCATATCAATAGTTGCAACCGTTATCGGTATTTTTTTACTGATAAATTTATTCATCAGCTCAGTGTATTCTTCTTGGGTATATGCTTTGTATCTGCTCCACCAGTTTCCCAAGGCAAAACGCGGTATTAAAGGCGGATTACCTGTAAGTCTGAAATAATCACTTATAGCTTCTCTGTACTTATATCCGTAGGCAAAATAATAAATATCGCTGCAGTTATTTCTGCGTGGAATTACTTTGCCGTTTTCACAAAGAATCAGAGACTTACTGTCATCCAGTAATGCCACACCCTCTGTCGAAATTATTCCGTCATTAAGCTTTGTACTTCCGTTTACATTGTCAAGTGTTCTTTTTGTGCCTTTCAGATTTCCCTTATTATAATCGGTAACTCTTCTGCCGTCACTGAGTATTATATAATTCATTATTTTTTTCTTAATATCAAAGCAAAATATTACTGAAGATGTCTCGATTATTATTTCATTTTCTGATGTTTCAACGCTGAAATCAGTTGAACAAAAATTTCGGTTAATTACCGCCTGAGTAGCATCATCACAAAATGAAGCAGATTCATCAATCTCAACTCTGAGTAATTTATCACACAGGACAGAAAATCGCAGATTTTTGTGAATATAAACCTGTGATAAAGGTGTTTTACTGTTTGTTTTTATAGTAAGCGTATTTAAATAATTGCCCATAATACCACTCCTTTTTTATTATAATATCATTTCTTCAGATGTTATGCAACAGTCAATCAGAGGTTCTGATCCTGTTCAAAACGTCTTCTGAGTTTTTTCAGAATTTTTGTTTCGAGTCTGCTGACATAAGATCTTGATATGCCGTACTTTTCTGCTATGTAATTTTGAGTCCTGGGTTCTTTTCCGTCAAGGCCATATCGCATAATTATCAAATCCCGCTCTCGTTTATCTGATAATTCATTAATATATTTTAACATTTTTTTTATGCTTGATGAGATTATTATATCATCTATAATATTATCATCCGTAGCGATTATATCTATTAATGTCAGCGGATTACCTTCAGCATCTGTTTCGATTGGTTCATCAAAAGATATATCTAATGAATTCTTTTTCTGATTTCGGAAATACATTAAAATTTCATTTTCAATACATCTTGATGCATAGGTTGCAAGTCTTACACATTTTTCAGGATTAAAAGTATTAATTGCTTTTATTAACCCAACTGTACCCACAGATATCAGTTCTTCATTTTCTGATTCGTTAGAATAGTATTTTTTTATAATATGTGCAACTAATCTTAGATTGTGTCGGATTAATTTTTCTTTTGCCTGTTTATCACCTTGTAAATGGAGCTGCAGTAATTCCTGTTCTTGTGCGGATTTTAATGGCGGAGGAAATATTCCTGAATTTTCAAGATGTAATGCCAACAACAACAGGTTACTTAATAATTTTTCAAGCATAATATATCATTCCTTTCAGTACAGAAGATATTATGCCGGATAACACAGAGTTTATGATTAATAAGATATTAAACTTGTTTTTTACTTTATATTATGGTAAAATGAAGCTGAGTGAATATTATTTCACTTTTTAGTTGTACGTTAGCTGTTATTTGCTTGATTGTTTATGCAAAGGAGATAATTTTATGAAAAAACTTATCGCAGTAATACTTACTATTGTGCTTATTGCCTGTTCCGTTTCGGTTGCTTCTGTGGCGTCCGAAGAGAAAGATTATCCGTTGGTTGTCGTACCCGGTTACAGCTCATCTTATCTTTATGCTGTTGAAGACGGAAATCAGAGACAGCTGTGGGGGTCACTCGAAGGACTAAATATTGTTGATGTTGTTTTAAGCAACATTGCTCAGATAGGCATCGGACTTGGGGCCGCTGCTTTCGGCCAGCCGGATTATCTTGTAAATACAGTTATAGACGCACTCAGAGAAGTGCTTGGTGATCTTGCCTGTAATCCTGACGGGTCTCCTGTTGTGGAAACTGTAACATATCCTAATGATCCGGCCATTACTAATTATACTTATCTTATCGAACAGATGGGTTCTATGCATGCAGCGGAAATTGAAATTATGAACGACATTTCCGAAAAGTACGGAGAGAACGGTTTTGATAACATCTTTTCTTTTCAATGTGATTTTCGTAAAAATGTTATTGACGTTGCTGATGATCTCAAGGCTTACATAGATTCTGTTTTAGTGTACACGGGAGCTGATAAGGTTAACATTTATGCTGTCAGTTATGGCGGTCAGATCAGTGCTACATATCTTAATCTTTACGGAGCCGAAGGTAAAGTCAACAATGCCGTTCTTACGGTTCCTGCCATCGGCGGTGCTGCTCTTGCATATGATGCAATTAGCGAAAATATTCATCTGGATGAAGAGACACTTTTGCGTTTAATTGAGAACGGTATGATGATTGAAGAAGATATCAACTGGCTTATGAAAGCGCATTCATTGGGGTTCCTTGATACAATATTGAATAAATTGCTTCATAATGGCGGCAGAAAGCTTTTTGATTATTGGGGAAGCATTTGGGATTTTATTCCTGCAGAGTATTATGAAGATATGAAGAATACCTATCTTGATCCTGTTGAAAGTGCGCCGCTTATTGCAAAAAGTGATATGTTTCATAATGAAATATTGCCGTCAATGTCTGAAAAGTTTAACGATTGCATAAATAATGGTACAAACATATATATAGTTGCCGGTACTGATAATCCGTCTGTTACCGGTCTCTGTGTTCAGTCAGATGCAATTATTCATGTCAACGGTGCTACCGGTGCTGATTGTGCACCTTTCGGATTAAGATTTCCTGACGGTTACACAGGAAAGAAAACAAATTGTGATGATGTTAAACATAATCATATGGCACCTGCCATGAACATTGATGCTTCTACATGCTATCTTCCTGAGCAGACATGGTTTATCAGTGGTTTATTCCATGGTATGACCTGGAAAGATGCATATGTCAGACAGCTTTGCGCAAACTTGCTTTTTGCTGATGCGCCTGTTGATGTTCACACTTATAAAGAATTTCCTCAGTTTATGTATGCTACTAATGTATGTTACTCTGTAAAAGCATATTTTGACTGTTCTGACGATGGTTATTGGTCAGATAATGATAACGTTCTGATTGTGAAGAATTTATCTGAAAAGTATAAGATGATTCTTATTTCTGTGGATTGCTACGGTGTCGATATTGAGTTTGACTTATCTTCACCTGTTGTTTTACAGCCCGGTGAAAGCATAGATATCACATATAGCGGAAATTTACCTTCCGATAGTTATTTAACGGCTGATATTTATTGTAATTATAATCTTGTCGGCAGTATTACACCTCAGGGCGTAAGATGTCAGACATTTACAGTGATGAATGGTGAGCCTGTTGAAATAACAGATTCTTCAGCATATGTTTCAGCAAATCATTCCACTGCGTTTGATGATGCTTCTGAAGGTTTTATCGGCCGTTTTATGAAAGTTTTAGGTGTTTTTGATTTCTTTAAAATGATGCTGAATATGTTGTTCAGCTTGTTAAATTTCTGATGCTGAAGGGGAGAGTGTTTTGCGACAGAGTTCTAAAGCTGCATTAGGCGGAATAATCAGTGCGCTTTCAGTTGTTGTTATGCTGTGCACCTACATTTCTCCTTTTCTTGTCTATACTGCTCCGGCCTTTGCAGGTATTCTGCTTGTTCTTATAGTTAAGGAGTCCGGTTATAAATGGTCTATCGGTACATATTTTTGTGTAAGTCTGTTGTCTTTATTTATAATTGCAGATAAAGAAGCTGCCGTTTTTTATATTATGTTGTTCGGCTATTATCCTGTATTGTCTTTATTTCTTAATGATAAAGTCAGGAATAAAATTATTCGTTTTTTAATTAAATTATGTGTGTTTAACGGGGCAGTATTTGTTGCTGTATTCTTGTGCTCATATTTTTTCGGTATTTCTTACGATGATTTATACGCTGAAGGGGCATTTTATATCTTGGCTTTCATGCTTCTTCTTAATGTTCTGTTGGTTATTTTTGATGTTCTGATTGATCGTTTGTGTTTTTTATATGTTAAAAAGCTGCAGAAAAAATTCAGAAAGATGTTTAATATCAGGTAATTAATTTTATATTTGAGCATATCCATTATTAAAATAAACTTTTGGGTGATTTAATGAAGGAATGCGCTGTTATTATATTGTCGGTAATTATTTTTTCTGTTTGTCTCTTTTATTCAATAAATAATATTACTGCTAATGTTGCTGCAACTTTTGAGCCTGTCGGTTTAAGTACTGAGATAAAAACTGTTATTCTTGATGCCGGACATGGCGGTGAAGACGGGGGAGCGGTTGCTTCCGACGGAACACAGGAAAAAGACATTAACCTGAGTATTGTAAATAAAATTGCAACATTATTTGATATCTTTGATATTGATTATATTTTGACACGCGACAGTGATTGCAGCATTGGCGATAATTCTTTAGATACAATACGAAAACGAAAAAATTCGGACATCTTAAAACGTTTTGAAATTGTTAATAAAACCCCCGGATCATTATTGCTTAGCATTCACCAGAATACATTTTCTGTTGAAAAATATTTCGGAACGCAGGTGTTTTTCGCACCCGGCAGCAAGGACTCGAAAGATCTGGCATTATCTTTACAACATAAAATTGCAGATAATCTCCAAACTGATAATAAACGAAAAATTAAAGAAAGTAATAAAAGTATTTATCTTTTATATAATGCTTCAAGACCTTCTGTGATGATAGAGTGCGGTTTTTTATCAAATTATAATGAGTTATCAAAACTTAAAAATGACCAATATCAGTGTCAGCTTGCTTATTTTATAACATCAGGTTTATTGGAATTTCTTAATTTTCAAAAGGAAAATGCTTATGACTAATAAAATTAAAAGTATTTATGTCTGCTCTCAGTGCGGTTATCAATCAGCAAAGTGGGCGGGGAAGTGCCCTGATTGTAATGAGTGGAACACTTTTGAAGAGCAGATTATTACTGCATCAGGTACACAGAATAAACCTGTGGGCGATAGCATTCGTCCAATGAGACTTTCCGATATCGGAGAATTTACCGAACATCGGTATGATACCGGTATTTCAGAATTGAACCGCGTTCTTGGCGGTGGACTTGTCAAAGGTTCTGTTGTTCTTCTCAGCGGTGATCCGGGAATCGGAAAATCTACATTATTATTGCAGACTGCAGGCAAGCTTTGTTTACATAGGTCAGTATTATATGTTTCAGGCGAAGAATCTGCGCATCAACTTAAGCTTCGTGCATTGCGAATCGGAAATAATGATGATAATCTGATTGTTGTTTGCGATAATGATGCTTGTGCTATCGGTGAGTATATAAAAACAAATACTCCGGATATTGTAATAATAGATTCCATTCAGACTATGTCTATTCCTGAACTCAATTCATTGCCTGGCAGTATAACACAGGTAAGAGAATGCTCAAATTTATTTATGCGAGTTGCAAAAACTTGTGATATCCCCATTATTATTGTCGGTCATGTAAATAAAGACGGCAACATTGCCGGACCTAAAGTTCTTGAACACATAGTTGATTGTGTGTTATATTTTGAAGGTGAAAAGAATCTTGCTTACAGAATCCTCAGGGCAGTAAAGAACAGATTCGGCTCCACCAATGAAATCGGTGTATTTGAAATGATTGACAGGGGACTGCGCGAAGTTCCGAATCCATCTAAGGCTTTAATTTCAGGAAAACCTTCAAACGTATCAGGTTCTTGCATTGCATCAGTTATGGAAGGCTCCAGACCTATTCTTGCTGAGGTTCAAGGGCTTGTTTCGCAGACCGCTTTCGGAAATCCGCGTAGAATGTCAACGGGCTTTGATTATAATAGAATGTCTTTGCTTGTTGCTGTCCTTGAAAAACGTTCGGGTTATTTTATGGGTAATTGCGACATATATGTGAATGTTGCAGGAGGACTGAGAATTGATGAACCTGCATCTGATCTTCCTGTAGCACTGACCTTGATTTCAAGCCTTAAGGATGAAGTTATCAGTGATGATTGTATAGCTTTTGGTGAAATCGGACTAGCGGGTGAAATACGCAGCGTCAGCTTTGCTGAATTACGCATAAAAGAAGCTATCAGGCTCGGTTTTAAGAAATGTATTATTTCTGAACATAATCTTAAAGAAATTCCCGAAGAATTTTTTAGTAAAATTAATATTATTGGTGTTAATAATATACGAAGCGCCTATTATGAGGCAATAATGCAGAATTGAATCGGAGGAAAATTTAATGAAAAAGGAATTACACAGCGCTGCAAATTTTCGCGCAACATTAACTGTTTGTGTTGTAAGTTTTGCAATTATGAAAATGATAAAGAAATACACTAAATAATCGTATTTATCAAAAATCTATTTATATTTATAAAAGGAAAGCATATGTAAAAATTTTACCGAAAATTATACAAAATAAATATTTTGTATAATTCAGGGAAGTAATTTTGCAGATTTTATGCAAAAAGATTGAACATTTGTCGTATGAATGAGAATTATCGTTATTCAATGCCTGCCGTTGTGCAGAGATTTTTCAATTATCAATCTAATGTTAAAAACAAGTCCGAGCTCACTATTGATGAATACTGCCTGGACTTGAGATTGTTTTTAAAATTTTTAATTATCAGTGCTGATAAAAAAAGTTTTTCTGCAGATGAACTTGATTCAGTCGATATTTCCGGTATATCTGATAGTTACTTTGAAGACGTTACATTAGATGATGCTTATCGTTTTTTGAGTTATTGCAAAAATTTTCGTCATAATCAGGAAAAAGCACGCGCGCGTAAAGTTTCATCTATCAGGACATTTTTTAAATATCTTAAGATGAATAATTATATCAGTGATAATCCTATGATTAATCTTGATTCACCAAAATTAAAAAAGTCTTTACCTAAATATCTCATTGTTGAACAAGCACAGAAATTGCTTATGTCCATAGACGGTCCTAATAAAGAACGTGATTATTGCATAATTACGCTTTTTCTTAATTGTGGCTTACGTCTATCTGAACTCGTTTCTATAAATTATAATGCAATAAGATATGATGAGAAATCCGACACGCGTCTGATTACCATCACAGGCAAAGGCAATAAAGAAAGAGTTGTATATCTGAATAAAGCATGCTGTGCATCAATTGACTCTTATATGCGCGTAAGACCAAAGGATGGTATTATTGATAAGGATGCTTTATTTTTATCTAACCGTAAAACAAGGATCAGTGTAAAAACCGTACAACATCTTGTGGATGTTTATCTTGATAAGGCTGGGCTTGCTGATATGGGTTTTTCTGTTCATAAGCTTCGTCATACTGCGGCGACTCTTATGTATCAGACAGGAAAAGTTGATGTTCTTGAGCTTAAAGAGATTTTAGGACATGAAAATCTTAATACAACTCAGATTTATACTCATCTTCTTGATGAAGAGCTCAAAAAAGCCGTTGATGCTAATCCGTTATCCGAGTTTACTGCAACAAAAACTACCGGTTCTTAATTTACCGGTAGTTTATTATTTTATAAATATTTGAGTCAGAAAAACAAGAATAATTGACACGAAATATAAGATACAAATATATTTAATATAATTAGTAATTGTTTGAGATATATTTAATGTTCGGTTAAGTTTAATATATTTTGCAATAATAAATGATAGCTTTTGTGATTCGGATAAGGCATATTGCGTTAATGTTGCAATAATACCGTAAACAGGAATTATTAATGCTATTTCAATAATCAAATTCGCATCCTGAATAACTGTAATTTGAGCTAAAATCAAATTACTGAAAAAAAAGCCATTAATAAAAGATAATACGGTATTAAAAGGTGCTCCAATCATACTGAATCCGAATATAACCGACATTATGTATAGTGATGTTATATATATTATCAATACAAATAAAGATGAAAATTTACTGAATAAGTTAATCGAATCAGATTTAATTTCAAAAACAGGCATATATGAACCGCAAATTATTCCGCATAAAAAAATGGTATTTAACAATATATTATTGCTGTTTTTAATTAACCAATCAAAATTTATAGTTTTTTTCAAGCATTGATATTTTCTTAAATCAGAAAATATCAGTATTTTTTTCAACATTACCACTTCCCTGCCTATTTAAGATTAGAGGAAACTATTCCGCCTATCGCACCAGGTAATAATCCGCATGGTATTAATATAAAGATATCTGAAGATATTTTCAATCCGGAAAAGCACAACAGAAGAATTACAGTAATAAATACATCGATCAAACCGTTTATGCTGCCCCAGAGGATTCCTCTGTTTTTGAATATTCGGCCCGAAATAAGACCTGAAAGCAACGAAGAAATTGCAGTTATTAAAAACCAGAAAATATTTAATGAATTATAAAACTTTTCGGACGATGTAATAATATAGGAAGCTAATATAATTAAAATAATTTGACATATTAATGTAAATAATACCGAATATATTAATTTATTATAGATATTATCCGATTTATTAAATACTTTTTTCAGCATATAAAAACTCCTCTGTTATATTTCAATAAATATTTATGAAATAAATCATAATATTAGAACTCGGAAAATAAAACAAAAGAAAAAAGGGCTGTAAAAAAAGTGCAGACCGCATAAAACAAGATAACTAAAGGGTTTCTTTCGGTATTTAACTACCAAAGAAACCCTTTAAAACTGTAAAAATCAGCAAAAGCAGGCAAAAACAAGGTTTTTGCGTTTTATGCTATAAACAAACC
>JAZNEX010000077.1:0-1652 GCA_045588855.1 Acutalibacteraceae bacterium
CAATGCCATTAAGTTAGTGGTATAGCAACAGCGACACACGTGCAATAATGAAGGTGCATCTGCAGCGAATTTACTGTGGATGCACCTTTTTATGTAATTTGGGCATGACAAGTAAGCGGATCAGAAAATCCGCTTAAAAAACTGTACAAGAGATAGAAATTATGCTATTCTATAAACGAATCTAATCCTAAATCCTTGTTGCCTATACCGTGGCCTGGAACGCTCTGGAACAATGGCAGTTATGTATTTGCGGATTAAAGATTCAACGGAAGACGGAGCTACAAACTGCCTGAGAAATTGTCTGCAAATGAGTACAGCTGCAGAGAAATTTACCTGATATTGGTATTTTCTATTGCGTTCTTGAATGACTACATGGGAAGTAATTATTTCACAAAAGTTGTACATGATCATTTTTGCGTATATTTCTTGGACAATGTACTCCGTCTTTTGGCTGTGAAAGTTTAACAATCCCAGGGTATGTTTCAGGTGACGAAAAGAAGTCTCAATTCCCCAGCGCATATGGTATAAATTTTTTATTTCCTCGGGAGGAAATTCTGCTGCCGGGAGATTCGTAGCAACGGCTTCATAAACACCGGGAGCAATTTGGAAACGGACAATACGAAAAGACATTGGATAGAACGGATTTGTATGCAGGTCCAGGAAGTCGAAAGAGGAATGAGAAGAAAGAAAACGATACTTCTCGGGATTTTCTTTCATTAGCTTTTTAACCTCATTCGTTTGCTTGCGAGTTAGCAAAAAATCATTTGTAATGTCAAATTCGTCAGTACCAGGGAGTTTGGAAGCTGCAATAACACCGGGTTTTCCAATGTCTTTTATACGAATAAGGAAATAGCAGCCTTTTTCTTGAATATGGGCAAAAACATTATAACTTTCATACCCTCGGTCAGCGATGATAATTGCAGGACTATCCGAATCCCAGCGGTCAATCATTTTTATTAAGGCAGAGTATTCACTAAATCCTCGTTTTCCCCTTACAATAGTATCTACATAAAGATTACTGCACAGGTCATACATTGCATCTATGTGGAGTAAGTTCATCTCCCATCGCGTTGGAGCAGGTGGAAAATATGTTTTGGGATCTGAGGGATCGGTTGGAATCTGAATATCAGATCCGTCAACTGCAAGCAATCGGTAATTGCGGTATGTCTTGGGGCTGGCTGCTGTTTTTGTAAATTCGAGCAAAAGATAGTCTAAAGCTTCTGGGAGTAACTTGTCCCGTTGCTGAAGAAATGCGGAAGATGTAGCGATATTGGGATCGAAGTTAAATTGTTCCAACAATTCTTTGTTTAGGGTTCCACCACCCATGCAGATTAAGGTGGATATGGTTTTCTCAAAAGGTAACTTTCTTTTCCGCGTAAAGTCTTTCCCGGGATGTTTTGCGTATAACCACGGGTTCTTTGCCATGTCTGAAATGATGGACTGAAGTATTTTGCGGACTTTTTTAGGGTAGTTTTTCATGGATAAGCCTCCTTAAAAATGCTTTCAAGGCGGCTTGCCCGATTTTTTCTTGTTTGTCAAGTACTTTTTTGTTTTTTTATGAAATTTTTTTGATTTTTGTTACAAAAAAATACCCCATGCCACTTTATTTCGGCATGGGATATTCTTTTTACACTAACTTAATGGCATTGCTT
>JAZNEX010000078.1:0-34101 GCA_045588855.1 Acutalibacteraceae bacterium
TTACTTTTTACCTCCGGAAATCCGAGTCGGAGAGCTGAAAGTGAAGAGCAAAGAAGTAATAGGTAAAAAGTAAATCCCCGTACTTTCGTACGAGGATTTCTGGGGGCAGGGGGTTGACAAATCGTAAGATTTTTTCTTATATGTAGTATCGAAAAAATTTTTCTTAAGGCTGAGCCGTGTTTTACAGGCTTTGCGCTATATCGTAAATCAGTTTTTCGGTCTTTTCCCAACCGAGACACGGATCTGTGATTGAGCAACCGGGGATTTCGTCAGGACCGATTTTTTGTGCTCCGTCAACAAGATAACTCTCAATTATAAAGCCCTTGACCATTCTGCCGATTTCTTCGTTATGCCGCATTGAATGGAGAACCTCTTTTGCAATACGGGGCTGTTCAAGATATTTTTTGCCGGAGTTAGAATGGTTTGTGTCAACAATACAAGCAGGATTTTCAAGCCCCGACTTATTATAAAGCTCACACAAATGTGTAAGATCTTCATAATGGTAATTAGGGATAGCTTCACCGTGTTTGTTTACATAGCCTCTTAAAATGGCGTGAGCAAGGGGATTTCCGGATGTTTCAACATCCCATCCTCTGTAAATAAATTCGTGGCTGTGATGTGCCGCTGTGATTGCATTCATCATAACGGAAAGGTCACCTGAGGTAGGGTTTTTCATTCCGACAGGCACGGTGATTCCGCTTGAAACAAGTCTGTGCTCCTGATTTTCAACACTTCTTGCACCTACTGCAACATAGCTCATCAGATCTGAAAGATATCTGTAATTTGCAGGATAGAGCATCTCATCTGCTGTTGAAAGGTCAAGCTCGGTAAGAATACGGGTATGCAGCTGTCGGATAGCGAGTATACCCTTGAACGGATCAGGCTTTTCGTTAGGGTCAGGCTGATGCAGCATTCCCTTATAGCCGTCACCTGTTGTACGTGGCTTGTTGGTATATACACGGGGAATAATAATAAGCTTATCGGTTACCTCATCCTGAATTTTTTTGAGTCTTGTACAGTATTCAAACACAGAATCTTCTCTGTCTGCTGAGCATGGACCTATGATAAGGAGCTTTTTATCAGATTCGCCTGTGAGAACATCAGTTATTTTTTTATCTGTCTGTTCTTTTATCTGTGCTGCCTTCTGTGACACCGGAAACAAAGCTTTTGCTTCCATAGGAATGGGCAGCTTTTTCTTAAAATTCATTGCCATAATAATCCTCCTGAATCGTAAAATACAGATATATCTGATATGCGGATTTTATGATTTATCGGACCATGTTCCGTTTTCAAAAATTCTTACGGATTTTCCGTTCTTATAGCCTGTTATTTCCATATCATCGGCACCTATCATAAAGTCAACATGAATCATACTGTCGTTTATACCTAATGCTCTGCATTCTTCGTTTGTCATATCAAGATGACCGTCGATTGTGTCATTATATCCTGCACCGAGTGCTATGTGGCAGCTGGCATTTTCGTCGAAGAGTGTTTCATAGAATAAAATACCGCTTTCGTTTATGGGGCTGTTTTTAGGGATAAGTGCAAGTTCACCCAGCATACATGCTGTTTCGTCCATAGTAATCATCTTTGTAAGAAGTTCCTGACCTTTTTCAGCTTCCCATTCAACAGCTTTGCCGTCCCTGAATGTGATTGAGAAATTTTCAATCAGCTGACCTTCATAAGAAAGAGGCTTTGTTGAAACAACCTTACCCTCGGCTTTTCCTGCTATGGGAGAGGTGAAAACCTCTTCTGTAGGAAGATTAGGGTTAAATTCTACTCCCTGTTTTGTAAGCTCGCTTCCTCCGCACCAGTGTCCCTGAGGAATAAGCCATGCCTTGAAATCAGTTCCGTTTGCACTCTTATAGTGAAGGTAGTCAAACTTATAAGAATTAAGCCATTCGCATTTTTCTCTGAGTGTTTTGTTATGATTTTCCCATATAGCAACGGGATCATTGTCCTCCGAGACATGAACTGTTTTAAGAATTTCTTCCCAGAGCTTTTTATAAGCTGCTGTCTTTGAAAGCTCAGGGAAAACCTTTTTAGCCCACTGATAAGAGGGAACTGCCGCAATTGTCCACTGATGGCGGTTTTCTATTGCATCTCTGTAAGGCTTGATTATGGGATAACGGGCAATACGTGCCTTCTGCATTTTTGTCTGATTGATTCCCTTAAGTCCGTCGGGATCATCACTAATTATATAGATACGGCAGGGAAGTTCTTCTGTCATCAGTTTAAGTTTTTCTTCTTCCCATTTTTCTACCTTTGATAAGGATTTGAGTGTTCTGTGTCGGTAATCGAGCTTTGTAAGAGGCTGATAATCCCATTCAAGAGATACCTTACTTGCACCTGCCTTGTAGCATTCATCAACAAGAATTGTTACAAATTCATACTGATCTACACTTGCATATAATTTGACAGGCTGTCCTTTCTGGATATTTGCACCGATTCTTGCTATAAGCTTTGCATACTTTCTTTGTATTGTCTTTTTCATAAAATCACTTCCGTTAGTTAGTTAAAGAAATTTTAGCATTTTTATTATGGATTTTCAATATGGGATAATACAAATATTACAAAAATAAACACAAAAATTACAAGATAAAATTAACGGATTATTATGTGCTATGATATATGCGAAAAAATATAAGGAGGAATGCTATGAACTTTAGTATTATCTATAATCCGATTGCAACAAAATTTTCCCAGGCGGCGCTTGATCATCTTATCTTTAAGTTTGTAGAGCGTGGATTAAAGCTCAACACTGTAGCTAAAAGTGAATATTCCGGTCATGTTATGAAGCTTATCAAAGAACTTGATCCGGTTTCTGATTATCTTATAACATTTGGTGGTGACGGAACGGTAAACGAAGCATTCCGTGCCTTTAATGAAATAGAACAGCATAGTATTTACGGACATATTTCTGTGGGTACAACCAATGATATGGCAAATAATTTCAACCTTTACAGAAAGGATCCTATAAAGTCAATTGACAAGCTTGCTACCAAGGGCAAGGAAATGCTTATGGACTCAGTGCTTGTAAACGGTGAGCCGGTGTGCTACGTTTCTTCTTTCGGCTATATTGCTGCGGTTCCTTACCTTGTAAATCCCAGGCTTAAAAAGACATTGGGTCACGCTTCTTATGTGGTTGCTGCACTGCCTCCTCTTATGAGAGGTCCTCAGAAAATAAAGGCTACATATACGGCAAACGGTATAACTAAGGATACAAATATCCTTCTTGCTCTTATTACCACATCAAAGGGAATGGGCGGCATCACTCTCTACAATGATGTTGATCTTAATGACGGCAAATTTGAGGTGTGCCTTATTCACGATATCACCCCTGCGCTTATTGTAAAGCTTTTCGGTGAATATCTGGCAGACAGCATTGATCTTTCAAAGTATCATGAAATTGCCGATGTTTTTACAACAGATGATCTTCGCATTAAGTTTACCGGTGTGCTTCCTTTTGATGATGTTGATAATGACGGAAACAAGGCAAGCTTCAGTCTTACACTTCATGAAAATGAACTGCACTACACAATGGGCAAAAAGATTAAAATCCTTATGCCTGAGTATTAATCGGATATCCGTACAGAGTAATAACTTTGTACGGATTTTTTTGTTTTGATTGACTAATGATGTAATTACTGTTATTATAAAGTAAGAATATTTTTGGAGGCGGGAAAAATGGAGATATTCAAGGCTTTACTTACTTTTATGCAGGTTTTCTTCTTATCAATAGGTGTTATTCCCATTGACAGGAATGTTAATTACGGTGGGACTGAGTATGTTTCGCCCGAAATCAATACTCCTATGTATATTGTAGACGACGGAGAAAGCGATTATTATATCGTTACTGCCGATAATCACGATGAGTGTATTGATACAGCAGTGGAGGAGCTTCAGAATTATATAGAAAAAATCAGCGGAGCAAGGCTTGAAGCTGTAAATGAGTCACAGCTTCCCGCTGGCGCAAAGGCTATTTCACTCGGTGAAACTTCTCTTTCGGAAAACAACGGATTTGATTATTCTTCTGTGGCAGAAGACGGATTTCTTCTTGACACAGACGGAGAAAACTTCATTATCCGCGGTGAAGATGACAGAGGCACACTTTTTGGTGTGTATACTTTCTTAGAGGAATATCTCGGAGTCCGTTGGTTTACTCCTACACTTGAGAGAGTTCCCGAAAATAAAGATGTTGTTATCGATAAAGACCTTAACCGTGTTGTTGAACCTTCCTTTGCGGTAAGAAGAAATGACACGATGGGAACAAACGAAGCATACCGTGCAAGGACAAAAATGAATGTATCCTTCCATAAAAATGCAACAAAATACGGCGGAACACTTACTTATTCATTATGGGATGCCTCTCTCATAACTCTTGTTCCGAAGTCTCTCTTTTCAGAGCATCCCGAGTACTTTGCAATGGATGAAAACGGCAACCGTCATACAGATCATGTATGTATGACCAATCCCGATGTGCTTGATCTTGTTGTAAAAAACTGCCGTGAAATAATGACAAATGCCACCAACGGTGCAAAATTCATTCATATCGGTCAGGATGATAATATCAATTACTGTCATTGTGAAAACTGTGAGGCACTTTATGAAAAGTACGGTGCCGTATCTGCTCCCACACTTATTTTTACAAATAATCTTGCAGATATTCTGGGCCCTGAATTTCCTGATTATACATTTACTTTCTATGCATATAACGAGACAGATCGTCCGCCTACGGACACTACCCTTAAGTGCAGACCAAATGTGGCTCCCGTGCTCTGCGGACTTCACAAGGCATGCCGCAGCCACTCACTTCTTGAATGCGGTGCGCAGGACGGAAATGAAACACTGATGAATCTCTACGGTGATAATGAACCCACAATTGCCGAGGATTTCAAGGTATGGACTCAGATTGCAGAAAGAACATATATCTACGACTATACAATAAATTTCCTCTTCTCACAGCAGTTTTTCTCCAACTTTGAGTATATGCAGGAAACTATGAAGTATATGCACGATATCGGCATTACAGGTTATATCTATAACTGCGGTGACGGTCATTCTGCTGCATTCAATGAACTGCGTAATTATCTTCTTTGCAAATTACAGTGGGATGTAAATGCAGATGTTGAATATCATATGGTTGACTTTATGACGGAGTATTACGGTGAAGAGGCCGCTCCCTATATGAAGTCAATTATGGATCTTCAGACTGCAGGTATAAAGGCAACTGCACACGCATTTGACTTCGACTGGCATTATCAGTCAGGATATTTTTCAATTCCCGTAATGCTTGAGCTCGAATCCCTCTGGCAGAAAGCACTTGATGCAAACGGTACCGAAGAACAGCACGCAAATGTAGAAATTGCAAATCTCAGCTGGGAATTCTTCAAGGCAAACCAGATGCAGGGTGAATATTTCTTCCTTAATCCCGGCAGATTACAGGAACAGGAATGGCTCTATGATAAGTATAAAGAATACGGTATTAACAGATTGTCATCCTTCTGGATTATTCCCGAAAAAGAAGATATCAACTTTATCTTAAGACCCTATAACTGGGAAAAGAAATAAGCAAAAATGAGGGGCTGTAAAAAAAGTGCAGACCGCATAAAACAAGATAACTAAAGGGTTTCTTTCGGTATTTAACTACCAAAGAAACCCTTTAAAACTGTAAAAATCAGCAAAAGCAGGCAAAAACATGGTTTTTGCGTTTTATGCTATAAACAAACCTCGCCCTCGGAGTACCTTTGTACGCCGTCGGGTAAACCAAAATAAAGCTGAACGCTTTATTTTGGCTCGGTTTGTTCATTCTGCGCATTTTTTCCTAGCCCCTAAAAAGGGGATGTAAAAAAACTCGTTTTTTTACATCCCCTTCTCTTTTTATGCCTTTTTATTTATCAAGCTTCCATTTCTGCTGCATTATAACAGCAGGCACATAGTCGTTTTCTCTTGTGTAAAAAGCGGTAATCATACTGCCGTCGGGAAGCTCAATGGTAGAAGGATAGCCTAAGTCATCCGTATCCTTGCCTTCAAAAATTACACTTTCATCACTCCACGTTTCTCCGTTATCTTCACTGAAAACTGACCATATTCCGTAAGGACGGTTTCTGTGTGAAACGGTGGAGATCAATGTACCCGATGAATGCATAAACAGGTGTCCGGGGGCACCGCTGTCATCTCTTAAAATCTGTACGGGCTTGCTCCACGTTACTCCGTTATCATAAGATACTGACTGATATAGGGTAAATAAGGTTTCCTGTTTATTTTCAACACGAAGATGGCAGATTAGCTTACCGTCTTCAAGCTGAATTGCGTGAGGCTCATAGAAATAAGTATCTCTGAATTCCTCATAATTATAAATACCCATATCTCCTCTGAATGTCATTTCGCCTGTTTTGGTATCAATTATATGTGCTTCAATATGATTATGAATCCCTTGTATTCTGCCTACCCACAAAACAGTGCCGTCATTAAGAACGCAAGGTCCGTGAGGCGATGAAATGGGAGATTTATAAATTTTACTCCATGTTTTACCAAAGTCTTCACTGATTCTGAAGCTGACACCGAGATCTCTCGCTTCATCTTCTGATGATACGCCATTAATATAATTGAAGCATTCTTCGGTCCGGGGCATATTTTCTCTCTGAAATTCAAGTGTATTGTTGAATGATGTGGCAATAAGTCCGCTTTCACCGAAAACACACAGCCCTACATCTCTGTCATCAAGAACGGTATCAAATACGGGAACGGGTTTTGAATAAGTTTTTCCGTTGTCCTCGCTGAAAGCTAATACACCCTTGCCGAAGGGACATATGTGCTCAACACGGTATCCCGAAGCTCCTACACATATATTACCGTTTTGCAGTCTTGCGATTGTAGGCCAGGCAAAATAAGCGTGATGGCTTTCGGTGTTTGTCATAACAATTTCAGCCTTGTCGATTAGTTTTATATTCAAGCAATTCACCTCGCAAAAAAGTATATGTATATTTTATTTTAATATGTTGCTTATGTCAACATCAATTGAACTGTGAGTGATAGAGTGCATAATAAAATCCTCGCTTTTCTATAAGCTCATCGTGATTGCCCTGTTCAATAATTGTTCCGTCTTTTACTACGAGAATGGTGTCTGCATTCTGTATGGTAGAAAGTCTGTGTGCTATAATAAAGCAGGTTTTATTCTCCATAAGCGCTGTCATTGCATTCTGAATCTGTATTTCCGTACGGGAGTCAACATTTGATGTAGCTTCATCAAGAATAAGAATGGGGGCTTTGGAAAGAAAAGCACGTGCTATTGTTATCAGCTGCTTTTGCCCCTTTGAAATATTTACACCGTCATCAGAAAGAACAGTATCATAACCGTCGGGCAGGCTTCTTATATATGAATCAATTTTTGCAGATTTTGCTGCTTCATACACTTCTTTGGGAGTTGCATCCTCTCTGCCGTAGATAATATTGTCATATATTGTACCGCAGAAAAGCCATGTATCCTGAAGCACCATATTGAAAGCAAGGCGAAGGTCAGCTCTTTTTATATCTGCCGATGGTATGCCGTCAATAAGTATTTCACCCTCCTGATGGTCATAAAACCTCATAAGAAGATTAATAATAGTGGTTTTTCCGGCCCCCGTAGGGCCTACAATGGCAACTGTCTGTCCTTTCTCAGCATTGACCGATACATTTTTAAGAACAGTTTTATCTTCTGTATAACCGAATGTAACATCGTTGAGTTTTACATCACCCTTTATATCTGTCAGGTTTTGTGCGTCATCACTGTCTGCCTTTTCAGGTTCTTCATCAAGTATTCTGAAAACTCTTTCTGCTGCCGAAAATGCTGACTGAATTTCGTGAAGGATATTTGAAAACTCATTAATAGGACCTGCAAATTTTCTTGAATACTGAACAAACTGTGCAACACCGCCAAGTGTTATAAAGAATGCGGATGCCGCTGCTACGGTGCCGTTTTGTGAGAACATATAAAGTATTCCGCCCATAACGGCAACAAGTGTAAGTGAAACATTGTTTATCAGGTTTATTGTGGGGAACAGCAGAGCAGCGTTATATTCAGCTTTATAGAAGGCATCCATTGCCTCATCGTTGATTTTGTTGAATCGGGATGATATTACCTCCTGTCGTCCGTAAGCAGAAATGGTTCTTGAGCCTGTAAGCATTTCTTCTGCAAAGCCGTTGAGCTCACCGTATTTTTTTGCTCTGAGACTGAAAAGTGGCCGTACCTTTTTAGAACGGTATCTTGTAAAAATAAGTGAAACGGGAACCGTCAGCACAAAAATAAGTATCATAGGCTTTGATATCTGCCACATAAAGAAAAGGGAACCGACAACAGTATAAAGGCTTGTAAGTATCTGTACAAGGTCGTGCGACAGAGTGCTGTTTATTGTGTCTATGTCATAAGATAAATGGCTGATAATATCACCTGTTGCGTGTGTGTCAAAGAAGTTTACGGGCAGGGTAGTAAGCTTCTCAAAAACCTGCTTTCTCATTTTATATATTATTCTCTGGCTCAGGTGCATCATAACAAGTGAAAGTATGTATGATAATATTGCCGAAATAATATAGCAGCCAAGCATCAGTGCTATATTTTTCCATACCGAGGGAAAGTCTACCCCTGTTTTAAGCTCAATGGCATCTATTGCAGCCCCGGAGTATCTCGGCCCCATCAGTGCAAGCTGATTTGAGCCCAGGGTAAGCACTATTGCCGTAATAAATAAGGGCCATTGCTGCAGAACATATCTGCTGAGTCTTATAAAAATACCTTTTTTGTTTTTTTGTCTGATTTTTTTATCACTCAAGGAAAGCACCTCCCATCTGTGAATCGCTTATTTCTTTATATTCCGTACAGGCTTCCATAAGCTCATCGTGTTTGCCTTTACCGATGATTTCACCGTTTTCAATAACAAGTATCAGATCACAGCTTTTGACAGAGCTTACTCGCTGAGCAACGGTTATGATTGTAGAATCAGGCATAGCTTCCGAAAGTGCTTTTCGGAGATTTGCATCTGTTTTGTAATCAAGTGCGGAGGAAGAGTCATCAAGTATAAGTATATCGGGCTTTGCCGCAATTGCACGGGAAATAAGAAGCCGCTGTCTCTGACCGCCCGAAAGGTTTGTTCCGCCTGTGCTTACAGCGTGAGAGAAGCCCTCGCTGAATGAGGTAATATATTCGTTTGCCTGTGCAATTTTAGTTGCATTTATAATACTCTCATTATCTATATCTCTGCCGAAGCGGATGTTTTCTTCTATTGTGTCTGCATACACAAAATCATTCTGAAATACCATTCCGAACATGGGTGTAAGCTCATCACGGGTGTAAGAACGAACATCCTTTCCGTTGATTCTTATAATGCCTTTATCCGCATCATAAAAACGCATCAGAAGACGAAGTATTGTGGATTTACCGCTGCCCGTTGCACCTATGATTCCGAGAGTTTCGCCTTTTTTCAGTGAGAATGAAATATCCGTTAAATTATCTGTTTTGCCGAGATATGAAAATGAAACGTCTTCAAATGATATATGCGTGTCACAGTCGCCTTTGCCGTCATCCTCAATAGTTTTCAACTCATTTTCTTCTGCTAAAACCGTCATAATTCTGTTAGCTGATGCAGCACATTTTGTATACATAACAAACATTCTCGAAAGAGACATCATAGCCATTGATATGAGAGTAAAATACTGCATAAATGCAATAACTGTTGCAGAAGAAGAAATTCCCTCTGAAACAAAATACGCACTTACTGCAATTACCGCTACAATGCCTGTATTCATCAGAAGTGTCATTACGGGATTTACAATGCCCATAATTGTGCCGGCCTTTGTTTCACGTTGCTTGAGTGTTTTATTTGCATTATCATAACGGTTATTTTCATAGGCTTCCTTTGATAAAGCCTTGATAACCCTGATGCCCTGTGAATCCTCACGTACAACTCTCACCATACCGTCAACAGCCTGTTGTACTTTAGTATAAAGAGGTACGCCCATACGTGAAATTCCGTATACGATGGCAAATATTAACGGAAGAGTAGCTATCATAACAAGTGCTAATTTTCTGTCCATTATAAGTGTTATGATGCTGCCGCCCAGAAGCAGTATCGGGGCACGTATTCCCATTCTCTGCATCATTCCTATAAAATTCTGAACATTATATGTGTCTGTTGTAATTCTCGATTCAAGAGAGGGAATGGTGAATCTGTCTGTGCTTCTTGCCGACAGATAAAGGGTTTTTGAAAACAGATTTTTTCTCATTTTTGTTGCAAAAATCATAGTTGTTTTTGCTGCCATTCTGTTTGCAATAATATTACCGAGACACGCAATAACAGCGCAAATTCCCATAAGAACACCGAAACAAACTATCTTTCCTGTATTGTTTTCTTCAATGACATTTTCGAGTATATAGCTTAACAGAAACGGAATAAATAATTCTGCCAGCGTGCCGATTATTTTTACTGTGATACCTGCCGTCAGTCTTCCCGACAGTGGCTTTAAGTAAGTCAGTACCCACTTCATTTTATTCCGCCCCCTTATCGATAATGTCTCTTGCCTTTTTTTCCATACGGCTCAGCACCGAATTGAAAATCTCAAGCTCCTCTTCGGGGATATCTTCAGATAAAAGACGCATCCATTCACCCGAGGCATTTCTGATAGCGGGAAGGATATCTGTCATTTTTTCGGTAGGGCATACCGAAAACTGCCTTTTGTCATTAGGCATAGCTGTCCTTATGACATAACCTTTTTCTTCAAGATAATTTATATTTCTTGCAGCCGTGCTTTTGTTTACACAAAGCTCTCGAGCTATATCCTCCTGAGACCTTCCGGGCTCACGGCAGATTGCAAGCACAAAGGCATAATGAGAGCTCTGAAGATCATCTGCACTGATTTTTAAGTTTCTGAATACAGCCTGAGAACGGCTGATATTATTAAGCATTTTCATAAATTTCTGCATAATTAACCTCACAAACAAATAGTTGCACAAGCAACAGTTTCTTATGCAACTATTATAATTAATTAATATCTGTCTGTCAATAAAAACGAAGTTATGCTCAGGAAGATAAAAAAAGAAAAACTCCCTGATTTTTCATCAGGGAGAAAGGGAAATCAAGAGAGAACATATGTGTTAAGATATTCAAACATAAGCTCTTCAGCCAGCTTTGCCTGATCCTTATCGCTTTCAAGGCCATGGCCCGAATCGGGATATGAAATAAATTCATGTGCAACACCGTATTCGGTAAGCTTTTGGTCAAGAGCTACGGCATTTGAATAGGGAACAATTGTGTCCTTCATACCGTGGCAGATTATTGTTGGAACGGTATTTTCATTTACATAATAAAGAGGGCAGAATTTGTCAATTTCAGGCTTGCTTTCATCGAAGTTTTCAAGTGTTATCTGTTTTCCTGTAGCATAAGAAACAAGCATAAGCACATTTTCATTGCCAAGGTCATTATTTACAAAGTAATTCTTATCATTCATATCCGTAGGTCCGCTGAGATTTGCAACAGCCGCAGGTGTAATGGCGGCTGAGTCTGCCATACTGTAAGCATAAAGCATTGAAAGGTGAGCACCTGCAGAGTGACCTGTCAGAAGCATCTTGTTGATATCAGTACCTTTATCCTGACCGATTTCTTTTATTTTTGTAACGGCAGCATCAACATCATCAATTATGTCAGCCATTGTTACGGATTGTGAAAGATAACGGTAGTTGATGGTTGCGGTTGCCACCTTCATATTTTTACATAAATCCTTTGCATTATCAGTATAAGCACTCTTATCTCCGCCTACCCATGCACCGCCGTGAATACAAAGAACAAGACCCGTTACATCAGATAACTCTTCAGGCAGATAAAGGTCAAGCACCTGTCTTTCGTGTGAGCCGTATGAAATATTTTCCATCTTCTGAATACCTCCGTCAAGTGTGTCGCCAAGTCCGAAAAATGACAAAATTGCCATAATAATTGACATAAAGAAAGATATAATTTTGTCAAACATAAAATTGCCTCCTTTGTTTATCTCTAATTAATTATATCATACGATGTATTTTATGTATATTGACAAATTGATGATATTTTGTTTACTGAATTGTACAAAAAACTAAAACTAAGCAATAAAACTTGAAAGATATGTGCCGGAATGATAAAATCAGAAGAGAAATACAGCATTAACTGAAATAATATGTAAAGGCGGTTAAGTTTGTGGGATTCAATAAAAGGCTGCTGAGGGCAAAGCTTGAAAATGCGGCAATTACTTTTGTAAACAGACTTCTTCTCATATTCAACCTTAAGGATGCAGAAAGAACAGGAGAAAAAATCAATACAGACGAAATGCTTCTTACCTTTGAGGATCATTTTGAGGGGAATATGCTTAATGAAAACATATGGCGTGCGCATAATAGCTACGGTGTGCGAAAGGGCGGTTGGTGGAGTCCGTCTCAGCTGCGGGTTGAGGACAGTAATCTTATTATAACAACTGAATACCGTGAAAAGGGTGAATTCGGTCCCGGCTGGTATACCTGCGGAATTGAAACAGAGGACAGCTTTGAGCAGCTGTACGGATATTTTGAGTGCCGCTGTAAGCTTGCAAAGGGACAAGGTCTCTGGTCAGCCTTCTGGATGATGAATGAAAATGTAAATAAGGTTGCGGGACATTCTGAAAACGGAGCGGAAATAGATATTTTTGAATCTCCCTTCTGGTATCGGGGGAAAGATAAAAGAAACCTTGTTACCCTTAATCTTCACTATAACGGCTATGGTATTTTTACAAGATATAAAAATCTCGGTATTTTCAGCTTGGATAATGATCCTTATGAAAACTATAATACTTATGGGGTTAAATGGACTCCCGATGCTTATACATTTTATATTAACGGCTATGCTGTTGCCGGGACATCCTGGGGCGGTGTATCACGAAAGCCCGAATATCTGATTCTTTCATGTGAGGTTGACGGAGGAGACGCAGTGCCCACAAGAGGCTGGTCAGGCTGTATAGAAAAGAATGACCGCAAAAGCTTCAGGGCTGAATTTATCGTTGACTATGTACGTGCTTATAAACTCAGTGAATAAAACAAGATTGTTTTGTATAAAAATCGATTATGTTAATTTTCATTGCTTGATGCAATGGGCATATATCAATATAATAAATCGGAGAAATCTGTTATCAGGGGGCTGCTTTAATGTTAAGTGAAAATATTAAAAGGTTAAGGAAAGAAAAGGGCTTATCACAGGATGAGCTTGCAGAGAAACTTAATATAGTAAGGCAAACTGTATCAAAATGGGAAAACGGCTTATCTGTTCCCGATTCGGAAATGCTGATACTGATTGCTCGTGAGCTTGATACTACTGTCAGTGTGCTGCTTGATGAAGCCGTAAAATCTGATGAATCGTCAGAGCTGAAACTTCTGTCAGAAAGGCTTGATGCAATTAATAAGCAGATTACAGTGCAGAATGCAGCACGCAGAAAAAACAGGTTGATTGCTTTTATTATTTCATTTACAGTCTCCGTTTTTATATTTATCTGCGGATTTATCAAATATGTCTTATTTTTTAATCCGTTTACCGAAAGCGCTTCAATTGCGATAATCGGCGGTGCTGATGGCCCTACAGCAATAACGGTTTCCGATAAAATTTATAATCTGCCGTTTCTGATAATAATGCTTATTCTTGCAGTTATTTTTGCCTTAGGAATATATAAAAACAGAAATAGCAAATAATAGCCTGCCGCTCCCATATTTCCGGGGGGCGGTTTTGTTTTGTGTTGAATTGTGAATACTGCCGTGGTATAATTATTCTATAATTCTGAAGGGGTGATGATGTGAATAATCTTACAATCAAAGACAATGAATTACTTTATATGCGCTATACTGAGCTTATCAGAATTACCGCCTGCGGTAATAATGCGATCCGTTTTCAGGCATTTCCCGATTGTCAGGTTATAGATGAAAATTATACTCTTATGCCGCGTGAAATGTCGGCTGAAATTGAAGAAGCTGATAATTTCGTTACCTTAAAAAACGGTACGCTCAAAGTGAAGCTTGACTCCGACGGAAAGCTTACATTTTATAAAAACGATGGGATGATTCTTGAAGAAAAGCCCGAGCTTACCTTTCACAGCAATTACCGTCATTTTGATAATAAGGGAAGCGGATTGTGGTCTGCAAGAGTTATGTTTGAGCCTCAGAAAAATGAGCATTTTTATGGTCTCGGACATAGCTGGGACAATGAATTTGACCTTAAAGGTTCATCAATTGACATAAGAAATGTAAATGCAAAATGCACCATTCCTTATGTATATTCATCTCTCGGCTACGGTTTTTTATGGAACAATCCGTCAACAGGTCTTTGTGAGTTATCAAATAACCGTACACGCTGGAGCTGTGATTGCTGCAGGTTTATGGATTTTGTCGTAATTGCGGGTACCCCGAAGGAAGTGTGTACTACTCTTGCCGACTTAACAGGCTATGCTCCCGAAATGCCCGAATGGGCAACAGGCTTCTGGCAGTGCAGACTCCGTTATGAGACACAGGAAGAGCTTCTGAGTGTTGCAAGAAAATATAAGGAGCTTGATATTCCTCTTTCCGTTATTATTGCCGATTATTTCCATTGGACCGAACAGGGAGACTATAAATTTGACCCGAAATACTGGCCCGATGTAAAGGCAATGACAGATGAGCTTCATTCTATGGGTACAAGGCTTGTTGTTTCGATGTGGCCTACAATAAATAACAACAGTGAAAATTATTGGATTATGCGGAATAACAATATGCTTATGCGTACCACAAGAGGCCCCGACAGAGTTTTTGATTTTTACGGTTGGCAGAATGAAATTGATGTGACAAACCCTGCTACAAGGGAATATGTATGGAGTAAGCTCAAGGAAAACTATATTGACAACGGTGTTGACGCATTGTGGTTTGACGAAGCTGAGCCTGAAATTCATCCTGAGAATTTTGATAATCTCATATGGTATAAGGGCAGGGGAGATATGGTTGCTTTGCTGTATCCTTATTACTATACAAAAATGGCTTATGACGGTTTTAAGTCAATAGGCCGTGACGATATTATCACTCTTACAAGATGCGCATATCTCGGAAGTCAGAAATTCGGTTCTCTCGTGTGGTCGGGAGATATAGAATCCACATTTGAGAGCCTTGCATGTCAGATAAAGGCAGGACTTAATATTTCCATGTGCGGCATACCTTGGTGGAATACTGATATCGGGGGCTTTTACGGAGCAGATATTACAAGTGACTATTTCAGAGAGCTTATTGTCCGTTGGTTCCAGTTCGGTTTGTTCAGTCCCGTAATGCGTCTTCACGGTTCAAGAATCCGCCATTTCAAGCCTACGCCCGGACTTATTGAACCAAGCGGTGACCCCAATGAAATATGGAGCTTTGGTGAAGAAAATTTTGAAATTCTCAAAAAACTCATATTTATCCGTGAAAAGTTAAGACCTTACATAAAAGCACAGATGGACATAGCAAGTGAAAAGGGTTACCCCGTAATGCGCCCTATGTTCTTTGATTTTCCTGAGGACGAAATCTGTTATACTCTCGACAGTCAGTATATGTTCGGTGATGACATTATCTTTGCTCCCGTTGCCGAACAGGGACAGACCGTAAAAACCGTATATATCCCCGACGGTGAGTGGATTCTGACAAAGAATAAAAAGATTTATACCAAGGGGACTTATGAAATAACTGCTGCTATTGATGAATTTGTGGCCTTTGTAAAATCAGGCTCAGATGTAATAACTTGCTTTGAATAAGGATGGTGCACTATGGCAAAGCACGAGTTCGGAATTATGGACAGTCCGCCTGAAAAAGGAAAACGGTATGATACTTATGAACCCGACAAATATAATTGTATATTGACAGATGATATTTATCTTGAAGATATTATTACGGGCTTCAATCATATAGATTTTTACTATCATACAACTGATATAGCAGGCAAGGGACTCAATTGCTGCGGTATTACACTGATTCCTCCCTCATCGCTTCCTGCTTTTTCGGAAGTTATCAGAGATAAACAGGGATTAGCTGACCTGTGTGCACTTACAGGTAAAGCATTAAGTGAAAATAAATGGATAATTCATTTCGGAATATAAATAAAGTTTTTCAGGTACGAAGGTAACATATGGTTATTCTGATTACAGGGGCATCTCATACAGGCAAGACAGCACTTGCGCAAAAACTTCTGGAAAAATATAATTACCCCTATCTTTCAATCGATCATCTTAAAATGGGATTGATAAGAAGCGGATATACCACGCTTACTCCCCTGAGTGGTGACAGTGAACTGACCTCATATCTGTGGCCTGTTGTAAGAGAGATGGTAAGAACAGCAATTGAGAATAATCAGAATCTGATTGTTGAGGGGTGTTATATTCCTTTCGATTGGATGAACGATTTCAGCAGTTATTATCTTGAAAATATCAGGTATTATTGCCTTGTAATGACAGAAAGATACATCCGAAATCATTTTGATGATATAAAAAATTATGCCTGTGTTATAGAAAAAAGACTTGATGACAGTGATCTTTCAATTGGCGGCCTTATTGAGGATAATATGCAAATACTGAAAAATTCAGAAAAATACGGTGCAGATATCATACTTATTGACGAGGAATACACAATAAATATATAAATGAAAGGTTTAATGATTATGACCAAAAATGACAGATTTGAAAAGGTGTACAGCCAGGGTTTAGGCAGTACCGAAATATGGGTGGATAAAGAAACCGGTGTAAATTATCTGTTTCATGCAAGCGGTTATGCAGGCGGACTTACGCCTTTGTTGGACAGAGACGGTAAGCCTGTTATTTCAACCGTAATTAACCGATAAAGAGGCGTGATATGTTTAGAGAATTACTGAACGGATTTTTAACAAATCACAGCACGGCTGAATTACAGCCGCCCTGCTGCGAAGCAGAAATAGAAAAAGCAGAAAAATATGTGGGATTTACCTTCCCCGAGGAGCTTAAAAGTCTTCTCAGAGAAACAAACGGTGATCACTGGCTGTTGCTTTCATCAGATGAGATAATTAACCATACAAAAACAAATCGGGAGATTTATCCCGCTTATCTTGATGAAGATGAGTTTGAAGAAAAGATAAACCGTTTTATATATTTTGCAACAAACGGCTGCGGTGATTATTACTGCTACCGTGTGCTTTCTGACGATTCAACCGATACATATGCAATTTATATCTGGGAGCACGAGCTTTTTGAAGTAAGAAAGGTTGCAGATAATATCTCTCAGCTTATCACAAAATACTACAGCGATGAAATCTGATTATTTTTTCATAAGCTATTGTGTTTTTCTTAAACTGTGATATAATTTATCTTACAAAAGAATAGACACGGATCATCGGGTGGTTAACATCCGTTGTCGGACATTTTTATATGCTCCGGGGATAAGGAAATTGCGGTGCAAATCCGTAGCAACAGCCATTACCGTAACTCCTTTACAGGTCAAGTCGGAATGCTTATCGGTTCGTGACACGTAAAAGTCTCTTGGGCAGATAGGGGAGATGTGTAAATTACGGCAGAGATATTCTGTCGTTTTCGGTATGGCAGGATACCATAATTTACAAGTACCCTATGAAGGGTACTTTTATTTTATCCTTTTGTATAAATTTTTACAAAGAAGGATGAAAAAAATGAAAAACAAAAAAAACATTTTAGCTCTGATTCTTGCAATTATCTCTGTTTTCTGCCTTGCTTCCTGCGGCAATACAGATGCGGAAACACCCGAAAACGAAACGGCTTCTGCTGCAACTGACACAACTGAAAGCAGTATCTGGGCTGATGCTCTTTATACAGAGGATACTCAGTTCGGAGAAGGTGCAAAAACAGTTGTTGTAGAAGTGAAGGCAGAGGAAAAATCAGTTGCTTTCACAATTAAAACCGATAAGAATACCGTCGGTGAAGCACTGTCAGAACACGGTCTTATTGAAGGTGAAGAAGGTCCTTACGGTCTTTATGTAAAGAAGGTCAACGGAATTCTCGCTGACTATGATGTAAATCAGTGTTACTGGGCTTTCAATATTGACGGAGAAACAGCCATGACCGGTGTAGACGGTACCGAAATTACGGAAGGTGTAACATATCAGCTTGAATACGCAAAATAAAAAAGACAAACAGAAGAGAAAAAAATCTCTCAGTGTACAGGAGCTTGTTCTGTTTTCAATGCTCGGTACAATAATGTTCTGTTCAAAGATTCTTATGGAGGCCTTGCCTAATATCCACCTGCTCGGGATGCTGACAATGGTCTATACCATAGTGCTTCGTAAAAAGGCTCTTGTTCCCATATATGTATATGTATTAATCAACGGTCTTTACGGAGGATTTTCTCTGTGGTGGGTACCGTATCTTTACATCTGGACAATTCTCTGGGGTATTACTATGATATTGCCTCAGAATATGCCGAAAAAGTTTTCCTGTGTTGTATATCCTGTTGTCTGTACATTACACGGACTTTCCTACGGCATACTATATGCTCCTGCTCAGGCTCTGATGTTCAATCTTGATTTTGATCAGATGATAGCCTGGATTGCTGCCGGTGCTCCATTTGATGTTATGCATGCCGTCGGAAATTTCTGTGCGGGCTTGCTTATTCTGCCTGTTTCGGAATTCTTAAAAAAGCTTTTTACCAAAAGCCGTATTTATACTCAATAAAAATGAAAGCTGCTCTTTTTTACAAGGGCAGCTTTTCTTTTGCTTGAAATACCGCAACGGCATATTGTATAATAAAAGAAAAATCTGAATATGCAAAGGTGTATGACAGATGGGGAATAAAAATACAGAATATTATCTTGGCATAGATGGCGGAGGAACAAAAACAGAATTTTTGCTTACAGATAAAAACGGCAATGAAATAAAAAGATTATTTCTCGGCTGTTCAAATCCCGTAAATATCGGTATCGAAAATACTTTAGAGGTACTTTCACAGGGTATATCCGAAATATGTGAAGGAAAAAGCAAAGAAAAAATATCTGTTTTTGCAGGTATTGCAGGTGCAAAAACAGGAGATTATTCAAAGCAGATTACTGATTTTCTTTTTTCTTTCGGATTCGAAAGCTGTTTTTGCGGAAGTGATGTTGATCTCGCACTTGAGATGGCATTGGGAAAATCCGACGGTACTGCTGTCATTATGGGTACGGGAATTGTTGCTTTTTCAAAAAACGGTGAAGCTCTTTACCGTACCGGCGGCAGAGGATATATGATAGACAAGGGCGGAAGCGGTTTTCATTACGGCTCGGATGCAATAAACTGCGCATTTGAGTTTATTGACGGCAGAGGCGGCAGTAAAACAATTTTCAGCCTTGTCGGAAAAAGAACCGATGATGATTTCGATGAGCTTATGCAGAGGATTTATAAAGAGAGACCGTCATTTGTTGCGTCCTTTGCACCTGTTGTGTTTGAAGCATATTTACTTGGAGATAAAGTTGCCGGAGCTATTATTGATAAAAATGCAAAGGAAACGGCAAGGCTTATAAACGGTGCTGTCAGGATTTCCCGGAACACAGAAAAAAAGGTTGTTATTTGCGGAGGTCTGTGCAGACAGAAAGATATTCTTTATCCTTTTATATCAAAATATCTGGATGACGGTATAAATATTGAATTTATTGATGCACCTATGGTGAATGGTGCAGTTTCTCTTGCAAAAAAGTATTCAGGGAGATGATGATATGTTGAATACAGAAAAGCGAAATCCCGATACATACGGTATCGATAAAATGAAAACTTATGAAATGCTTGAAATTATAAATAAGGAAAATGCAAAGGTCAATCTTGCTGTTGAAAAGGCACTGCCGGAAATTGCCGTTGTCTGTGATGCTGCTGCAGATACTATAAAAGCAGGAAGCAGGATTTTTTATATGGGCAGCGGCACCTCGGGCAGGCTTGCCGTGTGCGACGCAGCTGAATGTCCGCCTACCTTCGGAGTTCCTTATGATATGTTCAACGGTATAATTGCCGGCGGAGAAAAATGTATGTTCACAGCTGCCGAAAATGCTGAGGATAACGAAGAAATGGGGATAAATGACCTGAAAAAACACAATTTCAGTAATTCTGATATTCTCATCGGTATTTCTGCATCAGGCTCGGCAGCCTACGTTATTTCGGGTGTAAAGTATGCAAAAAGTATAGGTGCAAAGGCTTTTTCAATTACAAATAATCCCGGTACTGCTCTCGGTAAAGAGGCTGACATTGATATATGTGCCGACACGGGGCCTGAGGTTATTACCGGCTCAACCCGTATGAAGGCAGGTACGGCACAGAAAATCATACTTAATATGATTTCAACGGCATCTATGGTAAAATGCGGTTGTGTGTATGAAAATCTTATGATAAATCTTAAACCGACAAATAAAAAGCTCAGAAACCGTATGATAGGAATTGTGACTGAAATACTGTCCTGTACTCCCGAAAAAGCACAGTTTCTTCTTGACAAAAATAACTGGAGTATACGTGAAGCTGTAAAGAACAACTGACATAACAGAAAACGGAAGCAGATTGCCGCATCTGTTTCCGTTTTATAATTTATTTATCCTGAGGATAAACAACACCTGTTAATTTTCTTATTTCATCCATCTGTCGGGTTATATAAAGTGTATTGCCGTGTGTTATTACGGGACTTTCTTTCAGACCTTTATTGATGCAATTACAGAAATGTGCAATCTGTTCTTCAAAGCCGTTGCCCCTGTAAGGTACAGAAATCTGCTCTGTTTTACCGTCGTTGAAAAACAGATTGATTTCCTGCGGTGCATAGAATCGAGGCAGTCTTGCATATCCCTTTGTTCCGTAAATATAGCCTTCATTCGGCTTTCTTAAAAGTGTTGCGCTTGAAATATCTGCTATTGCACCGTTTTTATATTTAAGTAAAACACAGGTATGGCAGTCCGTACCCATATAAAAATCAGCCTGAGCATTTACGGCAATGACATCCCTGCCAAGATACCATTCGGCAAAATTAAGTCCGTAAACACCTACATCAAGCAGTGAGCCGCCGCCGTTTTCGGTTTTGAATACGTGATGTCCCATTTCGTCCTCGTCCATAGTGTAACAGAATTTGCCCTCAATTCCCATAATGTCTCCGAGCTCACCGCTTTTTACAATTTCAAGCATTTTCAGAGTACCGGGGACTACTCTTGCCCACATAGCCTCCATAAGAAGCACATCGTTTTTTTCGGCACATTCAAACATTATTTCGGCTTCATGTGAGTTAACAGCCATTGGCTTTTCGCAGATAACGTGCTTTTTTTTGTTCATCATAAGGCAAGAACAGCCGATATGCCCCGAATGGGGAACTGCAATATAAGCTGCATCAATCCTATCAGACTGAGCCATTTCTTCATACGAGCCGAATCGGATAGGAATATCAAATTCATCTCCGAATTTGTCAGCGTTTTCTTTTGTTCTTGATGCTACTGCAACAAGCTCTGCTTCAGGCACATTTTTTATTGCTTCGGCAAATCTGTGAGCTATTGTGCCTGTGCCTACAATTCCGAATCGGATTTTTTGATTATTCATATCTGAATTTTCCTTCTTATTTCTTGTTTTTACTTTGTTTGATATTATAGCATTGATATAATCATAAGGCAATCTGATGATATTGTTTTTTGGGAAAAATTATGCTATAATCAGCAGGATATTTGTCGGAGGAAGTATAATGATTATTTTATATATTTTCTTAGGAATTGCGTGTGTTCCGGTCATACTCACTGTTATTGAAACAGTTGTACTTGTTTTGCAGAAAAATGCCCGCGAATTACCGGATAAAGAAGAAATGAAATATTATTCTTCTATTGAAGGCGGTAAAAAGTTTGAGGATTTATATCTCTTTCTTGCCGGTGAAAAAGCAGAGCCTTCTTTTTCTGAAGAAGAGATTTATAAAATGCTTTCAATTCAGTCGGAGTATATGGAGCACCGTTTTGACTGCTCTGATTTCAGAGCACAGCTGCTTTTCAAAATTTATAAGGATTTTGAAGAAAGTCTGAGTGACAGATGTAAGACACTGATAAAGAAGACTTTTCTTAATTTCAAATACTTTATGGATGAGCCGGGCGATGACAGTATGTGCTACTGGTCCGAAAATCATCAGATTCTGTTTGCTGTTGCCGAGTATCTTGCCGGTCAGCAATGGCAGGATGAGATATTTACAAACAGCAATACGACAGGAAAAGCTCATATGCAAAAGGCAAAAGAGCGTATTGATGCCTGGATGCAGCAGCGCTTTGATTACGGTTTTGCCGAATATCTCAGCAACAACTATCTTGCAGAGGATATCGCTCCTATGGCAAATTATATAGCATACTCAGAGGATAAAGATTCTGTTGTACGAATGAAAATAATTATGGATATACTGTGGCTTGATGTTGCTCTCAACAGTGTCAATAACAGATTTGTCGCAACAAGCTCAAGGATGTACGGTAATAACAAGGCAGGTAATTTCTACGGCAACAGCATACAGGCAGCTATGAATATTCTTTGGGGCAAGGAGTCCGCAGATAGCATTCTCACAGATTCTTATACTTCCGAAAAGGAAAAGAATCTTATCATGGCCTCACTGAATAAAGAGCCGAATCATATTGTACTGTGCTTTACCGATATAGTAAAAAAAGGTATATATAAGCTTCCCGACGTAATAAAAGATATTGCCTTGTCAAAAGAAAGCTTTGTTTCGGAAATGGGCTGCGGACTTTCTCCATATGATATGGAAAAAGAAAATCTTGTCGGACAGAAGCCTTATCAGATTATGGCTCAGCTCGGAGCAGAGACCTTTACAAATCCCGAAGTTATAGAAAATACAATAAAATATATCAGGGAAAATAAAATGTACCGTAATGCCTTTGTAGGTTATTTTAAGTTTCTTGATATTACACTGTTTCGTTTTGTTGACATAAAAAAGCTTGTTTCAAGGTTCAACATAATGCCCCACGGTATTGCCACGGGAAGAGGAAATGTGTATACCTACCGTACTGCCCGTTATTCGATGTCAACCTCTGTCTGTCAGAATACGGATATGTGCGGAGCTCAGGATCATGTATGGAGTGCAAATATCGGAGAGAATCTTTCATTGTTTACAACTCATCCTGCAGGAAACGGTAACGGAAGATACGGTTCTTCTCCGGGATACTGGATAGGAAACGGCAGACGGCCTATGAGTGTACAGAATGAAAATGTGAACATAACAATTTATAAGATTCCCGTAAAAAAGCGATTGGGAGAAACAGGACTTTCTGATATTACCCACGCATATATGCCGAAAGACTTTTATGACGAATTTGAGATTTCGGGAAATTATGTTTTTGCAAGAAAAAACGGTATTTTTGTTGCCCTCATTTCAGATGGGGAGCTTAACTTCAGAGAATATAACGAGGATAGCATAAAGGGATTTATGAAATACAGTTATCCCGATGAATTAATCCCCGGATCCGAATTTGATCTGATAAGAAAGGGCGGGGAATATCATTGTTATATAACAGAGCTTTCAGATGTGCAAACTGAATCCTTTGACAGCTTCAAGGAAAGAATCAGGGGAAATACCGTAAAGTTTTACTCTGACGGCAAAGCGGAATATGCCACTGCTTCAGCAACCCTGCTCGCATCGTATTGCGGAGAATACAAAGTTAACGGAATTGATGCAAAAAAAGAATTTGACCGTTATAACAGCAGATTCTGCAAGGCTCCGAGAAAGCCCGGTATTATTAATGTTGACAGCGGAAAAAACCGTCTTTGCCTTGATTTTAATAATTGTATCAGAGAATAAAAAATACCCCCCTTAGTCTGCACAAAAAAGTCAGATTAAGGGGGGTGCTTTACGCATCAATATTCGGTTTTTCCTGAGATTCAGCCGAGTATGCCGATAAAAGATACAAAAAATTTTCCAATATAAGAATATTATAATATCCGCCTGCAAGAATTGACGCATTTGTAGGGTTTGCTGCGAGATTCACAAGGAATGTATCAGAATTCTTTTTGTGATACAATGCCTTTTACTTCGTAATTATAGCAAAACCTACACATGCGTGTCTGTAAATTGAATAATGTTTCGGTTAATTGTGCAAAATCGGGCATGGTAATATGTTCAATTCATTTTTATTAAATTATATACAATAAATATTTAGGTGTTGAATGTAAACAGTATCTGAGAGTAAATCGGTGCGGCTTCTACGATTCGTAGGTTGATGTTATCAGGCTGTTTATTATAATATAGTATCAAAGGAGAGATCATTATGGATAACTATATTACAGGTACAGTGATAAAAAAATTAAGAGAAGAAAAAGGGATAACGCAATCGGCTCTTGCGCAAATGATAGGAGTCAGCCCCAAGGCAGTATCAAAATGGGAAACAGCAAAGGGACTTCCCGATATTACGCTTATTGAACCTCTTTCAAATGCTCTCGGTGTTTCAGTAATGGAGCTTATGTCAGGAGATACCGTTATTAATAAAAATATATCATCAAATATGCTTCGTTCGAAGTTTTATGTCTGTCCCGTGTGCGGTAATGTAATACATACAACCGGAGAAGCCCTTGTAAGCTGCTGCGGTATTACTCTTATACCTCTTGAGCCTGAAGAATCAGATGAAGAGCATAATATAGAAATAGAAAAGGTTGAGGATGAATATTATGTCACCGTAGCTCATCCTATGACAAAAGCGCATTTTATTTCGTTTATGGTGCATATTACAACAGACAGAGTTCAGTTTCAGAAATTCTATCCCGAGGGAAATGCCGAAACGAGACTAAGTCTCAGAGGCAGAGGATATCTGTATATTTACTGCAACAGACACGGACTTATAAAAAAGAAAATATAAGATTGATGTTTTTTTGCCTGCATGTTATACTTAAAAAAAAGCACGGAGGGATAAATATGAGAGAATATGATATCGCTGCATTTATATGGCCGTCTTACACGGGTGACGAACCCCGATCAAGGATTTTCTGGCCTGAGGGCTATGGTGAATGGCAAACAGTAAAGGCTATGACCGATAAGGGCTACAAAGGCTGCCGCTGGCCGCGTATTCCCAAATGGGGGTATGTCAATGAAGCAGACAGCCGTATTATGGAAATGCAGATAGATTGCGCAGTTTCCCACGGAGTAAATGTATTTATCTATGACTGGTACTGGTATGATAACCGTCCTTTCCTTGAAAATTGTCTTAATGACGGTTTTCTCAAGGCAAAAAATAATAAGGAAATGAAGTTCTATCTTATGTGGGCAAATCATGATGCCACATACTTATGGGACAAAAGAAATTCCGACAATGACCTTGATACGGTTGTCTGGAACGGTGTTGTAACTCCTGAAATTTTTAATAATGTATGTGACAGAACCATAGAAAAATATTTCAGCAAAGAGAATTATTATACCATTGACGGCTGTCCCGTATATATGATTTTTGAATTTAATAACTTTATCCGTACATTCGGTACAACTCAGGAATGTAAAAAAGGACTTGAGATTTTCAGAAAAAAGACAGCCGAAGCAGGTTTCCCGGGGCTTCATTTTCAGGTGGTTCATTGGGGCGAAAGAGTGCTTGACTGGCTTAATGATGATGATATCAATAAGGGTGCTGATGTTTATGATGTTTATAAATATCTCGGAATAGATTCAATAACAAATTATAACTGGGGTGGTAATGTATACTTTGACGGTGACTATACACTCCTTACGGAACAATATGCAGCTACCCTTGAAAAAGCTTCCGAAAAGTTAACTGTTCCTTATTATCCCAATATTTCCGTAGGATGGGATAATAATGTAAGATTCTATAATTTTATGCCGGGTGTTGTTGAAAACAATACCCCCGAAAATTTCAGAGCAGCCTGCGAAACTGTTAAGAAATTTGCTGATAATTCATTGGCAAAGGGTATTATGAAAGTACCGCTGATTACCGTAAACAGCTGGAATGAATGGACAGAAACAAGCTATCTTCAGCCGGATGACCTTTACGGCTACGGATATCTTGAAGCAATCAAGGAAGTATTTACTGACTGACAGTCAATAGAAAAAGGACAGACTCCGTAGTGTTTTACGGTGTCTGTCCTTTATTTGTATTATAGGATTGAAATATATATATCGCATTTTTCTTTTATCGAAAAAGCATTGAAATATATCTTTTCAAGGGGAATCCACTCATTAAAATAGCGTTCAGCCATAGCAGGGGAGTTTCGTTTTAATATACGGCTTCTTTGTGTTTCAGGGGCAATATTAATAAATGCCGACAGATTATAATAAGCTTCAAATTCAGGGTGCATAGAATATGCGCCTTCAATTACCGTCAGTTTTCCGGGGATTATTTCTTCGGAGGGCATAATTTTCATTTCACTGCAGTCAAATCTGCGGTAGTGGATTGTTTCATTTTTGCTTAACGGTATTAAAACTTCAGCAAGAAATCTTTCATAATCAATATTACCGCCTGCTGTTGCAAGTCGTTCAGGTGTACGTTGTGACGGTTGTAAAAAGAAATCATCCGTATGAAAAACCGTACAGTTATATATTTTACTGAAAACTTCACCGATTGTAGTTTTACCGCTTGCGCTTGTGCCTTCAATTGCAAGTCTTACGCTGCCTTCCGTCAACAGCTTGTCGGTTTTTGTAAATAATTCAAGAAAAGGGATAAAGTCTTTTGAAATCACCCGGTAAGAAGGATTATATTTGCTTCTGAAAATTTCCGAGTGCCGCACGGCAGGGAAGCCCTGTTTTTGCCATAACATCAATTTGTTTTCGAAGTCATCTTTGCTGAACGGCAGCAGCTTTTCAGTCAGAAGCTCTCTGAAAATATCAAGCTTATTCAGTAAATCTTCTACGGTTCCTTTTTCTTTTTCGGCAGACAGAATAAATAATCCGCCCAGAGTTTCGGCAGAAAGTCCTTTTTTCAGAACACAAAGAGGTACGCGGCAGAAATCTCCGTCAAGCTCTTCTACAGAATCGTCTTTTTCATAAACTGTATCCGGGTATTCGGTTTTTATATAGTCAATTACCTTTTCTTTATCCTTTATCAGATGTCCGCAACCGAATGTGCTCTGAAACAGGAATTTGAAAATATCCTCTATCTGTAAATCGGGATAAGTTTCATAGTGCTTAAGCAGTAATTTTTTTGTATTGCAGTATTTGTGCATATTCTATTCTCTCATTTTCAGTATTCCGGGATTATCAAGAAGCATAACAACAACGGGAATCAGTATTAATTGAACAATGATACCGGGAATTGCATTTGTGAATGCACCTGCTGCAAATGCGGCAAAAGTGAATACACCGCCGTTGATGCTCATAAATATAAACATCGCAGCACCCCATACAAGTCTTCCCGCAATCATAGATATAAGCAGTGAACAATAGACAAACGCTTTTTTTGCAGGAAGGATTCTGTGCATAATACCTGCAACAGCGCCATAAGTTGCAAGCTCAAATGCCATACATAAGGCAGTAGGAAAAAACGGAGGCATTCCGAGTGTCAGTGAACGGAACAAAGGAGCGATAAAACCTACGGCAAGTCCCCAGGGCCATCCGCAGACAAAACCGCACAGCAGCACTGGGATATGTAAGGGGCACAGCTTTGCACCGATTTCGGGAATCTGACCCGTAAGAAACGGCATTACGTATGCGAGGGCAAGAAACATTGCGGCAAGAATCAAGTTGAGTAATTTTCTGTTCTTCATAAAACATTCTCCCAAGAAAACGGCTTCGCCGTACGCCTGCGGCGAAACGCTTTCGTATAGTCCATCGCCGAGGGAAGTTTACTTCCCGTTCGGCGGGACATATAATCTTTTTACTTTATAGGAAGGAATTTCCTATAAAGTAAAAAAGGCGCCATCACCTCTTCAGAGATAATGACACCTTCAAAGTATCAGTACATATAATATTTGTTTTATAAGTAAATGCAGAAAACTTCAGCTTTCATAGTCATTCTTCTGAATAACAATGTCATTCTAGCAGTAAAAACAAGAAAAGTCAAGCATTTATTCTCTTACTTTTTTACCGATATATTTAAGTGCTTCAACCTGCTCGGGATCGAATCTGCCCTGATGGTCAACAAATATATCAACAGTAACAACAGCTCCCGCCGCATTGTTTTTTCTTATGTAGTCTGCCACATATTCCTTGCTTCGTCTGACACCGGTATTGCACCAACCGTTACAGATATTTCCGTCTCTGTAATCACCAAAGGGGATGAGCAGGTGATTTTGTGCACCGTTAGTAAAGCGTTCCTTAAAAATATATGTAAAGTCATTATCTTCACCGCAGGTAAAGCCCTCGTTTTCATACCATTTTATCGGAGTGTCGCTTCCGTCTTTGCTGACAAAGCTTGCAGTGCCGCTGTTAAACGCAGTAAGAGCATCGGGGTTGCCCTTAGTTATTGCTTTATAGTATACTGAAAGCAGCTCATTGTTATATCCGAGACTTTCATAACAGCCGTCAACCCACCAACCCTTTACAAGGTCACCGTAACGCACGGCATATTCTTCAAGCACAGCACCCCAGTTACGGACAAACTCAGGAGTTACTTTACCGTGAATACCTGCAAAATAGTCTTCATAAAGTCCCATTGCCGGACCTGCTACAGTATCAAAATGAGGTCCGTCTCCCGTATAGTATAAAAACAGATCCATATCATATTCTTTGAGTGCTTCTCCGATATCCCGTATAAGATCTCGTCTCGGACAAGCCATTCCGGGTTCAATGCCAGTGATTTTTGTATAGGCTGCATTTGGTGCCAACAGAAAACGTGTTCCCTGCATAACGGTAATACAATAATAACCGCATCCGATTTCATGAAGTGTCTCAGCAAGGCGTTTTGTGTCGAAGGAATTAACATATTCATTCCATTCTTCTGCCATTTCATCTAAGGTTGTAACACCCTTTTCACTGCCGTATAAATAATGGTTGAATATGCCCCATTTATTATTCATCATTCTGTCCTGTGCATTCATGTATATTCTCCTTTTCCGAATAATAGTACGGTTTTATGATACCTCTGAGTTTTACTTAAGTCAATACAGAATAATTACTTGCTGATAAAATATAAATGTGCTAATATAATATCAAAGTCTGTATATCATACGGAGGTCTTCTTATGCCGCTGAATATAGTGAGACAGGACATTACAAATATGAAGGTTGATGCTGTTGTCAACACAACCAATGAGGAAATGAAGGGCTATAGCGGTGTTGATGCAGCCATACATAAAAAAGCCGGTGTAAAGCTTGAATATGCCTGTTCGCATATTGCCCCTCTCGGTCTCGGAGAAGCAAAATTAACTCCGGGATTCGATCTTCCGGCTAAATATATTATTCATACACGGGGTCCCATATGGGAGGGCGGTCTTAAGGGGGAGAAAGCTATTCTTTCAGCTTGTTACACAGAAAGTCTTGAGCTTGCCGTGAAACAGAAGCTTAATTCTGTCGCTTTTCCGCTTATATCCTCGGGTGCATACGGATATCCAAAGGATCAGGTGCTTAAGCTTGCTGTACAGGTTATTAGTAAATTTCTTTACCATAATGAGCTTACTGTATATCTCTGCATATACGACCGTACATCCTATGAATTCAGCAAAACAAGGTTCAGTGAGCTCAGTGAGTATATATGCGGCGATGAATATGCAGATATCTGTTATTCCGGCGTAGCTGCTTGTGCACCTGCCTCTTGCTGTTCTTCTGATAATATGCAGGCCTCACGTATGAATTCCGAAGGCGCAAAAGCAACAAAGCTGAGGAAGTTCTTTACCAAGGAAAAGAAAACAGACAGTACCGCAGATCTTAACTTATATGAGTATATGCAGAATATGGATAAGTCTTTTGCATATAAGCTTTTTGATTATATCGATTCACGCGGTATGACGGATGTGGAATGCTATAAAAAAGCCAACGTGGACAAAAAGACCTTTTCAAAAATCAAGTGTAATCCCGATACCTACAAGCCTTCAAAGCAGACTGCGGTTGCCTTTGCAATTGCTTTGAGGCTGAATCTTGACGAAACACAGGATTTACTGGCTTCTGCAGGTCTTACACTTTCGCGGAGTTTTACTTTTGATAAAATTATCCGTTTTTTTATACAGAAAGAAATTTATGATATTTTTGAAATAAACGAAGCTCTTTTCGAATTTGATCAGGTGCTTCTCGGATGCACTAACGGAGATTATTGATATGTATGAATTGATTCAGGTGACGGAAAATTGTTATTATATTCAGTGTCCTTCAAAAATCGGTATAGTAAGGCTTAACAAAAACGATGTGATGCTTATTGACAGCGGAAATGATAAGGACACGGCAAAGAAAATCAGAAGGATCACCGATTCAATGGGGTGGAATATTAAAATGATAATAAACACCCATTCCCATGCAGATCATATCGGCGGTAACAGATATCTGCAGGAAAACACACGCTGCAGTGTTTTTGCATACGGTATTGAATGTGATTTTATAAATCATACTGTGTTGGAGCCTGCATTTTTGTTCGGTGCAGATCCCGTTGAGGAATTGAAAAACAAATTCCTTCTGGCAAAAGAAAGCAATGCAGAGCCGCTTTCGGAAAGTGTGCTTCCCGAAGGCTTTGAGATTATTCCATTGCCGGGACACTGCTTCAGTATGGTGGGTATAAAAACTCCCGACGGTGTTGTTTATACAGCTGATGCATATTCATCCGCGGAAACACTTGAAAAATACGCGATCGGATATATATACGATGTCGGAGCATATCTTGATACTCTTGAAATGCTGAAAAATCTCGATGCCTCGTATTTTGTATCTTCACACACAGAAGCGTATGAAAATATAACAGATATTCTTAAGCTTAATATTGACACTGTAAAGGAAATTGCAGAGAAAATCTGTTCTTTTTGTAAAATCCCCGTCAATTATGAAAAGCTTCTGCAGATGCTTTTTGATGAATATAAGCTTACGATGAACCCCGTACAATATGTACTAGTCGGCAATACGGTAAAGTCTTACCTTTCATATCTTAAAAATCAGGGAAGAATAAAGATGTCTGTTACAGATAATATGCTGCTGTGGGAAAGCGTGCAGTAAAAAGTCTCCCGCCAAGAGACCTTATTTGTCTTCTGATATTATAAAATGCGGCTGTAAGGAAAACTTACTGCCGTAATTTTATTTTAAGGAGAAGATATTATGAAAAACAACATTACTGAACTTGTATTTATTCTTGACAGAAGCGGGTCTATGTCAGGACTCGAAAAAGACACAATCGGCGGCTTCAATTCAATGATTGAAAAGCAGAAAAAGGAAGAAGGCGAATGCTTTGTTTCAACTGTGCTTTTTGATAATACCGCAGAAGTTTTACACGACAGAATAAAGCTTTCTGAAATTAAGCCAATGACAGATAATGATTACACTGTAAGGGGCTGTACTGCACTTATGGATGCCTTGGGCGGTGCCGTAAAGCATATAAGAAATATTCACAAATATGCCCGCCAGGAGGATGTTCCCGATAATACCATTTTTGTAATAACAACCGACGGAATGGAGAATGCCAGCCGTAATTATTCAAGCGCTGACGTAAAAGCTATGATTGAAGAGCAGAAGGAAAAATACGGTTGGGAATTCCTATTTATCGCTGCAAACATTGATGCTGTTGAAACTGCCGCAAAATACGGAATTTCCGAGGACAGAGCTGTAAATTACCGTCCTGATGCCGCAGGTACACAGAATCTCTATTGCGGAGTCTGTTCTGCCGTAAGTGATGTGAGGAACAAAAGAAGAATGTCTGATAAATGGAAAAAGACAATAACCGACAGATAATAAAAGAGCCGTTGAGATTTGTGCATCGGCTTTAAAAATTGAAAATATCTGTTGTATTAAAAACGGATCCGATATAAAATAGAATATATACTGCTGCGGAGGTAACTGTATGGGAATTTTCGATGACGATTTTCTTAAGGAAATGTTTGATTTCAATAATGACGGCGAGCTTGATTTTTCAGAAAAGCTTTACAGGGATGCCTTTTTTGTAAATGAAATTCTTCCCGCTGAAGAACAACAGAAAATAAAGAGTGATAGTATTTTTTATAAAACAAAGGATGATTGATATTGAAATAAGTATTATTATGTGATATCATATTCCCGAATAAATATAAAGAGAGGGCATTTTATGAAAAACACTGCAAAAAAGCTGCTTGCTGTTATTCTTTGCGTTACCTGTCTTTTTTCATCTGTTGCAGTTTGCGCATCAGCAATTGAGACAGATTGCAATGGTAATTGTGAGCATTCTCCCGTTATTGTTCTTCCCGGTATTAATCATTCACCTACACATCTTTATGACGAAAATGATAATCCTGTAATGAACGGAGATTCTCAGGTGGGCGGTACACTTCTTATTCTCAATGAAGCTGCACTCACAGAAAACGTTATCGTAAAGGCTGTTGTAAGAATTCTTCTTACAATCTTTACCCAGACAAATATCGGTATTGATGAGCTTGCATACGATCTTGTATCTGATCTTTTTAAATATCAGAGATGTGACGACAACGGTGATCACGTAGAAAACCTTAAGACTCAGAGATGGAACTATTCACTTGAGCATATGACTCAGGATGAGCTTGACTGGACCTACAGAATGGTTCCCATGAAGCCTCTTGTTGATGAAATCGGTGAAGACCATGTATATTTCTTTACATTCAATCTTGTAGGAGATCCTATGGATTCTGCAGATGATCTTAAAGAATATGTTGAAATGGTAAAAGAGCAGACGGGTCACGATAAGGTTTCATTCCTTCCCGTAAGCCTCGGCGGTACTATCCTTACTGCATATCTTGATAAGTACGGTCACGAAGATCTTGATCAGATTGTCAATGCTGTCGCTTGTCTTGACGGTACAGATATTATTGCAGATATGTATGCAAGAGAATGGCGTCTTGAGGATGAATATCTTTATCACGATTTTATCGCAGGTATTTTTGAAGAGTCAGAAGGAAGCCCCACACTTGGCTATCTTATCAATTCACTTCTTCATATAATTCCCCGTTCAGGTATCAATGCACTTCTTACGGGAGCTATGAGTGGTATTCTTGATACTCTTATGCTTAACTGTCCTCAGTTCTGGGCTATGCTTCCTTCAGACAGATATGACGCACTTGCTGAAAGATACCTCAGTGACAAGCCTGTTCTCAGAGAAAGAACAGACCGTTTCCAGCAGGCAAGACTTAACCTTAAGCAGAATATTCTTGATGCAGTGGCAGACGGAGTAAGAGTAAATTCTATTGCCGGTGCAAACCTTGACCTTGGTGAACAGATGTATACATATTTCAATATTGTAGCTTCTGCAGAAAAGGTTAATTCCGACGGTATTATCAATCTTGATTCTACAACACTCGGTGCAACAGGCGCTCCCGGACAGCTTACTCTCAGCGATATTGAATATTCAAAGAACACTTATTGCAATGACCCCACTCACAATCATATTTCACCTGATAATATGGTAGACGTTTCTACTTCAATTCTTCCCGAAAACACATGGATATTCCTTGATCAGCATCACGAGGTAGGATATAATGATGTTGTTCTCAATCTTGCAAAGGCTATCATTCTCGGTGAGGTTACAGATGTAAATGATAACCCCGAAAAGTATCCTCAGTTTAACGGTGCCTGTTACACACAGAGTATGCGCCGTTGGAAGCTTCCCGATGCAAAGAAGGTTGATCAGACCAATCTCAGTGCAGAGGATAAGGCTGAACTCAATGCAGCAATTGCAGAGGCAGAAGATGTACTCACAATGACAATTGCCGATCAGACAAGAGTTGAAAAAGCCGAAATCAGACTTATTGCTATTCTTCATAAGATCGGTGCAGAAGGCTATGAAACAATAGAATCCTCTGAGCCTTCACCTATGGATCCCATCCTTGAAAGCATTACCTGTGCTATGAGTAAGGGAACACTTTTCCTCTTTGGCGGCGGCAGTCCCGCAGACAGAGTTCTTTCTCCCATAAGAAATCTCAAGGATCTCTTTTCAGGTGACAGTCTCGGTTCATAAAATATATGATCTGAATAAAAAGGGGATGTAAAAAAACTCGTTTTTTTACATCCCCTTTTTAGGGGCTAGGAAAAAATGCGCAGAATGAACAAACCGAGCCAAAATAA
>JAZNEX010000079.1:0-2310 GCA_045588855.1 Acutalibacteraceae bacterium
AATCTGACGCTTATTATCATTTCCCTTCATGAGTATATTAGGATTTACAAACCATGCTCCATTCTGGATTTTCTTCACAAAGTTATTTTGCTGAAGCTTCTTCATGATTTTTGCTATTGTCGGCTCGCTCACTCCAACATCTGAAGCTATTTTTTTGTATGTACCCAGAAAGATATTATTACTCGGGTTTGTGTTTTCGACAACGTAGACAAATATATCTACTTGCTTATTGTCGATTATCCCCAGAACCGTCAGAAAATCCATAAGATAGCATTTCCAGAAATTTTTTGTTCCGTACACTCTTTTTGCTATCTGGTCTACGAATATCTGCTCTCCAGTTTCTACGTCTACAAGCTCTCTTTTTTTGCTACCGATTAGGGTTTGTGTTTCGGCTGCGTACTCTAAATATCTGTCCCCCATTTTTTTCTCCTTTGCTTAAAATGAATTTTAGTAATTGCTTTACAATATCCATTTTACACTTAAGTCTCATATAAGTCAACACTATATTTCAAATTAACATAATACTTAAAAATAAATTAAGTAAACACTCTACAAAGGTTAAGTGATTGGTTAAATATATTTAAGTGACAAAAACCGCTGAAACCCTTGATTTTACTGGGTTTTTTACACTTTTAATTTACTTTTACTCTCTTCTAATATGCACTAGGCGAATTTCCCTACCAGGGGGAGTATATCTTGGGTAGTTAAGGGGTTCTTCCCGAAGCTCCGCTTCTCGAAGAACCCCGATGTAAATTATATAAATAATCGCTGTCAAGACTCGCTCCTTATCCTCGCTTCGCTCGGTACCGCTTCCTGTCTTGACAGCTTCGCCTGGATGCATCCAACCCCAAAACCACGTACTTGTAATACGTGGTCTAGAAATACAAGGCGAAAACGCATAAAACCCAGTAAATACAAGGCTTTGTAGGCATTTTTATTTTGTTCTGAAACGCCCCTCTCAGAACAAACTTTAGCACACTAAAGTGTGTCTTAAAGAAGCCATTTCGTGCAAGCAAGGTTTCCGGATCCGGAAGACCGGTTCTCCGGTTCCGGAATACCGGCGCGCCGAAATAATGTAGCGGACGAAGTCCAAGAGCCTTTTCAGTTTCGTGCCCTGGGTTCATTTGCTCGCCCTGGCGGAGCGCAGACGAAGTCTGCCCTTAATTATAAATATATCTTGTTAGGCTTTTAAGATGCCGAGGTCTCAGGAAGCATCCTGACAAGCTGGGGGGAGTGTTCCCAATGCTTGCTGTAAAAAAATAACCGCAAATATGCACCAATTTCCAAATTGGCAAGCAGTGCAAACGTATATACATTTGCAAAATCTTGTTGGGAGAACCCAAACCCCGAACCGATAGAAATATTTCTATCGGAGCTACGCTATGGCAGAAAAAATCTGCTATAGCGTACTAAGTAAACTTAGTATTTCGGATAAGAAATACTCAAATAACTGAGTATTTTCCCCGAAAAAACTCAAATACTTGAGTACGAAAAAATATACGTAAGTAGGTACGTAAGTACGAAGAAAAATTCGTATATGGTGTCAAAAATACGGAACAAGTTCCGCATGGCAGCGGAAAAAGGAAAGTCAGGAGAACGGGCCCCGTTGGTTTACCAACGGGCCGTCTCCTGACGCATATTGAAAATTATGTAAACTTGTGATATTATTAAATCGTGGTCAAAGTAAATCCTAAGACCTTGGAAGACTATCGGCTTCACGTATCGACCGATAGAGTTGTGGTATCGGCTAAACGGCTATATCTAAAAAGGGGGAGAGTCCAACATACTACTCTCTCCCTTTCCCCATTTAAGAATGGATTATTCTCCATTTTCTACCAGTCTGAGTGGATTTTTCTCCATTTCCATAAAACGCTGCAGCGTCTCATCGGAGTAATAGCATACGTTTAATCCCTTGAATTTTACCCCTAGAAGCTTCATAACAGCCTTCAGCTGTGTTTCGCTTAGGTCTAGGCTTAAATTCTCCCCTATGTCAAAATAAACGGTTATTTCGGCTCCTTCTATGGTCATGTACTATTCCTCCTTCATTGTCATGTCTGTGTCCGTTATTGCAAGCTGTCCCTTTATCGGCTTTTCTTCTACCTGGGCTCTCTTGGTTCTGGAGAACGTAATCTCGCTTAACGGTTCTTCGCTTTCGTAGTAGGTCAATAAAATCTGACGCTTATTATCATTTCCCTTCATGAGTATATTAGGATTTACAAACCATGCTCCATTCTGGATTTTCTTCACAAAGTTATTTTGCTGAAGCTTCTTCATGATTTTTGCTATTGTCGGCTCGCTCACTCCAACATC
>JAZNEX010000080.1:0-4698 GCA_045588855.1 Acutalibacteraceae bacterium
ACATTCGAAGAAGCAAGCAGAACAATAGTTGAGTATATTGAACTGTATTACAATTCTTCAAGACTTCATTCAGGTATAGGTTATTGTATTCCGAATCATTTTTTCACTCTTTTATCTGTCCACTAATCTTGACAAGTTTCGTAAAATCCCTCTTGCTAAACGCAAAAGGGATTTTTTGGAGGTACATCGCATTTTTGAACCGACCTTATGTAACGGCAACCGCCGAGGATTTCTCCCCGGCGGTGTTTAGCTATGCTTTGCTGATTGTTAAACCTATATAAGTTATATGTTAGTCTGTTCTTTCACATAAAAAGGAGATGATTTTTTGAAGATATACACAGTAGCAACACAAGACGCTGCACACTCAGCTATTGCAGTGATACGATGAGCAATATAACAAAGATCAGGTCTGCCCGCTGCCATTATAAGCATTGAGCCTATGCAATAAACCGCAGTGTTTATTGCTCCACCAAAGAGTACGCCTATAAAGGATGCAATAAGGAAATTTCTTCTTTCTTTTTTATCCTTTGAAACGGCAAAAGCAAATATTAACATTATTAATGCAGAAATAAGCCAACATCCTATTTCAATAACATACGAAAAAATATTTGACCACAATTCAGATAATGGACCTGTTATGGCAAAAGAATGAGATGTGCCTGAAAGTAAAACACTGTAAAGCGTATAAGTACAAAATCTTGCAAGAGCACCGCAGATACCCGCTAAAATAAGTTTCTTCTTCATTATGTTTTCCCTCCTTAATTGTGCTGACTGCACAGTACGTAAATATTTGTTTGAAATACAAAACATTTATACCGTTCAATCACGAGGTAACAACCCGTTACGCTGATGAATCTCTATGTTTTCCCACAGCTCTTTGTTATCTGTTTTTATTCCGGAATAATCCAGCTTTGGACAGTTGTATACCCACTCAAATTGCTCAACACTGTCAGGAAGAATAATTTCTTCGAGATACAAGCAATCTGAAAAAGCGTATCCATAATCATTTATAGTAACAACACCGGCAGGAACGGTAAAGCTCTTATCTGTTTTTGCGCTTGCATAACAGATAAACTGCTTTTTGTCTTTGGAGTAAAGATTACCGTCAATTGCACAGAATGCACTGTTACCGTCTTCTACAACAAACTCTCTTATACTGCCGCCGGTTTGAAAAGATTCATATCCTATAACAGCCAGATTTCTGTTGATAATTATTTTTTCAAGATTATTACTTAAAAGGAATGCATAGCTTTCAATTTCAGTAACTGTTTCAGGTATGGTAAATTCGGTATTCTTATTTGAAGGAGCGTATCTGATAAGCGTGGTTTTATCCTTGTTGTAAAGATTACCCATTTCGTCGGTGGAGAAATATTTGTTGTTATTGTGCACCCTGAAACCGTCAAAAACGGCATTAGGTACATCTATGTACTTACAGCTTGCGGGAACATTAATGTAACCGAGAACATCGAATTCAACAAAATCAAAGGCGCTTATTTCCACAGTACCTTCTTTTACATCAAGCTCAATTTTTTCTGTTGTTTTGCCTGAATAGCCAATCATACTTTTCCCCGCATAAATAAGTCCTTCGGGTTGATTTTTTAACCATGCAGTATCCTCAAAATCCTCTACAGACAAATTTATATACTTATCGGGGAAGTTTATTTCTTTAAGATTTTTGCAACCGGAAAAAACTCCTCCACATAACATTTCAAGACTTTCGGGAAGGGTGATGCTTTCAAGTTTTTCACAGCCGTCAAAGGCGCTGTAGCCGATTTCAACAAGTCCTTCAGGTAGGATAATCTGCTTCATTTCACAACTGTACAAAGAATCGTAACGAAAGGCATTTTCACGGATATACTTCGTACCTTCTTTTATTTCAACCACACCGTTTTCAGGTACTTCACCCTTATATTTATAAGCAACCTTGCCGATATACACAACTCCGTCAGGGTGATTATTATACCATTTCGAATCACGAAGTTCAGCATTATTTATTATTTTAACTGTGTCGGGCACTATGATATTTTCCAGTCTTTTTGCCTGACTTTCATTTATCATATCGTAACCAAGCTCTACCACAGGCTTACCGTCAATGGTTTCAGGAATTTCAATAGTATCAGTCACTCTTCTGATACCTTCAATACACACCTCACCATCCTCTGACACTGCATAATACAGATTGTCACCGTCAAAAAGACAGCTGCCTTCCTCACCAAATTCATATGCGTTAGGTGTATGCAGGTCAAGATAACCGTTCTGCCAAAGGGCAGATAAACCGACGGCAATAATACCGACCGGCAAAAGAAAAATTATAAGTATTTTCTTCTTCATTTTAATTCTCCTGTTTTACTGCTCAACGGGAGCATATTCAGCTTTGTTTGTATAGAACATACTTAAAGCCTTATAGCTGATGATAAATCCTATAACAGCAGTTAACGGTTCCTGCTATTGCAATAACGGACATAGCGGTTGAATTGTTTGCCATCATTGCAAGCATCTGGTCATCTTTGGCAGCCTCGGCAATTTTTAACTGGTTGGAATATCTTAAAAAGCTAACTATAATTGATGAAATACCGCTGATGATACCTGTTACGGGAACTGAAAGTGCACTTGTTGGAATATAAAAGCTGATTGCACCGTAGTGGGATTTTGCCATTCTGTAGCCTGCAATATACACAACTGCAAAGACGATAACATTAGCAAGCCATTTTGCAAGATAACCCGAGAAAATTAATGCATCTGAAACAAATGTGTCAGGCTCGGGATTGATTAATGCCATCAAAAGGCTGGGAAGTGAGCTGACAACGCCGCTGACAACAGCCGAAATAATAAAGGTGATAACGAAGGTGATTCTTGCCTTTGAAAGAGCTACATTCAAGGGATGTGCGGGGATTTTGTCATTTAATCCCTCAAAGGCTGTAAATGCCATAGATGCGGCAAGGATTGCAGGCACAAGGCAGAGAAAGCTGCTTATGGTTATTATTGTTGAACCAGTTATCGGGGAAATGAAATAGGTCGTAAGATATTGGAACACATTGCTGACAAGTGAAGAAAAGAGTGTTCCCACAGCAGTACCGAAGTAGTAGCAGCCGAGAAATCGGATTGTTCCGATTTTACTTCCCGTAAGCTTTTTGCCGGCAATAATAATAGAGGCAATTGTAATGATGTTGACAATAAAGCTTCCGACACTCGTAAGTGCAGAGCTGTAATAAGAAGCATATGCATAGTCGCTCATATTTTCATAGAAGCTGTCAAACCGGGATATTACAATAACATTGCTGACAGCTGAAAGAATTTTATTCAGCAGAAATATTACAGCAAAATATGTCGCTGCGGTCTTTTTTGTGAGTGTTCTGTTTTCCATTTTCCTTTCTTCTTTTTATCGGAAACTTGCGTTCCCTTTGTTATGTTTTAATTCTACAAAAAAAAAACAGCTTTTTCAATGTTAATTTTAATACTATTTGTTTCTGAAAGTATTAAAACATATACTTTTTATGATTATTATTTATTTATGCATAGCAATTGAAAGACAATCAGGCAGCCGCATAACTGACAGCTGCCTGATTAAAGATGTTATTTTAATTTTTTATGCTTTCTGCTGAAATAATCAGTTGATTCAACTATCAATAGTGAGGATAACCGCATTTACAGTTTTTATTTGATTTAAAGAGCTTCCAGAAGAAAAGAGCAATCTTATAGAAGAATCCACCTTTATAACATAAGTGATTGCACTTACTGAAATCTCTGTGGCAGAAATCACATTCTTTGTCATCGTTTTCATCTATATGTCTGCCGTTTGTTGCTTCATTTTTTCCGCTCTGGCTAATTCCGCAATTCGAACACTGTCTTCTTATGTAGCAAGAAGATTCTCCGCCTTCATAAAAACTGTATTCATATTCATGGGGAGCATAGGGATATTTATTTCGCCAGTCACTGTATGTGTCTCCGCAAAGAGTGCACTTATACACATCCATACCCATAGAAGTACAGGTCGAAGCTATAGTGTGGTCAAACTTGTAATCATGACCGCCGTCATTAGGCCTCGTAAACTCATCGTGTCCGCTGATCCACTCTTCGCAATCATTACAGTAAGTACCTCCCGTGTAACCCGGCACATCGCAAACCCAATCATAACTTTGATGATAAGTTGTGTTTTCGTGTGCACACACTGCACTTGCTGCCATCGGTATAACCGACATAATCATAAGCACTGCTAATAATAAGCTTATAACTTTTTTATAATGAAGAAAAAGAGCTTGAAAAAGAGGTCATTAACTGTTTTGAAAAACACAAAGGCAAGCTTTCTTTAAGTGGTGGCTTGATATATGGTAGATTTTCCTGAACTGCGGAAATGATGTTGCCATCTCTCGTATAAGATGTGGTTATGATTATTTAGAAGTTAATCTTCCTTAAAAATAGGTCTTATGTATAAGAATATTCAATTTTTGGTGATTTCCCCAGTTCAAAACCGAGTGGTCTTAAAAAATGGTGATTTTGGTTCTGTCGGTAAAAGGTCAAAAAATTGTCCTTAAAAATGCTGAAAACCCTTGATTTCTCAAAGGGCACTGAAAAACCACAGTTTTTTTGAAAATCTGTGGTTTTTTTGTGTATAAATATTCGGTTTAAAAATAAAATGTTATTTGCTTTTTTAAGTTTTTCGAGATAAAAAACAAAAGCAACGGATATTACACAGTTACC
>JAZNEX010000081.1:0-38118 GCA_045588855.1 Acutalibacteraceae bacterium
GGATTTCATCACGAAGTGATTTCATCCACGTAAGTGGATTTATTCCGTCAGAATGACGGATTTAATTGAAAAAAGCACCGCTGTTGCGATGCTTTTTTCTGGGGGCAGGGGGTTGACAAATCGTAAGATTTTTTCTTATAAAAAAAGTGACACTTTCGGCTTGAAAGTGTCATAGTGGGTTATATACTTTGAAGGTAATTACGCCAAAGTGAAAATATTTTCTTCGGTGAGTATTAAGTGATAAAAGCAAATTAAAATTTGCAGTGATATTTTTGATAAATCAAAAGTGATATTGAAGCCTTACGGCTTCAGTGTTATTTTATTCGCCACGAAACTTGCGAAGCAAATAACACTGTGCGAAGCACAATATAACTGCGAAGCAATAAAACTCGCCATAAGGCGAATATAACTGCGGAGTGTCCTTATGAACACTCCGCTAAATCGGTGGGGGGGTTTTGTGTTTGCAGATAAATAACTACACATAAATCAAGAGTATAATCACAGAATAAGACCTTATCAGATTTTTATCAGCGTGATATAATCATATCAGAAGCTTCTAAAAAAAGAAAACAGGTGAACAATATGAATAATATATTTAGCGATAATCTTAAAAAATTTCGTCTTTCAAAAGGCCTGACACAAGAGCAGGTTGCAGAAAAGCTGAGTGTAAATTCGCAAACTGTTTCCCGTTGGGAGTGTGGAACAACTTTGCCCGACGTTCTGACCTTACCGGAACTCGCAAGACTCTATGAAGTGACGGTTGATGATTTTTACAAAAAGAATACTGTTGCTTATGATAACTATGCACAGCGTTTATCATCTGTTTATGAGCAGTCGCACGACCCCGAAGATTTTATGCGTTGCCGTGCAGAATACCTCAAGCTTATGAAAGAGGGCGAGCTATCAACCGCAGACAAGTGGCAGTACGGTTGGATTCATATGTATATGATGAACTATTGCCGTGATGTTGCTGTTGAATGGTATGACAAAGCAATCAGTGACGACCCGAATGAAGACCCTGAGAATTATCACATTGCCTGTATGCAGAGAATATGGATGTTCTTTCTGCTGAAAAAAGAAGATGAAATAATTTCTGAACTCCGAGAAAAAGCAGAATCAAACCCCGGCAATCCGAGAGAAACCGATAATCTTCTTGTAGCACTTATCTGGGCTGAAAAATACGGTGAGGCATATAATCTTTTCACAGAGGTAATTAAAATATTTCCTGATGATTGGCGGATGTATATTCACGGCGGTGATATTGCAAAGAAACTCAGAAAATACGATGAGGCACTGGAATACTACAACAAAGCAGGCGAAATCGGAACTTACTTCTGTGATGAAATGGATTGCAAAGTCGGTCTGTATGAAGAAATAGGAGAATATGAAAAGGCTTATAATGAATGCATGAAAATGGCAGATATCTACCGTAGCAGAGGCTACGATGTTGAGGCTGATATAGCAGAAAAGAGAGCAGAAGAAGTTAAAAGCAAAATTGAAAAATAGGATATAGAAGTGAGATTGTTTCTAAAGAGTTGATATATGCATAAGAAAAGCCCTTGACTTTTAATGGTCAGGGGCTTAATCATTATTCTTCATCATCTTCTTCAAACAAATAATCGTTCAGCTCATCAAAATCAAGAAATTCTGCTAATGTCATATTAAACGCAATAGCAATCTTGTGCAGCGTTTTAACTCTCGGATCTTTGGTTATGCCTCTTACTATATTATCAAGTGTTGATTGATTAACACCACTCATAGTCGCAAGCTTGTTTATAGCAATCCCTCTTTGCTTGCAAAGACTTCTGATGCGTTTTACATAAATATCTGAATATTCCATTGATTGTACCTCACAATTATAATTACCCATTTATGGGTTAATATTATGATAACTGCAAAACTGCAACCAATTACCCGAATACGGGTTGACTTTGTAAATATGTTTATGATAAAATCAAATTACCCGATTATGGGTAATAAATGTTTAAATCTTGTTTGACCGCTATACACACAATTGATGCAGTATGTTTCCATACACTTAAAGTTAACGAGATAGCGATGTCAAAAGGATAGCCCATCGGATGCAGATTCGGTGGGCTTTATTTATGGAGGAATTTTTATGACTGCAACCTTCTTCGGCCATAAGGACACGCCAAAAGAAATAGAGCCGACCCTCAGGTCGACTCTGATAGATTTGATTGAAAATAAAAATGTGAATGTGTTTTATGTAGGCAATAACGGCAACTTTGATACCATGGTTCGCCGCCAGCTTGAAGAGTTATCCCAAACTTACCCCATAAGCTACAGCGTAGTTTTAGCCTATCTCCCGACGGAGAAAAACAAGTACGACAATTTAACGAATACTATCTACCCCGAAGGCATTGAAACCGTACCCAAACGCTTTGCAATCTCCTGGCGTAACAAGTGGATGATACAGCAATCAGATATCGTTGTGACTTATGTTACCCACACTTTCGGTGGTGCAGTACAGTTTAAGGAAATGGCGGAGAAGCAATGGAAGACGGTAATTGAGCTTGGTGAATTAAATGCCCCTAATCCTTTATTTTTAGCCCGATGATTATATTGAAAAGTCTGACAAGCTGTGCTATCATAATCCGGGTGAAATCAAACATGTTAAAATCGAAAAACAAAAAAAGTTTACACTATGCATGGTATGTGTGTATCGGGTGTGCATGCTTGCTGTTTTGCACAAGCGGACTTTCAATAAATGCATTTACGGTTTATCAGCCATATATACTTTCAGTAAACGGATTTACTAATACTCAGACATCCTCAATTATTACAATAAGAAGTCTGTTTGCATTTTTCTCAATGTTTCTTACCGGTGCATATTACAAAAAGCTTTCATTGCGAAAAGGAATGGGGATCGCAGGCTTGTTCACAGCACTCGGATTTGTTCTTTTCGGTATTTCCGAAAGCTATTTGCTTTATTGCATAGGTGCTGCCAGCGTTGGAATAGGATATGGGTTCGGAACAATGGTTCCTATTGCCATAGTACTTGAGCATTGGTTTATTGAAAAAAGAACTCTTGCTTTAAGCATCTGTTCAGGCATTACAGGTCTTTCGACCTTTGGCATACCCTCACTTATTACCGGAATGGTGGAAGGTCTGGGACTAAAAATAACATTCATTACTGAAGCGGCAGCAATTGTACTTCTTACTGCAATATGTTTTCTTCTTGTAAGAGATACACCCACAGACAAAAAAATTCTACCCTACGGAGAAAGCGAAAGCTTAAAGACTGCAAACTCCGTTCCGGGTGGCAGTTTGTTGAAAAAGATGCATTGGTTCTTCCTTGTTTCTATGCTGCTTTTAATCGGTGCAATGACAAATGTAGGCTACAGTCATCTCGCCATTCTTGTTACATCCGAGGGATTCTCATCTCATTTATCTGCTTTGGCAATAACCGTATCCGGCATTTCATTGACAGCAAGTAAATTTATTTATGGTTGGGTTACAGAGAAAACCGGCACATATAAAAGCAATACTCTGTTTGGTATAATATTGACTATAGGAATAATTCTCTGCTGTTTTTCAGGCACAAATGAAGTCGTTATGATTACAGCCATGTGTCTTTACGGCTCCGGATTAGCTCTTACAACGGTAGGTCTTACCGCATGGGTAGGCGACTTCTGTTCAGGCAAAGAATACGATAAAACAGTACGATTTTTCCAGATAGGATATGCGGCAGGAAGCTTTGTTTTTTCTTCTCTCCCGGGCATTCTCGCAGATAAGTTTAACGGCTCTTATGTTCCTGCATATATCTTTTTTGTTATATGTACACTCTATGTTATATTTACAATTCAATGGGTGTACAAAAGCACAGGCAAAAACAAATGCAAACAATTATAAACAATATAGCCCCTGACTTTCAATTAAGAAGGTCAGGGGTAAATTTTACTCATTAACACCATCGAGCTTATTTTCAAAAATCTCATAAGCCTCCTTGTAAAACGGTATTACCGGATACGAGGAGGGTGTTTTTATGTTTATCGGAAAAAGCGAAGGGGGCGTGTGGCGGGGAAGGCGGCACGGATTTGTTTGAGGGGGATGGAAAAAGTTATTTTCTGAAGTGTTGTAATCGCATGGCAGGGGGTGTATAATGAGGGGGAAAGGAAGTGGCTTTTTGTGAAAACGGCAGAACAAATTCAGAAAAGAGAAATGAAAGAAATTTCAAGGCTCACCAAAATGGAAAAAAGAAGCTCGGGAAGTAAGTATTTTCTGATTCTTCTTGTTCTTATAGCGGTTGTCAACATCCTTGATGAGGTTACGAGTAATCTTACGGTTACCGTTCAGTCCTCTTTTATTACGGAATTTTTTGTAAATAATCCGTTTATGGGAAAGGTCTATACCTATGAGGAGGGCTTGGCTTTTCATTCGGGTATCGGTGTTTTTACATATGTTTTCGGAATTTTTACGCCATTCTATAAGGCACTTGCGGATAAACTGGGCAGAAAGCCGCTTTTTATTATGTCAACCCTCGGTATGGCTGCGGGACTTCTCATTATTCACCTTTCAACAAGCTATATAATGTTCCTTATCGGCTTTGCGGTTATAAGCTTTTTTATGGGACACGATATGCAGATTATCTATATTCTCGAAGAAGCTCCCTATAAACACAGGGCAAAGATATACAGCTTTCTTAAGAGCTTCGGAATTCTCGGTGTTATTCTGATTCCCGCACTTCGTGATATGCTTATGGGAGAGGACAGTACAAAGTGGAGAGAAATTTTCCTTGTGCCTGCCCTTATCGGTTTCTGTGCGGTTTTCCTTGTAATGCTTCTTGCAAAGGATACAAAGGTTTTTATAAAAGAGAGACTTGTTTACCTTTCACGCCCCTTAAGTGAGCGTCAGGCGGAAGCGGAGCTTAAAAAGAAAAATAAAGAGGCACAGAGAAATCAGTCGGGTGTTTTTAACGGTGTTAAGTATATCTTTTCATCAAAAGACACAAAGATGCTTATAATTTCGCACATCATTTTTGATTCTGCCATGCCTGCCATTGCTCTTTATTTTGAATCGTCTATGCACCGTGCGGGAATGAGCACGGGAGATATTACAAAGGCTCTTTTTATGGTGCCCGTGATTTACGCAACAATAACATTCCTTTCGGGCTTTATCGCAGATAAGCTCGGAAGAAAAGTGACGGTAACCCTCTTTTCGGCAACCTGTGTTATCGGCTATATTCTTTTTGTTGCAGGAATTCTACTTGGTTGGAATCCATATTTTATAGGTGCCCTTGCAGGTCTTTATCAGGGCTCATACTGGATAGGCAGAGACTATATGAATGTTATGATGACCGAAAAGGTACCCACGGATATAAGAGCATCTGTTGTGGGTGCTGAAGGACTGCTGGTAATAATCGGTCTGGCACTGGGCTACGGTATCACAATTCTTTCAATGCTCAGACTTCCCATATGGTGGGCATGTCTTATAATTTCGGTGGCAGCAGTGTCCGTTTCGGCAGTTATGTTTGCCCTTAAGGTAAAAGAGACCAAGGGTGCAAATCTTGATGAAATCGAATAATAATCCGTTTGCTTGTGTCGGGTGTGCGTAAGTACCACCGACAGTTTATTCCCGGATGAAATTTCCTGATAAGATATTTCGGCTTAACTTGACAATAAAATGCTGATATTGTAGACTAACATTATATTTTGTTTTATGAGGTTTTCGGAAAATGAAAAGATTTTTTAAGCAGATTTTATGTATTGCACTTGCGCTGACGGTGGTGCTTTCAGGCATTCCGGGTTTTGTTTATACCGCACAGGCAAGGACTGAATCACAAAGAGATGCTATTGTAAGAATAGCTCTTGCCGAAGAGGGTGTTTCGGGCTGTCCTAACAAATATACCTATGCCTTCGGTGAAATTGACGGAAGCTATGACTGGGGCTGGTGCGGTGCCTTTGTATATTGGTGCTCACAGCAGGCGGGTATTCCCCACAGCATTATAAAAAAAAATGCAAAATCTGATGTCAACAGCTTCAATACTCCTTATTATACATATTCTGCATATGCCGATGTAAAGAAGGGTGATATTCTTTATATGCTCAACAATAACGGCAGGCATATAGGACTTGTTACGGATGTTGACGATGAATATATATATACTATTGAAGGAAATGTGAGTAACACGGTAACGAGATATCGGTACAACCGTTCAGACGGATATGCAGACTGGTCACACGACAGCGCCTGGCAGAAAATCACCCATTACGGTGTACCTGCCTATGAAGATATCAAAGAGGAGCCCACAAAAGAAATAAAGCCTGCTGACAGCATTTATAAAATAACCTCTTCATACCGTGAAGAGGGAAGAACAGATTACGATTATCTGAATTTTTCGAAGGATGACAGCAACATCCACGTGCGTACAAACCTTGACGGTCTCAGGGATTCTGAGCGTGTAAGGTGTCAGTATTTCAATATTACCCATATTGCAGACGGTTGGTTTACAATTACCAATATCGGCACGGGTAAGGCAATGGAGGTTAAGGATGGGGGTACTGCACCCGGCACAAATATTCAGCAGGGAGCTCTTACTAAGAAGGATTCTCAGCTTTTTAAGTTTTATGATGCAGGAGACGGACTTGTTTATATCAAATCAAAGCTCGGCTGCTATGTTGATATACAAAGTGAAACTTATACCGTGAATGACAACGTGTGGACATATAAATTCAACGGCTCGCCCACACAGAAGTGGAAGCTTCACAGCCACATTCACGAAAGCACTTCTCAGGTGACAAAGGAGGCTACCTGCTCTGAAAAGGGCATTATGACCTGTTATTGCAGCGTATGCCGACTTACATATATGGAGGAAATTCCCCTTAAGGACCATACCTACGGCAGATGGACCGTCGTAAAAAAGGCAACCTGTATGACTGAGGGAGAGGAAAAGAGAAGCTGCAGCGTTTGTAATACCGCTGAAACAAGAAAAACTGACCTTTCCGATCACACCTTCTCAAATGGTGTATGCAGTGTCTGCGGAATATCCGACGGTAAAAAGATAATGACAGGTGATATTGACAAGGATACAAGGATAACTGCATCTGATGCCCGTCTTGCCCTTCGTAATTCCGTAGGACTTGAACGCTTTGATGCTGAGCTTAACAGGAGAGCCGATATAGATAAGGACGGCAAGGTGACGGCAGGGGATGCACGAATGATACTGCGTGCTTCTGTAGGTCTTGAGGACCCCGGCAAATGGAAATAAAAGAATGAGTATGTCAATAGTTTTGTGAAGAAATAAGCTCCGTTTACCACATAGGTAATCGGAGCTTTTGTGTTAATTATATTTTGTTATAAAGTCCTTATAGAAGCATACACATTCTCCGATGTTGCTGATTTTTATATGCTCGTCAGCGGCGTGGATTGATGCGTATTGCTTTTTGTCAAGGTCAATGGGTGCAAAGCGCAGAATTGTGTCTGCAACATCCGTGAATCTTCTGGCGTCCGTGCCTGCTGTCAGAAGGAAGGGGGCAACAATTACATCGGGGAAGTTTTCATTCATAATTCTTTCAAGGTGTCTGAATGCCCTGCTGTCAGCGCTTGATGGCTTACAGTAATCTCTTTCGATTTCTTCTATTTCCACCGAATATTTTTTTGCAATTTCCTTTATTTTGTCAAGCCCTCCCAGAAGGTCATCCTCTCTTATACAACGAAGAAACATTGTACATTCTGCCTCTTTTGCCCTTATCTGCGGGTCATCCTTTGTGCCTGCAAAGACATTTGTGAAATTGATGGAGGTTGAGAGCATTGCCTTTGTCTGCGGAATTGAGAGCATTATCTTTTTGATAAGAGGGGAGAAAAGAGTAAGATTTGAGAACAATATGTTAAGAGGGAAGCTCATATAGGGAGCGTGGGTTTCGAAGGTGCCTCTTACCTCGGGGTAGAAATTTCCCTTATATATTTTTTTACTGCTGACCTCGTTTATGAAGCGTGTAAGCCTTAGTATTGCACAATCGTCAGAGGGATTGAGACCGCCGTGGCCTGAAGTATCCCTTACTGCCTTACAGCGGTACAGGTGACGGCTTTTTTCGTGGATTGCCACCATTGCGCTTTTTGCCGTAACACCGGGAATCATCCCCTCGGTTATGGCTCCGCCCTCATCAAGCACTGCTTCAAAATGTATGCCGTTGTTTCTGAAATATTCTGTGGCAAGCACCATACCGTCTCCGCAGACCTCTTCATTGTCAGATGAGCCGATATAGATATTAATACCTTCAAATTCACAGCCCTCTCTGAGTAATTCCTCACACGCCTGAAGCATAGAGAAAAGGGGAGTTTTTGTATCAATAGTGCCTCTGCCGTATAATGCGTCGTCCTTTATAACGGCATTGAAGGGGTCTGTATGCCATTTGTCATCACCCTCTACCACATCGTGATGTGACATAAGCATTATGTTTTTTGTTGCATTCTTACCCTTGATTACATATACAAAGCAGCCGCTTCCGAAAACGAGCTTTTCAGCCCTTGCAGTAAGCGTGGGGAAGCATTCACTGATACAAGTGTTGAATTTTTTGTATTCCTCACGGTTTTCTCCGTCTCGGGTAAAAACCGTTTTGCAGTCAACCATCTTTTTAAGTGTCTTTGCATAGCCGTTATATATTCCGGGGGAAACATTTTTTCTGTCTGCCTGTGATTTTAATTCTCTTTTTTTCATTATTCCTTCTCTTTTCTTAATTCATCAATAGTTGCATTGACCTTTTTGTCATTGTAGAAAATAAAGATAACCAATGAAAGAAGGCTGAATACACCTGCAAAAACACCTGTAAGCTTTACGCCCTGAAGACCTACGGATTCACCTGTTGCAGCACCTACTGCCAGTATACTTGAAACTCCCATCATGGCAATTGCCGAGCAGCATTTTTCTATAAATGTTTTTACTGCCGAGAATATGCCCTCTCTGTTGACACCGTTTACAAGGCAGTCACACTGAATGATATCGGATACAACGGACTGGGGAAGGATATTTATTGCGGCAAAGGGGAAGGCAACTATCACACCCATTCCAAGCCCTATGAAAAGCTCATTTCCCGGAGCAAGGGCTGCAATTCTGTCACCGAAATAGATAAGACCGAAAACTGCCGTGAATACTACACTTGCAATAATAAGGGGGATCTTTTTGTTATACTTACGGCTGATTTTTATAATAAGGGGGAACAGGCATATTGCAACGGCAATAGCTGCAAGCATAACAAGGAAGGACTGTGATTCGGGCACATTCAGAAGCATTGTTATGTAATAAAGCATTGCAGTCTGGAAAAACGCCATAGAAACACCGCTGAAAAGGTCGCCGAGGCTGAAAATAACAAAGTTCTTATTCTTAAATACAAGTGAGAAGGACCTGAGCATTGATTCCTGAGGCTTTGTGTTTTTCTGTACATAGTCCTTTTCTTCAAAGGCATATGCGCTCAGAAGCACGCATACAATACCGATTGCGGCAAAGAAGGTGAATACGGTTCTCCATGCCCATAAGGGTGAAAGACCTGCATTTTTGAGCATATCCACAAAAAGAGTAGCCGCATACATAAATGAGCTTGAGCCCATAAAGAATACCGTGCTTATACCGTAATAGCCGACTCTGACCTTTGCATCGGGGATGATTTCGGGCACGAGGGCATTTCTCGGAATAAAGAAGAAGGTATAAGAGGTGTAATATGCAACAAGGAAAAAGCCTACCCATATTGCATTGGCAACAGAGCCCTCCCTGAAGGGGGCATAGAATATCATAAGCACCGACAGTGCATAGGGAATGGCGGCATAGCGTAAAAAGGGCATTCTTCTGCCTGCCTTATGCTTACACTTGTCCGAAAGCGAAGCTACAATGGGGTCTGTTACTGCATCGACGATTTTACCGATAGCGGTAATCAGAGCCATAACGGTTATAAAGCCTAAGAGCTTGTTTTCGGGAATAAGGTGGGGGAGTCCGCTTTTTACCGTGGGCTGGAAAAAATAGAGCAGATAATTACTTATCATACCTGTAAACAAGCCCTTTGCGATATCTGCAAGACAGTAGCGGTACATTTTTCTTTTGGGTAAAGCCTTTGACATACAAGTCACCTTTCTTCATAAAACACTTTTGCATATTATATCACTGCATTATTTTATTTTCAATCGGGGTAAGGGAAAAAAGGAAAATCGGGAGCACTTTTTTTTCAAAGTGTCTCCCGATAGTTTTTTTCGGATCGGCTTTTATTGGTGTGAATCAGGGCAGGAGGCTTTACAGATATATTACCTGTGAGCCTTCAAAGGACTTGTAGCTTTGTTCCACGCCGATTTCTTCTATCCATGCGCGCACCTCAAGGGTTTTCAGGTTGCCGTTTGTGTTGTTGTATACCCATGTAGGTGTAGGCCACAGGCAGATATCAGGATCGGCAGCCTTGTAGAAATCCTCCGAAACACCGTCCTGGCCGTGGTGGGACATCTTGCATATATCACAGTCAAGAAGGGCTCTGAATTCAGGGTTTCCGAGAACCTTATTGCCCGAATCAACTGCCGCATCACCTGTAAAGAGCACACTCTTATCTCCCAGCTCCATACGGAATATAAGTGATGAGTCATTTACATTGGGGAAGGCAGGGTCAAAGGTATAGAGCATTTTAATTTTTGCTTCTCCTATGCTGAAAGCATCACCGTCTTCGGGAATATGAATCTTTTCGGGGAATGCCCTGCTTATTCTGTTGAACTCCGATACCATTTGGGCTCCCTCGGTTGAGTCAATATCGGCATAATATTCGTAGGGGGCAAAGTTGAGTATAACCTCGTTAAAGCTTACCTTGTCACTACGGTTTTCTGCAATTTCATAAAAAACCTCAACATGGTCTGTATGGGGATGAGTAAGAAACCATGCATCAATTACAGGCTTTTTCTGTCCTGTGACAGCTTTCAGATACTGAATAAAATAATCTGTTTCATTTTTGTATCCGCCGTCAATTGCAATAACCTTACCGTCGCTTGTGGTAATAATAAAGCTGTCCCCTATTGTATCATCAACAGATTCAAGCATATGTATTGCATTTTGGTTCATAGTATTGGGTACTTTTTCGGATTTTACCTGAAAATAGTATTTTATGCCCTTGAAAAATGATGAGATTTCAGCAAAGATATTTTCAAAAAATTCAACGAAGCGGCAGCCTTCATTTTCTGCCGTATCAGCGTTATCAGCTGCAAAAACAGGTACTGCAAATGAAAAGCCTATTAGCATTACAAGAATCAGAGAAATAATTTTTTTCATTTTGTATGCCTCCGATAAAAATATTCCTGATAAGATTATATACCCGGGAATTATTTTCGGTCAATATGTTTTTTGTGTTTTTTATGTAAATAAAATAATGTAAATGTGAGTTTATATTATAGCTGCTTTATGCTATAATATGTGCCGTCAATAAAAGAATGAAGGTATAATATGAATCTCTTAAAAGATGATGTGCGTCGGCTGTTTATAAAATTTCTCGTGCCCTCGGTCAGCAGTGCGCTTGCCGTGGCAATTTACAGCCTTGTGGATACAATTGCCATAGGTCAGGGGGTAGGTCCCGAGGGGTCTGCTGCCTGTGCTCTGCTTCTTCCTGTTTTTTCAATTGCAAGCTTTATCGGTCTGCTTACGGGGGTAGGCGGCAGTGTGCTTATGAGTATGGCAAGAGGAGAGGGCAGCCGTAAAACAGGCGATGCTTACTATACTCTGTCTATTGCCTTCGCTGTTGTGCTTACCCTTGCTGTAAGTATTGCGGGCTTTATTTTTCAGAAACCCTTTTACCGTCTTTTCGGGGCAGATGATGTACTTTTACCCTATACATATGACTACGGCAGATGGATATTTGCCTTTATGCTGTCATTTGTGCTGAATACCGTGCTCGGATGCTTTATCCGTACAGACGGCTCACCCCGATTTGTAATGGCTGCAACGCTTACAGGCGGAGCTGTAAATGTTTTCGGTGACTGGTTTCTTGTTTTCCCTATGGGTATGGGGATGAACGGCGCCGCAATTGCAACCGTCGCAGGCTCGGTGATACAGACTCTGATGCTTTCGGGATACATACTTTTCAGAAAAACAGGACTTCATACGGTGCGCCCCTCTCGATGGCTTAACAAAACAGTAAGGATATTTGTGTCAGGCTGCGGTGCAGGTGTGGGCGGTCTTTCTCTGATTGCTGTGGCATATATAGCCAACAATCAGATTATGGCATATGCAGGCAGTACGGCACTTGCGGTTTACGGAGTCCTCGGTACGGTGGGGGCCTTGTTTACAAGTATAGTTTCGGGTATAGGTCAGGCTTCACAGCCCATAGCTGCCGAAAACTTCGGTGCAGGGCTTTATGACCGATGTAAGAGGGCAGGAAGCTTCGGTATGATAACAGCTGTTATTTTCGGTGTGATTTTTTCTGTCCTGTGCATTGCCTTCCCTGTGGAGGTTACGGGTATTTTTATGAAAATGACACCCGATGCGGAAATTATCACACCTTACATAATGCGTGTCTTTTCCCTTGCCTATATACCCCAGGGAGCTGCCGTGTTTGCAGGCTATTATCTGCAGAGCGTGGATCTGCCGAAAAAAGCAACCCTTATATCACTGCTAAGGGGTATAATTCTTATCTGCCCCTTCCTTGTGATATTCCCTCTTGTATGGGGAGGAAACGGCATCTGGTGGGCAATATTCACTGCCGAAATGCTGACAGGTGCTGTAAGTGCGGTGTTTATGTACCGTGCGTACAGCAACGGAAAAGAAAGCAACAGCTGAAGCGTATAACAAGGTTCTGATGAAGTCAGAGCCTTGTTTTGCTTTGCACTCCTGAATTTACGTAAGGGGGCAAAAATTGCACTTTTGCAATTCATCCGGACCGACAAAATAATCTCTATAGCATTCAGATACTTCTTGTGCAGCAATTTTGCCGTCTGAATATGGAATTTCAATTAAGCGAGAGGGTGTGCATTGAGTGATTTACTGCATCAGAATTTTCAGCACCGTCATAATTTGACCGTACTCTATATCTGCAGCATACGCGAACTGCTTGCGGTACTTATCCCACATTGTTTTGAGTTCCGCACTTTCTTCGATGTTTTGAAGAATCTCGGGAACATTCGCGATCTGCTGAGTAGTGCCGCGGTGAGCGGCTGTTGCCCTCAATGCATCGGCAAACACGGCCTTATCAAATTTCTGCGTTGTGGTCAGTATGTAGGCATCATAAAAATCTCTCGGACGGGTGTTGAACACGCCGCGCCGTAAGATGGTTTCCACCTTTTCTGCCATAACGGTTTCAATGTTGTATGCCCAAAGCTCATAGGATTTCTCATCGTCAAAAATTTCAGAGAAGCTGTACTGCACCGCATGGGGTGTAATTGCATCACCGGTGGATACATCGATGCTGAGTGGAGTTAGCAGAGTATCAAACTTAGCATTCAGCATAACACGATAGCCGCCGTAAATATCATCTTCACGGATGGGAGAGATCGTGCCGATCTCAAACACAACGCCGTCATCAGATGCTATGCCACAGACATCCTCCAATGCGCTGCGAATCGCCTCCGGTGTAAGGGGAAGGTTTTTGAGCGTGGTGTCCATATCCATAGTCGCGCGGTTGTCGAGCCCGACAATTGCAGCCACCAACATACCGCCCTTTAACACAAACTTCTCTTTGTATTCGGAAGCGGAAAGACGGACGAGTAGGCGCTCAAACATATAGTTTTGTAAAATGACCTGCGCAGGGATATTTTTCTGTTTGGCGATATTGCGAATTTTCGCTTTTAGACTCATTGCTTTACTCACAGAAGCACCTCCAGATACTGGCGCAGGACATTGGATACCCGCATCTTTTTTGCATAAGAGTTTAGTTTGTTCAAATCTTTCTTTGGATTAGCCGCATACAGTTTTAATGCTGCGATGAAAGTTTCTGTTCCCAATTTATTGCGACTTCGAATTACATCACAAATTGTGCGCTCAAGATCGTATGCAGGAACATCATTTCCGGCAGGTGTTTTCAGTGTTGTTTTGCCAAGTTCGAACAATTCAGGCTTGATGTAATATACCTTGCATTCGGATTTAATAGCCGCAGAAGGGATACACCCGGACGGTGCAGTAACCGTATGCTCAAATGGAGTCCGGTCAGAAATACCGTGAAGGTAAAGAGCTGTTTCGTGAGAAAAAATGATTCTTTCTGAACGGTTGCTGATTGCCAATAATTCATCCTGCATATCATCGGGAAGAATGTACTGGCCTTTTACAATGCGATGGATTTTATCTTCTTTGCACAGCTTATAAAGCATTGCCTTGGAGATGCCGTGTTGCGCTGCTATTTTCGTTTCAATAATTCCGCCATGCGTTTTTGCAATAGCGATGAGTTCAGTCATGTAATCCATACACTCACCTCGATTATAATAACTCAATAATATTATGCTCATAATTATGATTAAAGTCAATATGACATCGAGAACATTCGTAAAATATTTACAATTAAATTATGATGTAAGTAAACAATAATCTGAAAGAGACATTTACCATACACCAAAAATCAAACAACGACAAAGGCACTGACCGTAAAAAAGTCAGTGCCTTGCTTTTTTGTCTTGAGGAAAATTCAACTTCTGCAGTCAACTCCAAGACTTACACCGTGACCTTTCGGGAAAGGTCAACCAAAGCTTCAATCCGGCACTGCCGTGCCGCGCTTCATACGGAGTTTTTACGAATTATGCTAACTTCTGCACCCTGAATATTGCGGTGTTGAGGGAGACGAAGAGGCTGCCGCCCCAAAGGATGTTTCTGAAATTATTTACTGTTATCTCCTTTGGTGCTACAACGGGATATGCACCGTCAAAGGAATTTGTCAGATGGTTTGAATTTACTACATTGAAAAGATAGTTGATGCCTATGCTGTGTACAAACAGACCGTCAATTTCAATTCTCTGAGGAAGGTAGCAGGTGTAACCGAAATCGTGGGTTTCGGAGTTGTTGGCATTTATGATGTTTGCAGATATATCTGTGGGGTAGAACTTACAGTTACGGATAATAAGGTCACCGTTCCAGGTTGAGCCGTAGTCTTCTCTCAGGTCAACAAAGCTTGCAGAGACAACTGTTGTATTTTCGATAAGAGCTGTACCCATACCGATAAGCTTTATGCCGTGGTGACCGAGAACGGAATTTCTGATTGTTGCGTTTCTTACGCCCTGATGTGCATCAAAGCGTGAGAATGCACAGCCGTCATAGGTAAGATTCTTGCAGTAGTTTGTACCTGCTATGCCCCAGTAGTTACCGTCGGTGATGTCGTTGGTCTGCTTGCAGTTAATGAATTTTGCATTGACTGATGTGGCAGCTCCGATGTCATAAGTACCCATCTGAACGGATGTACCTGCAGAGCCTATTGTTGCATACTTTTTATGACCTGTGAATGTGCTTTCCTTAACCGTTACATCGGCACAGCATGAAAGACTTACAAAGGCTGAATAGGGAGCACCTGTATCGCCTTCATTTATAACATCGTGGTAAATGCCGTCAATAACGGTGTTTGAGCGTCTTACCTGAATACCTCTTGAATAATAGGTGTATTCCGAGGGAGCAGCATTTGCAATAGTTGTGAAGAAGCCGCCGCGGATTGAAAGAGTGACGGTGTCAACGGGATAAACGACAGCACCGGTAATTGCATTGAAGTCCCATATCAGGGGAGTGTCGGGGGAAATATTACCGTTTTTGTCAACAAGAATAACGTCAGACTGACTGCTGCCCGAATTCTGATTTGCTCCCTTACGGATATATCTCTTTACATTTGAATCCGTAAGCACCACAAGGCTTTCACCCTTAAGCGTTGTGCCGATATTGTCAGCATCAATTTTAAGGGGAGAAACCTTATCGGTTATTGAATATGAGATCTCTGAGGGAGCAACATTGAATATCCATGAGCCGATTTTTTCAACATTTGTGTCGTCAATTATAAAGCGTGCCGTTGACCAGTCTGTGTCTGTTTTTATAACAGCGGTTTTAGCCTTGCCGCCTATATAATATGTTGCACATTCATCGGCAAATACACTTAAATTATTTGCATTTGCATATTCGTGGGTCTTTACGATAGCTTCAAGGTCGTCGGTCTTGCCGTCTCCCTTTGCGCCGAAGTCCTCATATTTTACATAATCGGTAAATGTCTTTGTGTAAGTATAGCCGTCCTTTATGTCATAGGTGCCGTCGGAATTAAGCAATACCTCTTCCTTAAAAGCAGTGATACCTCTTGAAATGCCCGTATTCACGCTGCCGCAGATATAAACATTTCCGTTTTCGGCTCTGAGAGTAAAGCTGTCATCGTCATAAAGTGCTTCTTCAAAAATAAACACCTTTCCCGACAGTTCCTTTGAAGCAACGGTTTTTCCGCTTGCCTTATAAAGCTCATCAGTAAGAGTTTCTGAAGCGCGCTCATAAATTTCTCCTTCGGGAGCAGAAACTGAGTAGTTCTCAATGCTGACACCGTTCACTGTGATGTCATCCAGCTGTCTTTCGATATAAGGACTTTCGTAGTTGCCCTGTGACAGCTCGTATTTAAGCTGTGTCTCTGAGAAAAACAGCTGTACCGGAGCCGGCAGAACCGACACGATAGTCATTATTATTGCCATAAATGTTTCAAGCATAAATATTTTCCCCTTTGTATTATTATAATTCTATTATAGCTTTATTCTGACTTGTTTGCAAGAAAAATAAATCTCTTAAGTGTTAAACCGATAAATATATGTACTTTATCAATACGGGTAGAACAGAGCACCGTCTTCAACAGCACCGCAGTATTGCATCCCCTCAAGATATATAGGGTATGACGGACCTTCAGCGTAGCCCAGCATAAAGCTCTGAAGGTCATCACCTGCAAAGCCCCAGAAGTCCTTATCATATACGGTACAGCATATAGTGCCATCACCTGCAACGTAGTAGCCTCCCGTGATATTTCCCCATCCCTCGTAGAGATTAACGGTCATTGAAAATGTGAAATCCTCATACAGATTAATTGTTCCTGCCTCAAACTCCCCGTAGGCATAGGATATAAGCCTCATATCAAGTCCTCGCGGTTCGGGCAGTGTCTCAGTGTCTGCCGTGGGGTATCCGGGAGAATAGTCTTCGTATGCGCCCTCCTGACTGTCTATAGTATTGTGAGTGCCGCTGCCGTTATGGGGTGTGCGGCTTTCATTATTGCCTGAAGCCACCACTGCAATAGCTATACACAGAATAACAATAATTACACATAGAGCTGCAATAAGGATAAGCATTACAGGATTTTTCTTTTTTTCCGTGCCGTGTACTGATAAAGGCTTAACGGGAGGGCTTATTACAGGCGCACTTGTATCGGCAGCAATTGATGCTCCGCATTTATCACAGAATTTTGCAGTATCGGGAAGAGCACTGCGGCATTCGGGACAGTATATCATTTTTATTCTCCTTTTCGGATATTGATAGCTTATATTTTTATCTTACTATTCTGTAAAAACATTGTCAATAATTGTCATTGTAAATAATACTAAGCGTTGTTTTTATTTTAAGAAAGGTATAAGGCTTCATAAATAACAAAATTAACCTCACCTTAACGGCATATACTGCCGCTGAAGTGAGGTTTTTGTTTCATTGTGTGATTTTATATTTTGTCCTTGTGCCGTATTTTACGGCAGTAAAAATTCCCAGCTCTGTGAATTTTATGACGAAGCTGCGTATGGTGGCATAGGCAGCGTTGCCGTAGTCCTTTTCAAGCTGCTTTGTTGAAAATTCATCGGTGCCGTAGAATGAAACAACAAACTGCCAAAGTGCTTTTTCTTTAGAAGTAAAGCTGCCTGCTGTCAGAGCGTTGTTGTAAAGCGTTATGGTATCATAAGTGTCTGTTTTTATCCTGTTGTAAATATTTTCAATAAAATAAAGGATAAACGGAGTTACATCAATTCTGCCGCTGAGCCTTTTGTTTTCTTCAATCAGGGTAAATGCATCGTAATATTCCTTACGGCTTTTTTCAATAAGCTGTGAAAAAGGAATGAACAATGCATACTGATAGCCCTTCTGAATCAGAAACCACAGATGCACGAGCCTTGCCGTTCTGCCGTTGCCGTCAAAGTAGGGGTGAATGAAGCTGAAGCAAAAATGTATAATTGCCGCCTTTATAAGGTCATTGATACTGTCATCTGCATTTATGAATTCTATCAGTGCTTTCATCATTTCAGGCACTTTTTTGTGGTCGGCTCCTGTATGCTCAACAGATGAGTCCACAACAAAAACCGCATCGTGACGGTAAAGACTGCCATCATTAAGTCTGTCTTCTGCTGTGAGAAAGCTGCCCACACTCATCATATAAAGCTTATGCAGGTTTTCTTCCGTGATTTTATTATTTGTATCCGAAATAAATTCAATGCCCTTTTTTATGCCGAGAATTCTGTTTTCCTCTTCATCCTTCGGGGCATAACCCTTAAGGATATTGCGCACGCTGTCACGGCTGAAGTCAATATTTTCTATGGCACAGGTGGAGATTATTTCTTCCTCTGCTGCCTTGATACCGTAAAATCTGCTTTCGCTTTTAAGAAGGAGCTTTATTGCATTCTGGCTTAATTCTGAAAGATTTTCGGCAAAAACTATTTTCTGTCCGCTGAAATCTTCAAGGGGAAGCTCTCTCAGATACAATTCGGAAAAGACCCTCAGAAATTCATCAAAGACTGCCCCGTACTTGTATTTCAATTTTTTCAGATTGCAGAAATGCTTATCCTTAAGCATTTTTGTGAAAAGAATTATATCCATATATGCCCTCATTGATATTAATTAGTATCAGTTTGTATCAATATATCACAAAATATACATTCCGTCAACTCCCGGGTGTAAAAGAAATCTGAAAATGAGTGATGACAGAAAAGAAAAAAGCAGATACAGGTTTTTCCGTGTATCTGCCGTAATTTTTATTAAACAGAAGCTTGTGATTTATGTTAAATCATTATCTGTTCAGTCGGGAATTGCTGTTTCGTGGGGGATGTTGTCTCTGACGGCTGCTAAGAGCTCATTAACGCTTATAACCTCAATGTTTTCATCGAGATTGTTTATGAAAATGCGAAGGTCGTCGGGGCCTACGGTCCAGGGGTGTACATTGATAACGGTGTAGCCGTTGATTGAATTTATATCGGCTGATTTTGAGTTGATGATTTCTGCCTGCTCCTTAAGCCAATCCTCGGTTACATCCTCTGCATTTCCGCTGGGATACCAGAGGCTGAAGCCGACACATACAAAGGGCTTGTCATCTGAGAACATTACTCTGCCCTTGCCGCCCGAATAGTTGTCGGGATCAAGCTGAAGAATACCGCCATCGATGTTATCGTATCTTGAGAAATAGCTGAGTCTCTTTTCCATACTATAGAAGAAGAGGTTTTCGTCTGTGTTTTCCTCAATTGTGTCGAGAAGCGTCATAATGCGAAGTCCCGATTCCTGCATAATGGCTGCAGTGTAATCGGAGAATGCGCTGAGCTCACATGAATTCATATGCATAATTCTTGAATATCCGCCGCCCGAGGGACCTGTGATAAAGGCAGTGTCACCTGCGTTTTCGAGGGTTCTCTTTATATCAACCTCAGAAAGCTCTGTGAGAATGGGGCAGAAGGTCCAGCTGACAGGGCTTTCTTCATTATAGCTCTGCCATGTGTGATATTCCGAAAAGCCGTTCTGAATCCACTGTGCATTGTCACCGTCACTGTAAACAATTGCAACATAGTGCTTTGTGGGGTCAAGCTGAACACTTTCGGGAAGTGCGGTGGTGAATTCTTCATCTAAAGCGTCATAGCAGGAGAGAATGCTTAAATTATAAGAATGGTCAGAGGGGATAACCGTGTGACCGTAACGGGATGCTGACTGAGTGAACTTTATTTCGTACTGGCACCAGCCGAAAATAATTGAGCAGGGGCTAAGCTCTCTCATTATCTCATCACGGAAAAGTCTGCCCTCATAATCACTGTCTTCTATGTAAATTACAAAAATATTCTGCTGAATTGCAAAATCTCTCATACCTGTTACATAGTAATAAAGATGTACAAGGCTGTCATTTCTGAAGCTGTCCTTATGCTCTTTGTAGAAATCCTTAAGGTAATTAAGGTCGATTTCATCCTCGCTTATGTCGAGCTTTTTGGTAAGACCGAGAGAAATTACTGTTTCCTCAAGCTCAGGTGTTACGGGAAGATAGCCGTATATTGTCGCAAGGTTTGTTGCTGTATTAAGCTGACCGTGATCCTCTGTGGTCTTATAAAGAATATATCCGCTGTCTTTAATGTATGAGCTGAATTTTTCTATAATGCTTTCAAATTTCCATGGATTGCCCTGTTCATCGGTGCGTGAAAGGGTATAGCCTGACTTTTCCATTTCACTGAGGGCATATTTGTGTGTAGCCGAGCCGTAATCAATGAAGATTGAAGGCTTTTCACGGGCAACAAGACCCTGAAGAAAAATAACCGTATGTCTCTGCTGGTGAGACAGAGCACCAAGGCTTATGACGGTGATTTCATCTGAAATCTCATATTCATCAAAAATATCCTGTACCTGAGACAATTCCTCGGCACTCTTTGCTTCGGGGGCAGGCAGAATAAGCTGAGCATCAATCGTGTTAAAAAGAATTGAGACCATCATTACGAGAAATGACATCCATTTAAGTATTTCCTTCATAATATCTCCTCCTTGGATTTAATATATGCTTATTATATAACACATTTCTGCAATTTTCAATAATAGCATAATTGAATAAAAGAAATAAAATCCGAAGAACACACTTAGTGTAAATGCAAAAAGCCCGTACCGGTCTTTATGCCGATACGGACTTTTCAGTTAATTCAGGTGTTAATTTGTCCGACCGTAAACTGCCGGAGAGCAATAAAAACTTTTAATAATGAGCCGCACCGCATTCACAGATGTAAGTTGCATATCCTTCTTCTGTGCAGGTGGGTGCAGTTACCTCGGCTTTGTGATTATGCTCTGTGGTTTTTGCCATTGTTCTTGAGTTCCCGAGTAGTACACATCAGTCAGCTTGTTTCACGAATAGAATGCATAATCACCGATAGAAGTAACGGAATCGGGGATAGAGACACTTGTGAGGGCAGAGCAGCCTGAGAAAGCTTCATTTCCAATTCTTGTCACCGGATAGCCGCCAAGGGTTGACGGGATTGTAATATCACCGCTGATTGATGTGTTGTTAACATTTTTCCTCCACAAAATAAAAAGTGTGTGCAAACCGAAGTTATGCATACACTGAAAAACACAAACTTCAATTTGCTGCTACACAAAACTCTTCCGATTATGTACAAAGCACAATAAACATGAAAAAGCGAAACTTGTGCTTTTACCAAAATGAGTAAATACACTGCTTTGTACGTCAAATCGGGAATATTTAGTTTTGTGTGATAATTTCAGTGTATCATAGCAAAAATTTATTTTCAAGTAAAAAGGCAATAAGGTAAGCCGAGTATAAGAAAACCTGCCCTTCCCTTTTCGGGAAAGGCAGACAGCCTACTGACAAAGTCCATATAAAAATAATGGCTTGTTAAATTGCACAAATAAAAATTATAAAACAACAAGAGACTGCCTTGAAATCTATCAAAATCAAGGCAGTTTTTATCTTTGTTTAGTTATTTTGACGAACCCAAATTTCAAGAAGGGCTTTGTCATTACTCTGAAGGCAACGCCTTGCAAAAAAACTTATTACCTCTTACCTATTACTTCTTACTTCCCAAAGCCCCAAGGACTTTTTAGGTAAGAGTGAAGAAGTAATAGGTAAGAAGTAAGCCCCAAGAACTATCGTCCTTGGGGCTTTGGAGCTGATAACCGGATTTGAACCGGTGACCTCATCCTTACCAAGGATGCACTCTACCTACTGAGCTATATCAGCATATTCGGATATAATAAAAAGTAAGAGTCAGTTATTCACTTTTCACTCTTACTTCATACTTTATAAATGGCGACCCGGAACGGGCTCGAACCGTCGACCTCTAGCGTGACAGGCTAGCGTTCTAACCAACTGAACTACCGGGCCATTTGCAACGAGGTTAATTATACACACAAAAAGGGTGCTTGTCAATACCTTTTTCAAGGTTTATAAAAAATTTTATCGTTTTTTCTGCAATCAATATCCGCTGTTTTGTTGAAATACAATTATGTTTGTTGTATACTTTTTACAATATAATCAATATGGGGGATGTGCTTGTGCTGATTGATGATATGAAAAATAAGAGGGAGGTGTGCTGGGTGAATCCCGGGTACCTTCCTTTTGAAAAGGCAAGTGCAGGGTGCAGGTATACATTGGCGGATGTGCTTGACGCTGACAGCAGACTGAGGCGCTTTGCTCCTTACATAAGCTCTGCCTTTCCCGAAACTGCCGGTGCAGGGGGTATAATAGAAAGTGAGCTCCGGGAAATTCCCTTTATGAAAAATGCACTTGCGGCAACGGACGGGATTGCCGCCGCAGGTCGTTTTTTTCTTAAGACGGACAGCCATCTTCCCGTGGCAGGCTCTGTAAAGGCAAGGGGCGGAGTGTATGAGATTCTGAAATTAAGCGAGGATATCGCACTAAGGCACGGTCTTATTGCAGAAAATGATGACTACAGTGTCTTTAATTCTGAAAAATTCCGTAAGGTCTTTTCCGGGTACCGTGTGGCTGTAGGCTCCACAGGAAATCTCGGTCTTTCCATCGGTATCATAAGCGCAAGGCTGGGCTTCAGTGTGAGTGTTCATATGTCAGCCGATGCAAAGCAGTGGAAAAAGGACAAGCTCCGTGAAAACGGTGTCAATGTTATTGAATATGATTCTGATTATTCCGAGGCTGTAAGGCAGGGCAGGCTTCTTGCTGAAAGTGACCCTATGTGTCATTTTGTGGATGATGAAAATTCCGAGACTCTGTTTTTCGGTTACAGTGCTGCGGCTCTCAGGCTTAAAAATCAGCTTGAAGATATGAAAATCCCTGTGGATTCAGAGCATCCTCTTATGGTTTATCTTCCCTGCGGTGTGGGAGGCGCTCCCGGTGGGATTGCCTTCGGGCTTAAGCAGGTTTTCGGAGACAATGTTCATTGTTTTTTTGCTGAGCCCGTGGGGGCACCGTGTATGACGCTGGGACTTTTTACGGGTAAGCACAATGAAATCTCCGTTTCGGATATAGGTCTTGACGGAAAGACCGATGCTGACGGTCTTGCAGTGGGCAGGGCATCGGGCTTTGTCGGAAGGCTTATCGCTCCGTTTATTGCAGGAAGCTTTACGGTGACGGATGAAAAAATGACGGATTATCTTAAGCTTTTATACAAAACCGAGAGCATATTCCTTGAGCCCTCCGCACTCGCAGGAATTGATGGCATAATACTTGCGGAAAAAAATGAATATATAAAAAATCTTATAAAGGACAAGCATCCCACCCACATAGCCTGGGCAACCGGCGGCGGTATGGTGCCTGACAATGAGCGTAAAAAGTATATTCTTGTATAATTTCAGTTTATATGATAATATGTTGATGATATATGAATTATTAATGCTTGTATAAGCTCTGAGGTAAATGGTTATGGATGAAATCAATACAATAAATAACAATCACGAAAGCCGTGAAAATCCGAATAAAAAGCTGATTGTCCCCATTGCAGTGCCGGGTATTATTGCTGTGCTGATTGCAGGTATTATCATAGGTATTGTCTTTGGCGGCAGATTGAAAACGGACAATGCGCCCGAGGGGGATGAAACCGTAGTAAATGCTGAAAATCCTGTAAGCACTGAGTTTATGAGTAATACCGCAAGTCTTTTCAGCAACGGTCTTCTGTCAGTATATGACGGCAGTAAATGGGGCTATATAGACGAAAACGGTAAGCTTATTATTGACTGTCAGTTTGATTATGCGGGAGAATTTTCAAAAGAGGGGATTGCCGTTGTTGCCACCGGCGAAAAATACGGACTTATTGACAGAAGCGGAAAATATATTGTGAATCCTTTGTATGAAGAAATATCTTCTGATTTCGCAGAAGGGTATATTGCCGCCCGCAAGGACGGTAAATACGGCTTTATCGATAAGAACGGAAAAACCGTAATCGATTATACCTTTGACAGTGTCACAGGCTTCAGAAACGGTTATTCAATCGTACTTTCCGGCTCGGTTTACGGTGTTATTGATAAAGAGGGCAATTATTGTATAGATGCGCAGTATGATGATATGACTTTTGCCTATGAAAACAAATCATCTGAAAATGTATTTCTTGCAAAAAAGAATTCCTCTTACGGCTACATAAATGAAAAGGGAGATACGGTTGTTGATTTTACCTATGATTATATAAAGGCATTTGCAGGCAGCTATTGCTTTATTGAAGATAAATATGCCGTTATAGGTGTCGGCGGTAATGAGGGACTTATATCTGCCGACGGAAAATATCTTATTGAAGCAGAATTCAATCAGCTTGATTATATCGGTGAGGATATTTTTGCTTTTACCGATGAAGAGGGCAGAAAGGGCTTTATCGGGGCTGACGGTAAGGAAATTGCAGGCGCGCAGTTTGAGGATGTAAGCACTCTTTCCTGTGGTTGTATACGTGTAGCGATTGAGGGCTATTACGGCTTTACAGATACCGAGGGTAAGTATATCATCAATCCCTCATTCAGCGAAGCAAGAGATTTTCGTAACGGCTTTGCAGTTGTTAAAAAGGATGATAAATATTCCTTTATTGACACTGAAGGAAATACCGTTACGGGTTATCAGTTTGACTATATGTCGGATTTTAACATGAACGGCCTTGCTGTTGTAAGAATTGACAACAGGTACGGTGTTATTGATACCGAAGGGGAATATGTTGTAAAGCTTCAGTATTATTTTTATGCCGCGCCTGAAACGGACAGTGTATATGATGATTATCTCTGTGTTATGGATGTAAGCAAAACCGTAAGCATCATTTCTCCCGACGGAAAAGAAATCGCAAGAAGCTTTGACGGTATCGCAGGCAGGATTGTTAAGGTCTGCGAGGCGGAAGGCTGTTATGAGCTTATTGCTGAAGAGGATAACGGCTTCTGTTATCTTCATCAGATCTCCGATACGGTTTTTTCGGGACATCAGATTGATTACAGCTACTCTCAGGATTATATGGCATATCTGAGAAATCCCTCTGCGCGTACTCCCGTGTATGTTTCCTGCGGCGTACCTGCAACAGGGCATTGGATTTCGGGTTATGAGCCTGTTACAATCCACGAGGTTTATACAGACGGCTGCTGCAAGGTGTCGTATATAACCGACAGCGGTGCGGTAAAGACCTACTATGCAGATATCTCCGATTTCGGTACGGGGCACGTGGTTTCTTCATATTACGGACAGAATTTTACCGCATATCTTAAAAATCCCAAGGCAGGAGCAAAAGTTTATACATCCTGCGGTGTTGTGGCTTCGGGGCATTGGATTTCGGGTTATGATCCTGTTACAATCCACGAGGTTTATACAGACGGCTGCTGCAAGGTGTCGTATATAACCGACAACGGTGCGGTAAAGACCTACTATGCAAAGCTTTATGATTTTGAAACACAGCATGTTCTTGCTTACGGATACAGCCGTAATTTTGTTGCTTATCTTAAAAATCCCAAGGGAAGAACAAAGGTCTATACATCCTGCGGTGTTGTGGCTTCCGGACACTGGATTTCGGGTTATGACCACGTAATTATACACGAGGTATATACAGACGGCTGCTGTAAGGTATCATACACAACGGACAGCGGTGCCGTTAAAACCTACTATGCAAAAATCTCAGATTTCACTACCTATTAAATCTGAATTGCGGAAATTGTGTGATATTCCTTTATTAGAAATAAAAAGAAGGTTTATACATTAAAAAACAGAGATGGCTTTGCGTTAAGCTATCTCTGTTTGCGCTTTCACTGCAGGAATGAAAGATTTTATGAAAAAGATTTTCTGCATAGTCATTTTTTACAAAAAATCTCAAGCCTGTTGATATATAAGGGGCGCGATTTTACAAAAAAATTAAATGATTTTCTGACATAATCAACAGGAGGTCTTCCCTGAAGGGAAAGCCTCCTGTACAAACCTTTGCAAATACATTGGCCTGAGTGGTTTTTTGTTTTCGGCTACGTTACTTTTTTTCCTCAATCAGTCTGTCAATATCGGCAAAAGCATTTTCTATAGCTTCTGTATGATAAAGCTCATATAATGAATAAATCTTTTCAGTGATGCCAAGTTTATCCCAGGCAGCAAGAATCTCGCCCGAGGTTGTTCCCTTATACTCGGCATATCTTTCCGTTAAGTACATAAAAAAAGTCATTTCACGGCTCATGAAAGATCACCTCTGAGATAAAGAGAGTTTCTGGGGTTACCGGTAATTCTTTCTGCCTCCCACATATCAAATATGGCAGGAGCTCCGAAGTCCCACATTTCATATTTCTTATCAGAAAGCATTCCGTGAATCTCTGATGAAGCAAACACTTTGAAAGCATCCATAGGACTAAAGCCGTATTTTTCGCAGATAAGCTCAACTACAGCCTGATTATAATAGTCCATAATTATACTCGGAGTTCTTGTCATAATGAGATCACCTCTTTTAATTTCAATGCAGCCACTGCCCTTTCAGTCTTTATTCCATACTGATCCTTAAGCTTCTGAGCGAGAAGACGTCTTATTGCTTCGTCTTCATTATAATCTCCCGCAATATACATGTTTATCACAGGCATAGTATTATCATTCGCAACAGGACCTGAAATTACGTCATAGTCATTGGCAATGCTTGTATTGGTTCTGTTCGATGATACAAACTTAAGCCAATCGGCATCAGGAGCACTGAACTTAAGAGTTTTTAATGAAGCAGCAGCTTCATCATAATCAAATACAGTAACGGTGGGAGTTCCTTCGCCGCGGCGTAAGACCATGAGCTTTGCCCATTTTGCAGCCTGATCATAATCCGAAGTAAGATAAAAACCGCCGCCGAAATCCAATGCACGATTGCTCTTGATTATTTTCGGTTCTTTAACCGCAACATTGCTGCCGTGGTACAAAAGCATATTTTTCTCCACCTTTCATTTCCTTTATTATAACACTCCCCGACGGAGTTTTCAAGACAATAAACTGATTGCAATTTCCTGAAAGCTATGCATAGCTTTTTGAAAAAAGTGCCGAAAAAAACGGCTCTGTCTTTTTTGCCTGCATACATCTGCTTCAGATACGCTGATTTCTTTCAGCTGTACAGAATCTGCAAAAGCTGTATCATAGTCATATTCTTTTCTGCAACAATATATTTTAAGGTATATTGTTAAATACCTTGCAACTTTCTGTTTTTTTGTGTATGCTTGAGAAAAAGGAAAGGGATGAGATTTTGAACAGTATTGATTTCGGAAAAAGCGGTATGAGGGTGCCGCAGGTGGCTGTGGGCTGTATGAGAATCAGCGATATGTCGGAAAAAGAGGTTTCGGCTTTTATTGATACGGCGCTTTCTGAGGGGGCTTACTTTTTTGACCACGCAGATATTTACGGCGGCGGAAAGAGTGAAGAGGTTTTCGGTAAGGCGATAACACCTTCAATGCGTGAAAATTTAATAATTCAGACAAAGTGCGGTATAAGAAAGGGAATGTTTGATTTTTCATATGAGCATATTGTAAGCAGTGTTGAGGGCAGCCTTAAGAGGCTGGGTACCGATTATATTGATGTGCTTCTTTTACACCGTCCCGATGCACTTATGGAGCCCCGGGAGGTTGCAAGAGCCTTTTCTTATCTTAAAGAAACAGGAAAGGTTCGCCATTTCGGTGTGTCAAATCAGAATCCGTATCAGATGCAGCTTCTCGGTAAATATTGTGATATGCCCCTTTGTGCAAATCAGCTTCAGCTGTCAATTATGCACTGTCCCATGATACAGTCGGGTATAAATGTGAATATGTACAATGAATCTGCCGTAAACCGTGACTACGGTGTGCTTGATTATTGCAGACTCAACGATATTACAATTCAGGCGTGGTCGCCTATGCAGTACGGCTTTTTTGAGGGCTGCTTTGTGGATAACGGAAAATTCCCCCTGCTTAATGAGACTCTTGAAAGAATCGGCAGGAGTTACGGAGTATCAAAGACGGCAATTGCAATAGCCTGGATACTCAGACACCCTGCAAAAGTCCAGGCCGTAACAGGCACAACAAACCTCACAAGACTCCGTGACAGCCTTAAGGCTGCGGAAATAAAGCTCACAAGAGAGGAATGGTACGAAATCTACCGTGCCGCAGGAAATGTGCTGCCGTAAATAATATCCCAAATACATCTCCCCGTAAAACGGTAAAAATTCCGTTTTACGGGGAGACTAAATTTAATACTTTATTTTTTTGAGAGTATATCAGAAAACATCAACAGGTGTAATAAAAAGCTTTGATGTCATAAAGCCTGTTGTTGCCTCTACCACATATTTGCGGTTTTTTGCAGGATCTATAAGAGTAGTGCAATTGCCACCGTAATGAGCCATACTGAGGTGATATTGTACAGTGATTTCAGTAGGACGGTCAATCTGAAGCAGTGCGATTGTACCTGCATTACCTGTCCATAGCTCTCTGCTGCCGGAAAGAATAGTAACCTTCTGATCTCCGGTGATGCTGAGTGCGTTTTTTACAATGTTAAGCTTTATCTGTACATTGTTTTCGGGAACCTCTGATATTATTGGATGACCGCATCCGGGACACTTACTTGCCTTATCGGAAATTCTTTTTCCGCATTGTGAGCATTCAATAATTGCCATAAAACCCCTTCTCTCTGAACTGTTTTTATAAAGAGTAACATATATTTTTTTGCAATTCAAGATTTTTTGTAAAAAAAGAAAATATAGCTTAAAGTATTGAAATAACAGGCAATTTATTATATAATCGATAAAAATATGCAAAATGCTCAATATTATTGCAGAAAAATAAAATATTCTATATTGTTTTTCCAAAAAAGGGGCAATCAGTGATGATCAGAGCAGTAATTTACACGGGTGACAGCGAAAAATCAAAGTTGTTGTTTAAGATATCTCATGATGCGGTGCGTGCGGCAAATGTGGGATGTGAATTATCTTTTAAAGAAGATGTAATGCAGATAATGAAAAATCTTGCAATAACACCGAATTATTATGATGTAATAATACTTGATTCAGCGGACAGCAGCTGTATAAAGCTTGCTTCAGCAATCAGAAAATCCAACCTGAATGCCACAGTTATTTTTGTTGCAGCGGATGAAAAGAATATAATGAGTCTGATAAAATTCAGACCGTCGGGAATAATAACAGACATTTCTGACGAGGAACAGGTAAAACGAATTGTCAGATTTGCCTGCTATGAGCAGATGCATTTCCGTCCCTGTTTTACTGTCAGAAATAAAGACAGTGTTATGCGTATTCCGTATGACAGCATTTCATTTTTTGAAAGTAATCAAAGAAAGATAATGCTGAATACCGATAAACATAAAATTGAGTTTTACGGAAAGCTCAATGATATTATAAGTATTTTGCCCGGTGATCAGTTTTCAAGATGTCACCAGAGCTTTATAGTGAATCTGTCAAAAGTAAAGAATCTGGATAAAGTGAACAGATGTTTTTTGTTGAACTCGGGAGCTTACATTGAAATAAGTAAAAGTCATTATTCTCAGGTGCTTGCCCATTATGACGAATATACACAGCATTTCTGAGGCAATAAAACGGTTGTTTTTTTAGAAAATTACATTAAATATCCCGAAAACTGCAAAAGGATTGATAATTGTTTTTTTTCGGAGTATTGTAAGCTTGCAGGAAGACACAAGGGCTTCCGATAAAAAAGGAGTGCGTAAGAATGTTAGATTTTGATGATTTTAATTTTGATTTTGACGGCGACGGTAACGCCGACAGTTTTGCCGAAAACGTAGATCTGGACGGAGACGGAACAGATGAAACTTTCCTTATTTCTCTTGATTCTGACGCAGACGGGCTGCCTGATACATTGATTTATGAGCAGGATACCGACGCAGACGGTTATATCGACAGTATTTTTGTTGAGTATGATACAAATGGTGACGGAATTGTTGATGCGGTTGAATATCAGGAGGATCTTAATGGTGACGGCTACATTGACAGAGTAACAACAGAAATTGATACTGACAATGATGGTGTTACAGATGAAATAAATGTAGTTTCCGATGTGGATTTTGACGGAATTCAGGATGTTATTCAGCAATATCAGGATCTTGACGGTGACGGATATCTTGAAACTCTTGTTGAATCTGTTGATGTGGATGAAGACGGAATTTTTGATATGGTTCATACATATGAAGACAGTGACGCAGACGGTTTCAGTGATACATTCATAGAAGAGTCATTTTTTGATACTGACGGAGACGGACTTGCTGATACATATGTTGTCAAGGTGGATCAGAACGGCGACGGAATGTTTGATGTGCTTGACATTCATGATATAAATGAAGAAGCTTTTCTTGTTGAAATTACTCCTCTTGATTATTCTGAAAATTCAGACAGCTTTACAATTGATGATATTGAGAACTTTGATCCCGCAAAGGCAAATCCTGAGGATATTATCGGAGATCCCGAGGATGCAATGGAAGAGTGGGAATTTCAGGGTGATACAAACCGATGTGCCCTTTTTTCTCAGATGTTTGTAATTGAAGATCTTACCGATATGGATATTGATATTGAAGAAATGGCAGACATTGCAGAGGGTAACGGTTGGTTTACCGAAGAAGGGGGAACCCCCATTGCTGATATGAATAAGATGCTCGAATATTACGGTGTAGAAAATGAAATGAGCTTTGATAATGATATTGATGATATAGCAGAATGTCTCAACAACGGCGGCAGAGTTATCGTTTCAATTGATGCTGATGAAATCTGGTACGGAGAACTTGACGGCGAGGATGTTTATACTCCGTATGACGGTGTTAATCATGCGGTGGAGGTTATCGGTATCGACAACAGTAATCCCGACGAACCTATGGTGATTCTTAATGATTCCGGACATCCCGATGGTTGCGGATCACTCATCCCCCTTGATGTATTTATGGATGCATGGGAAGACGGCGATTGTCAGATGATTGCCTGTATGTAACAATCAAAGAGAACAGGAGAAATAAAAATGGATAAAAAAATCAATACCGCCCGATTAATAAAAAGTCTTAACAGAAATGAGTTTGTTCTTAATTGCAGAATCCCTATGGGATACGGTGCAGGCATTCCTTTACTTCAGGTAAAAAATAACTGTCTTTGTCTTACAGTGCCTTTTCTGAAATATCAGATAACAGGAGAAAAAGATAAAACACTTGTCTATCCCATAAGAAACACTGTTACATTTGTTTTGCCTGAGGGCACTGCTGTAGGTTTTGAAGATCTCAGATTTAACCCGAAGTTCCTGAATGTTGATTTTTCAAAGCCAATCGGACTTTTCAGACCCGATAAGCTCAAGGAGCTTAATAAAACAGAATATGATAATTGCAGAAATGAATTATTCGGACTTTATGATAAGCTTGTGCTTTTCCTCTTAGGAGAGGGTGATTATTCCGAGGAGGACGAAACCAGGTTTTCTGAATTACTTAAGCTGCTTATTGAACCATATCATTATCCGGTTTATAAGGCATTGGATATTGATTTTTATCTCAAGTATCTTGTTTGAGGTGATAATATGAGACAGGTAAAGAATGCAGATTTCTTTAAGCAAAAAAGCTCATTTGACAGCAAACCGGAAACGAGTGAGCAAAAACAAGATATCAGTCGTAAGTCCGTTGTTCACAGAACACTTGCTGTCAGCAATGAGGTCGCAGCCGCCGTCAAAAAAACAGATGAAGTATTCCGCAGCTTTGGTATGACAAGCGGAAACAGACAGATTGCCGAAATCAGGAATCAGCTGACGAGAAACAGATTTACGGTAGCCGTTGTCGGAGAATTCAGTAAAGGTAAAAGCACTTTTATCAACAGATTTATCGGCAAGGATTTTCTTCCGGTTGCAGACTTACCGTCAACAGCGTTGCTGACAAGAATACGGTATAATCCATCAGAGCTGTTGGTTCTTCTTGATAAAAACGGCAATAAAGTAAAAAGCGTACCTCTCAGGAAGGATGCATGGGATGGAATTACAGCAGATAATTTCGGTTGTAACGAGCCTGACGGGACGGTTTATATAGGAGTTAATAATCATTGGCTTGACGAAAATAATGTTGAGATAATAGATACTCCCGGGGCAGGTGATCTTGAAGAAAAACGCGCACGGGTAATAGGGGATGCACTTCTTGGTTGTGATGCTGCAATAATAACAATCAGTGCAACAGCTGCATTGAGTCTCAGTGAAAAGCTTTTTATTGAGCAGCGTATTCTGACAAGAAAAACTCCTTTTGTAATGCTTATTGTCACAAAATTGGATGAAGTTCCTTTGGAAGAGCGTTCTCAGATTGTGGATTACATAATAAAAAAGCTTCGTTCATGGGGTACAGATATCCCGGTATTTATACCATATGATGATGTGGAGCTTCCCGATACCAGATACGAATCCGTAAGAGGTCTTGATAAAATCAGAGCTGTAATTGAGCAGTGGACAGATAATCCTGAAAGAAAGCAGCTGACCGATGATTGGATAATGACCCGATTGAAAGAGATAATTGAAAGCGAAGTACAGACTCTTAATGAACAGTTAGCGATTCTCAGGGCTACTGATGAAAAAGAGCGTAATGAACTGATTGAAGAAAAAAAGAGACTTTTATCAAAAGCTCATATCAAATGGGAAGAGCTCAGATTGCAAATGCTTGAAAAATCAGGACAGTGTGAACAGCGTTTTTGTAATAAGATTGACAGCTTTAAGCTTGCAATTGTTGAAAAGCTGCAATATGAATGCTCTCATAGCAATAATTTGCAGCGATGGTGGGATGAGGATTACCCCTATCGATTGAAAATGGAGCTTACCAATATGTCGGTAGGACTTGAAAATGTTATTTCAAGAATTATTGCCGAGGATGCAAAATGGTTTAATTCCGTATTGGATGCACACTTCAAATCCCATATCCTATATGATAGTGTTCATATTTCGGACTCTGTAGAATTTGATTCGGGACGAATAAAAGATGTGACACTTGAGGATATAGGAAAAAAACGTAATATAGTAAGAATAGGAACGACTGCCTTGAGTCTTGCTCTTTATCCTATTTGTCTTTCAAGCGGTTGTCTTCCTTTGATTGCGACAATGGGTGTCAGCACGGGAACAAGTATTATATCTGAAAAGATTTTTGCCGGAAAAATTGAACAACAGCGTCAGACGATAAAAAGAGCAATTAGTGAGAATGTTCCGCGTATCATCGATGAGGCGGTTGGTGAGAGCCGAAAATCATTAGCTGCCGTCTACAGTGATATTTATAATTCAGCTGTAGAAAAAGAAAAGGAATGGATGAATAGTCAGCGGAGTGTGATTGAAAACTCAGTCGGATCTCAGAATGAGCTTCAGATAAATAAATTGCAGGATGCAGTAAATACACTGCTTGCTTTGATTTAAGTAATAAAAGAATATAGGGAGATAATAAAAATGGAAACAAAAACAAACTTTGATCAGTATGCAGAATTTAAACAGAGACAAATTGAACTTGCCGAAATGATGGGGGATGCTGCAGTTGTTATTGATGATCTGAATATGCAGCATTATAAACAGAATCTTGAAAAGCTGAGTAAAAAGGTGCATAATGATGCATTCAAAATACAGATAGTCGGTACTTTCAAGAACGGAAAATCTACATTTATCAATTCTTTCCTTGGCGAGGATATTCTTCCTGCCTATTCACTTCCTTGTACAGCAGTTATAAATGAAGTGAAGTGGGGTGCAGAGAAAAAGGCAGTAATTCATTTCAAGAATCCTCTGCCTGAAAATCTTCCCGAAAAAATATCAGCGGATGCAATTGCACATATTGTAAAATACGGATATGAACAGGTTCCGCCGTTGGAAGTACCCTATGATGAGCTTGAAAGCTATGCAGTTATACCCTTTGACAGCGATCCCAAGGATATGATTCTTGAAAGTCCTTATGAGAAAATTGAGCTTTTCTGGCCGCTTGAGCTTCTTGAAAACGGCATAGAGATTATTGACTCTCCCGGTCTTAATGAGCATGCAACAAGAACAAAGGTGACAATGGATTATTTGTCAAAGGCAGATGCAATTATTTTTGTTCTCAATGCACAGCAGATTTGTTCTCAGGAGGAAATGCGTTTTATTGAAAATAACCTTAAGGCACAGGGCTTCAATGATCCCTTCTTCGTAGTTAATCGTTTTGACTGCATATCATCTGAAAAAGAACGCGAAATGATGAAGAAATTTGTTGTATCAAAGCTTGGTTCATATACATCCAATGAAATTTATTTTGTTTCTGCTCTTAATGCGCTTCAGGGTAAAACCGAAAACAACAGTGAAAAATATGCCTCTTCAGGAATGATGGAATTTGAAGCCCGTCTTTCAGATTTCCTTACCAAGGAAAAGGGAAAGGCAAAGCTTTCACAGCCTGCAAGAGAGCTGAAAAGAATTCTTAGCGATGAAGCACTTTTTAAGGCTATTCCTGCACAGCGTAATCTTCTTGCAACGTCTCTTGACGAAGTAAAAGAACGTTACAAGAAGGCAGAGCCTCAGTTAAATGAGCTCAGAGTGAGAAAAGAGCAGATGTACAATAAGCTTATGCTCAAAATTGAACAGGCAAAGCCTGAATTCAAGCGAGCTGTAAGCAGCAATTATCTTAACCTTGCAGATATGATTCCTGTATGGATTGATGAAGTTGAACCGGTTACAAAGCTCGGTATTATTCCCGATAAAGCAAAGGCTGCAGCAGTTGTCCGTGAAATTTCCGATATTGTTTCCGTTAAAATCGAAGAGCAGCAGATTGAGTGGAGAACAGGTGTGCTTGAACCCCTTGTAAATGAAAAAGCTGCTGATATATTAGGTGGAATTGAAACTGAGCTCGGAGAGTTCTATAAAGAGCTTGATGATGTTAATATTGATATCTGCGGCGGTAATTATGATACGAATGACGTACCTGCATGGCAGAGAGTTGCAGGTGTTGTTGGTGGTCTTGCAGTAGGAGACATAGGACTGGCATTTTCAGGCGGTATCAACGGTCTGAGTATGGATCTTGCAAAAACACTTGCCTTTGAGTTCGGAGCCGGATTTATTCTTGGTGCTCTCGGTTTATTTAATCCTGTTACACTGTGTGCAATTCTTGTCGGCGCATTTGTAATGAACTGGAAAAAGGGACAATCCAATGCAGTAAAAAAGCTTAAGCAATCTATAAAAGACCAGATTGTTAATCAGTTAAGTGATACAGCAGATGATAACTCCTACATTATGAGTGATGAAATAGCAGATAAGTTTGCTGAAATTGCTCAGCAGATTGTAGGCGCAATGGATATTGAAATCACAGAAACCGAGAATCAGATTAATTCCATTATAGAAGAATTAAATAAGGGACAGGAAAGTGTCAACGAAAGAAATTCTGTTATCGATAAGTGTGAAAACAGCGCAAAAGTGCTTAATGAAAAGCTTGATAACTTTATATTCAGTCTTGTTGAACAATAAGCTATGGACGAGTTCACTTTGAGTCCGGACATAAAAACTGAAAATTATTTCAGTATTGAAAATCTCAATGAAATCATAGGTATTGACAGCCATCTGAAATTTATTTCGGAATTGTTGCACAAGTATGACTGGAGTAAAAAAGAGAAACAAGCACTTGAACAACAGTTTTGCAGAATTAAAGAAAAACAGGAGGATGAATTACTCAATGTAAGTGTCATCGGTGAATTTTCATCAGGCAAAAGTACATTTATCAATTCTATACTGAATGATGATTTATTATCCTCCTGTGCTCTGCAGGGCACTACGGTTGCCAATACAGTTATTGAATATTCTCAGAATTACGGTCTTGAGATAGTTTACAAAAGGCGAAAAAAAAGCAGTATTATCGATTGTCCTGACATTGAAGCATTGAAAGATAAAATCAGATACTATACGACAGACAGTGTTGAAGGAAGAAAAATAAGAACGGTAAAAATCAGGATTCCTGCAGGCAATCTTAAGGATAGGTTCCGTATTATAGACACTCCCGGAACAAATTCGCTTGAATTGTGGCATGAGGAGGTTACAAAAACTGCAATCGATGAGTTGTCTGATCTTTGTGTTATTCTTATTGACAGCACAAAACTTTTTCCTGAATCTTTTTGTAATTTTATTACGGAAAATGTAGGAAATGTTCTCTCCCGATGTGTGTTTGTTCTTACTAAATTTGATCTTATACCGCCGGGTGAACGGGATAAGCTTCTCAAATATTCGAAAATTAAAGTAAAAAAAACCTTCGGAATTGAAGAATCGGTAATTCTTCCGTATTCATCAACTGTAATTGCCGGTGGTAATACGGACAGTGAAATGTATTCTATTTCGGTTGACAGTCTGAGACAGCTCCTGCTTTATACAGCAAAAAACAAGACCTTTGCTCAGGTCAGAAAGCTTATTGCTTTTACAGATGTTTTTTATGATTTGTCTTCTTCATATGCATCGAGAATTTCAAAAAGAAACAGCAATATGCTTCAGAAGCTTAATGAAGCAAAGCAGATGGATTTTTATTCATTTGCACAGAGGTGTAAAGAAAGTCTGACAGAAGAATATGTGAATCTGATGAATAGCGGAAGGACAGATATTCTTAAAAAGATAACCGATGATACTGATGAAATTATGAAAAGTATCAATTTAAATATCAGTAATGCCAGGAATATTCAACAGATAGAAGGTTTTTTGAAAAATCAGCTTGATCCGATGTGCAATTATGTAAGATGCAGAGCATATAAATATATTGATAATGCTGTTCCTGTGCTTGTAGAGTATCTTGAAAATCAGATTGAAAAATTCAGAAATGAATTCTCAGGTCTTTTCAGGGAATTGGAATTGCTTGAGTTTGATTTTTCTCATATCAATAAACCTGTTGAGCGTAATTATGAAAGCAGTATACAAAATTGGGTTATGGTAAGCTCATATATAGGTGATGAAAAATCAAAATCAAATCTTGCATTTGGCGGCGGAGCATTAGCAGGCGCCGTAGTAGGGTCAGTTGTTCCCGTTGTCGGTACGATAATCGGTGGTATTGCAGGATATTTTTCCGGTGGGCTTTTTGCTCCGAAGATTGATGATGTGAAGATCCATACAAAGCAGCAGCTTGATGTTTCATTAAAAAAGTTTTTTGATGATATATATTCTGAAGTTGATTCTGAAATGCAGACAAAAATACAGTCTTTTGCAATATACATTTCCGAGGAAATAGACAGATATCATAATGAATATACGGAAATTATAGAGCTGCGAATAGCTGAAGAAAATCAGAAAAAAACGGAGATTGAAAATTGTATTAATACAATTAATTGTGACCTTAAGGAAATAAATAACAGAAAATTTGTTTTGGATTCTTTGTTCAGAAAATTGGATAGTTTATTTGAGAAGGAGAATAAATAATATGTCAGATACTATTGATTTTGAACGCTGTTGGGGAAAATTTACGACACGGGTAAAAGGCAGACTGATGGAAAAAAATGCAGCCGGACAGTTGAATTACGGGGTAGCAAAGCTTATTCTTTCGGATTCTAAAAATACATGGGAATTAAAGTATGATGAGTGCGGAAGATGGCTTTCGGATTATGAAAAAATACAGCCTGAAAAGGCCCGTCTTGTTAAACAGGTGCTTGTTCGTGATATGAAATTTTCGGAAGAAAAAATCAAAGAATTTCCGGCTTCAATTCCTTATATATCATCTGCAATAGGTGCTGCAGTCGGTTTTGGTGTTGCAACATTGCTTGATGCAAATATGCTTATAACTGCGGCTGCAACGCTTGTCCCTGTTGCTGCAATTTTCCCGGCAACAACAGGTGCGGGAAAAACAATTAAAAAGAATAATTCTGCCGTAGCTGTTGATGCATATATGACTCAGCTTGATAAATATAAGGCCAGTGTTCTGAGCATTCTCGGTGAATGATCCGGTAACACAGCTGATTTGCAGATAAAAGGGGATGTAAAAAAACTCGTTTTTTTACATCCCCTTTTTAGGGGCTAGGAAAAAATGCGCAGAATGAACAAACCGAGCCAAAATAAAGCGTTCAGCTTTATTTTGGTTTACCCGACGGCGTACAAAGGTACTCCGA
>JAZNEX010000082.1:0-10851 GCA_045588855.1 Acutalibacteraceae bacterium
GTATTCGTAAATCTATGTCTCAGGAGGATAGTTATGGAAGCTATAAATGCGATTAATCTAACTAAAATATACAAAGATTTGGTGGCTGTTGACCAACTGAATTTACAAATTGAGCAAGGAGAATTATTTTCGTTGCTTGGTGTTAATGGCGCTGGTAAAACAACAACGATCAAAATGCTTTCTTGCCTTACAAAGCCAACAAGTGGCGACGCTTTTGTTGGAGGGGCAAGTATAGTTCGTGATGAATTAAGTGTAAAACGTGCTATAGGTGTTTCACCACAAGAAACCGCAGTGGCTCCAAATTTGTCTGTAAAAGAAAACTTGGAACTTATGTGTGGTATTCACGGATTTTCAAAGGAAAAGCGCCAAACAAAAATCAAGGAACTCGCCGAACAATTTAAACTACATGATATTCTTTCAAAAAAAGCAGGAAAACTTTCTGGCGGGTGGCAACGTAGAGTTAGTATTGCTATGGCACTAATAAGCGAACCATCAATTTTGTTTCTTGATGAGCCCACATTGGGGCTTGATGTTATAGCACGAAGCGAGTTATGGGAAATAATTTTTGCTTTAAAAGGTAAAGTAACAATTGTACTGACAACTCACTATATGGAAGAAGCCGAAGCTCTTTCTGACCGAATAGGAATTATGAAGGACGGCAAGCTTCTTGCGGTGGGAACTGCAGAAGAATTGAAAGAATATACAGGAACAACTGATTTTGAATCAGCCTTCCTTTCTGTTGTTAAGGAGGACTCAAAATGAGAATGTTAACTTTAGCTAAAAGAAATCTGAAAGAGATTTTGCGCGATCCCATCAATCTTATATTCGGTTTAGGATTTCCCTTGATTTTGCTGCTTCTTTTAAGCGCTATACAGGCAAATATACCGGTGAATCTTTTTGAAATTGATACGCTTACTCCGGGCATTACCGTGTTCGGATTGTCATTTATCACGCTTTTTTCTGCAACACTTGTTGCAAAAGACCGTGAAAGTGCACTGCTTCAGAGATTATATACAACTCCGCTTTCAGGCTTTGACTTTATACTTGGCTATATGCTACCGTTTTTGCCTGTTGCCCTTGGGCAGACTGTTATATGCTACCTTTTTGCAATACCGTTAGGGTTGACTGTAGGCATAAATATTGTCTATGCCATAATAGGGATAGTACCTATGGCAATATTCAACATTGCATTGGGACTTTTATGCGGCAGTATATTAGGTGTTAAGCAAGTAGGCGGTATCTGCGGAGCATTACTCACCAATCTTTCCGCTTGGCTTTCGGGAGTATGGTTTGATTTGAAGCTTATGGGAGGATTCCTCGAGAAATTGGCATGCGTTTTGCCCTTTGTCCATGCAGTAGAAACGGAAAAAGCCTTATTCAGCGGAAACTACGGGCTTGCTTTTTGTCATGCTCTGCCTATACTTCTCTACAGTGTATTAATTACTGTGGCAAGTGTGTTCTTTTTTCTGAGGCAAATGAAAAAACAATAAGGATTTGAAGTGATGAAATACAAACTTATTATCGATAAAAATTCAGAGGAAGAAATAATCGCAAGAGTTCATGCCCCGTCTTCTCTTACCGAGCAGATTGAAAATCTTGTCTTCAGCTATTCTGGTGCAGAAAGTATCATGGGATACAGAGATAATGAAATGAGAATACTTTCATTTTCAGAAATAGAATGCATTACTGTTATTGAAAAGAAAGTAATTGCTTTTGATGCTGACTGCAACAGCTATACTCTCAAGGAAAGACTCTATGAGTTGGAAAGTATTTTGCCTTCTTATTTCATACGCATTAACAAATCCACCCTCGCAAATGAACACCGCATTTTGCGATTTGATGCGGTATTTAATGGTGGTGTTGATGCGGTATTTCAATGTGGTCATCGTGATTATGTTTCCAGGCGCTGTTTTTCACAGATAAGAAGGAGGTATGAATAAATATGAAAAAGTTTTTTTCAGAATTTTTACGCCGAGGTTTGATAACCTGTGGTTTCGGACCTATAGTTTTAGCAATTGTATATACGATATTGCATCAGACAGCAAATGTTCAAATGTTGACTGTAAATCAAGTTTGTGTAGGAATTTTATCAATAACCATACTTGCTTTTATTGCAGGCGGTATGAATGCTGTCTACCAAATTGAACAATTACCCCTGATGGTTGCAATTTTTATTCACGGCATTGTCTTATATGTCAGCTATTTAGCCACTTATAATATCAACAATTGGCTTGAGTGGGGGCTGACACCGATTTTAGTTTTTACCGGCATTTTTATTGTTGCTTACTTGGTGATATGGGCAATTATTTATTCCGTAATCAGAAGAAATATAAAACAACTTAATAAAGTACTGAAAGAAAAACAACAATGTGCAAAAGAAGATAAGTGATAACTTTGAAATATGTCTGTATCGATTTTTACTGATGTTAAGTAAATCTCTTATGAACACTTGCACCATAAAAAGACGATTCTTCGGAATCGTTTTTTTGTTTTATGCGTTTTTTGGTGAGTTTTATTGCTTTATTGTTATAAAAATACAACTCCGACAAAGTCGGAATACTGCTTCAGGAAATATGTTATAGAAAAGTCATATTAAAAGCTCAAATCCTTGCGGATTTGAGCTTTTAATTCTTTGTGTGTAAAATTTATGCTAATTCGCCAAGGCAGCAATCTTCGGTTACAGATATGATTTTGACAGGTAAAATACGTCCGGTTAGATTACAGGAATGATTTACTGTAACAGGTGTATAGTTTTCTGTATAGCCTTGCTGAATGTTCCCTTTTGGTGTTTCAAATAGTACATTTATTGTCTGGCCGAGCATTTTTTTCATAAATTGTTCTCTTATGCTGTCGCATTCTTTCTGCAGTAATGAACACCTCATAGCTTTCACACTGTTATTGATTTTGTCAGTATAGTTAAAAGCAGGTGTTCCTTCTCTGGGAGAAAAAGGAAATACATGAACCTTCATAAAACCGCATTTTTTTACAAAAGCGACTGTTTCATTGAAATCCTCATCTGATTCTCCGGGGAAGCCGACAATAATATCAGTTGTCAGTGAAATATCAGAAAATGCAGTTTTTAATTTCGAGCAGAGCTCAAAGTATTCTTCTGCGGTATAATGTCGATTCATTCGCTTCAGTATTCTGTTGCATCCGCTTTGAAGTGAAAGATGGAACTGAGGACAGAATTTTTTCATTTTGCTTAATTGTTCTATAACATCATCTGTAATATGATCCGGCTCAAGAGAGCCCAATCTGAATCGTTCTATTCCCTGTGTTTCCTCAGCAAGCTTCAAAGCATCGCAGATAGTGGTTCCGTTATCTTTTCCGTATGAAGAAAGATTGATCCCTACAAAAACAATCTCCTTATACCCGAGGTCAGCTAAAGCAGTCAGTTCGTTTTTTATATCATCGAGAGGGCGTGAGCGGGAAAAACCACGTGCTTTGGGAATGATACAGTATGAACAATATCGATTGCAGCCGTCCTGAATTTTAATAAATGCTCTGGTATGACCGTCAAAGGTGTCAATTGCTTTGCCACAGTATTTTTCACCGATTGTGTGAGGCACAACATCAATAATACGTTCTTTTTTATTTTTGAAGTCGTTAAGATGTTCTATGAGGCGATAGTTGGTATTGTTTCCGAGAACGATATCTGCCTCAGGAATGCTTGCAGTATCTTCCGCGAATGCCTGTGAAAAGCAACCTGTTAATACAACGACGGAATCTTTGTTTTCGGATTTGAATTTTCTTACAGCCTGTCGTGTTTTACGGCTGCTTTCTGCGGTGACAGTGCAGGAATTTACAATATATATATCACAATTATGCTTGTTATCGGAAATTGAATATCCGTTGCTTTTTAGTAATGATATCATTTCCTGACTGTCATATTGATTGACCTTGCAGCCTAATGTGTATACAAAAGCTTTCATATGTATGGACCTCTGAAAAATATTTATTTCAATTATATAAAGTTTTATGAAATTAATCAATCCGTTTTGCATTAAAAACTTATAAATTTCATATAATTCAAAAAAAGGAGGATTATATTATGAAAAGATATTTCGCGACAATACTGATTACTTTTTTGTTTATTTTGGTTCCGATTAATGAGGTTTATGCCAATGAAATGGCAACTGTGTCCGAAGATATTCAGGTCAACGTAAATGCAAAAGCTTGTGTTCTGATGGATTGCAATACGGGAACAATACTTGCAGGAAAAAATGAAAATGAGAAGTTATATCCTGCTTCGGTTACTAAAATCATGTCGATGTTGCTTGTTTGCGAGGCATTAGAAAACGGAAAACTGACAAAAGAAATGGAAATAACCTGTAGTGAAAGTGCTGCGAAGAAGGGCGGTTCACAGATATGGCTTGAGCCAGGTGAAGTAATGACAGTTGACGATTTGCTGAAAGCTACAGCAGTTTATAGTGCAAATGATGCTTGCTGTCTTCTTGGGGAAGTTGTTGCAGGTGATGAGGCTTCATTTTGTGTGATGATGAATGAAAAAGCAAAGGAATTAGGAATGCTTAATACTCATTTTGATAATTGCACAGGATTGGATGATGATACAGATACACATAAAACAACAGCATATGATATAGCTCTGATGTCTCGCGAATTACTTAAATATGATGTAATTAAAGACTATTCGTCTATATGGATGGATACATTAAGAAACGGAGAAACTCAGCTTGTGAATACAAATAAGCTTATAAGAAATTATCCGGGGGCCACAGGATTAAAAACGGGAACTACAACAAAAGCAGGATGCTGTGTAAGCGCTTCTGCTGAACGTGACGGTCTGCATCTGATTGCAGTAATACTTGGTGCAGATAACAGTAAAGACAGATTTGCCGGTGCCAAAAATCTTTTAGACTGGGGCTTTGCAAATTATGAAATTTTTGTGCCTGATATTAGTAATAGTTACGGAAAAGATATACCGGTAAATCATGGTGTACAGGAAGTATTAAAACTTACTAATACCACACCGGATGATATTCTTATAAAAAAAGGTACGGCAGGGGAGATCAGTGTTGAAGTTCAGCTTCCGGAAAATGTAGTCGCTCCGATTGAAAAAGGACAAAAAATCGGAGAGGTTAATATAATAGCTTCGGGGGAAATAATCGGTAAAAGCGATATCGTCGCAGATGAATCAATTGAAGAAATGACTTTTTTTAATGCGTTGAAGTCATTACTGAATGCTTTTTCAAAATAATTATGAAAAATATTTAATTACATATTGAAAAATTCAGAGATTTAGTGTAAAATGATAAAAAAATATATCAAAGTGGAGGATATTTTTCACAATGTCTTTAAAACTCAACTGCAAATATCTAAATGGATTTATCAGTGACAATGAACTTGTCGCATTAACTCCGGAGGTATTAAAGGCGCACTCTTTACTTAATGAAAACAAAGCTCAGGCGGAAGGCAATGACTTTCACGGATGGATTGAGCTTCCGTTAAACTATGATAAAGAAGAATTCAGCAGAATTAAAAAAAGCGCTGATAAAATTATTTCAGATTCAGATGTACTTGTTGTAATAGGTATCGGTGGTTCATATCTTGGCGCAAGAGCAGCTATTGAATTTGTTAAATCGAAGAATTACAATCTTACAGCAAAAAAAACGCCTAAGATTTTCTTCCTTGGTAACAGTATTTCTCCTACAGAAATATCTGAGCTATACGAAATATGTAAGTCTTGTGATTTTTCCGTAAATGTTATTTCAAAATCAGGAACGACAACTGAGCCTGCAATAGCATTCAGAGTGTTTAAAAGGCTCCTTGAGGATAAATATGGTGCTGAGAATGCGGCACAGCGTATTTATGTTACTACTGACAAGAAAAAGGGCACTCTCAAGGCGCTGTCTGTAAGAATGGGATATGAACAGTTTGTTGTACCTGATGATGTCGGAGGCCGTTTTTCGGTCCTTACAGCTGTTGGTCTTCTTCCCATCGCTTGTGCAGGGATTGATATCGACAAGCTTATGGCCGGTGCTGCAAATGCTGTTGAAAAGTATAATGTTCCTGATATAGAGAAAAATGATTGCTATAAATATGCCGCATTAAGAAATATTCTTTACCGTAAAGGTAAGAGTGTTGAGATGATGGTTTCATATGAGCCTGATTTTACGCTGATGAATGAATGGTTTAAGCAGCTTTTCGGTGAAAGTGAAGGCAAGGACGGCAAAGGAATTTTCCCTGCATCTGCTGTGTATTCTACGGATCTTCATTCTCTCGGACAGTATGTTCAGGACGGTGAACGTATTCTCTTTGAAACTGTTGTTACTTTCAATAAATCTAAGGCTGAGCTTATTATTGAGGCAGATGAAGAAAATGTTGACGGACTTAATTTCCTTGCAGGTCGTGACATGTCCTATATTAACAGAAAAGCATTTGAAGGTACAATTCTTGCTCATACCGATGGCGGCGTTCCCAATATCGTTATTGAAAACGATTGTATGAATGAAGAATGTCTCGGTGAGTTGATTTATTTCTTTGAAAAGGCTTGTGCTGTTTCGGGGTATATTCTCGGGGTTAATCCCTTTAATCAGCCCGGTGTTGAAAGCTATAAGAAAAATATGTTTGCTCTTCTCGGTAAACCCGGTTATGAAGCTCTCACAAGTGAACTTGAAGAGCGTCTTAAATAAAAAACAATAATCGAAAGGATTGATAATATGGTTAAACTTTTCATTGGTGAAAAAGGTACCGGAAAAACAAAAAAACTTATCAACGGAGTTAACGCTGCTCTTGAAAATTCTAAAGGTCATGTAGTTTGCGTTGAAAAAGATGATCTTCTCAGATACCAGATCAGCTATAAAGTAAGACTTCTTGCTGCAAATAACTATGGTATTTGCGGTTATGATGCATTCTATGGTTTCCTCAGCGGTCTTTGCGCCGGAGATCATGATATTACTGATATACTTGTAGATGCAACTCTTAAAATCGGCGGTAGAGATTATGATGCACTTGCTGATTTCCTTGAAAAGGTTTCCAGACTCAGTTCTCTTACCGAGACACAGTTTGTATTTACCGTATCTACAGAAAAAGAAAATCTTCCTGAAAGAATTTTCGAAGTTTGCGAATTAGCTTAAAATTATTTAAAATAATTCAAAAAAAAGCAGATTTCCTGTTGACAAACAGGAAATCTGCCTATATAATTATGGTTGCGTTTTGTTTAAGGGGCAACCATGCGTTTATTTAGGAGGTTGAAAATTTGTATCTCGAGCTTGATGCGGTTTTTAATACCGAAGGTGAACGTTCAGAGTTTGATTATAGTTTTTCGTTAGAGGATGACTGTGTTGTTACGCCTGTAAAGGTTTGCGGTGCGGTTTTTAATAAAACGGGTATCGTAAGAATTAAAGCGGATGCGAAATTTGATTATTCCACTTCATGCGCTAAATGTAACAAGGCTTTACTTAAACATGCAAAAATACCTGTTAATCATCTTCTTCTGACACATGCTGATAGCGATGATAGTGACGATTTCATTGTTCTTGAAGGTATGCGTCTTAATCTTGATGAGCTTGTAAGCGAAGATATATATTTAGCATTACCGTCGAGATTTTTGTGTAAAGATGATTGCAAAGGGTTGTGCAGTATTTGCGGTACAGATCTTAATGAAGGTCAATGTGCTTGCTGTGCTCCCGCGGATCCCCGATGGGATGCGCTTAAAGATTTATTAGATTAATATTTTAACCCATTATAGGAGGATATAAAAATGGCAGTTCCTGCAAGAAGAGTTTCCAAGGCAAGAAGAGACAAGAGACGTAACAATGTTTGGAAGATTTCAGCTCCCGCTATCGAAAAGTGCCCTCAGTGTGGAGAATATAAGAGATCTCACAGACTTTGTGCTGCTTGTGGTTATTACAATGGCCGTCAGGTAGTCGTTGTAGAAGACTGATTATGTTCTTCTTTTTCCGCTTCTTTGCGGAAAGTCTTGTACAGTAATAGCGCAGGTGGAGAAGAGTTTGCTTCCCCGCCTTTTTGCTGTTTGATAGGGTGGTGTTTCAATGTCGGTAAAAGTTTATGATGTTGATAAAAACAGTAAATTCTATAAAAAACGCATTTTACCAGGTTTTGATCTGATATCTGTTAACGGAAATGAGATAAATGATGTTCTTGATTACAGGTTTTATTGTGATGAAAATAAACTGAAATTTGTGTTTTCATCCCCCGAAGGCAAAAAAAAGAAAATTGTTCTTCGCAGGTCGGATAATTCTTCCGAAATCGGTTTGTCGTTTGAGACTTATCTTATGGATAAACACAAACGATGTAAAAATGCGTGTATTTTTTGTTTTATAGATCAGTTGCCTGCAGGATTACGAGACAGTCTTTATTTTAAAGATGATGATTCCCGACTTTCTTTTTTGTTTGGCAATTATATTACCCTTACAAACCTTACGGATGCAGATGTCGAGCGTATTATAAAAATGCATATCAGTCCGATTAATGCATCTGTTCATACTATGAATCCTGAGCTTCGTGTCAAAATGATGAAAAATTCCTGCGCAGGTAAAGTGCTTTCGTATCTTGAACGTTTTTCTGAGGCAGGTATCAGTATTAATGCCCAGTTGGTTCTGTGCCCCGGCATAAATGATGGTGAAGAATTGCTCTATTCACTAAAAAAACTTTCGGAATTGAAATCAGTCAACAGTATAGCTGCCGTTCCGGTCGGACTTACGAAATATCGCGATAAACTGACGAAAATTAAACCTTTTGATAAGACATCTGCTTCCGCTGTTATTGATGCAATTGATAGTTTTAATCAAGAATTGATTAACATCGGAAGAGAAAAAATTGCTTACCCTTCCGATGAATTTTTTCAGATAGCCGAAAGGGATTTTCCTGATTATTCATATTACGGTGATTTCCCGCAATTGGATAACGGTGTAGGTATGTATGTCTGTGCCGAAAAAGAATTTACCGATGCTTTATCGGCGGAAAACGGAGATGCCCGATTACGTGTGTTTTCTTTTGCAACCGGAGTTGCCGCATATCCTCTTCTGAAGAAACTGACTGATATGTTTTCAGAAAAGTTTTCATGTTCTGTAATTCATGGGTACGAAATTAAGAACCGTTTTTTTGGTGATTCTGTAACGGTTGCCGGACTTATTACAGGTAAAGATCTTATAGATTCATTGAAATCCCAAGGCTTCAGTGAGCCGGTTTTGCTGCTGCCGTCGGTTATGTTTAAGAGTGAGAGCGAGCCTGTTTTTCTCGATGATATTTCGGTTTTAGATGTTGAGCGAGAACTGAACACAAAGGTTATTATTGCTCCCTGTGAAGGAGCAATGTTGTTTGATCTGATGAGAGATCTGTAATATTTTTTTGAAAGGCCGGTTATCATATTTTTTTTTGACCGGTGAGGTTATTTTTATGGGTAAATCTATTGTTGCCATTGTGGGCAGACCGAATGTCGGAAAGTCTACGTTGTTCAATAAATTAAGCGGTAAGCGTCTCGCTATTGTAGATGACAGACCGGGTGTAACACGCGATCGCATATATGCAGATTGTGAATGGCTTAACCGTAAATTTTTGATTGTTGATACCGGTGGTATTGAGCCGTATTCTGACGATATAATTCTGTCTCAGATGAGAAGACAGGCACAGATTGCTATTGAAACTGCTGATGCGATTATTTTTGTTTGCGATGTAAAGACCGGAGTCGTTGCAACAGATGCTGAAGTTGCATCCATGCTGTTAAAGAGCGGAAAACCTGTTGTTTTGTGTGTAAATAAGTGTGATGCTCTGGGAGAACCACCTGCTGATTTTTATGAGTTTTATAATCTCGGTATGGGCGATCCTATTGCGGTTTCTTCTGTGCATGGGCATGGCACAGGTGATCTTCTTGACGAAGTTCTTAAGTATCTTCCCGAGGAAGAAGAACTTGATGAGAATGATGATACAATTAAAGTTGCTGTTATAGGAAAACCGAATGTGGGTAAGTCATCGCTTGTCAACGCATTGTGCGGAGAGGAGCGTATGCTTGTCTCTGATATTGCAGGCACCACGCGTGATGCTACAGATACCGAGGTCATTAATAAACATGGCAAATTTATGTTTATAGATACAGCAGGTCTCAGAAGAAAATCTAAGGTCGATGATCAGATTGAAAAGTATTCTGTTATGAGGTCTGTTGCAGCAGTTGAACGTGCGAATGTGTGTGTTATAATGATTGATGCTCTTGAGGGCTTTACTGAACAGGATTCTAAGGTTGCAGGTATTGCTCATGAGGCGGGCAAAGCCTGTATAATTGCTGTAAATAAATGGGATGCTTATGAGAAAGACGGTAAAACAATGGATGTATACCGTAAGAAGCTTATGAATGATTTTTCATTTATGTCTTATGCTCCGATTATTTTTATTTCAGCAAAAACCGGACAGCGTCTTGACAGATTATATGAGCTTATTAAATATGTTGATGATCAGAATGCGCTCAGAATTCCTACAGGTAGACTTAATCAGGTGCTGGCAGATGCACAGGCAAGAGTGCAGCCTCCTACGGATAAGGGTAAAAGGCTTAAAATTTATTATATGACTCAAGCATCAACCCGTCCGCCAACGTTTGTTACTTTTGTTAACAGTAAAGAATTGTTTCATTACAGCTATCAGCGTTATCTTGACAATCAGATTCGAGAAGTGTTTGGCCTCGAAGGAACTCCGACTCGCATTGTTATAAGAGAACGTGGCGAAAAATAAATCTTGAAGGGGCTGTAAAAAAAGTGCAGACCGCATAAAACAAGATAACTAAAGGGTTTCTTTCGGTATTTAACTACCAAAGAAACCCTTTAAAACTGTAAAAATCAGCAAAAGCAGGCAAAAACAAGGTTTTTGCGTTTTATGCTA
>JAZNEX010000083.1:0-2216 GCA_045588855.1 Acutalibacteraceae bacterium
AGGTAAAAAGTAATAAGTAATAGTGAAGAAGTGAATTTTTAAATCCGTTAATAACACTCATACCAATCTTGGGGGAATCGGTGTTTCTTGATATATGCAAATTGCTCACTTTTGCGAGCAATTTCCTATATATTAAAAAAATTCTGTATTTTGCGGAGTGTTCGAAAGGACACTCCGCAGTTTTTTTGGTTATTTGACAGCAGAAAAAAGATTTTCTTGGACAATAATACAATGTGGTGTACGATAACGGCGAGAGAAGATTAAAAGTGTTGAAAAGCAGTTTGTTGTGTGTTAATATATGTATAAAATATTAATAAGAAAGGAAAATTTTATGAAAAAAGTAATTTCCGTTGTTTTATCACTTGTGATGATTTTTACCGTTTTTGCCTTGCCCGTAAGTGCGGCAGAGGGTGAAAAGCGTGAAAAATCCCCCATTATTTTTATTTCAGGCAGCAGTATAGATATCTGTGATGCCGAGGGTAACGAAATTTCCACAGGCTTTGATGTTCTTACCGATGATGATGAGGGCGATATGTCCACAGATGATATTATCGAAGCTGCGATGAATATTATCAAGCCCTTTATTCTTGAAGGTCTTCCCTTTGATAAGTGGGATAATTACGGTAAGGCTCTTTATGAGGAGCTTGCTCCCATTTGGGATGAAACACAGCTTGACTATGACGGCAATGCAAAGTACGGTACAGGTGTTTCAAAGGAAGAAATAGCTTACTGGGATAACCGTGCCGCAACCCATGATGCGGGAAAAGACGGTGTTTTTAAGATAAATGACTATAAGTTCCGTTATGACTGGAGACTTTCTCCTTATGACCATGTAGACAGACTTCATGAATATATCAAGACAATAATCGATACAACAGACTGCGATCAGGTTTGTCTTGTTGCAAGATGTATAGGCGGCAGTGTTATCACGGCTTATCTTGAAAAATACGGCTCAGAGGGTCTTGTCAAAAAGGTGTTCTATGATGAAGTAATGTCAAACGGCAGCTCCGTTATCAATGACTGCTTCAGCGGCAGAATCAAATTCAGTGACAAGCACGCTCAGGCATATCTTCTTGAAAGCAAGTATTTTGGTGAGATGGGTCTCGGCATTGACCTTGCCGGTATTGATGAGCTTACCGTAAGACTTGTGGAGGATACACTTGATTACCTTACACAGTCAGGTATGACAGACTCAATTCTCGGCAGTGTTGAAAATCTTTATGAAAGACTTTATCAGGTATTTATGCCTGCTATGCTTCTTTCAACAGGTATCGGTACATGGGCAAACTACTGGGTAAGTGTTTACGGTGAAGATTATGACAGAGCACTTGATCTTATTTTCGGTGAGGAAGGCTCAGAAACAAGAACTCAGTATGCAGGTCTTATTGAAAAGCTTGAATATATCAGAGAGCATATAGTAGATGCAACTCCGGAGCTTTATCAGAAGTTCAATGAAGAATACGGTGTTGAAGTGGGTATTCTTGCTTCCTACGGTCTTGCAAATGCTCCTATTACTGAGCACTTTGATGAAACAGGCGACATTCTTGTCGGTGTTCAGGATGCCTCCTTCGGTGCAACTGCTTCAGGACTTTTCACAACTCTTTCACAGGAATATATTGATGAAAGAACTGAAGCCGGCTACGGTGAATATATTTCTCCCGACGGCAAAATTGATGCTTCAACCTGTCTTTTCCCCGAAACCACATGGTTTATCAAGAATAAGCATCATGATATGGGCGGGTATGAATATCTTGCCGAATACTTTACTCAGTATTCCAATGTCAGGGTCAATACAAACAATAAGAATCTTTCCCGTTTCCTTGTCCGTGATGAAAATGCAAGCTACGGTATAGCAAATATGACTACCGAGAATATGGCTGACGGAATATGGATTACAGGTGTTGAGCAGAATCCCACAGCAAAATCAATCTTTTCTTCATTTGTAACATTTATGAAGACATTGTTTGAATTCATCAAAAAGTTTTTTGCAGGTCTTTTTAACTGAGGATATAGCATTCAATAAAATTCCTACATAGTAAAAATCTCCTCTTTCCGAAAGGAAAGGGGAGATTTACTTGGGTGTCTTTAGACGTGGAAATAAACCCCCGGTTCTACCGGGGGATAATAAAAAAGCTTTAGCAATGGAAAAACCTCCTTGATATAATAGTAGATGGTTTGGCGACCGCATTACTATAAATATCAAGGAGGTTTTTAAC
>JAZNEX010000084.1:0-54170 GCA_045588855.1 Acutalibacteraceae bacterium
GCCCTCGGAGTACCTTTGTACGCCGTCGGGTAAACCAAAATAAAGCTGAACGCTTTATTTTGGCTCGGTTTGTTCATTCTGCGCATTTTTTCCTAGCCCCTAAAAAGGGGATGTAAAAAAACGAGTTTTTTTACATCCCCAATTTTATTTCATTATAACATTAAAAATGCTTTCTGCAAAGAGTTCATGCATTTCTTTGACAGGATGGTTTATACGGTTTGCAAGAAGCATTGTAGTATCTTCTGTTTTACTCATTTCTTTCCAATGATTATAACAGTGACAAACTTTCATATTCATACTTATTGCAAGATTTACAGCTGACTCTATATAGTCATCCATTCTGCCGTTATTCTGCATTTCTGCGGTTTTTTCTGAGTATTCGCGGAGTTCAGGAAGAGTATCCTCTGCCACATAAGTATTAAGCATATTAGGCGTAAGAAATACTGTCTCTACTTCCCTTTCATTGCACTTTTCAAAAATTTTGCGAAGAGATGAAATATAGCTCTCCTTGGAACCATTGACATCATTAAGCCCGAAACAAACAATAATCAGGTCGGGATTATGAGAAAACACATCTCTTTCCATTCTTGCAAGAGAGCCTTCAGCTGTTATACCACCGATACCCGCATTAATCACGTTTATCGGCATATAATTTCTTACATCATTCAGCTTTTTTCTCAGCCTGTTCCAATAAACGGTTTCATAATTTATTTCACCGTTACCTACTGCACCGTGAGTAACACTGTCCCCAAAAGCAACAATATTCACAGGACCGTATTTTACAAGTCCGTCATAATCAAGCTTAAGCTTATCTTTAACTCTCATTTTTATACCTCATTCATCTTTATTTAATTAAAAACACTTATAGCGATATAACACCATACGTTCCTCAACACCGGATTACAGTGACTTTATACGTTACAATTTAATTATACAGTAACGAGAATAAAATGCAACAAAAAATAAAACGGTTGTCAAAAACAACCGTTTTATAAAAAATTATTTGATACCGAAAAATGCAAGAATCTTTTTAAAGAAATCTATAAGTGCCTGCCAGAAGTTAACTTTTTCAGCAACACCTTCGTCATTTTCTTCATACATTGCCCCTGATACGGTTATACGGACTTCTCCGCTTTCGGAAGAAACTGTATAATATCCGTCTGCGTCAGCTTCAAGAACTTCACCATTCATATAAACAATGTATGTTTCAAAGGGAAATGTACCGTAAGCACGTACCTTGAAACGAACTGAAGCTGCATCAGACCAATAAAGAGTTTCACCGTTGTAGATGCCGTAATAATCTTCTACTATATAATGCATCTTATCAATAGCTGTAAAGGTAACCTTTCTTACTGATGATGAAGATGCAATAAGATTTATCTCCTTGCTGACAGTAAGTGAACCTACAGTTGCGGTCAATGTAACCTTACCGGTGCCGACTGCAATAAGTCTGCCGTCGGAAACAAATACTATACTGTCATCGGAAGAAGTCCACTGAACATCAGTTGCTTTTTCATCATAGGGTTTCTTAAGCACATCAAATTCAAGCACTCTGCCTGTTTCAACAGTATCATCGCAAACTATTTCAAGAGCATCAAATACACGTACTTCAATTTCAAATTTTGCCGCATATTCTTCTGTTTCAACAAGAACAGTTATTTTATCACTGCCACTTACTATAAGATTATTTTCTGTATCAAGCTGAGCATTTGAAGCTTCTGCAATTGAGAATACTGCGTTATCGTTATAAATACCTGTCAGTTCGGTAAGATCCGCAACAATACCGGTTTTATCAGTATCGATCAGGAAACATCCATTTTCAGGAATAAGAGGGACGATATCAGATAAAGTGTATTCAGATTCAAACACATGGAACATACTTGATAATGTAACATTCTGACAAGTATAACGAGTCTTACCTACATTATTTTTATCTGCAATATTAACAATTTCTATCAGATAATCATGATCAAAATACTCATACTTTACAGGTTCAGTCAGATAATATGAGCATCGGGTACATATTACTCCCTTGTGTTCACCCTGAATGCCACAGTCAGACTGAATTATTCCGAGATTCTTATAAGTATGCCCAAGGGGAGGAATCTCAGTCTGTCCGTCAAAGCCGCAATTTTCAGCTCCGCAAACCTGATGGGCAATTCCCGGAGCAACACATGTGGGCTCTTTTATAACTTCGTCAACAATCAAGCTATGACCGTTAGGCTGGTAGTATTTTGTTGCCGTAGAACCACAGTCATAACAATGGCCGGTTGAAAAAGCACCATTTGTACAAGTAATAATATCGCTTATACCAATATACTTAGCTGATACATGATTATCCTTATTGGGCGGAATTTGAATATCTTGTGTTGCATTACAATAAACGCATTTCTCCCTATTAAGTCCGGGGGTTATACAAGTGGCTTCGTTTATTGTTTCATCAAACTGCCACTTATGCTCCATCTGAGCATTAATTACATAATAATAATCAACAAGAAGCTCTTCACAAGCAGGGCAAGAATAAATATAATGCTCATAACCGTCTTCAAAACAGCTTGCCGGTTTTGTCTCTATAACTGCCTTTCTGATATCAAAAATATGGCCTGCCGGAGGCAATATCTCTGTTTTTTCAAAACCGCAATCCTTACAAGCAAATATTTTCATACCGGTTGAAACACAGGATGGCTCTACAGTAACAATACCGTCATCATAGTGATGTGATGTGCAGGTGCCTGAAGCCGCATACGACGTAACGGCAAACATAGCAACCAAAAGCAACACAATAAACATAACAAAAACAGGTTTTTTGCTAAACAATTTCATAACTTTTTCTCTCCTCATTATTTTTTTGAAATTCTAGCACTAAAAAAAAAGAAAAGTCAAGGAAATCACACAAAAATCATACATTTTTTCAATGTTTGTTGAATATCACATAAAATCAAAAAATTTACATATTGCCTTGTATATAGTCAAAGACTATACCGACTGAATCAACCTGTCTCCCGAGAAAATGAGAAAATTTTATTTCTCAAAAAAGAGAGACGATTTCTCATCTCTCTTCTGGCGCGCTTCAAGGGACTGTGGAATTAAAATTCCACCGGTTTCGAAGCAAAGCTTCTCAACCCTTTTGCCTGAAAACAGTCCACCGGACTGTTTTCTTTTCGGCAAAACCCTCTCAGGGTTCGAGTCCCGCATAGTTTCTATTTCTTCAACAAAAAAAGAGAGAGACGATTTCTCATCTCTCTTCTGGCGCGCTTCAAGGGACTCGAACCCCTGACCTACTGCTTAGAAGGCAGTTGCTCTATCCAGCTGAGCTAGAAGCGCATATCACTTGGTTGTCAGTGCATAAGGTATTATAATAGATATTATTTCATTTGTCAATATGTATTTTTAATTATTTTAAATAATTATTATATTAGTATTTAATATTTATTATACCTTGTTATATTGCAACAGGCTTCGCTATCTGCGAAGCCTGTGCCTGTAAATTCTGCTGTTTATTGTATCAGAAAAGATCTATAAAAAACTGTGGTATTGCAAAAAGTACACGGGCAATCTTGTTTATAACCGGATAGATTGTTGCCTGTATTTTTACCGTCATAGGAAGATCTGCTTCCGAATGGTACCAGAATGTGGGATAAACAAGGAAATTGGGATCTTCTTCTCTGAAATAAAGTCCCCATGCCTCAGCAAGGTACTGTACACCGTAAGCCTTCATATCATTATAGAGTTTTTCGGATTCTGCTGCAGGATCATTCCATCCGAAGAACCAATTGAACTCGCCTGCCCATGTAGCATTCTTAAAGAATCTCCAGCTGAGTTCAAATCCTTCAAGGTGCTTTTTATTATCCTCTGTAAGGTTTTTGCTCTTTGCACTTTCAACAAAACCGTTAAGCTTTGCAATATCTATTTCAGTAAGAGAAGAATGATTTTCAAGACTTTCACCACCATCATAACAGGTAATATGACATGTACTGAAAGAAGCAGCATTATAGCCCTTTATTGCATCTTCAAAATAATAGATAAAATTAATAACGTCATCAGCAGCTTCACCGTAGTAAGCATCGCAGAATTCTCTGATATGCTTTTCTATATCTGTATCAGGATCCCAGAGAAGCTTTGAAACAAGATATGTTCTGAGTTCATGAAGTTCAGCAGGAATAATATCTTCACCGCAGCCGTGGTCAAATATTGAAACAACATTTCTGTCACGGAAATACTGATATCTGCCCTGAAGAGTCGTAATATTGGGGAAGAATGCATAGATATACTGGAAGTTTGTGCTGTAATCCCAGATATAAATGTTTTCTGTCATATCTGCCCAACCGGTAAGATTTGTATCAAATTCCTTATTATCGGGACAGGAAGGATCGTCAAGATCGTGAAGCACACATGTCTGAATGGGGCAAAGTCTGATGACAACATTATCTTCAATAGTAAGACCTGTAGGAGGAGCTTCAGTAAGCTGATAAGCAAGAGTTTCAACCATTCTTTCGGGATACTCTTCTTTTATTGCCTTTGCAACCTTATTTGTAAAATTAAGCATTGATGCAGAATCAACACCACCGTGAGCGTTGTTAAATGCTACGCATTCACTGCACTGGCAGAAATTCTGATTGTCATTCTGTGATACACTGAAAATCGAAGTATACTGTGAAAAATGTGCTTTTGCAGCAGCTACTACAATTTCAAGCACCTCAGGGTTAGAAAGACAGGGCTGTCTGTTGGGCTGTCTTACTCCGTTTTCATCCATACCGAAATACTCTGGGTGTTCAGCAAACATATCCTGAGTTATTATCCATCCGAGAGTATGAACACCATTGATACAGCTTTCTACGGGAATACCACCCATATTTTCGGGGATACCTGCCATCATACCGTGAAGCTTATGGGCAACACTGTAATCCTGATACATTGTTGAGAACATCCAATAAGTCTGACGGAGTCTGAAGGGTGGAACATAAGTATAATCAATAGCATCAATTACAAGCTCATCAGTTTCGGGAATAACAATACAATCACCGATTTCAGGAGTGATGGGTACTGATTTAGTAAACCAACGGCAGCCAAGGAATTCTTCAAGGAAAGTATATACTGAGTATATAGCACCTCTCTGCTTACCACCGGTAAGGAAAAGTTTTTTGCCCTCAGTGAAGATACGGACACCTTCGTCACCGAGTGCACTTCTGTCTACGGGATTATCATTTTCTCTGTTTGTTACACCGACCACAATTTCAAAATCACCTTCGGCTTCTGTATCTCTCACAACAGGAAATACTGCATCAGTGATCTGATTGAGATAATCGGCAAGAGTGTTTGCCGCAGTAACTTCTGTTTCGGTGGCATTTGCACCGATAACAATTTTATACATTGTTGTTCCGTTATATGCAAGATTAAGACTGAGAGAAGATGCAAATACGGGGACTGCCACGGTGAAAAGCATCACAAAAGATAATGCCAGTGCAAGTACTTTTTTCATAACTATTCTCCTTTGTTTTATCAGTCAATAACAGGAAAGCTTTCAAGAGGTCTTTCGCTGTTTTCGATTACATATTCATACTGAGCATCAGTTTCAAATATTATTATATCATTTTCTGCAGTAAAATCAACTGTTTCATTTGTTTCAAGGTTTCTGACTCTCACATTTTCCCCGAAGGAATTTGCCACACGGCATACATTACCCCTGAGACTTCTGATAAGTATATATGCAGTCTCTGCATCTCTCATTTCGGCCGATACAAGGAATGCACCTCTTGCACGAAGTGAGAAGAATGCGGCATCACCTGTTTTTTCATCCCATGAAGGGAACACGCGTATAACATTGCCCTGTGACTGAAGAAGCATTTCATTAATTATTTCAGATGTTGATGCAGCACCCTTGCCAACTGAGAAATCACAGTCTAAGAACATAAGATCATCAAAGTTACCGCCTGTCTCATATTCCTCAGGTATAAGCTTTATCATCTGACCGCCATACTCTTTGTCTCCCATACGAAGTCTTGCAATAACACCAAATGAACGATCCCAGGGAATTTCGTTATCCTTGATATGCTTCTTTACAGAGCATCTTGCAGCTTCCATAATTTCAGGTGATACGCCGTGCCATGCATCTACTTCGCCGGTATATGCAATCGGAGCCATATCCGTAACACCGGGAGGACCGTAATCAAGAGTATTATCATCAGTATCCTCAGCAGGCTTCCAGCTGCCGTCGGGCCACACTGCATAATCTTCTCGCATACCTGCAATATCTTCTTCCCAGAGCTTGACAAGATCATCATCGACACCAAGTGTTTTTGCAGCGGCAACTGCATTTTTCAGAGTGCTTCTGAACATACAAAGGTCAATAAGCGAATTTGTCATATATTCATTGAGAAGACCGATAGTATTAGTAAACTCCTGTGAGCGAGAGGGGAAAATATACTTTTCACCGTCTTCAGCAGTAAGAAGATATTCATGATAAAATATAGCGGCATCCTTGATTATCGGATATCCTACTTCTCTCAAGAATTCAATATCACCCGTATAATCATAATAATCCCAACAGTATTTTACACTCTCCCCTGTTGTCTGCAAATTCTGCATTGTGCCGTTAAGAGTAATTGTAGACGATATGATAGTTCCCGTGCCTGAAATAGCATGAGGGTAAGCCGTTCCGTTCATGCCGTAGAATCCCTTTGTGAACTTCATAAGCTTTTCTCTTGAATTCTGAAGCAGACTGAACCAGGGTTCGAGAAGTTCACTATGATTTGAAGAAAGCAGACCTAAATTAGATTTTGTCTGTTCGTAAGTAAGAATGTGATATCCCCAGCTTGCGAAAGTAGACTGATACCAGGGGGCAAGATAGCCTGCGGCAAACTTACCCGGTTTTCTTGCACACATTGCCTGATAGAGTCCCCAATACCAGGGTCTTGAGTATCTTATATCGGGAAGACGAACCCATGAACGCTTCCAGATATGATTATACCAATCCTTTGAAGCTGCAAAGCCTACGGGCATATGATAGCCTTCAACCGCATCAAGTCTTCTTTTAGCTTCTGCCATCGTATCATCTGCATCATATGTTGACACAACGGTAAGCAGAAAAAGTACACTGTCACCAACAGGTCTGCCTTCAGCAAAAACCTTGGAGCCTGCAGGATATGCCTTGAAATTCTTGTCACTTGAACGCATCATAACCGTATAATGCATATCGGGTGAATTATCGGGATCAACACCCGTCCTGAGTCTCATATTAAAGCCAAAATTCTCACCGTCTGTAAAAGGTACAGGAACATAATACTTTTCGATTTCATCTTCAAGTCTCCTGATTTCTTCGGGTGAATGATATCCTGAATTGGCATTGACCTCCATAGGGTCTTTTGTAAGGTCAAGGGTAATCTTACCCATATGTCCTGCAGACTGCGGTGCGTTGCAGGCTATTATCATAACATCTTCTGCAGGACTGATACAGCTTAGGGTTGTAAAATCGCGTCCCTTTATAATACCGTTCTGATCACCGAGAGAATAGTTCTGTGTAAGAATACCCGAGTACATATCAAGACGCTCTTTAATTCCCGTAAAAACACCGCCTGAGCAAAGATGAAGTGTAAGGCGTGCAGCTGATGTCTGAACAGGCTGACGGGAACGATTGTTAGCACTTACAAAAACATCCTGCTTAAGTAAGCTGTCACCGTTAATTGCCCTCTTACGGATATCTTCAATTCCGCCCGTATGATAGCAAGGAGGGTTCTGATCAAAATCATCCCACCACAGGTCATTTTTGGCAATATGATATGAATAATTGTCAGGTGTACCATGCACAGAGGCACCAAAATCACCCGAACCTAAAATGTATGCATATCTGAAATCGGAAACAGTTCCGTTTCTGTAATAAGAATGTTTTTCTGCTTCTTTTCTTCCGTCTGTATTGATTCTCATACGACCCGGAATCATTGTTTCATCAGGAAGATTGGGAAGAATTCCGCAGAATGTTTTCTTCCTTTTAAGTTTTGCATTATTCACAGTATTTACCCTCCTCGGGTACAAAATTTATAATAAAATACACATAACCATTCTATTATAAATCGATTATAACACATACTAATACCCTTTGTTTATTATCTTAAAAGAAAAAATACCCGAAATTTATGATATTTTTATACTTTTTTATTGTTTAATAAAAAAATATATGATAAAATTACCGTATAAAGCTGCGAACTTCTAAATCTGAAAAATTCAGGTGATTTATTTGAATACTGAAATAACTGATATAAGGAAGCTGAGTCATTTTCAATTATTTTCCGCAGTTAATGAGGATGTTGATTTTCCGCTTCATTCTCATGACCATTATGAAATAGTAATCACACTTGAGAACAATTTTCTGCACACTGTCAACGGAAAGACACATCAACCCGAAAAAGGCGAGGTTATGATTCTCAGACCCGGCGATACACATTGCGCTCAGCCTGCCAGCAAAAAATTTCACAGAATCAGAGATATATACGCTCCGAGAAGTTTTTTTGAAGAAATATGTAAAAATCTTGATACCTCACTGCTGAGTGAGATTATACTTAAAGACAAACTGAATCCGCCTCTTTTTATAATTTCGGAAAATGAAATGCACTCATTAAATGAGCGTCTGAAAACACCTTTATTTACAGGTGAATTGCCGCACGGACCTGATTTTTCACATCCCGAAATCATAAAAAAAGCAATAATTTCCGAATTACTCGGAATTTATTGCTCAAAACAATTAAAAAAAGAAAAATATATCCCTGATTGTATTACAAAACTTCTGAATGCTTTCCAGAATTCGGACTTTGCCCGCCTTCCTATATCAGAGATGGCATATGAACTGGGATATTCGCATAATTATCTCTGCGCCCAATTCAAGAATTGTTTCGGAAAAACCATACAGCAGTTTCTGATAGAACAAAAATTGGAAAAGGCAGCCATACTTCTGCGAGAAACTGATATGTCGGTTGAAAATATAGGCAAAAGCCTCGGTTGGCATAAAACAAGCAGCTTTATCAGAAATTTCAATGCCTTTTACGGAAAAACTCCTTTACAATATAAAAAACAGAATAAGGATAAACTATAACTTGCATTATTATTTCTATCACAATTCAGAATTATTCAAAAAAAATAAAGAAGCCTTGCAAAATCAAAGCAAGGCTTCTTTTTCAATTCATATATTTCTGCTTACATTTCATAACAACAGCATTCATCTCATCCATATGCTCTTCCATATCAGCAACAAGACGGAACTGATTTCTTGCCCTTACAATGTTATGCTCAGGATATGTTGTTCTGAAATATACATCACCTTCAAGATAATCTGTTAAAAATCTCATGCCGCATTCAAAGGTCATCAGCTTTGCACTGAATGCAAGATTTTCTATCTCTGCATCTGTAAGTATCATAGCTGTCTCGCTGAGATAACCGTCAACATATGCCTCAAACAAAGAAAGATCAATGCCAACCTTTGATAAATCTGCTTCATCCTCATTTGCTTTATTAGCCCCAAAACGTATACTGTCACCGAAATCATAAAGAGAAAGTCCGGGCATAATGGTATCAAGATCAATAACACAGATACTCTTGTCGGTAGCAGAGTCAAACAGAACATTATTAAGCTTTGTGTCATTATGTGTAACTCTTAAAGGCAACTTACCTGCCTCAATAAGATCAGTCAGCTTATGCGTGTCTGCCTTACGATCAAGCACGAAGTTGATCTCATCCCAGCACAGCTCTTTTCTTGACTTGACATCATTTTCAACAGCTCGCAGGAAATTTTCATATCTTGAAGGGGTATAATGAAATCTTTCTATGGTTTCATGAAGAGTATCAGCGGGATAATCAGCCAGAAGCTTCATAAACCTTCCGAAAGCACAGGCTGCACTTCTGAAGGCTTCCTGATTCTCTGATTTATTGTATGTATGTGCATTGTCTACATAAAAATACATACGCCATGCCCCACCATCCTCATCAAGGTAATAAAACTTACCGTTTGAGCAAGGAAGGAAGTTAAGAGTTTCTCTTTTGCAGTCTCCGCCGTATTCTTTAATTCTGTCAGAAAGATGTTTTGTAACCCCCACAACATTTTCCATAAGCTTATCGGGATTTTTAAAAACAAATGTATTGATTTTCTGAAGAATATATTTTTCACCGTTATCTGTTTCAATAAGGTAAGTTGCATTGATAAGACCTGCAGTTATCTGATCAATATTAAGAATATTGCCGCCGCAATCAAAAGCATCAAAAACTTTTTTTATTTCGTCTGTCAACATAATTATCTCCTTAAAGCTTTTAGTAAGCATATTATATCAGAATAGCGGTAATTATTGCAAGCTGAATACAAAGCAAAGAAAAAACCGTCGACAAAAGCCGACGGTCCTGATGGAGCGGGTGATGGGAGTCGAACCCACACGACCAGCTTGGAAGGCTGGGATTCTACCGCTGAACTACACCCGCATAACGGAGATTATTATAACACCTAATCTCCGCATTGTCAATATGCTTTTTAATATTTTTTTGTTATTTTTTATCGTCAGATTACGACAATTTTTCCTTCGTGTACAGAAACTCTGATTTCATCAATAACCTTATCATAGTTTGAAACGAGAATATTTGCGATAGGATCTTCTATTGCTTTTCTGATAGTATGACGAATATCTCTTGCACCTCTAACACCGCCGTCGGCATCAGCTGCAACACAGGCAGGTACATCCTCATCAACAATAAGCTTTATACCCTTATCGCGCAAAGCAGGAATAAATTCATCAATAAGAAGCTTTGCTATCTTTTCGTAATCTTCTTTTGTAAGCTGATTGAAAACAATAATTTCATCAACTCTGCCTAAGAATTCGGGACGAAGGAATTCTCTTAGTGACTTAAGAGCTTTATCCTTTGCGGCAGTCCCCTTATCCTTTCCGAAGCCGAGAAGACTTTCACGGTTTTCACTGCCTGCATTAGAGGTCATAATAATAACGGCATTTTCAAAGCTTACTGTTCTTCCCTGGGCATCATTTGTTTTTCCTTCGTCAAGAATCTGCAGAAGGATATTCATCACATCGGGATGCGCTTTTTCGATTTCATCAAAAAGTATGACACTATAGGGCTTTCTTCTTACCTTTTCCGTAAGCTGCCCGGCCTCATCGTAGCCGACATATCCGGGAGGTGAACCGATAAGTCTTGATACCGAATGCTTTTCCATAAACTCGGACATATCGAGACGGATAAGAGTCTCAGGGGTATCAAAAAGCTCATTCGCAAGCTGCTTTACAAGCTCCGTTTTGCCGACACCTGTAGGTCCGACAAAAATAAATGATGCAGGGCGCTTGACAGGACTGAGACGCACACGGCTTCTTCTTATAGCGGCAGCTACAGCTTCGACTGCTTCATCCTGTCCGATAATACGGGATTTAAGATGCTCATCCATATTTGAGAGCTTCTTCATATCGGTATCAATAATCTTGTTAACGGGAATACCTGTTGAAAGGCTTATAACCTTTGCAAGATCATCCTCTGTAACATAATTATCTTCTGCCTTTATTCTTAAATTTTCAAGCTGAGATTCACTCTGCATAATTTCGGCACGCACCTTTGCAAGAGCCTCATAATCAGGATTTTCCGAATCTGCAATAAGTTCACTTTCCTCAGTTCTGAGCTCGGCAAGTCTGAGTTCTGTTTCTTCAAAATCACTGATAGCCTTGTTTCTGAGATTTGCACATGTACATGCTTCGTCGAGAAGGTCAATTGCCTTATCGGGAAGGAATCTGTCATTGATATATCTTTCAGAAAGAGTAACTGCCTTATAGAGTAAATTATCTGAAATTCTTACCCTGTGGAAATTCTCATAATACTCTTTTATACCTTTAAGCATTTCAAATGCATTTTCAATTGAAGGCTCTTCAACCTTTACAGGCTGAAAACGTCTTTCAAGAGCAGCATCCTTTTCTATATGCTTTCTGTATTCATTGAATGTAGTAGCACCGATAACCTGAATTTCACCTCTTGAAAGAGCAGGCTTGAGAATGTTTGCGGCATTCATTGAGCCTTCTGCATCACCTGTTCCGACAAGATTATGAACCTCGTCAATAAAGAGAATAATATTCCCCTGTGCTTTTACTTCATCAACAAGCCCCTTGATTCTGCTTTCGAACTGTCCTCTGAACTGTGTGCCGGCAACAAGTGCAGTAAGGTCAAGAAGATGTATTTCTTTTCTGCTGAGCTTGGCAGGTACTCTGCCTTCAGCAATTGCAAGTGCAAGACCTTCGGCAATTGCAGTCTTACCAACACCGGGTTCACCTATAAGACAAGGATTATTCTTTGTTCTTCTGCACAGAATCTGAGTCACACGGGCAATTTCATCAGTTCTGCCGATAATACGGTCAATTTTACCTTCACGTGCTTTTCTCGTAAGGTCGGTACAATAAAGCTCAAGGAATTTTCTCTGATTCTGCTTTTTATTCTTACCCTTTGCTTTTTTATCTTTGGGATTTCCTTTATCATCAACAAGCTCAGCGGGAAGATCCACATCGGAATCATCATCCTTTTTTAACATTCCCGTATCACCGAAAAGTCCCTGAAGAAAAGGAAGAGTTGATGCACCGCCGTTTTCAAATGCTCCGTCTTCTTCAAGAGCACTGAATTGCTCATTTATCGCATCTATATCTTCTTCTGTAATTCCCATCTTTGACATCATATCCTTGATGGGACCGATATTCATATCCATAGCACACTTGATGCAAAGACCTTCCTGAGTGGTTTTATCCCCTTCTATTTTTGAGATAAAAAGCACCGCCGGACGCTTGTTGCATCTCGAGCATAATTTCATATTCATAATTTAGTCCTTTCATCAGGCAGTTTATTTGCCTGCTGTTTCTTTTGCTTTTTTCTTGCCTTCTTCACTGAAGCGTTCCTTTGCCTGTGAATACACACCGGGCATATAGCTTGCGAAAGCTACAAATGTTGCAATAAGAGAAATTACAACCAATACCATCATCACAACATCAGGAAGAGTAAAGAGGCTTACTATAGCACCTTCCTCTGCTCTGAAAGCACCTACCTCGGGACCGAAAGCCATAAGAAGCACCATAACAACATAGAAAATCATTGTTGCAGCCTTACCGTAAATTTCAGCAGCACCGGGGCGAATGCCGAATGCAATCATAATGGCTCCGCCGATAAGCATTATCAGTTCCTTAGCAATAAAGAGAAGGAATACCCATGAGAACATCTGAAGAGCTTCATTTTCAGCATTTCTGAATGAGAAGAAATAAACAATCGCAATTGTAGCCTGAGTAAGCTTATCAGCTATAGGATCAAGCATCTTGCCGAGTTCACTGACCTGATTGAGTTTACGGGCAAGCTTGCCGTCAAAAAAGTCTGTAAGTCCCGAAAAAGCGAGAATGAGAAGTGCCCATAAAAGTTCTCCCTTGTAGAAAAGCACACCGAATACGGGAATAAGTAATATTCTTACAAAAGAGATAGCGTTGGGAATTGTCCAAACATTTTCAAAAAGATAAGCTGTTTTCTTTGCCATTTTATTTTACCTTCCTTTATTAAATTAAGCTTAATTAAGAATTCCTGCAATAAATTTACAGAAAAATGAATCTGTAACCATATTATAAAAGCCTTCATTATTTATCAGCGGGGTTGCAATATTAAGCAATGCACATATGAGTCCCGCAGGAACAAGACTTTTGATAAAGCCGAAAACCGCACCGAGAACTCTGTTTGATGTTCTGATAATCTTATGCTTATCACTGTTAAGGAACTTATCAACAACAGAGAATATTATTCTGAAAACAATTGCAAACAATATAAACAGAATGACAAGTACAATAACAGATACAACTGCTGAAACAATGGGACCCAGGTACTGAGCTTCAATATTTTCTACAGTCAGCATTTCATTTACGCTGCTGTTCAGGAGCATTCCCTCCGTTATACCGAACTGAGCTGCAAGTGTTGATACAAAAGAAGGTAATGAAGCCAGGGCTGAATTTATGACTGTCCCAATTTCACCGCTGACACTGCCTGATGGCAATATTTCACTGAGTTCATCCAGCACCTTTACTTTAAGAAAGTTCGTATAAATATATGCCGCAACAGGAGATGCAAGTATTTTTGCAACAATACCTGCAAGTGCGTAGGCTGAGAGATTAAGCAAAGATTTTATAAAACCTTTTTTTGCACTTATAAGAGTAACAGCAACTATAAAAACTATTACTGCAATATCTATATAATTCACACAATCTCTCCTTTACCCGAAATTCTGTGCCGCTGTTGTAGCTTCGCCGGCAGTTATACTTTCTGATACCGTTGTTGTTTCAATCGAAGCCGTTTCTTCAGTCACTTCTTCTGCAGTAGTCTGTTCATCCTCTTTTATAAGAGACAAGTCTATATTGTCATATACATCAAAGCTGTATATTCCGCTGACAGTTCTTACATATACAATCCTTCCTGCAAAAGCAACATCAAGACACTTTTCACCGATTGTGATTTTGCCAGTATTTTTGTTATCGGAGTCATATATATTGATCTCACCGCCTGAAACAACAGCTATATATTTATCTGTAGAACGGACAGCCGAAACCTCTGAGTCAGAATTAATTCTGAAAATTTCTTCATATTTTTTATTAAAAACAATTATATCGCTGTCTTTGGTATTGCCGTGATTTGCAATTACGGCAGATTTAAGAGCAGCAGAAGAATACGAATGCTGAATTTCAACAGGACTGTATTCGCATACCTTATTGTATGTACCGTCAGAGTCTATTACAAAAATTCCGTTGTCGGTAAATGCTGCTATTTTTTTATTACTGATAAAATCAAGAGCAATTATTGTACAATCGGGAAAATCCACACTGTAAACAGCCGAATCCTGACGGAAATTAAATAAAGTAACTCTTGAATAATACTCAGCGGACTCAACACCGATTGTTGCAATAGCTATGCTTTTTCCGTTATCGGATAAATCCATTGTAATGCAATAATCCGATGCACTTCCCCATTCAAACTGTTTTTGTCCGCGGAAAGAATAAACATAGAGATGCGACTGGAAACCGCCTTCACCGTTAAGCACGTATGCATAATTGTTTTTAGCGCCTATTGTTGCTACGGAAATAGCACCGTTTACAGTGAATGTATTATAAATGGATGAATTACTTTCAATTCTGAATGCAGAGCCGCCTCTGTCATAAAGCAGTATATTTGACTTGTTTATTTTCAGAACAGGCTGTGCATAAAGATGTGCATTTGAAGCAAGCATTCTGCCTGATGAATCCAGATAATCAACAGATGTATCCGTAAGAAGAACTGTTCCTGATGAATATGCTTCGATATCCTTTATACTGTCGGGAAGAGAATCATAAATAAGATTTCCCTCAGAAACATAATTGCCGAGTGAAGAAACGGAAATACCGGTCATTTTGGAAGCAACAGCAGTTACAGCCATTATAAGAATAAGAAGCAACACAAATACACCGATAAGCTTACCTGATTTCGGTTTATTATGTTCAGCCTTTTTCTTACGACTTATAACTTCTTCATTGTTCATATTTTATATCACATCCTTAATAATAAACTTTGTTAAGATACAACCCTTCAGGAGCCTGGGTTTTACCTGCCCGCAGTCTGTCGTGCGACTGAATAATTACGGGAATGGAGTCTGCCGGAATTTTCCCTTCCGAAATATTCAGCAGTGTTCCGACCATTATTCTTACCATATTATAAAGAAATCCGTCTGCTTCAACACGGAATATAACTTCATCTCCGTATCTTTCAACGCCTGCATTAAATACTGTACGCACAGTGGTTTTGGTAGTGGCACCTGCAGCACGGAAAGCAGAAAAATCGTGAGTACCTATGTAATCCTTAGCCTGTTTATCAAGGAAATCCGCATCAACGGGATATTTATAGAACAATGCACGGTTTACATAAAACGGGTCTCTTACTGCTGAATTATAAATTTTATAAATATATTCCTTTGAACGGCAATCAAATCTTGCATTGAAATCATCACAAACTGTTTCACTGTCAGAACACACAATATCAAGGGGCAGAAAATGATTAAGTCCCGATATAATATTCTGATGCGGCAGTGTTTTTTCGGAACGGAAATTGCATTTGAAGCAATTTGCATGTACTCCTGTATCGGTACGGCTGCACCCTGTAACCGAAATATCCTCACCGAAAAGCCTTGCAACAGCTTCCTCTACACGCTGCTGAACAGTAACGGCATTATCCTGTCTTTGCCACCCGTGATAATTACTGCCGTCATATTTCAATGTAATAAGATAATTCATCAGATCACCTTTTCAAAAATAAACAAAGGATATATTTCAAAGAAGCTTGTAACAACTACTGCGGCAGCAAGGAAAACAACAACTGCAAGAGAAATATAATCTCTTAACGAAAGCTTCATAACCTTCATTCTTGTGCGCTTGTTATCACCCGTATAGCATCTGCATTCCATTGCAAAAGCAAGTTCGTAAGCTCTTCTGAAAGAGTTGACAATAAGAGGAATAAAGACAGGAACAAGAGCTTTTGCCCGCTCAACAAGTGTTCCTGTTTCAAGATCTGCTCCTCTCGCCTTCTGTGCACTCATTATAATATTGATTTCTTCTATGAGTGTAGGAATAAAACGAAGTGCAATTGTCATCATCATTGCAAGAGAATTAACATTAATCTTAAAAATCTTAAGAGGAGAAAGCAAGCGTTCAATAGCATCAGTCAGCATCGTAGGTGAAGTGGTATATGTCAGCAAAGAGCTGAAAAGAATCAGTGCAACTATTCTGACAATAATAAATACCGTGCTGTAAACACCGCCTGAAGTAATCGCAAAATCAAACTGAGGAAACGGTTTCCACCATATATCACCGGTCTTGTTATAAACCAGTTGCAGAATGCCGGTAAAAACAACGAGTGCAATTATCATCTTAAGTCCTTTAAGGATAACACTGAAGGATATTTTTGAAATCAGAACACAGATAACTGCTGCGGCAAACATCAGACCGAGAGAAAAGAAGTTACGGCACAAAAATAAGGACACAATAAATATCACAGTAATTATTATTTTTGCTCTCGGATCCGTTTTATGTATGATGGAATCACCGGGAAAAAACTGACCGATTGTAATATCCTTTATCATCCGCGCACTCTCCTTTCCTCATAGAACTTGTAAAGCTTTTCCGCTGCATCGGAAATTGAGAAAACATCTGAAGGAAAATCCATACCGGATTTACTTAATGCTGTCATAATTGAAGAGCATACGGGGATATCAAGTCCCATTTCAAGAAGCTCGGAGGATTTGGAAAAAACCTCCTTAGGTGTACCGTAAAAAGCCAGTCTGCCTTTGTTCATAACAAGAATTCTATCGGCAATACGGGCAATATCATCCATTGAATGTGATACTATCATGACCGTAGCACCTGTAGATTTTCTGTAATTCTCAATCATTGAAAGAATCTCTGTTCTGCCCTTGGGATCAAGACCTGCCGTAGGTTCATCAAGAATAAGTACTTCAGGAAGCATTGCCATAACACCTGCAATAGCACATCTTCTTTTTTGTCCGCCGGATAAATCAAAGGGAGACTTATCAAGAAGAGCTTTATCAAGTCCCACAAAATCTGCAGCTTTAAGAACACGTGAATCAATTTCTTCCTGGGAAAGTCCCATATTTTTGGGACCGAATGCAATATCCTTTGCACATGTTTCTTCAAAAAGCTGATACTCAGGGTATTGGAAACATAAGCCCACTTTACTTCTTGCTTCCTTGATTGACTTTTTGTCTGTATTAATATCTTTTCCGTTAAGCAGAATCTGCCCCTTTTCAGGCTTGAGCAAGGCATTGAGCATCTGCATAAGAGTGCTTTTTCCTGATCCGGTGTGACCGATAATGCCTATAAGTTCACCTTTTTTCACACTGAAGCTGACATCATCAAGAGCTGTTATCTCAAAAGGTGTACCGTGTGAATATCCGAATGAAATATTTTTTATATCTAATATTATCATTTATAGCCTCCGAAGCTAAAAGACAATTTATTTTACAAGTCTGATATATTCATTAAGAAAATCTGCTTCAGACAAAATTCCCTCTTTAACGGGCATCCCCTTCTGTCTGAGGCAATCAGCAAGCTTTACAATATCGGGAACATCAAGACCGCACTGTCCGAGAAGCTCTTTTTCTGCAAAAATTTCATGCGGAGTCCCCTCTGCTCTGATTTCACCTGAATCAATAACAAGAACTCTGTCTGCATTTATCGCTTCTTCCATAAAGTGTGTTATAAGCACTATAGACATTCCGAGTTCTTTGTTAAGCCTGAGTGCCGTCTTAATAACTTCTTTTCTTCCCTTGGGGTCAAGCATAGCCGTAGGTTCATCGAAAACAATACAGTCAGGCTGCATTGCAATCATACCTGCAATTGCAACACGCTGCTTCTGACCGCCCGATAAACGGTGAGTTTCGTGAAATCTGTATTCATACATTCCCACATCCTTAAGAGCACGGTCAACACGTTCTCTTATTTCTTTGGGATCAATTCCCAGATTCTCGGGACCGAATGCAACATCCTCTTCCACAATAGATGCAACAATCTGATTATCGGGATTCTGAAAAACCACGCCTACTTTTTCTCGGATTCTGAATTCATTTTTCTCATCCGAAGTATCCATCCCGTCAACAAAAACCTTGCCTTCATTCGGAATAAATATTGCATTTGAAAGCTTGGCAAGAGTAGATTTACCTGAGCCGTTATGACCGAGTATAACAACAAATTCACCTTTATTTACAGAGAAATCAATGTTTCTTACGGCATAATTGTCATCGGCAAGTTCTTCATCATAAGAATAGGATACATTTTCAAACCTTATCAAACTATTATCATTCATAAAATTATTCTCTTTCCCATATTGCGGTGGCTCCGCAAGGAAGCACGAGACCGCTTTCGGTTACAGGCAGACCGATTTCATCTGCACTGACTTTCCCGTGAAGATTCTTTGGTACAACACTGCCGAGTATGTAACTCATAACAGATGGCGAAAGCCCTGTTGTGTACGAATTTATCATATAAACAAGTGCATCGTCACTAAGAAGCTGAGCACAAAGTGAACAAAGTGAGAAAACCTCATTTTCAAGCTTCCATACTTCACCGCCGGGGCCTCTGCCGTATGAGGGAGGGTCCATTATTATGATATCATATTTGTTGCCGCGTCTGATTTCGCGTTCAACAAATTTTTTGCAGTCATCAACAAGCCAACGTACACTTCTGTCGGCAAGGGAGGAAACAACTGCATTTTCTTTTGCCCACTGAACCATACCCTTTGAAGCATCTACATGGGCAACACTTGCTCCTGCAGAAAGTGCACTGATTGTTGCTCCACCTGTATATGCAAAAAGATTGAGTACTTTTACATCTCTTCGGGCATTACGGATTTTTTCTGCCGTGTATTCCCAGTTTACAGCCTGTTCAGGAAAAATTCCGGTATGCTTGAAGCCCATGGTTTTTATATTGAACTTAAGCTCATTGAAATTCACTGACCAGCTGTCGGGAAGAGTTTTGTATACTTCCCATCTGCCGCCGCCTGTATTTGAACGGATATATCTTGCATCGGCATTGTACCAATATTTATTTTTTTTGGGAGTTGACCATATAACCTGAGGGTCGGGTCTTATAAGAATATATTTACCCCATCTTTCAAGACGCTCACCGTCAGAACAGTCAATCAATTCATAATCTTTCCAATTCTCAGCCGTTCTCATTAAATCAGCCTTTCCTTTACTACCTGTGCTATCAAAGATGCAAGTCTTTCTATCTGTCCGGAATCCTTTCCTTCAAGCATAACTCTTACCAAAGGCTCTGTACCTGAAGCACGCACAAGAACGCGGCCGTTTTCTCCAAGCTCTTTTTCTGCTTCTTCAATAGCAATTTTTATATCATTATCATCAAATAAACGTAATTTTCCGAGAGATGAAACCCGGACATTTTTGAGCACCTGCGGATAAATCTCTATTTCATCGGCAAGCTCCTTAAGTGATTTACCCGTGGTTCTGATTACATTCAGCAACTGAACTGCAGTCAGCTGACCGTCACCTGTTGTTGCATAATCAAGAAAAATAACGTGCCCTGATTGTTCACCGCCTATGTGATAGCCTTTTTCAAGCATCTTTTCAAGCACATACCGGTCTCCGACTTTTGTTTTTTCACACTTTATACCGTTGTTTTCAAAAAAACGGAAAAGCCCCATATTACTCATAACGGTAACAACTGCGGTATTTGCATTAAGCCTTCCCTGATCCTTCATTGACTTTGCGCATATTGCAATAATCTTATCTCCGTCAACAAGATTTCCTTCGCTGTCCACACACAAAAGTCTGTCTGCATCACCGTCAAAGGCAAATCCTATATCAAAGCCGTAATTCTTTACGTATTCCTGCAAGCACTCAATATGTGTTGAACCACAGCCTGCATTTATATTTTCACCGTCAGGTTTACAATTGATAACGGTACATTCCGCACCCAGCCTTCTGAACAATTCATTTGCTGTTTCTGAGGCTGAGCCGTTTGCACAGTCAAGTGCTATACGCATACCGTAAAAATGAGCAACTGCCGTATTCTCAATATGCTTTATATAATCCTTTACTGCATTTTTCCCTGATGTTATACATCCTACTTCGCCACCTACTTTAAGAGGAGGGGGTATAACTTCATCAAGGATAATGGCTTCTATTCTTTCTTCAAGCTCATCAGGAAGCTTATATCCGTTTGAACGGAAAATTTTGATACCGTTATATTCACACGTATTATGCGATGCAGAAATCATTATACCTGCATCATAAGAGTATTCTCTTACAAGAAAGGCAACAGCAGGAGTAGGCACAACGCCTAAAAGCAATACATCGCATCCTACCGAGCACAAGCCTGCCGATAATGCACACTGAAGCATATCTGCCGATTTTCTTGTATCGGTTCCCACAAGAACCTTAAGTCTTTTATTTTCTGTCTGTTCCGAAAGCACCATGGCAGTGGCTCTGCCGATTTTCATTGCAAGCTCACAGCTGATCTCGGTATTAGCAATACCTCTCGCACCATCAGTACCGAATAATCTGCCCAACAAAAAGACTCCCTTTGTTAATTATTTCCGGGTACAGGCAAGCCCAGATGAATATATGCGGCATTGGTAACAACTCTTCCACGCGGGGTTCTTGCCAGGAAGCCTGCCTGCATAAGATAAGGCTCATAAACATCTTCAAGAGTTACAGCCTCTTCACCGATTGCCGCTGACAGTGTTTCAAGTCCGACCGGACCTCCGTTATAATTATTGATCATTGTTGTTAAAATAAGCCTGTCAATATTATCAAGTCCAAGTTCATCTATTTCCATTTTTTCAAGTGCAAGTCTTGCATCATCAAGAGTGATAACACCTGTACCGAGCACCTGTGAAAAGTCCCTTACGCGCTTGAGGTATCGGTTTGCTATTCGGGGAGTACCTCTGGAACGGGAAGCAATTTCTATTGCGGCGTCCTCTTCAATACCGATTCCGAGAATTCGCGCACTTCTCGAAACAATTTCAGCAAGCTGCTCAGGTGAATACAGCTCAAGTCTCAGAACAACACCGAAGCGGTCTCTGAGAGGAGCACTGAGACTGCCTGCTCTTGTTGTTGCGGCAACAAGAGTGAATTTCTGAAGATCAAGTCTTATTGACCTTGCCGAAGGACCTTTGCCGATTATGATATCAATTGCATTATCCTCCATAGCAGGATAAAGAACTTCTTCAACACTTCTTGAAAGACGATGAATTTCATCTATAAATAATATGTCGCCTTCATTAAGATTAGTAAGCAAAGCGGCAAGATCACCCGGTTTTTCTATTGCAGGGCCTGATGTGATTCTTATCTGAGAGCCCATTGTGTTTGCAATAATACCGGCAAGAGTTGTTTTTCCGAGGCCGGGAGGTCCGTACAGCAAAACATGGTCGAGTGACTCATTTCGTCTGAGTGCAGCTTCCATATATATGCTGAGATTATCTTTTACCTTATCCTGACCTATATACTCATCAAGGGACTTGGGTCTTAAATTTATTTCATAATCACTTTCTTCCGTTCCGAATTCGGGGGAAGCAAGACGCAATGTATCATCATCAAATGAGCTGATAGCCATATTTGTTTATCTCCTTGAAAGATTTCTGAGGGCAATTTTTATAATTTCTTCCACACTCAGCGATCCGTCCACACCGCTTACTGCGTGTGCAGCTTCCGAATTTGAATATCCGAGAGCCATAAGAGCACTTACTGCTTCATCCGTATTTCCTGAAGGCAAAGCAACAGAGGACTGAGTAAGCTTACCTGCATTGATCTTATCGGGAACAAGCTTAGAAACCTTATCCTTAAGCTCAATTACTATGCGCTGAGCAATTTTAGGACCTACACCCTGCGCCTTTGTAATACTTTTTACATCACCTGCGGTTATACTGAGTGAAAGCATTTCGGGAGTAAGCACGGAAAGAATTGCAACGGCAGCCTTAGGTCCTACTCCTGAAACGGAAATCAGCATTCTGAAATACTGCAGCTCCTCATTATCGGCAAATCCGAAAAGCTCCATACCGTCTTCTCTTACGGCAAGATGAGTATAAACCGTAGCCGTATCTCCGACATTTCCGAGCTTTCTTAAGGTGTTGACCGAGGTGATTACATCAAAAGCAACACCTGCGCATTCTATCGCAACTCTCGTTATATCACTATAAACTATTTTTCCTGTTAAACTGTAAAACATAAAAAACACCTTTTATCTGCGAAGAAATATTGAACCGCTGCAATGAGCATGACAGATAGCCATTGCAAGTGCATCTGCTGTATCATCAGGCTTAGGCACTGCACTGAGCCCAAGTAACTGTCTTGTCATTTCCTGAACCTGTTTTTTTTCTGCTCTGCCGTAGCCTACAACACTTTGCTTTACCTGTAAAGGAGTGTATTCAAAGCATTCTGCACCATTCATCTTTGCCGCAAGTAAAATCACACCTCTTGCCTGCGCCACATCAACAGCAGTCTTTTTGTTTGTATTAAAGAACAGTTTTTCTATCGCCATTGCATCGGGGGAATATTTATTAAAAAGATATGTAAGATCCTCATATATAGCTTTTAGTCTGTCGGGGAAAGCCATCCCTGCCGGAGTGGTGATTGCACCGAAATCAAGCACGGTAAATCTGTTATTTTCATACCGTATAACACCGAATCCGACTATCGCATAGCCGGGGTCAATTCCCAGAATTACCATCAACTCACCACACTATATAATAATTCATATAATTATATCATATAAAAAAAGAAAGGGCAACCGAAAATTGCCCTTTTTAGTAAAATATTATAATAAAAATAAAAGTTTTATACAGCAGATTACACCACACAAGAAATATACCGGGAGCAAAAACTCCCGGTATAATAAATTATGCTACAGGTGCTTCAGTGATGTCTTCTTCACCGGGTTCTTCAGGTGTGGGAACCTGAATATCAAATCCGAGATATGATGTAAATACATCAAAAAGCTTGGTAATAAAATTTACAAAATAAGATAAAGTAGGAAGCACAGGCTGAAGCATACCCATAATGCCGTCTAATGAAATACCATCCATATTCTGACCACCTTTCAATAGTTAGTTTACGGTTTTACTATAACACACTATGAATTAAAAATCAACACATTTTTATCTTAAACAATTGCATTAAAACTAAGATCAGGCTTCTGAAGCTTCTGTTGCGGGAGTTTCCTCTGAGGGAGTTTCCTCTGAGGGAGTTTCTGTGGCAGGAGCCTGTGTTGTGGAAGTTTCAGAGGGAGCTTCTGTTGAGGGCGCCACTGTAGGAGGAGCTTCCGTTGTAGGAGCTTCTGTTGTAGGAGCTTCTGTTGTAGGAGCCTGTGTTGTAGGAGCCTGTGTTGTGGGGGCCTGTGTTGTGGGGACAACAACGGGAGTCTGGCGTCTTGTTGTTGTTTCAGCCTCAGTTGTCTCCTCCTCAGTTGTTTCCTCTTCTGTTGTTTCTTCTTCTGTTGTTGACTCTTCTTCAGTTGTTTCTTCATCGGTTGTTTCTTCAACAGTAGTAGTTTCATCAACTGTTGTTTCTTCCTGACCGCCGAAGCCCTTTACAACGAATACTACAACAAGACAAACTACAATAAGAGCAATTACGGCACCTACAGCAATAAGTATCTTTCCTTTTTTGCCGGAAATTGTTTCTTCTTCGTCTTCCCCGGAATCATCTTCTGCGTTATGAGAAGCAGCATCTGCCTCTTCAAACTCATCAATCATTTCTGTGTATGAATCCTTGATTTCAACAGGAGCTGTCGCGCCTACAATCTTCATATCCGAATCATTTTCTTCAGAATCATTATCAACAGCAACGCTTTCATCAAGAACATCCTTATTTTCAGGTGCTACATCCGAAAAATCAGGAAGAACAACGGGTACTACATTTTCGTCATCAAGAGCTGTTTCAAGAATATTTACGGCAATTGCACTACCTGCATCAGTACCTTCTTTTGAAAGTGATACCTTAGAAATAAGATTAACAATTCTCTTGACAGATCCGTCAGAAACCTTGCAGATATCTTCAATATCCTTATCGGATAAGGTTGCTGTAACACCGGGGCTTACAAGTATGTAGATTTCTCCTGCTGCTACATCAGGAAAAACACAGGTACTGACTCCGCTTTCGCTGACACTTGTTGCACTTACGCGCACGCAGGTTTCACCGTTAAACTTATAAGCAGCCGCATTACCGTTAAACGCAATTACAACCTTTCTGCCGCCGGCATACAGGTTTGCGCACACAAGTGCATCAGCAGCATGAGATGTACGACTGAGTGCTTCCGCACAATTGTCAAAGAATTCACCAAGCACACTTTCGGGTGCAACAGAACCGAAGGATGCAGCATTTTCATTGAATGCAGCAACCGCAGCATCAGCAAAACCGTCAACACCGGAAGATGCAAGAGCAAAATATACATCTCCGCTGACAATTCCTGAACCTTTATATCCGTTTTTTATAATTTCGCGGGAGAACACCTTACCGTTAATATTAACACTGTCATTGTTAAATTCGGCAGCGGGACGCTTCTGTGTAACAGCAGCGGCTTCAATTTTCATGGGCATAACTAAGTTCCTCCTATTATTTATCAGCGGTTATTTCACCGCATTTATTCACTAAATATCCGCGCACATCTCCTGCAAGGTACAAAGACCCGCATACAATAAGTGCATCAAAATCATTAACTTGCGATATAGCTCTGTCTATTCCTTCAAGAGGATTTTCAACAGCAATGACATCCGAACAGAATTTTTCTGCAATTTTTGAAAGTTCCGAAGCGGGCATACTTCTCGGGTTTGAAGGTTTAACAGTTATAACCCTCGAAAACAGCGGCAGAATATTTGACAACGAATGTTCGCAGTCTTTATCAGCCATCATACCCATAACAGCAAGAATTTTCTTGCCGCCCATATACTTCTTTACAGCATCCGCGAGAGCAGCTGTTGAGCCGTCATTGTGCGAACCGTCAAGAACAACCAGCGGTTTTTCTGAAATAATCTCAGTTCTTGCAGGGATTCTGAAGGATGCAATACCATCACAAACGGCTGAATCAGAAATATCAACCTGTGCGTTACGAAGCACATTCACGGCAGTAAGCACGAGCGACATATTATCAAGCTGATGATATCCCGGATATGGTATTTTTAACTCCGTACCATTGCATTTAACGTGCATACCGCACATACTTGCAGACAGAACATCAAACATCAAAGTACTGTCAGCAATCAGCAAATTGCAGTTTCTCTCTTCTGCCTGTGCTCTGATAACTTCAAGAACATCAGCATATTGAGAACTTCCCGTAATTACGGGACAACCGTCCTTTATAATTCCGCATTTTTCGAATGCGATTTTTTTGAGTGTATTTCCGAGTATATTGATATGGTCAAGAGAAACCGAGGTAATTATACTACAGAGAGGTTTTTCTATAATATTCGTAGCATCGAATCTTCCGCCAAGTCCGGTTTCAAGAACAACAAAATCACAATTCACCTGTGCATAAAACAACAATGCAGCAGCAGTCACTGCTTCAAATTCTGTAATTCTTATTCCTTCCGACTCTAACTGTCCGATTGTTTTTCTGACAGTCCGTGTCACACTAATAAGAGCTTCGGGAGAAATCATCTTCATATCAAGCTGAATTCTTTCACGGAAATCAATTACGTACGGCGAAGTATAAAGTCCCGTGCGATATCCTGCACTCGTCAGAACCGATGCTAATGCCGTGCAGGTACTCCCCTTACCGTTTGTACCTGCAACGTGTATAAATTTAAGCTTTTTATGGGGTGAACCGAGTCTTTCACAAAGAACACTGATACGCTCAAGTCCCGGTTGAATCCCGAATTTTTCAAGAGAATGATAATAATCTACGGCTTCAGAAAGTGTCATATCATTTCTCCCGATAATCAGCCGAGCTTAGCAATACTTGCCTTGAGAAGCTCTGCTTTTTCGTTGAGCTTTATCTGATTTGCCTTCTGCTCCTCAATAACATTTGCGGGAGCCTTTGCAAGGAAGCCCTGATTATTAAGCTTACCGTTTATCTGAGCTAATTTCTTTTCTACTTCTTCAAGCTCCTTGTTAAGACGCTTTCTTTCAGCTTCAAAATCAACAAGCTCTGCCATAGGAAGATAAATTGTTGCGACATCGGTAACAACACTTACGCTTCCGTCAAGCTCAAATACCTTTTCATCATCCGAAACAGCAACCATAGCGGCGGATGCAAGTCTCTGGAAATATTTTGCACTGTCTGCAAAAAGCTCTGTTTCTTTTGTAACAATATCAAGTCTTGCCTTTTTTGAAGGGGGAACATTCATCTCTGCACGGCGATTTCTTACGGCACGTACGGCAGTCATAATATGCTCCATATTCTCTTCATCCTTGGCAAATACATAATTCTCGTCATATACAGGCCAGGGAGATACCATAATAGAATCTCCGTCATGAGGAAGAGTCTGCCAGATTTCTTCTGTAATAAAGGGCATAAAGGGATGGAGAAGCTTGAGAGTGTTACTCATAACATAAACAAGAACTGCTCTTGCATTCTTTTTAAGCTCATCATTATCGGAAGAAAGACGGATTTTGCAGATTTCAATATACCAGTCGCAAAGAATATCCCAAATAAAGTCATAAAGCTTCTGCACTGCAATACCGAGTTCATACTTTTCGAGGTTTTCGGTAACTTCCTTAACAACGGTATTAAACTTTGTGAGCACCCATTTGTCTTCGAGAGCAAGCTTTTCGGGAATGTAGGGGGCAGGTTCATTGCCTTCAAGATTCATAAGAACGAATCTTGCTGCATTCCAGAGCTTGTTAGCAAAGTTTCTTGAAGCTTCTACCTTTTCGTCAGAGAAGCGCATGTCATTTCCGGGACTATTGCCTGTAGCAAGAGTAAATCTCAGAGCATCTGCACCGTATTTTTCGATGATTTCAAGGGGATCAATACCGTTACCGAGTGACTTAGACATCTTTCTGCCCTGTGCGTCACGTACGAGACCGTGAATAAGAACGGTATCAAAGGGAGCCTTACCCATCTGCTCACAAGAAGAGAAAATCATTCTTGCAACCCAGAAGAAAATAATATCATAACCTGTAACAAGGGTATTTGTGGGGAAATAATGCTGAAGATCAGCGGTATTATCGGGCCATCCGAGTGTTGAGAAGGGCCAGAGAGCTGATGAGAACCATGTGTCAAGTGTATCGGGATCCTGTGAAAGATTTTCACCGCCGCACTTTGAACATTTACATGGAGCTTCCTTTGCAACCATAACCTCACCGCAATCGGCACAGTACCATGCAGGAATTCTGTGACCCCACCAGAGCTGTCTTGAAATACACCAGTCCTTGATATTTTCCATCCAGTGGAAATAAATTTTATCAAAACGTTCGGGAACAAACTTTGTTTCACCGCTTCTTACTGCTTCGATTGCAGGCTTTGCAAGGGGCTCCATCTTTACAAACCACTGCTTTGAAACCTTGGGTTCGATTGTGGAATGGCATCTGTAACAGGTACCTACATTATGAGAGTAGTTTTCTGTCTTGATAAGAGCGCCTTCAGCTTCAAGATCAGCAACAATAGCCTTTCTTGCTTCAAATCTGTCCATACCGCTGTACTTGCCGTAGCCTTCAGCAATATGAGCATCATCTGTGAATGTATCAATTACGGGAAGATTATGTCTGAGACCGACTTCAAAGTCATTGGGATCGTGCGCAGGAGTAATTTTAACGCAGCCGGTTCCGAAATCCATTTCAACATATTCGTCTGCAACAATAGGAATCTCTCTGTGGAGAATCGGAAGAATGAGAGTTTTTCCTACAAGGTGCTTATATCTTTCATCATCGGGATGAACAGCAACAGCAGTATCACCGAGCATTGTTTCGGGACGGGTTGTTGCAAGCTCAAGATACCCGCTGCCGTCTTTGAGAGGATAACGAAGATGCCAGAAATGACCTGCCTGCTCCTCATACTCAACTTCAGCATCAGAAATTGATGTAAGACAAACGGGGCACCAGTTTACTATTCTTTCTCCGCGGTAAATAAGTCCCTTTTCATAAAGACGGACAAATACTTCCTTTACGGCCTTATTGCATCCCTCATCAAGCGTGAATCTTTCTCTGTCCCAGTCGCATGAGGAGCCGAGCTTTTTGAGCTGCTCAATAATTCTTCCGCCGTACTGTCTCTTCCATTCCCAGGCTCTTTCGAGGAAGCCTTCTCTGCCGAGATCCTCCTTTGAAATGCCTTCTTTTCTCATTGCTTCAACAATTTTTGCCTCTGTAGCAATTGAAGCATGGTCTGTACCGGGAAGCCAGAGTGTATCAAAGCCTGCCATTCTCTTGTAACGGATAAGAATATCCTGAAGAGTATTGTCAAGAGCATGTCCCATATGAAGCTGACCTGTGATATTGGGAGGGGGAATAACAATTGTGTAGGTAGGCTTGTCCTGTTCACACTTTGCATGGAAATACTTTCCGTCAAGCCATGTTTTATAAATTCTGTCTTCTACGTTTTTAGGATCGTAGAGTTTTTCAAGTTCTTTACTCATATCAGATAACCTCTTTTTCGGTTTATTCAGATTTTAACCGCAATATTATAACATTTATTTTTTTATTTGTAAATATATATTAAGCAAGTAAAAAGTCTTTTAATGAAGAATATCGTTTATTTTGCTTGTTATTTGACGCCATTGAATATATTTTGTCTTCAATTCCCACAAGGACAAGTATTTTCTTTGCTCTTGTCACACCGGTGTAAAGCAAATTCCTGTACATCAACATCGGAGGACAGTCAACAACGGGAATAATAACAACCGGATACTCACTGCCCTGACTCTTATGCACGGTTATTGCATAAGCAAGCTCCAACTCCGCAAGATTGTCTGCGGGATATTCGGCAACACGGTCATCAAATTCAATCTTCATTACACCTGCTGCGTAATTGATTTTTTTCAGGATACCGATGTCACCGTTAAAAATCCCCTCACCCTCTTCTGAACCCTTTTTCCAGGGAATATCATAATTATTCTTAATCTGCATCACCCTGTCACCTTCACGGAAAATTCTTCCGCCCGATGTTTTAAGTTCATTTTTCGTCCTGTGAGCAGGGTTAAGAACAGCCTGCAGTCTACGGTTAAGATTTACCGTACCGAGATCACCTTTTCTTGATGGGCACAGCACTTGTATATCGTCAAGAGGAGAAAAACCGTAAGCATCCGGCAATCTTTTTGCAACAAGCTGAACAACCGTATCAGATGCCGCAAAAACATCTTCCCTCCTCATAAAGAAAAAATCAGAATCAGATACACCAAGCTGCGGAAGCTCTCCTGCCATAATACGGTGGGCATTCATAACAATAAGACTTTTCTGTGCCTGACGGAAGATTTCTGTCAGACAGACAACGGGAAGAATTCCCGAATCGACAAGATCATTAAGAACGTTGCCCGGACCTACGGACGGAAGCTGATCAGAATCCCCTACGAGTACAATTCTGCAACCGATAGGAAGAGCATCCAGTAAGCTTGCAAAAAGCTCCACGTCAACCATAGACATTTCATCTATGATAACCGCACCTGCGCTCAGAGGACTTTCGGCATTTCGCCTGAAAACAGGCTTGTCATTCCCGTCCCATTCCACCTCAAGCAAACGGTGAATGGTTTTTGCATCATAACCCGTAAGCTCACTCATTCTTTTTGCTGCTCTGCCTGTAGGTGCACACAATAAGACATCAATATGCTTGCGTTCAAAAATATCAATAATCCCCTTGACTGTGGTGGTTTTTCCCGTACCGGGGCCACCCGTAAGAATAAGCAAACCTTTTGTAGCAGCTGTAATAATTGCTTCTTTCTGCTTGTCGGCATAAAAGATATTGTTTTCTCTTTCTATTTTGCCGATATTATCTTCAAGAGTTTTGATAAATGACGGAGGAAATTTAATAATACTTTTCATCCTGTCCGCAATTGCAATTTCTGCCATATAAATATCAGGAATATACAGGAATTCCTCACCCTTGACGGATGAAGAAATCAGTTGTCTCGTACTTATAAGATAATCTATCGTCTCATCTGTTTTTTCTTCGGCAATTCCGAGCAAAGCCTTTGCAGGAGTATATAATTTTCTGCGGGGAATACATGTGTGCCCGTTATAGAGATTGTGTTTTATTATATGAACCAAGCCTGCAGAATTACGGCAGCTTTCATCAGGGGCAACACCCATGGAAGCCACCAGTTTTTCTGCCCGTTCAAAAGAAAACCCGTTAACATTGCCGCATAAAATATAGGGATTATCGCGTATCAATTTAAGTGCATTGGCACCGAAATATTTATAAATTGCAGTACATTCGGAAGGAGTGATACCATAGTTTTCAAGCTCAATCATAATTTTGCGCATAGCATTCTGACGGTTGAATTCAGCAGAAATATCAAGTGCCTTCTGTTTGGAAATTCCGTTGATTACAGCAAGCTTCTCCGGCTCATATTCAAGAACCTCAAAGCTTTTTTCCCCGAATCTTTCTATTATTTTAAGAGCTGTTTTCGGTCCTATTCCCTTTACTGCTCCGGAAGCAAGATATCTGTATAATTTTGCCGTTGTATCAGGCAATGAACGTTCACAAGACGTTATTCTGAACTGTCTGCCGAAAACCTCATGCGAACTCCAGCTACCGTGAAGAATAACTTCTTCACCTGCAGCAAGCTCGGATAAGGTACCGACAGCAGTGACAATTTCGCCTTTTATATTTACCTCAATAACAGTGAAATAATTTGTCGAATTATGAAAAACGACATTTTCAACGATCCCCTGAATCTTCTCTTCGTTTAAGTTATCGTACATTTTTATTCTCCGCCTTCTGCATCATCGACAGAAGCCGACTTGAATATATAGCCGTTACGGTCAAGATATTGCATATCATCAAGAAGTATACCTATTCCCTGAACGGCACATTCCTCAGGCTCATCGGCAACATATGTTGCCACACCTGTTTTGTTTTTGATAAATTCTGACATACCAAACATTTTTGCAGTACCACCCGTTAATATTATACCGTTATCGGATATATCACCGCTAAGCTCGGGAGGAGTCTCTTCAAGCACACGCATAATACAGGCAAGTATCTCATCAAGACGCGGCTTAAGCACAGAATAAACCTCATCGGAAGTAATTTCAAATTCAACGGGGAGACCGCCGTCAAGACTTTTTCCGCCTACCATAACCGCAAGTTCTTCTCTTCTGGGAATTGCCGAGCCTGCCGTTATTTTGATTTCATCAGCAGTAGGCATACCGATTTCAATTTTATATTTTTTTGCGACATAATCTATAATGGCATCATTAAGTGCATTACCGGCAATTACTATAGATTCGGATACTGCGATATTACCCATCGTAACAACGGAGCAATCGGTAACAGCAGCACCCATATCACATACCATTACACCTTTGGGCTCCGTAAGACTCACACCTGCACCTATAGCAGATGCGAGAGGCTCATCAACAAAGCATGCTCTGCCCGCGCCCGATGCCATAACAACATCAAACACGGTTTTTTTCTGCAGAGGTGTTGCGGTACTGGGAACACACATCAGAATATTAGGCTTAAAAAGCTTTCCGAAACAAATCTTGTTTATGCAATTGCGAAGCATTATACAAGCCTGCTCTCTGTTTATAACAACACCGTCTTTTATCGGATATACGGCAACCATAGAATCAGGAAGCTTTTCACACATTTTTTTTGCATTTTTGCCAATTGCAATGGGCTTTCCCGAATATTTATCGCATATCATTACAGAGGGTTCACGCAATACTACACCTCGTCCGTCAACAAAAACAGTAAAGCTTGAAGAACCGAAATCTATACCGATTTTCTGACCTATCAATTGCAGACACCTCCTGAAACACTAAAACAAATCAAATTGCTCCATATTAGAGTAATCATAACACAGATATCTTGTTTTGTCCACATAAAATGCAACAAAGACCTGCCGAAATTACATTTTTTTATTCGCTTATAATATACATAATATATAAATGTGTTTTATGTTTTTTATAGATATTAAACAGTTTTTTTCTGATTCCTGACTATGTATTCACTTTTAGATTTTAATGTGCTAAAATACAATCAGCAAAGGAGTGTTGAACATGAATTTTGAACACAAAAAGTATAGTTTTTCTTCCGCAACAGGCATTACGGATATCTTTGTTCAGTCGATCGCCCCTACTGAAAAAAATGAAATCAAAGGGATCATTTCAATAGTGCACGGTATGGCAGAACACACAGACAGATATATTGATATTGCAAAATACCTTGCCCAAAAGGGATTTGCGGTATTTATGCATGACCACGCAGGTCACGGAAAGTCTGTTTCAAGCGAAGATGACCTTGGCTTTTTCGGTGAAAAAAACGGAAGTAAAAATATAACCCGTGATGTAAAAAGTGTTATTGATACGGCAAAAAAAGAGTATCCGGGCATACCCGTAATTTTATGGGGACATTCTATGGGCTCTTTTGTAACAAGAAAATTCATTGCGGAATACCCCGGTGAATGTGATGCCGCAATAATCTGCGGAACAAGCGGAGCAAATCCTGCAGCAGGTGCAGGTATTGCAGTTGCAAATCTTATCATTAAGCTGTTGGGAAGCCGTTACCGTTCAGGACTGCTCGATACAATGGCATTCGGTGCTTATAACAAAAAGTTCAATAAGGTCACAGGCTTTGAATGGCTTTCGGAAAACGAAGAAAATGTCAACACTTATGTTGCAGATAAGCTCTGCGGATACAAGTTTACATCTGCAGGCTTCAGAGATCTGTTTACTCTGCTCAGTGATGTTTCATCAAAAGAATGGTTCACAAAGGTTCCCTCTGATATGCCCTTATATCTTATTGCAGGAGATATGGATCCTGTCGGTAATTACGGCAAGGGCGTAACTGAGGTTTGCAACAAGCTTAAGGAAACAGGACACAAAAACGTATCAATCAAGCTGTACAAAAACCTGCGCCATGAAATTCATAATGAAAAATGCAGAGAAGATGTTCTTAATGACATTGTGAGCTTTGCCGAATCTGTTATATAAGATGATACAAAAACACAAAAAAAGCGATACGGAAATTTCCGTACCGCTTTTAATTATGTAATATAATTATCCTACAAGGAATTCCATAGCAACCCAACCTGTGTAGCCACCATATGAAACCTTACCCCATTTTCTGCCTTCATCTGTATTATCATATACTTCAATAACTGTAATTTCTTCACCATCAGGAATCTGAGCTATTGATGTATTGTTAACACTGTGACCGTCACGCATATTAAGATAACCATTACCGTTTGAATTAACCTTATATGTACCTGAAGCACCGTTGCCTGTTGATGATGCCTTTGTTGTAGTCTCTTCTTTAACAGTTGTGGTTTCTGTTGCGGGAGCCTTTGTTGTTGATTCTTCTGAAGGAGCCTTTGTTGAAGTCTCTTCACCACCTGCTTCGGTAGATGATTCTTCTCCGCCTGCAGTTGTAATTTCAATTGCTGAGTTATCTACATAAACAGCTGCAAGATACTGCATAGCTACCCAACCGTCAAAGCCGAGGTATGAGGTCTTGCCCCAATACTTTGAGCTTTCATCAGCTGCTGCTTCATCATACTTTACCTCAGTGATATTAATCTGAGTATTATTGGGGATCTTGCAAAGAGGATCAGCATCCATTGAAGCTTCTTTTCTGAGATTTAGAGTTCCGTTGCCTGCGACATTTACTGTGTACTTACCTGTTGCATACTTTTCTGCTGCGGAAGTTGTGGTTTCTTCTGCAAGAGTGGTTGTTTCATCAACGGGTAATGTTGTGGTCTCTTCATTACCTGAATTAGACTTCATAAGAAGAACAACAAGCACAACAACAGCAACCACTGCAACAATAACAGCAATAAGACCGATTTTTAATAACTTTTCACGGCCTGCGGGCTGCTTTACTTCTTCTTCCTCTTCGATTTCTTCTTCATCATCGAAGAAAAGCTCATCATCATAATTATTCATATCGTTCATTTTTATTCTCCTTTTTTATGCAATATGCGGATGTATTATATCACAAAGAAATAAAATTTGCAAGTATGAATTATAAAACATCACAATAGCTGATTTTATTTCCCTCATAGCTGTCAGCATCAAAGTCTTTTCCGAGAATTTTTACACTCTTTACAAGTTTTTTGGTACGAACAAATTCATTTTTTCCGGGACAGAAGGGATATATACCGATGGAAGAAAAAACATACCACAGTGCCATAGAACCGTTATCTTCATCTCCGGGGAAGCCGTCATCTTTATAGGAGAATACTTCCCTGCACATTTTTTCTACCCAATATGAGGTTTTATCTACATCCCCCATTTCAGAATAGATATAAGGCAGGTGGAAGCTGGGCTGATTTGAAATAGCACACTGACCGAAGTCTGCTGCAGCCATTTCGGTCATTTCGTGGATTTCACAGCCATAGCCTGCATTTTCATAAGCAGGAGGAGTAGCAAAAAGTTCATCAATCTTTCTGAGAAGCTTTTCTTTGCCGCCGTAAAGCTCTGCAAGACCTTCCATATCGTGAGGCACTGCAAAGGAATTCTGCCATGCACTGCCTTCGGTATAATCTCTGCCCCATGCAATAGGACAGAAACCGGGACGGAATGTGCCGTCTTCAAATTTCGGCCGCATAAAGCCTGTTTCTTTATCAAAAAGATTTTTGTAGTTATCTGCTCTGCGATAATATTCATTTGCAATATCATCTTTTCCGAGAAGCTGCGCTATTTTAGCAATACACCAGTCACCGTAAGCAGCATCAAGAGTAAGGTTAACACTTTCGCGGTGTGCTTCGATAGGTACATAACCTAGTTTTACATAACTCTCGGCACCGCTTCTGCCGTAATCGTCATCTGCGGAATTTATGTTTGCATGCTTGATCATTCCTTCAAATGCCTGCTCCATAGTTTCCTTATCCATAAGTCCTTTTACTGCAGCATCACAGAGCACTGCATCGATAAGAGTACTGGGCATACAACCTCTTTCGCCTATGGAAGGCCAACGGGGCAACCATCCGCATTCAAGATAATCATTTACAAATGCACGACACATTTCTCGGTATTCATCTTTTGCAACAAGTGCATAGAAGGGATAACAGGTTCTGTATGTATCCCAGAAGCCGTTATCAGTATATCTTACTCCCGGAAGTATTTTTCCGGATGAAGGTGCATAATGAATTTTCTCGCCCTTTTCGTTGATCTCATAGCACTTGTGCGGATAAAGAAATGCACGATACATACAGGAATAGAAGGTCTTAAGCTGTTCTTCGTCATAGGCTTCAATTTCTATTCTTGAAAGATAGCTTTCCCAGATTGCCTCTGCCTCATTCTTTATATCGTCAAATGTTTTCCCCTCGGTATCACAGCAAAGATTAAGCTTAGCCTGTTCAAAGCTTATATATGAAGTGCCAACATAAGCCTCAACATTATCACCCAGAACCTTGAGGTGTATACCGGTCATTTCGCCTGCCACATTGTTTGCAATACTGTGACTGTCATCAGTACCCACAATATTTTCATCAGCAGAAATCTGACCGTCTGCAAATTTTACAACAGTGTACATTCTGAAATTAACAGCCTTATCATCATTACAGTTTGTAACTATGGCATAAAGGGTATTCTCTTCGGGTTTATATTCATAGCTGCAATAATCCCTGAAAGGAAGTACAGAGAACCAGTTATCCTCACAATCATCAAAACTTACTCTGATTACACCACCTCTTTCGGTAGGAGTTACTTCGAATACACTTCTTGATTTAAGGAAACTAAGCTTCATATATGAAGGTGTCATTACTGCCTCTGCAGGTCTGTAGCCTGACCAGCGGTTATCACTGAAAATGGGATTTCTCTTCTGAGGCATAAAAACAACAGTCCCGTAATCAGCAATCCAAGGACTTGGCTGATGGGTGATTCTTACCCCCTCAAGACTTCTTGCGTCAGGATGAAAAAACCAACTGTTTTTACTTTGTGTCTGAGCCGCAAAAGCACACATGGCAAACGGACGCTGAACAAGAGGAAGAGTGTTACCGTTTGAAAATCTGTGCACAGAAGCACTGCCCTGCTTTATGTTTACATACTGAGAATAATTCACTAAAATACCTTCTTTCAGAAAAGCCCGGAAAAACGAATTTCTCCGGGCTTAAAACTTTTTTATTAACCTTCGCTTCTTATCTTGATATCAAAACCGTGTTCTTCAAGGAATGGCTTGATACGCTGAGCGTGATTAAGCAGTGAGCTTATCGACATATCGTGATTGAGTGCGTCAATAAGAAGTGAAATATATTTTGAAAGGTCAACTTCACAGAACCATTCTCTCTGAAGCAGCTCAGGAGTACGGTAAATGAGGTTGGTTGTAAAAACCTTGCTGATATAGCCCTTTTCGTAGGCTTCGTCAAAGGTATCAAGTCCGTTACAGAAAAGACCGAATGCACAGCATACATAGATATTTCTTGCACCCATTGCCTTGAGTCTCTTTGCAACGTCTATCATAGAGTCACCAGAAGAAATCATATCGTCAACAACAATAAGATCCTTGCCCTCTACATTTGAACCTAAAAATTCATGAGCAATAATGGGATTTCTGCCCTTTACAACTCTTGAATAGTCACGGCGCTTATAGAACATACCGAGATCAATACCGAGAACTGAAGAATAGTAAACACCTCTGTTTACACCACCTTCATCAGGAGAAATAATCATAAGATTATCCTTGTCAATCTTGAGATCAGGAAGATTGTTGACAAGAGCCTTAATCATCTGATATGTAGTATAGACATTTTCAAAGCCGTCAAGAGGAATAGCGTTCATAACTCTGGGGTCATGCGCATCAAAAGTGATAATATTATCTATATGATAGTAATCAAAAAGTTCCTGAAGCATAACTGCACAGTCAAGAGACTCTCTTGCTGCTCTCTTATGCTGTCTGCCCTCATAAAGCATAGGCATAATAACAGTAATGCGTCTTGCCTTACCTGTCATTGCAGCAATTGCTCTTTTGAGGTTAGCGTAATGCTCATCGGGAGTATAAGGCACATTAACTCCGTATACCTCGTGAGTAATTCCGTAGTTGAAGCAGTCACAAAGAATAAATACGTCATATCCTCTTACGGATTCTTTAAGCATACATTTGCCTTCACCTGTTCCGAATCTGGGGAACACTGCCTTCAGGATATAAGAATCTCTTTCATATCCGTTAAAAGCAAGGGTGGATTTGTGTTCGCTTTCTCTTTCATCTCTCCACTGCACAAGATACGAATCAATCTTACGTGCAAGCTCTTCACATCCGGGCAAAGCAAGAATACCCAGTGAACCAGAGGGGATAGTTGTGAATTGATCAGTATAAACCGGCATAATTTTGTCTCCTTTTCTATTACGAACAGTTTACTATTTCAGCACTACGGGAATCGACCGCAATACCACAATACTATTTTAATCGTTTTTTTGATTTTTTCAAGTCTTATTGGGATATAAAAATACAAAATGTAAAAAATTTTATCCGATTATTCAAAAAAGCAATAATATTCGCCAAAAAACGCATCAACGGAAAAATAAAGAAGTAATCACCAGCAAAAGTCCCATAACAACAGGCTGATGTGCAATATAAATATAGAGGCTTACCTTACCGATTTTTTCAAGAAAACCTGTTCTGAATCCAAGTATTTTCTGTATTAATTTCTTTTCCGATATTGCATTCCAAAGAAAATAACCGAAGAAAAACATAAAAATCCACGGCAACAAGGGATAATAATCCGATGAAGAAAAACCGATAAAAGGAAATCCGAGAAGAGCCGTAAAATAATTACTGTAAAGCACTTCGGGAAGAGCTGTTACTTCAATACCGTAATATCCGAGGTATCCATCATGAACCTCAAATGTCAACAAAAACAACAACAGACACACAATACAGCAAAGTATGGCCGGCAGCTTATCAAACAGCCTTTTCAACGGCATTATTATCAGTGATGCAATCCACATAAAATTCAGTACTCCGAAAATTACGGGGGCCGAGGGAAAAACAATCATGGTAACAATACCGACGACAGTGCTTGCACCGAAAATCATCAGAAACCTTTTAAGAGGCCTTTTCCCGAAATGAGTACAGATTCCCGCAAGAGCAATAAAACAGCATGCACCGAAATCTCTGACGATATCTACTGCAATCATAACATTCTCCGAAACAGGAAAACCAAAAAAGAATACAATATCAAAAAGGGTATGATAAATTATCATACCCAGAATACAAATTCCTCTTATTCCGTCAAGAAGGTAATATCTTTTTCGGTTATTTGTATTTACAATATCATCCATCAATTATCCCCTTCAGGAATTTAAGAATATCACCGTAAACCTTATCGTTATCCTCTTCATTGAGTATTTCATGTCTGTCTGCAGGATAAAGAATTACCTCAGGTTCAATTCCGGCATTAACAAGAGCATCGGAAACACTGAGAACTCCCCTGCCGAACATACCGATAGGGTCCTTTGCACCTGAAACAAGCAATATGGGTAAATCCTTGGGAAGCTTAGATGCCCATGCAGGATCACTTGCCTTTATTGCAAGTGCAACAAGCTCTTTTGCAAGAGAAGGTGTAATATCGAATCCTGTCAAAGGATCATTTCGATAATTTTCAATATTTTCCGAGCTTTTGGAAATCCATGCAAGGTTATCACCATCCTTGAGAAGCTTCTTCATAAGCTTTTCAAACACGGAAACAACCGAAGCAGGAGCCCCGGAGGTTTCGGGGAGCTTATCAAACCAATACCCCAGAGGATCTTCTATCATCAGCATTGCAGGAGGCAGCTGACCTGTTCCGCAGTATACTGCACCTGAGAGTTTTTCTCCGAAGGCTGCTGAATAAATTCTTGCAAGAAAGGAACCCATTGAATGCCCGAAGATAATATAGGGCAATCCGGGGTGACGCTTTGCCATAATATTGTGCAAGGTATTCATATCCCTTACCATATTTACATGATCACCCTCATAAACATAGCCGAGATTTCCTTCTGACGCGGTTTTGCCGTGTCCGAGATGGTCATTACCGCACACAACAAAACCGTTGGAAGCAAGAAAACGGGCAAAATCATCATATCTGCCTATATGCTCACTTACACCGTGGGCAATCTGGACAACACCTTTGGGAGATACGGTGTCATCCTGCCATATAAGGGCTCTTACATTATCAACAAGATTCGATGAAGAATAATAAGCTTCTTTTCTGATAATTGCCATAAAATGCCTCCAAAATTACTTCCAGATATAAACTCTTGTTTCGTAAGGTCTTAATGTAAATCCGTTTTCTGTTACACCACAGGAGGAATAATTGTTAATTGCAAGCTCGGCAGTTGAAAGATCAAATCCTTCGGGAGCCTTGAATGCAACAGCGTTCTCATCAAAAGAACATACAATAAGAGCCTTCTGATTATCGAGATGACGGGAGTATACGTAAAGTGATTTACTATTCTTGTAGTGCTCTTTATATGAGCCGTAAATCATAAGATCATTTTCTTTTCTGAACTTTATAAGCTTTCTGTAGAAGTTAAGGATTGAATCGGGATCATTTTCTGCATCTTCTACATTAATTTCTTTGTAGTTGGGATTGATATGGAACCATGCTTTATCAGCTGTGGTAAAGCCGGCATTCTTTCCTGAACTCCACTGAACAGGTGTTCTTGCGTTATCACGGGAGGCATAGTGAGCTAATTCCATAGCCTTCTTTGCACCGAGAAGTGACTTTGCAACACCGTAATTGTTGATTGTTGAAACATCTGTATAATCCTCGATATTCTCAAGAGGACAGTTAAGCATACCGATTTCCTGACCCTGATAAATAAAGGGAGTACCGCACTGACACATATACATTACTGCAAGCATCTTCGCACTTTCTTTTCTGTACTTTGTGCTACCGTAACGGTTTATAATACGGGGCTGGTCATGGTTTTCTATATAAAGTGCATTCCATGCCTTACCGTAAAGATTTTCCTGCCATCTTGTATAAACCTTCTTGAGCTTCTTAAGGTTAAACTTTGTCTTGAACCAGCTGTAGAAAAGGCAGTCTGCAGCCATATGCTCAAAATGGAACATCATATTAAGCTGCTGATCGGGACCTTCGGTGATGTGTTTGAGAGCATTCTTGTAGGTCATCATAGGTGCCTCACCTACGGTCATACAATCATACTTTGAAAGGACATCGTTCTTGAATTCTGAAAGATATTCATCAAGATGAGGACCGTGCATATACTGTTCAAAGCCTGTTGCAACAGGGAACCAGTAGGGACTTGAAGGAAGTCCGGCAGGCTTCGAAATAAATGTAATAACATCTTCACGGAATCCGTCAACACCCATATCAAGCCAATATCTCATTATATCCTTTACTTCTTCACGGACCTTGGGGTTATCCATGTTGAGGTCAGGCTGTTCAACAGCAAAAAGGTGAAGATAGTATTTTTTGAGATTTTCATCATATTCCCATGCTCTGCCCGCAAAGGTAGACATCCAGTTATTGGGATAACGCTTACCGTTCTTACCCTTACCCTTATACCAATGGTAATAATCATGATAAGGATTATCCTCGCCCTTTTTACTTTCAAGGAACCATTCGTGCTGGTCAGATGTATGGTTAACAACAAGGTCCATAATAACACGGATTCCTCTTTCATGAGCTCCGTCCAGAACAGCCTTGAAGTCTTCAAGAGTACCGTATTCGGGCTGAATGTTACGGTAATCGGCTATATCATAGCCATAGTCCTTCTGAGGAGAAACATAAAGAGGTGAGAACCATATTGCGTCAACACCGAGGCTCTTTATGTAATCGAGTTTTGAAAGTACACCTTTAAGGTCACCGATTCCGTCACCGTTTCCGTCACAGAATGAACGGGGCCATACCTGGTAAACAGCCATTTCTTTATACCATGATCTTTTGATTTCTGCCATTTTATTTACCTCCATCATATCAAAGCTTTTCCGAGCTCGCCTATATTTTCAAAAGCAACAGTTGCTTTTATTTCAGATTTTTCATACATTTCGGGAGTTGTTACACCCGTATAAACAAGGACTGCCTTAAGTCCGTTCTTTACACCGATTGCAATATCGGTCTCAAGTCTGTCTCCGACAAATGCAATTTCTTCCCTCTTACAGCCGATTCTGTTGGTAACATAATCTACGGTATATGCATAGGGCTTGCCCATAATAAGATCCGGCTCCCTGCCTGTTGAACTTTTTATAAGAGACATAAAAGCACCTACATCAGGCATAAATCCGTCCTTAAGAGGACAGTTAACATCGGGATGAGTAGCAATATATTCAACACCCGAAGCTATAAAATTACAAGCCTTATTCAGTTTTTCGTAAGTAAGAGTCGTATCAAAACCGAGAACAACAATATCGGGGTTTTCATCTGTAAGAGTAATCCCCGCCTTGAGAAAATCTCCGGTAAGATTATCATTGCCCAGAAGATAAACTGTTTTTCCGGGACGGTTTCTCTTAAGAAAATCAATAGTAACATGAGAGGAAATTATAACATTTCCGTTTTTTGCATCATAACCGTATTTTCTCAATTTGTTCAGACATTCTTCTTCATTGTGTGAAGAATTGTTTGTAAAGAAAAAGAACTTTTTTCCGCTTTTTTCGACACATTCGGCAAATTCCTTTGCTCCGGGAAGAAGAGAATCCCCAAGATAAAACGTTCCGTCCATATCGACAATAAAGCATCTGATATCGTTTAAAACTTCAAGACAACCCATTTTTTCACCTTTTACCTTTATTCATTGTTTTATGATAGAATAATTTCATAAAAATTGCAAGAGTGAATTTGAATATTATGTCAATTATTATGATAAAATTATACTTGATTTTTTATATGCATTGTGATAATATATCAAAGATTAAACGCGATGAACAAGAGAGTAAGTCTTTTTTTCGGTCCGCAGAGAGAAACTGCCGCAGGCTGTAAGCAGTTTTACCGTAATATGACTGAAATTCACTTGGGAGCGGTGCACTGAAATCCGTACGGAGTGTAGGCTGCAACGGTTATTTCCCCGTTACAGGAGCAAAGAGTGTTTATCCTTCGGGATAAAAATCAGGGTGGTACCGCGAAAGACTCGTCCTTCGTCCCTTTGTGTGGGACGGAGGCTATTTTTTTTGAAAGGAAAGAAACAAATGAAAGCTCAGCTTGAAGAAATCAGAAGCAGTGCTCTGAATGCGCTCAATGAAGTTGATGACCTTGCTGCACTTGATACGCTCAGAGTAAAGTATCTCGGCAAAAAAGGTGAACTTACAGCCATTCTCAAACAGATGGGAAAGCTCACTCCCGAAGAAAGACCCGTTATCGGTCAGCTTGCAAATGAAGTAAGAACTTCTATTGAAAATGTTATTGAAGAAATTGAAACAAAGCTCAAATCCGAACTCAAGAGCAAACAGCTTTTGAGCGAAACTCTTGATGTTACCATGCCCGGTAAAAAGAACGTCACAGGTCACAGACATCCTCTTTCAATCGTTCTTGATGAAGTTAAAGAAATTTTCATCGGAATGGGCTTCAAGATTGCAACAGGCCCGGAAATTGAATGGGATTATTATAACTTTGAAGCTCTCAACATTCCCGAAGGGCATCCTGCACGCGATACACAGGATACATTCTATATCACCGAAAAAATGCTTCTCAGAACTCAGACATCTCCCTGCCAGATAAGATATATGGAAAACAACAAGCCTCCCATCAGAATGATAGCTCCCGGCCGTGTTTTCCGTTCTGACCCCGTTGACGCAACCCACTCCCCTGTTTTCCATCAGATAGAAGGGCTTGTTGTTGACAAGAATATCACAATGGCAGACCTCAAGGGCAATCTCCTTACGCTTGCAAAGAAGCTTTACGGTGAAGATACTGCTATAAGACTGCGTCCTCACCACTTCCCCTTTACAGAGCCCTCTTGTGAAATCGACGTTTCATGCTTCCGTTGCGGCGGTAAGGGCTGTCCTATGTGTAAGGGCGAAGGCTGGATTGAAATTCTCGGTGCCGGTATGGTTCACCCCAAGGTTCTTGAACGCGGCGGTATTGATCCCGAAGAATACAGTGGTTTTGCTTTCGGTCTCGGTGTTGAAAGACTTGCTATGTTCCGTTTCTCGGTTGATGATATGCGTCTTTATTTTGAAAATGACGTAAGATTCTTAGAACAGTTTTAAGGAGGTGCAGAAATAATGGATTTATCAAGAAGATGGCTGCTCGATTATGTTGATGTATCAGATATCAGCGATAAGGAATTTGCAGATGCAATGACTCTTTCGGGCTCAAAGGTTGAATGTTACGAAAAGGAAGGCCACGGGCTTTCAAATATAGTTGTAGGTAAGATACTTTCATTGGAAAAGCACCCCGATTCAGACCATATGTGGATATGTATGGTAGATACAGGTGCCGAAGAGCCCACTCAGATTGTTACAGGTGCTCAGAATCTTACTGTAGGTGATTATGTACCTGCTGCTCTTGACAACTCTGTTGTTGACGGTGACAAAAAAATAAAGAAAGGCAAGCTCAGAGGTGTTCTCAGCTGCGGTATGCTTTGCTCCGTTGCAGAGCTGGGTCTCACACTTCATGATTTCCCCTATGCTATAGAAGACGGCATTTTTATTCTCGGTGATGATTGTCAGAAGGTTCCCGGTATGGACATCAGAGATGCAATAGGGCTCAACGACACTGTTACCGAATTTGAAATCACACCCAACCGTCCCGACTGTCTTTCTGTTACAGGCCTTGCAAGAGAGGCTGCTGTTACTTTCGGCAGAAAGCTTACTCTTCCCACAAACGAATATAAGACCTGCGGTGAAGATGTAAAGGATTATCTCCACTCGGTTACAATTGATGCTCCCGATAAGTGCTACAGATATGCAGGCGCAGTAGTCAAAAATGTAAGAATTAAGACATCTCCTCTCTGGCTCAGAGAACGTCTCCGTGCTTCGGGTGTACGTCCTATCAACAACATTGTTGATATTACAAACTATGTTATGCTCGAATACGGTCAGCCTATGCACGCATTCGACCTTCGCTATCTTGACGGTGGCAAGGTAATTGTAAGAAATGCAAAAGACGGCGAAAAAATCACAACTCTTGATGATCAGGAAAGAATTCTTACTCCCGATATGCTTGTTATTGCTGACGAAAACAAACCCGTTGCCGTAGCAGGTGTTATGGGCGGCGAATTCTCAGGTATTATGGATGATACAAACACAATTGTTTTTGAATCTGCCTGCTTCAACGGTCCTAATGTAAGAATCACAGCTAAAAAGCTCGGCATGAGAACAGAAGCATCAGCAAGATTTGAAAAGGGTCTTGACTCCGACGGTTGTCTTACATCTCTTAAGAGAGCTCTTCAGCTTGTTGAAATGCTCGATGCCGGTGATATCGTTGACGGTATTATTGATGAATACCCCGAACCCAAAACTCAGACTGTTCTTGATTTCTGCCCCGATTGGATAAATAATTTCATCGGAATCAATGTAAGTACCGATGAGCAGAAAAAGATTTTTGAAGCTCTTGAATTCAGAGTGGAAGACGGCAAAGTTTACGTACCATCCTTCAGAATGGACGTTGAACATAAGGCTGACCTTTCCGAAGAAGTTGCAAGATTCTACGGTTTTGATAAGATTGCTACCCATTTCCTTGCAGGTGAAGCAGACGGTGGTTTCAGTGAAGAACAGAAGTTCGAAAATCTTATGGTAAACACCGTGCTTTCACTCGGTTTTACCGAGATCTGCACATATTCGTTCATGAGCCCCAAAGCTTATGACAGAATCTGCCTTCCTGCAGATTCACCTCTTCGCAACAGTGTTGTTATTACAAATCCCCTCGGAGAAGACACAAGTATTATGAGAACTACCTCACTTGCTTCAATGATGGATATTGTTTCAAGAAACTATAACAACAGAAATCTCAGTGCATCTCTCTTTGAAAATGCAACCGTATATTCTCCCAACTCAGATAATGAACTTCCCACAGAAACAAGAATGCTTACTCTTGCGATGTACGGCGGCTGCGACTACTTTGATCTCAAGGGTAAGGTAGAAAGCATTCTTGATACTGCAGGTGTATACGAATATGATGTTGAGCCTGTTCGCGATGATCCTTCTTACCACCCCGGAAGAACGGCAGAAATACTCGTTGACGGTGAACGTCTTGCACTCCTTGGCGAAATTCATCCCGATGTACTTGAAAACTACTCTGTAGGCACAAAGGTTTATGTTGCTCAGATAAACTTTGATAAGCTTTATGCAATCAAAAACACATTAAGACTTTACAAGCAGCTTCCTAAGTATCCCGCACTTACAAGAGACCTTGCTTTTGTATGTGACCGTGACATGCCTGTTCTTAAGCTCGAAAAGCTTATGAAGAGTTCTGCCGGTAAGAATCTTGAGCATATTGAACTGTTTGATGTTTACCAGGGTGGCAATATTGCAGAGGACAAGAAGAGCGTTGCTTTCAGCCTCAGACTCCGTGCTGCTGACAGAACGCTTACTGACGAAGAAGCTGATTCTGCAGTCAAGAAGGTTATAAAGGCACTCGCTGAAGTAAATGCAGTTCTCAGAAGCTAATCTTATTTATGAGCGGAAACTGACCAACGGTTTCCGCTTATACTTTAGAATACCGAATCAGACGATTGAGTATTTTTAAATACTTTTGTTATTTTTTTGTTAAGACGACAGAATATTTCAAATTCCCCTTGTATTTCTTGTTTTTTTCGTATATAATGAGATAATAGATGTGGTATTTATTATCAACGGAGGTGTTCTTATGAGTGGCAACACAAAACAGATAACTATCGGAAAGCAGGATGAAAGTGACATCAGAAACATAATCAAGTCAGTTTATGATGCTTTAGGTGAAAAAGGCTACGACCCTATCAGTCAGATAGTAGGTTATCTCCTTACAGAAGATCCCACATATATTACAACTCACAATAATGCCCGTAATCTGATAAGAAGAATTGACCGATTTGAACTTATGCAGATTCTGCTCAGGGATTATATCAACGAATAATATTCCCTGTACGGCTCGGAAAGGAAAAGAAAATGGCTAAAAAAGAATTTCTCACATATAAGGGTTATCCCCTTGTAAGAAGCGGAAAAACAATATATTACGGTAACAGCTACGACCCGTTTATAATTATGATTCAGGTTGCAACAACGCGCACATGCGGAGATGTTGAGATTGCCGATAAGGTACTTGTACAGCTTCTTAATACCGACCCCGATGTACGCCCCAGAGAAAGAATTGTAAAGAAGAGCGAAAAGAAGGGTCTCTATGCTGCTATGGATATAGCTGCAACATGGCTTGAAAGAGCAAATAACCCCAAAGCATAAAATTTTCCGGTATCTTATGATACCGGATTTTTTTGTTTTTTACACTAATTGACATCAGTTGATTATGATGTTAAAATGTATTTATATTTATATAATAGGTGAGATTATGCGAAAAATCGGAATCAATGTTTCATCTGATGTTATTTACGGTGCGGAAAATTTTATAGATTGCATTTCACAACAGGGGTTTGACTGTATTTTTACTTGCGGAAATGATGATGATTTTATTTCGTTTGTAAGTCGTAAGGCAATTGAAAAAGGGCTGACTTATGAGACTCTTCATGCACCATTCAATACAATAAACGGTTTATGGGATAAGGAAGCAGGGGTTGATGTTGTCAACACTCTGAAACACTCTGTAGACCTTGCAGCAGATAACGGAATTGGTATTGTTGTCACCCATCTGAGCTCCGGTGAAAACTGTCCGCCGATAACGGATGCGGGACTTAAGCATTTTGATACTCTTGTAAATTATGCAGGAAAGAAAAATATTACTCTTGCCGTTGAAAATCAGCGTAAACTGGGCAACATAGCAATGATACTTGAATTATATGATAAAAATTCAAACGTTCAGTTCTGCTGGGATGTGGGTCACGAAAAATGCTTTGCTCACGGAAGAGAATATATGCCGTTATTCGGAGACAGATGTATAACAACACACATCCATGACAATTTTATGAGATATAATGTTGATGAGCATCTTATCCCCTTTGACGGCTGCATCGATTACAGACGTACCGCAGAGCTTCTCAACAAGCATAACTATAAAGGAACTCTGATGCTTGAGCTTGATTTACCAAACCTTAAATCAGATAAGTATCAGGGTCTGAGCCTTGAACAATTTGTGCAAAAAGCATACGCAGCTGTTAACAGACTGCGTATAATTTCAGAATATTAAGAGGTAAGCTTATGATTGAATTAAGAAAAAAAGAGGATTGCGCTTATGATATGATTGCCCTTGGCGAAGTAATGCTCCGTCTTGATCCGGGCGATACAAGAATCCGTACTACACGCTCCTTCCGGGCATGGGAAGGCGGCGGAGAATATAATGTAGCAAGAGGTCTTCGCCGTTGCTTCGGCTTCAAAACTGCTGTTGTTACTGCGTTTGCAGACAATGATGTGGGCAGACTCATTGAAGACTTTATTCTTCAGGGCGGTGTTGACACTTCTTTTATCAAGTGGGTTCCCTATGACGGAATCGGCAGAAATGTCCGCAACGGACTTAACTTTACAGAAAGAGGCTACGGTATCAGAGGTGCAAACGGTGTTTCTGACAGAGGTAACACGGCTATTTCACAGTTAAAACCCGGAGATGTTGACTGGGATTACATTTTCGGCACTCTCGGTGTAAGATGGCTCCATACAGGCGGTATTTTTGCAGCACTTTCCGAAAGCACTGCAGAGGTTGTTATTGAAGCTGTAAAGGCTGCTAAAAAATACGGTACAATAGTTTCTTATGACCTTAACTACCGTCCCTCGCTCTGGAAGACTATAGGCGGCAAGGAAAAGGCTCAGGAAGTCAATAAGGCTATTGCACCTTATGTAGATGTTATGATAGGCAATGAAGAGGACTTCACTGCATGTCTCGGCTTCGAAATTGAAGGTAATGATGAAAATCTCAAGGAGCTTAATATTGACGGTTACAAAAAGATGCTCGGTGAGGTTACAAAGGTATATCCCAATTTCAAGGTAATTGCAACTACGCTTCGTACAGTACGCTCTGCTTCAATCAATGACTGGAGCGCTATGGTATATTCAGACGGTGAAGTATTCAAAGGAATGGAGCTTCCCGCACTTGAAATCTATGACAGAGTCGGAGGCGGAGACTCCTTCGCATCAGGTCTTATTTACGGTCTTATGACTTATGACGATGCCAAGATTGCCGTTAACTACGGTATTGCTCACGGTGCGCTTGCAATGACCACACCCGGTGATACATCTACAGCAGTACTCAAGGAAGTAGAAAACATTGTAAAAGGCGGCAGCGCCCGAGTTAACAGATAAAGGAGAAAGCTTATGAAAATGACTTTTCGTTGGTACGGTCCTAATGACAGTATCTCCCTTGAAAAAATCAAACAGATTCCCGGAATGACAGGTGTTGTAACTGCAGTTTACGATACTCCCGTCGGTAATGTATGGAGCAGAGAAACTATTGCAACACTTAAAAAGATGTGCGATGATGCAGGTCTTGAAATGGAAGTTATTGAATCCGTTCCCGTTCACGAGGATATCAAGCTCGGACGTGGTAAGCGTGATGAATATATTGAAAACTACTGTGAGAACATCAGAAGACTCGCCGAAGCAGGTGTTAAGTGTATCTGTTATAACTTTATGCCCGTATTCGATTGGCTGAGAACAAATCTTAAAACAGTGGCAGAAGACGGCTCCAACAGCCTTTCTTACAACCACGAAGAGATTATGAGCCTTGACCCCAAGAATCTCTCTCTTCCGGGTTGGGATGAAAGCTATACCGCAGATGAGCTCAATGCTCTTCTTGACAGCTATAAGGATATGTCACATGAACAGCTTTTTGATAATCTTGTTTACTTCCTTAAAAAGATTATCCCTGTTTGTAATGAGGTAGGCATCAATATGGCCATTCACCCCGATGATCCGCCATGGGATGTTTTCGGTCTTCCCCGTATCATTTCCTGCAAAGAAGACTATGAAAGACTTTTTGCTGCGGTGCCCGATGATACAAACGGAATTACCTTCTGTACAGGCTCTCTCGGTGCGGGAAGAGAAAACGACCTTATCGGAATGGCTTATGAATATTCAAAGAGAAACAAAATCCATTTTGCACATATAAGAAATATTGCTTATTCAAATGAGCTCGACTTCAGAGAAACAGCACACCTTACCGAAGCAGGAAGCCTTGATATTTACGGCATTGTAAAGGCTCTTGTTGAAGGCGGATTTACAGAATATGTACGTCCTGACCACGGCAGAAATATCTGGGGTGAATCAGGCAAGCCCGGCTACGGTCTTTTTGACAGAGCCCTCGGTGCATGTTATATCAACGGACTTTTTGAAGCTATAGAAAAAGGAGCTAAATAAAAATGAAACTTCCCTTTAATGTTGATTTATCAGATAAAGTTGTCGCCCTTACGGGTGCAGGCGGTGCGATTATCAGCCAGTTTGCAGAAGCTATGGCTCTCTGCGGTGCAAAGGTTGCACTTCTTGATATAAATTACGAAGCAGCAAAGGCAGTTGCCGACAGAATCGGTGAAAATGCACTTGCTATTGAAACAAATGCCCTTGATAAAGAATCTATCAAGGCTGCAAAGGTACTTATCAATGAAAAATTCGGCAAGGTTAATTTCCTTGTCAACGGCGCAGGCGGAAATAACCCAAAGGCAACAACAGACAATGAATATATGACTCCCGATATCGGTGAAGAGGTTAAGACATTCTTTGACCTTGATGAAGCAGGACTTAAGTTTGTATTTGACCTTAATATCACATCAGCTTTCCTTGTAACTCAGGTATTTGCAGAGGATATGCTTACCACAGGCGGTAACATCATTAACATTTCTTCTATGAATGCTTATCATCCCCTTACAAAAATCCCCGCTTATTCTGCTGCAAAGGCAGGTATTTCAAACTTTACAGAGTGGCTTGCTGTTCACTTTGCTCCTATGGGAATCCGTTGCAATGCTATCGCTCCCGGCTTCTTTGTAGGAAATCAGAACAGAGCTCTCCTTTTTGATAAGGACGGCAACCCCACTCCCCGTTCACATAAGATTCTTTCAGGCACACCTATGGGCAGATTCGGTGATGTAAGCGAGCTTATCGGGTCGCTTCTCTTCCTCAGTGATGACGCAGCAAGCGGATTTATCACAGGTGTAGTAATTCCCGTTGACGGCGGCTTCAACGCATACAGCGGTGTATAAGAGGTAAATAATATGAACACAAATGAATTTATCAGTCAGTATAAGGTAGTACCCGTTGTGGTATTCAATTCAATTGATGAAGTACGCCCTAAGCTCGAAGCTATGGTCAAGGGTGGTCTTCCTATTGCTGAAATCACCTACAGAACTGCATGTGCAGGTGAAGCTATAAAAATTGCAATAGAAGAATTCCCCGAAATGCTGGTAGGTGCAGGTACAGTTATTAATAAAACACAGTGCGAGGAAGCTATTAATCTCGGTGCTAAATTTATTGTTTCTCCCGGTTTTTCCGAAGAGGTTGCAGCATACTGTAATGAAAAGGATATCCCCTATCTCGGAGGATGTGTAACACCTACAGAGGTTATGACAGCAATTTCTTACGGCTGCAAAACAATCAAGTTCTTCCCCTGCTCAAACTACGGTGGTCTTGCAACAATGAAGGCACTTGCTGCTGCATTCCCTCAGGTAAACTTCCTTCCCACCGGCGGTATATCTGATGTAAATCTTGCAGAGTATCTTAAATGGGAAAAGATTTTTGCAGTAGGCGGCAGCTGGATGATGAAGGGTACACCTGATGAAATAGCTGCAAAATGCAAAGAAGCTGTTGAAATAGCCAAAAGTGTATAAACATCGAATTTGTTAATAAAAAAAAACACAGCGGGAGTTGCGCTATAAATCAAGCGCAACTCCCCTTTCATATATAACAGTATCGTCTCAAGAATAATATAAAACAGCTTATCGAACAGGTCAAAATAATCGTTCATTTCAATTGATTGCAAATAAAGAAAATTATAATTTAAAAAAACCGCTAAAAACTATCAATATTTCACAACACCGGTCACATAATTTTATACAATATAACAATTTTTCAAAAATACATAAATATTTTGCGTTATATTTTGCATTTTCTTTCATATATCTATGCAGGTGAAATATTAAGGCGGTGATACCAATGGTTTTTAAGTAATAAAATAATTTGTATCAGAAAAAATTTGAGGGACGTATATGAAAAATTTATTAAAAAAAATAATAATTGTCTTTATTCTTGTTTCTATAGTTGCAACTACCAGCATAACTGCTAACGGCAATAGCCTTACCCAAATCAACATAACACCAAATTCATATGCCGAAAAAAGCGTTACTGAGTTGATATCAATAATCGAAAATGTTGATAATTATGCTGATGTTGATCTTAGTTGCATTTCAGCGTTAAATAGCAAAGCCACAAAAAAACACGAGGCTTTATTTGAAAGAATAATATTTGACAACAATGAAAAAACAGTACTCAGAAAAGCTTTGATGGAAATTTGCATACACAAAAATCTATCTCTAGATAAAGACAATTTATTAAATTTACTATGGGATAAAAATCAGGATTTATCATTAAGGCGTTTTGTTATGGACTATTGCTTTCTTCAAAAAGATGAATATTTAGCTGACATTGAAAATATAATTCAATCAAATGAATCCGGCCTTGTTTATAGGGCTATGAAAAAGTTGCCGTTAATTTCACCGGAAAAAGCTTTGATGTATGCTGAACAAAAAATGAATTTTTCAGATATTCGTATTCCTTTTGAAGCAAAGCAAGCTGCGATAGAAATAATTGCAGATAAGCTTTATAAACACTCAACAAAGGAAGAACGCATTGATTACATCAATAAATGTGATACACTCTTATCAAAAACCACTGATCCTGATAAATGTCAATTGATTCTTTCTACAATTTCTTCTGTTCAAAGTGAAGAAACATTTGTTTATGTAATGGAATCTAAAAAATTATCTGATCTCACAAAATTAAATATTGTAAACTATAATCAGCCTGTAATAAAAAGACTTCAAAATTCTGATATCGCAGATAAGTATTCTAATGTAATATCTGTCGCAGAATTTGTTTTATCAGAGAAAAATCTACAAAATCTTGTTAATAACTACAATCCATTACGTACCACCGATGCTGAAGACGAAGATACAGATAAAGTGGCAGGATTATCAATTCTCTCAAATGGCGGATTCAGATTCGGACATGCCGGACTTATGTATCGAAATGGATTTGATGCAAATAACGGGGTAGATACTATCATTCATATTAATCAAAGTTTTGAAGCCATTCTTTATGGTAATGAGTCAGATTTTTTAAACGGTAATGCATTTTTAGGTTATTATCGTCCCCGAATAGGATTAAACCTTAATTCCAGAGGAAATGTTATAGTGACAGCATTTTATTTATACTTAAGAACAGAATCAATCAATTACTCTTTATTGCATCAAATTGATTACTCCTATGATGCTAATGGAAATGAGATAGTAGATATTTCGGAAATAGAAAATATGAGATGTGATGGTTTTGTAGAATATTGCTATGAATATAACGGAATTCCAATTTTTATAAATTCCGACAATGTAGACAAATGGAATATCTCATTATTCGATGAAGAGACAAAGGCACTTCATTCTAATACTCATGTTGTTCCTAAAATACAGGCATATGAATTTATGACAAATATGCTTGGGGATATTGATGCAGATGGTTCCGTAACTGCTCGTGATGCACAATTAGTAATGCAGTACACTACAGGCGGCATAGACTTTAATCAATACCAACATTTTGTTGCAAATGTTGATATTGAGGAAGACAATGACGCTGAAGACGAAATCACTATTGCAGAAGCCAGATTGATTCTAAGGTATTCTACAGGCCTAGAGGATCATTTTCCCAACGATCCTTTTTATACAGATACTATTTACAGAGGTTGGAGATTTCCATGAAATTTAAAATTTTTTCAATAGCAAGTTTAATATTTGTTACAGTATACGCGGTTATGGGATTAATAGTTCCGTTATTTTCTGAATTTTTATTTGAATTTTTATTTGATTTTTTATCAACCGTTGACAATTCCAAGGTTTTAAGTCTAATTATAAATACTTCATTTTTATCATTTATCCTGAGAATAATGTTTTATATATTCGCAGCTTTACATTTTGTGATATTATTTTCTTGGCCGTTTTTTGGCCCTTTGGCGTTGATAACACTGCTTATTAAGTATATTTATTTTGTTAAGAAAAAACCTGAAGCAAAAAAAATATACAAAAAGGATATGATATTACATTTGATTTGTTCCTTTATCGGTATGGTCGGAATCTTCCTTGCATATTATGACAAGTTCGGTATGCCGCATTTATTCAGATAAAAGATAAAACAATCAGGGGCTGTAAAAAAACAGCCCTAAAAGAAAACGGACTACAAACTTACCTGAAAAGGTAGGAATGTAGTCCTTTTTGTGATATAATTAACGTGCGAATGAAAACTAATATCACAAGAAAATATAATACACCATATCAATTA
>JAZNEX010000085.1:0-35710 GCA_045588855.1 Acutalibacteraceae bacterium
TTTGTTTTCGAGGAATTTCCTATAAAGTAAGAAAAAATCTTACGATTTGTCAACCCCCTGCCCCCAATCTTGGGGGAATCGGTGTTTCTTGATATATGCAAATTGCTCACTTTTGCGAGCAATTTCCTATATATTAAAAAAAATAAGCTCAGACTTTTACTGATATAATCCCCTTAAAGTAGACACTTGAAATAACAAAAAATTTCAAGTCTACTTAAGGGGATTTTTCTATGTCAAAAACAAGACGTAAGAACAAGAAATATTCAAAAGAACTAAAAATGCAGGCAGTTCAAGACTATCTTGCAGGAAAAGGAAGTTTGCGAGCAATCTGCAAAAAATATAATATATTAAGCAATTGTCAACTCAGAGACTGGATAAAGTGGTATAATGGTCATAAAGAATTCAGGGAACCGAGTTCCGGCAAAGGAGAAATATATATGACCAAGGGAAGAAAAACCACACAAGAAGAAAGAGCAGAGATAGTAGCATTCTGCATAGAGCACGGAAAGGATTACGGATTAACAGTAGAAACATACAATGTTTCATATCAGCAGATATATGCATGGGTGAGAAAGTATGAGGAAAAAGGAGTAGAAGGCTTAACCGACAGAAGAGGCAAAGCAAAGCCTGAAAATGAGCTTACAGAAGCAGAGCGTCTTCGTCAGGAAAATAAGATATTACAGGCAAAGATAAAAGATCAGGAAATGGAGATAGCCTTGTTAAAAAAATTGAGGGAATTGAGAGGAGGCGGTTGGTAAGCGGAGTAAGACAAGAGAATGAATACAAAGCAATACAATATCTGAATAAAACAGAGAAATATCCGATAGAAAAATTATGTGCAAAACTTCACATAAACCGTTCATCATACTACAAATGGCTGAAAAGACAGCCAAGCGAAAAACAATTAGAAAATGAACAGATAATTGAATGGATAAAGGAACTTTATGAAGAACAAAACGGGATTCTCGGATACAGACAGATGACAATAACTTTGAACAGAGTGAAAGAAACACACTACAACAAGAAAAGAATACGAAGATTAATGCAGATATTACATCTAAAATCAGTCTGCAGAAAGAAGAAGTACAATTACATATATTCAAAGCCTGAAATGATTGCTGAGAATGTATTGAACAGAGAATTCTATGCAGATGCACCTAATGAAAAATGGCTTACAGATGTAACAGAATTTAAGTATTATGTGGGAACAGAGGTTAAGAAAGTATATCTGAGTGCAATACTTGACCTTTATGACAGAAGAATAGTTGCATACAAGATAGGAGCAAGCAACAACAATCCGTTAGTATTTGAAACCTTTGACGAAGCAGTACAAAAGAATCCAGATGCACATCCGTTGTTTCACAGCGACAGAGGATTTCAGTACACAAACAAAACCTTCCATAACAAGTTAATGGAAGCCGGAATGAGACAGAGTATGTCAAGAGTCGGAAGATGTATAGACAACGGACCGATGGAAGGTTATTGGGGGATGCTTAAATCAGAAATGTATTATTTGAAAAAGTTTTATTCAGAGAAGGAACTTACAGAAGCAATTGAGAATTATATAGAATTTTACAACACAAAAAGATACCAATTAAAACTACATTGTATGACACCGATGGAATACCACGCAGCATACGCGGCGTGAAAATTCCCCATCCCTCCTGTACAGGAGGGATGGGGAATGAATAGATTAACTACTATTTTTGTTATTTCGTCTGTCTACTTGACAGGGAGCATATCATACGGTCTGAGCTTATTTGCTTATAGATTATTCTTCTGTTTCTTCCTCTTCGTCCTCTTCGGGTTCTTCAAGGATTACATCCTGATTGGAAAAGAACTTGATCTTATTGAGAGGAATGCCGAGAGTCTTTTCGCATGCGCCGCTCATAAGAGGCATCATCCTTGCTTCAATAACAGTATTGATAGCAGCAAAATCAAGAAGTATCTGAAGCTGAGCATTAAGGAATTCTTCATTCTTATCATCAAAATAGGTTGCATCAACCTCTTCTACAGTAACACCTGTAAGAGACATATCCTGATTATAAAGCTTTCTGTTCTTTTCGAAGCACTTCTGCATAATATCAAGCATCTGTTCTTTTTTGCCTGATTTAATTGCATTGTTAAGTGATGTTGTTTTCATCTGAAGCTTAAGAGAAAGCTTACAGGTCTTTACAATAGCTTTCGCAAGCTTTGCAAGATCGGGATTGATTTTTTCGGGAACAAAGATTTCCCCGTCTTTTACATAAAAATAAGCCATAATTATTCTCCTTGTAAAAATACTGAATGTATATTAACACAGATAAATTAATTTTTCAACAAAAATCTCTCCGCGCCACACGGAGAGATTTTATTTTACTTATCTGAATCAGAAGCTTGAGCCGCCGTTTGCTCTCAGCTTACCGAAAATAAGAGTTGATTCAAAGGGCACAGCATAGGTTCCGTCATTTGTAAGAGGTACAAGATATTCACCGTTATAGTTTTCCATAAACTGAGGAATATCTTCGTAATCCCATACTGTTACCTGTTCATCGGAATAAAGAATAAGGTCAATAAGATTACCCCAGAAACGTGAGCCGGAATCGTGCTTGAGACCCTTTCCGAACCATGTTATATCGGGATAGAGACATGTAGATGCATCTATCTGAAGGTCAGCAGAAACGTGATTTTTACCGCATTCGCATTCTTCTGCCTGTGTGTAATCAAGACCTAAAATACCGTCAACATCAGAGCATGTAGCACCGAAGGACTCATCTGTTGTACAGATTGAGAAGTCAGACATTCTGTCATTATCCGAAGTAAAGGGAGCCATAGGATAACCGTATTCTGCAATAATACCTACATTCTTACCTTCTGCCATCATTGTATCTATGATCTTGGACATATTTGCCTGAACTTCATCGTGATAGTAGCGGTTCTTTTCAAGAAGTCCTGCATATTTTTCCTGTCTTTCGGGTGTACCGTAAAGGAATTCTTCTGCTTCGGCATATCTTTCGGGACTCATCATAGCAAAGAATCCGGGAATTGCACCGAAGGTTTCAAGAAGATAAGGATCAACAGCATTATCAAGACGCTGATCAAGATATTCATTTACTACATCAACAAGCCAGTCAAAAAGACCTGCAGCATAGAGCACTTCAAGCATATAATAAAGACCGATTGTAGATGAGCTTTCACCCAGTGCTGACTTAAGGAATCTGAGAAGTGAAAGGCTGTCAATACCGATATTGCCTGAAATGGGGTCTGCACAGGAAGCAACACCGTTCATAGCACCGCAGATAAATACAACTGATGTTATATCATCACGCACTTCGGGATCAGTCTGTGTGTAATAGTACTCGTAAAGATATGTCATAACAACACAGTTACCCTGTGAGAATGCTGTGATTGCAACCTTGTCACTGCCTGTAACCTTCTTGACTCTCTGAATATAATCATGAAGCTCACCTGCAAGTGTGTGCATATCCTTACGCCAGTCAAATCTGAAATAGAAAGAATTTCTGTAGCCGTATGTATGCTCAACAATATCCTCTTCGGGAATTTCGGGCTCCTCCTGAGGCAATAAAGCCTTTAAGCTGTCAAAGAAAGCATTGAATTTTGCTGAGATACCGTTGAAAAATTCATTGATTTTATCAAGAATTGTCTGTTCGGGAATTTCGGGTTCTTCGGGAGGAAGAGGCTCTAAATTCTCATCAAGACCAAGACTGTTATCATACTTACCGCCTGTTCCCTCTTTCATTGTACCGTCGGGATTACAGCTGATGTCTGAGAATACATCAAGAAGGAAGGGTCCGAGAGTACTGTCAACAAGGTCGTAATTTCTTGTAATCACACCGGTAAGAAAGCCCGGTACATACTTGAATATTGCAGGAAGAAGAACACTCATATCAGGTCCGAAGATAGAAATATCATCACTTTCATCCTCTGTTTCAAGGCCCTTATAAATAGTTTCGCCGAAACCGGGAACTTCAACAACAGGAACATCCTCCATATTGAGCTCTCTCCAATCAAGCTCAGACTGAGTGTAAATTATTTCGGGTCCGTCTGTTTCATTTTCGGCAGCATATCCAGAAACTACGGTCATTCCGAGCAGCATTGAAACGGAAAGCAGAATTGAAATCAGTTTTTTCATAAAAATTCCCCTTATAATTTATTATTAGTATAATGTTACAATTATTTTGCTCTTTTGTCAATAATAAGAGGGCAAATATCGAACCAACACAGATAGTTTTTTGATAATTATTTCAAAAAATTTTTAACGATTCTGCAAAAAAACAAAATTGTGTCTGAACGGTATGGATTTTTACTTTGTAGTGTGATAAAATTTTATATACAGCATAATTGCTGCCAACAAATGCAGATATCAGTTATCTGAAATCATCAGAAAAAATTTTGGAGTTTTTTTATGGTTGTTTTTTACAAAAACTCGGTTCTTGCTTCCCTTGTCAGTATTTTTGGTTGTATTTTCTGCACAGCTGCAATCTACGGTATCATTGACGGTATTCCAGAAATGTTATTTATGGCTGTTATCGGAATTCCTCTTGTTTTTTGGGGCAAAAATATCAGCAAAAATAAAGACTTCAAAAAATGGTGGCAAAAGATTGAATCTGAAACAGAGTGCAGGCAATAATGTCTTCTGTTGATGCTGCTGTTATGGCATACAGAGAATATCCCGACAACAGAACTCTCAAAAAAATAGAGGAACTCAACCCTTATGCTGCACAAAGCATAAAAAATGCACTTGAAACAAATAAGAAAAATAAAAAGGGATGACAACAATGAAAAAATGTATTCTGTCACTTTTCACCGTCTGCATACTTATTATGACCTCGCTGTTTTCCGTTTTTGCCTCAGAAAATAAGCTCGGTGATGTTGACGGTAACGGCACAATTACGGCTGCCGATGCAAGACTTGCGCTGAGAGCTTCCGTCGGACTTGAAAAATTTTCTGTAAAACAGATTATAGCTGCTGATGTTGACGGCAAATCCGGGCTCACTGCTTCAGATGCAAGATTGATTCTACGTGCATCTGTCGGTCTTGAAAATCTTGACAAGTATAATAAGCCTGATACAGAAGAAACAAAAAAAACCGTTTCCGAACAATGCATTGAAATTTTCAGAAAAGCGGCAAAAAAAAGTGGAGCTACAACAAAATCAATTGCTGAAGAAATTTCAAAAGCTGATTTCATTGCTATGGCCACTCTTGTACAAGATATGTCACCGGGGTATTTTGCCGGATTCAATGCTGAAATAACCGGATTCAAAAAATGCACAGCATTTGTCCCTATGATAGGAACTATTCCCTTCGTAAGCTATGTTTTTGAAATTTCCCCATATACAGATGTAGATTCCTTCATAAAATACCTTAAGGACAATGCAAATCTGCGCTGGAATATATGCACAAAAGCTGACGAAATGTGCGTTGTAAAGGAAGGTAAATTTATATTCTTCATTATGTCTCCCCTTTATTTTGAAAGCAACAACTGATACAAAAAAAGGACACAGTTTTTACGCTGTGTCCTTTTGTTATATCGGAGGATTAATTAAATTTTTTCTTTATCGCTTTGTGGTAGTGCGCATAGGTACAAGAAGGGGCTTTTGAAAGCACCTGACTTTCGGTTACATCTGCAATAAAGAGCTGATGTGAGCCGAGATTCATAGAATGCTTTACTTCACAGCTGAAGAAAGCGTTGGTGTTTTCGGTAATGTAATTAAGTCCGTTATGACTTCTCGAGGTAGCTTCGAAGTCCTCAAACTTATTGACATCCCTGCCGCTTCTCATTCCGAAATGCTGCACTGTTTCAAAGGGTAAATCCTCTGTCAGCACACTTAAATTGAACTTGCCTGTCTTTTCAATGATCTCACGGGTTAAGTTACCCATCTGACAGGAAATTGCAATTTTTGTGGGGTCGTTTGCAACCTGGAAGGCGGTGTTTATGATACAGCCGTTGTCCCTTCCTTCTTCGTCTTTCGCAGTCAGGATAAATAAACCATAGCTCAGATTAAACAGAGCTGTGGGGTCCTGCTGCGGGTTCCTTCAGCCCTTGAAGTATCTGTTAAGAAGTCCTTCAAATGCCTTGCCGTGACGAGCTTCGTCTCTTGCCATTTCATGTACTGTATCGTGGATAGCATCAAGATTAAGCTTCTTTGCAAGTGCTGCAAGCTCAAACTTGCCGTTTGTTGCACCATATTCACAGTCAACACGCCATGCAAGATTCTCTTTAGTTGTAGCCTTCATATTGGGTTCAAGTGCTTCGCCGAGAAGCTCTGCAAACTTTGCAGCATGCTCTGCTTCTTCGTAAGCTGCCTTTTCCCAATAAAGACCAATTTCGGGATAACCTTCACGGTGTGCAATTCTTGCCATGCAAAGGTACATACCTACTTCTGAGCATTCACCATTGAAGTTAGCCATAAGCTGATCAAAAATATATTTTTTATCTTCTGCACTGATGTCAGGATTGTTAGCAACTGTCTTTTCATAAATGCCGTATTCGTGCTCTGCAGCGAGCTTTACATCACCCTGCTGTTCCTTGAACTTTTCTGCAGGAACCTTACAAACGGGGCAATTTTCGGGAGGTGTATCTCCTTCGTGAACATAACCGCATACTGAGCAAACCCATTTCTTTGACATAATAATAACTCCTTTTTGTATAACATTTTAGTTATTTATTTTCCTCTTGGAACAATTCTAATTATAATAGAATGATTCTAATTTGTCAACAGTTTTTTTCAATTTTTAAAATTTTTTTTATTTTGTTGTTTAATTGCCCTTCAATACGCAAAAAATAGTTTTGTAAAGAAATAAGATTGAAGGAGCGATACAAATGACAGTCAAACGGGGAGACATATATTATGCTGATTTAAGTCCCGTTGTCGGAAGTGAACAAGGAGGCATACGCCCTGTACTTATAGTCCAGAATGATGTGGGAAACAGATACTCCCCTACTGTTATTGCTGCAGCCATAACAAGTCAGAAATACAAAACACGGCTTCCGACACATATAAGCGTAAACGCAGATGATTGCGGACTTGCAAAGGATTCCGTGGTTTTGCTTGAACAGGTAAGAACAATTGATAAAACCCGACTTAAGGAGCACATGGGCTCTCTTGATACAACTGAGATGAACCGAATTGATAAGGCACTGAGCGTGAGCTTCGGTCTTACTTAATATATATACATTATATATGCAAAAAGACTGCATCGCATTTAGAATACGATACAGTCTTAATTTTAATTATTCAGCGTCTGCGTTAGCTGCTTCTTCATTAGCCTTTGCGATGAGTTCATCGATAGACATTGTTACGGGAGCTTCGTCCTCAACAACTTCTTCTTCAACTACAGCAGGCTTTTCGGGAGCAGGAAGGAGAGCTTTCATTGAAAGGCTGATTCTCTTCTTATCGAAATCGATATCAGTGATCTTAACCTTGACTGTATCATCGATAGAAATTACATCCTGAGGCTTTTCAATTCTTTCATTAGCAATCTGTGAAATGTGGATAAGACCTTCCATCTTGGGGAAGATTTCAGCAAATGCACCGAAAGTTGTGATTCTTACAATCTTAACATCAATTTCGGAACCAACGGGATAGTCTCTCTTGAGGATTTCCCAGGGATTGTCTTCAATCTTCTTATAGCCGAGAGAAATCTTCTTATTTTCCTTATCAAGAGCCTTGATATATACTTCAACAACATCGCCTACATTAACGATATCAGAAGGATGCTTGATTCTCTTCCAGGAAAGCTCTGTTCTGTGAATCATACCGTCAACACCACCGATGTCAACGAATGCACCGTAATCTGTAAGAGACTTAACAGTACCTGTGTACTTCTGTCCTTCTTCGGCAGCTGCCCAGAATTTTTCCTGATTTGCCTTACGGAGAGTCTTTGCAGCTTCACGGATTGAACCTACAGCTCTTCTGCGGCGCTTATCTATATCAATAATGGTAAGATTTACTGTCTTGTTAAGCATCTCTTCAAGTCTGCCATCTTTGGGAACAGTTGAAAGAGAAGCGGGAACAAATACTCTTACACCGTTAACAACAACGATGAGTCCTTTGCTGATAACTTCAACAACGGCACCTTCAAGGATCGTTCCTTCCTTATTTGCTTCAACAATGAAATCCCAGTACTTAATGGCATCATAACGACGCTTTGAAAGCATTATTGTACCTTCAACATCATTTGTTTTCATAATGATGAGATTAAGCTCGTCGCCAACCTTAAGCTCCTTCATAGGATCTGCTGTGGGATCTGCACTGTACTCGTCAGCAGGGATATAACCGGTCTGCTTTCTGCCGATATCTACCTGAATTTCGTTGGGAGCAATATGCATAACGATACCCACTACTTTTTGGTCATTGTTCATGCTGTTGAGGGATTCCTCAAGAGCCTGTTCGAAGGACATTTCCTCGGTGTTTTCAACAGCGTTAACCTGTCCCTGGTTTTCTGCTGCTGATTCGATGTTTACATTGGACTCAGACATTGTTTTTATTACCTCCTTAATTGTACCGTCCGGAGTGGACGCTCCGGCAGTAACTCCGACTGAAAAGACATTGTCAAAATTTATATCCGATAATTCGGAAGCCTTTTCAATAAGATATGTTTTTGTGATTTCACTGCACAGTTTATAGAGCTTTGCGGTGTTGGAGCTGTTGCGTCCGCCTATCACAATCATCATATCATTCTCCTTGGCAAGGGCAATTGCCTCTTCCTGCCTCAAAGCGGTAGCATTACATATTGTATCAAATATTTTTAAGTTTGTATATAGGTTTTTTGCAAATTTTTCACATTTTTTAAACTCTTTTGAGTCAAAAGTTGTCTGAGATACCAAAGAAACGGCAGTTTCTTTGGTGATATTGTTTAATGCCTTAATTTCTTCAAGCTCCTCACAGGAAGCAAAAACATAGCTCTCTGTAGTGCAATAGCTTCTTATTCCGATAACCTCGGGATGGTTTTTGTCACCTGCAATAAGAATCTTATCCCCTGCCCCTGAGCGCTCGGCAACTATTGAATGAATTTTTTTAACAAAAGGACAGGTTGCATCATAATATTCAATACCCGAACGGGAAATATCCTCAAAAAGCTCTTTTGTGATACCGTGGGTACGTATAATAAGGGTATATCCATCCTTTACCTCAGAAAGGTCATTTGCTGCATAAATACCTCTTGCTTCAAGTGACTTTACAAAATCAGGATTATGAATAAGAGGCCCGAGCGTACACGCATTTACATTATCTATTGTGTACTGCTGTGCTTTTTTTACGGCACGTGCAACTCCGAAGCAGAAGCCTGCGGATTTTGCAAGGGTTATTTTCATTTTATTACATCCTTTGCAAGAGAAATAATTTTTGATGTAACCTCATCAAAGGTCATATCAGAAGTATCTACAATCACTGCGTCGTCAGCAGGTCTGAGCGGTGCTACCTCTCTGTGGGAATCGTTATAATCACGCTGCTTTATTTCTTCAAGGAGAGCATCATAATCTACAGGAGTTCCCTTTTCGGTAAGCTCTCTGAATCTTCTGTCGGCTCTTACCTCGGGAGAAGCAGTAAGGAAAATTTTAAGCTGAGCATCGGGGAGAATAACCGTACCGATATCTCTGCCGTCCATCAGGCAGTTGTTTTCACGGGCAAATTTTTTCTGCATATCAAGAAGAAAGCTTCTGACTTCGGGGATTGCAGAAACATTTGATGCTGCCATTGAAGCCTCGGGAAGTCTGATATCACGGCTGATATCCTCACCGTTGAGCATTACTCTCTGCTCACCGTCTACAAACTTGAGTGAAAGAGAAACCTCGGGAAGCACCGAAATCACCTGCTGAGCATTATCGGTAGCATAACCCTTTCTGAGAGCAGCCACACCTATGCTTCTGTATAAAGCACCTGTATCAATATAGATAAAGCCTAATTCCTTTGATACGGCACGTGCAACTGTACTTTTGCCTGCACCTGCAGGACCGTCTATTGCAATATTAATCATATTATTCTCCTTTTTCTACACTGTTACCTGCAAGAGCACCTGTGGAAAATGCTATCTGCAGATTAAAGCCGCCTGTGTATGCATCGACATCTATTACTTCTCCTGCGAAATAAAGTCCCTTTACTTTTTTTGACTGCATTGTTTTAGGGTCAATTTCGTTGGTCTTTATGCCGCCTGCAGTGACAATTGCTTCATCGATAGGCCGTGTACACTTAATTGTACATGTAAGATTTTTAAGAAGCCATACAAGGTCTTTTCTCATTTCCCTGGTTATCTTGTTTGCTCTTAAGTCGGGCTCAATTCCCGATAAGGATACAATTACAGGGATAAGCTTTCGGGGTAAAAGCTCCTGAAGGGCATTACCTAAAGCCTTATTTGAGTATTTTGCAAAATCCTTTATTACACGTTCATCAAGCTTTTCTTCGCTGAGAGCCGGTTTAAGGTCTATTGTAAGTTCATATTTCCCGGGCTGTATATCTCTTAAATGCGATGATGCACTGAGTATCATAGGACCGGACACACCGAAATGAGTAAAGAGCATTTCACCGAAATCGCTATAAACCTCTTTATAAGTATTGGTATCCCTGATGGATATGCTTACATTTTTAAGTGAAAGCCCCTGAAGGCGCTTTACCCAGGCTTCTTCAGTTTCAAGAGGTACAAGTGATGGGGTGGGCGGTGTTATTGTGTGACCCACATTCTGTGAAAGAGTATAGCCGTCACCTGTAGAGCCTGTAAGAGGGTATGAACAGCCGCCTGTTGCAATAACAACATTGGGGGCATCAAATTTATTACCGCTTTCACAAAGCACACCTCTGATACCGTTTTCATCGGTAAGAAGAGATGTTACTCTCTCCCCTGTTATTATTTTTGCTCCGTTGTTTTTTGCATATGCCACAATGGCATCCACAATATCAACAGCCTTATCGGATTCGGGGAAAACACGGTTGCCTCTTTCTATTTTAAGAGGTACACCCATTTCCTCAAACAAATCCATTGTATCATATGGCATAAAACGGGAAAATGCACCGTATAAAAAGCGGGGATTACCGGGAATTGCATCCATAAGCTCATTGACAAGAGTGCAGGCATTTGTGACATTGCATCTGCCCTTGCCTGTTATCATAAGCTTTCTGGCAGGGCGGGGATTTCTTTCAAGTACAATTACGGAAAGTCCCCTCTCGGCAGCCTTACCTGCCGCCATAAGCCCCGCAGGTCCGCCGCCTATAACTATAACATCAGATTTCATAAAAACACCTCTGATTGATTATTATATAATATTTTAATTACCATTGCAACACAAAAAGAAACCGCCGGAAATTCCGACGGCTTCAATAAGTTAATTAATAATGAGCAACACCGCATGTACAGTATCTTTCCATAGAGAACAATCTCATAAGGAAATTATAGATTTTCCAGAAAAATGATAAGAATTCATTTTTACTGTGACATAAGTGGTCACAATCAGTATCAATATCCTGATTCAACAACTCACCACAAGTGTCACATTTATTGTCGTTATTGGTATCTGAGTGAGAAACTTTATCTGTTTTAACTTGTTCTACTATAACAGTATTACAAATCAAACAAATTTCCCCTGAACTTAACCCATGTGAAGTACATGTCGATTCAAAACCTGCCACATTGTATACTTTATTATGTCCATTATTACAGTAATTCTCTATTCTTTCGAATTTAGCCTCTATGTTAGATGTTGAATTTAGCAAGAAAACTAATTCTGAATTCTCAGAAAGTAATTTTTCGTCTTTATACCATCCTTTAAAACTGTATCCTTCGTAAGCTGTGCCACTAATTGCAATAAGTTGCCCTTCGTTACAAACCGATGGTATTCCTGTTACATATCCACCTTCACAATAATCAACAGTTAGTAAAATATTACTATCATATGGTTTTAATATTTTATTTTCCACAATGCTATCTGAATCTAGTTTTGAGATCGAGAAATAATTATTTTTTTGTTTTCCTACAAATACTTCATCTTTTTTTATTAAAATATCAGAAAACCGAGTTGCTTCTGAAATCTTTGCATCAATAATATTTTCAACAATACAATTCAAATTACCATCACCATAACAATCAACGAAAACACTATAGTTGCTACCTAAAGGATATCTGATAATTTTAGCATTATCTACTATTTCAACAGTTACATCATCTTTTTCGTTAACTTCTATATTTCCATTTATAGTCTTAGCTAAAATATTCTTAGTATCATTTTCCACAACCTGAATATCTGTAGGGCATTTTACACATGTTTTAAGATAAGAAGATTCTAATCCATTTTTTTGTAGTTCCTGTAAAAGTTGTTTTGTTGTTTTCTCATCAATCTTTGTAGCAACTCTTTCATAGATATCTACTGCATCAAATACAAATTTTGTATCTCCATTTACCGTATGATATACAGGAAATGTTGTACCATCCTTAAATGTCGGATATGCATAAATACATCCATCATTTTTTATAACTAAGGAATATCCTGTTCCAATTTGTGAATTTTCAGAAAAATTTAACTTCATCGAATATTTTCCTGTTTCACTAACCAAGTCAGGAAACCATTTTCTGATGAGTTCATCCTCAGTTGTTACATAATTTCCACCACGCACTAGCAAATCGGATAAAGTGTACTTATTTCCCTGCTCAAGATATTCAATAGGAGATCCGTAATTTAATAAAATTCTATGATTTCCATTATTTTCTTGAATACTGCAATGTACATTAATTCTTTGATCTGCACTAGAGATACCATTTACTATCATCTGCAATCCGTCAAAAACTGCATTAATGTTATTAGCTACATTCTCTTTTTTTGTACTTGAAAACTGTGGCTGTAATTTTTTCATTTCGGATGTATCAACATCATTTCCGCTGATAGCTCCTACAATACCAGCCCAAATATTCCATCCTCCAATCTCTACGCTAAAAGACTTTACATTTTTCCAATCAACATCATCAAAATACTTACTACCTGATTTTGAATAAGCCGAATAAACATTTTTTCCATCATATATAAAACATGCATTGTTTACTTTTATGCTATCAAACTCTTTATCTGTAATATTTTGACTTATTTCTTGATCAACACTCTTATTCTTTATATAACCACGTTTAAATAAATTATCAAGTTCATACTCAACACAACTATAATCGTCAATATTATATAAAACCTTAACATTTGTATTTACAGGTATATCATCAAGCCCCCAATAATCATTTCCGGGACCACAAACCGTTCTTATCTCTTGTGTAGTTGTGAATGAAACATTTATCATTTTTATTATAGTATTCTTGCGATTTACACCAAAAGCTTCACTACTGCTCTTAATTTCAAAAACATCAAAATCATCAAGATTATCAATAGCATCCAAATCCACATAAGCTCTTGATTTTCCTTTATTATATTCAATTTCGCAATAACCGTTTTCTACGCTGATAGGAATATAATTATCAACAGATTTTATACCATATGAATAATAGTTCTTTCCCGGTCCTGCAAGGAGCTCCATTGACTTTTCTGGTTCCCACTCACAGATAAAACCACCTACGGGAATAGTGTGTTTTGATGCATCAAAATTTCTGCAGGAATCCCAATCACCGTAATTAAACTCATAACCACGCATTTCGATAAATCCTGTAGTTTCACAGTTTATTCTGGCACACAAGTGTTCCTCATCCATAAATGCAGGCTCACCACTACCCCAATTGGTGTAGTTCCAGTTTTCATCTGTTATCCAATTCCAAACTCCGTTTGTACATTCCGCACCTATCCAATACGCAGTATTTTCCCCTGATAATAATGATGTTATTGCATTGTTTTCTGCTTCCGAGGTTATAGTTGCAAGGTGTCCGCCCTGAGATTCACAAAATTCTACAGCTTCATCCCATGAAATTTTATCTGTATATATTCCGTATGTGTGTCCGTTGTATTCTGTTTTTCCAATAGGTGAACCGGTAGGAAGAGATGGATATTTATAATTATAGTATCTTGCTGCGTTAATCAAAGGCTTGTTTGATAGTCCAGGATATTCTATCGAAATATTATTCCAATCAGCTTCAGTTCCTTCATAATAAACTGTTGTAAAATTGTAGCAATTAGGAAATGCATTGAAATCAACCTGAGTTAAACTGAGAGGAATCACAATTGATACAAAAAGTCCGGTGTTAAATGATTGTTGGGTTATATGCTCAACACCTTGCGGGATAATAAACTGTTTTGTACGTATTCCAGCATATCCTCCACAATTTATACCACTGATAACTTTTAGAGGGTATCCTCCCAAATTTGAAGGCGGTCCGCAAACGTCACCTTCTTGCACTTCAGAAACACCAACCATTACGGCATAGTCATCAACAATTTTATATGCCCACACACCATCATAATAAACCGTATTATCTGCAGAGTTCGCAGTAACCGTCAATACTCCTGTTGGTACCAGCATAGAAATCATCAATAGAACTGACAAAAATTTTTTCGATATTTTTTCCATATAAATACCTTTAATCGCCCGAAATATTCTAATTGCGCTCATAAACCTTCCTCCAAAAAAAATTTTTTCAAAACTATCCACAATGGACTTGTTTCAGTCCTATACTACCACCAATTAATGGTAAAGTCAATAAAAAAGAACTGAAATAAGTCCATTCGAGGTGTTGTGATGAGTGATTCAAAAATTAAACAGGATGAAATCAGAATCGGGCAGAATATACGGCGAATCAGGCTTCAGAGAAAAATCGGACAAACGGAGTTGGTCATCCGTTTACAGCTTCGAGGAGTTGAAATGACAAGAGAATCACTTGTAAAAATTGAAAGAGGTATACAACACATTTATGCAACACAGCTGAAAGCAATAAGAGATGAGCTTGATACCACCTATGATGAATTATTGAAATAAAAAAAACAGAGTCGGTACATAATGTATCGGCTCTGTTTATTTACAGAAAATTTTATTAATCAATCATTGTCCTCTTCGTAAAGCTCAAGGATTTTTTCAAAGGTTGCGTCATCTTCGATTTCGGAATAGATTTCGGGGGATTTTCCGTCGGCTTCGGTGAATTTCATAATTGTTATCATATCTTCACCCTCCTGCAGAAGCACGGCATATTCCGTGCCGTCAAGAACATACATTTCAAGAAATTCGAATACTGCTTCATTTTTGCCGTCGGATAAAATTATTTCTCCGTTTTTTCCTTTATTTACATATTCCATTCAAAAACCACCTCAGGTATTATGATATCCCAAGGCGGTATTTTTGTCAATAAATAAGATACATATGAAAGCTTATCAACCCTGTGAGGTTTCTGTTTCATCCGAGGTATTATTTATGGTTTCCGTCACACCCGAAATCTTTATGTTTTCGTATTTTCCGTTGCATACCTCATTGACAACATCTGAAATTGTAAGTACATTCATATCGGATAATGCTGAGGTTGAAATCATAACATCAACGCTGTTATCGGAAATTACGGCAACACATTCACTGCCTGTTTTTCCGGAAACAAGACTTTCTATGTCGGTTTCCATCTTCATTACATTGCTGATTTCTTCGATGGCTGAAGCGGTGTCGGTTGCTGCGGTGTTGTTTTCCCCCGCACTTGTCAGAACTGCCTTTAATTCTTCAAGTCTTGAAGAATGTGCAGAATCTCTTGTAAGCTTTACAGATGCAAAATATTCGCTTTCTTCCGCAGCTGAAACAAACTGTGCATCTCCTGATGAGCTGCCTGTTCTTTCTTTATCTTCTGCTGAAACACTTCCTTCGGGATAAAGCTGCATCCCTGAATCCGTATAATACCAATTCACAAACACCGCAAGTCCCAGTGCCACCACCAGAGCTGCCAATACAATCTGCTTTTTGCCTAAAAGTACATGCATAAAAAATCCTCCGTTCATTCTTGCATTTTTGTTACCCACACTTTGCTCGAAGGAATACCGAGTCCTGTTGAAACAAGCTTTATAATTTCCTGTTTCATAGTGCTTGACACAGCTCCTTCACAGCATATGGCAACTCCCCTTATTACGGGGGTAATTATTTTAAGTGTAAGTCCGTCGGTATCTCCCGACGTTTCTGAAAGTACATATTCAATCTTTTTTTCAGTTGAACCGGAATCACTCTCACTTTCCGAATTTTGTGCTACAATTCTTTCCTCCAATGAATCAAGAGTTACCATAACCTTAACCTTCCCTGCTCCGTCAACACTTTTCAGAAGCTCTGTCAGCTGTTTTTCGATCCTTTGTTCAACAATCCCGATATCACTTTTTTCTTCTGACACCACCTGATTTTTTTCGGGCATTACCGAAGAAAACAGCAGCAATACCATACCTAAAACACCAAGCGACATAATAATAACGAGCTTTTTGTCCTTCTTTAATTTATCTATGAAAAAAATTATTGTTTTATTCATTAACCTTCTCCGTAAATATGTCAGGCATTATACCGAGCTTATCATAAAGCTCTTGTCTGATATCCTTTTCGTGTGCAGGGCGGACTGAAAAAATAATAATTACCTTACTGATATTTATGTAAGAATCATCAGAAATATCAATAAATATTTCGGTTTTATATTCCTCATCCGTATATTTTTTCACACATTCCGAAATAATATTTTCCGTAGCTTTTTTCGCCTGTGATACAAGCAAATCATCAAGATTTTCCATATCAGGAGCAGCTGAAAAACTGAATGACATATCAGATATTGAAAGAACCGCAGAAAAAAGCGGCATACATATAATACCAAAAACCATTGCCGACAGTACCGTTTTTGCTGTTTTTGATACATTTCCTGCGGGGAGAAGAAAATAATAAATCATACAGCCTGCCGAAACAAATACAAGCATAAGTCCCCAGCTTTTTAAATTATCCAGAATATCATCCCTTGCTTATTGTCAGAAGTATTGCTATCGAAATTATAAAAACAAAAGACACATAACAGATAGCGGCTGTTATCACGGCAAGAACACTGTTCATATTTTCGCTGAATGCCTTTATTTCCGAAAATCCCGTGATGTCTGCCACAAGACCGATAAAATACAATGCGCATTTCCAGATTATAACCTTTATAAGCATCGGAAGGTTTATTACAAGCACCGCTGCAATTCCCAATACTCCCACGGTATTCTTCATAAGCCCCAGCCCTGCAACTATTGAATTGAGCGCTTCACCTATAGCAGAACCCACAACAGGCAACGTATTTCCCACAAGAAAGCGTATTCCTCTTATTGTAACAGTATCGGCCGCCCCTGCAATTACTCCTCTTACGGAAATTACGGCAACAAAAATACCTGCCACAAATGCCATAAGCAGGTTTACAAGCTTCGACAATGTTGTACCTATATTATTCAGCTTCACAACGGGATTTATTACACAGGCACACGCAACCGATATCAGCACCACACATAAAACAGGAAAAACCGTTTCAAAAAATACGGCAACAGCTTCGGCAAATGTAAACACCACACTGTTAAAGCTTAAAGCCAATGAAACATTACCTGAAAATGATACAATACCTGCAAACACGGGGATAAGCACAAGCATAAAATCCTTGGTTACTTCAAGTGATGAGCAGCATGAAGAAAAAATATCCCCCGTAGCTTTAACAAGATAAAAAACAATACATAAAAGTGCTGTCTGCCTGCCTGCGGAAGAAACACTGCTGCTGCCGGGAGATAATCCGGTTATAAGAGAAGCAATAAAAATAAGTGCAATACTTACCGCTCCGATTTTAACAGGCTCCTTAAGACCGCCGCGAAAAATCCCGGCTACTGTTTCCAATGCCTTTAACGGGGAGATTTCACCATAGTTTTCATATAAATCTTCATCGATTCCGAAGCTTTCAAGAAGCTCTGCTGTTTCCGGCGGCAGCTGTTCAAAAAGCTCGGAATAATAATTCTCCCGGGCTGATGCGCTGACAGAAAACAAAGAAACAAATACTGTTGCCACAAAAATTGAAATAATATACTTCATACATTTTCCGCCATACGCGTTATCAGCCCCGTAAAACCTTCTATAACAGGCAAGGAGGCTGCGGCAATCATAACTTTCCCTGCAAATTCAACCTTGGCGGCAAGAGCGCTTTCTCCCGAATCACGGCACATATCGGAAGTAAACTGTGTAACAAGAGAAATACCGAGAATCTTAAGCATTACCGATATGTATTCCTCCGCCTGACTTAAAAAGCCGAAATAAGTACCGAATGAACCTATTGCTTTTTTTATTTCATCCATCAGCATAAAGAGGATTATGACAATTGATACAGCCTCAGACAGCAAGGCAAACTCAGGCTTATATTGTTTAAGCAGCACATACACCGTAATTTCACAAAGAACAACCCCTGCAATTTTCAACATCACAAATCAAACACGCTCCTGACATAAGAAAACAACGACCCTACATAGGGAAGCACCATCATAATGACAATTATCAGTCCTGCAAGTGTAGTTATCATTGTATACTCTTCTCTGCCCGATCGACTAAGCACCTGATTGAGTACGGCAACAATAAGACCTACCGCAGCAATTTTAAAAATTATTTCGATATCCGTTTTTATCTCCCCTTACGCAAATATTATAAAAATGGCAGCTGCACAAAAAACGCAAAGTCCTGACAAAACGCTGCTGTTAGCTTCCCTGTGCCTGCTTTCTTTTTCATATATTTCCGATGCTCTGAGTGAATACTGTTTACATTTTTCAGAAAACTCAGACTTGCCGAGCTTTCCGAATGCTTCAGAAAAAGAAAGCAGAAGATTCTTTACTTCCTTATTAAAAAACAGAGTATCACCGCAGGCATTTACTGCATCACACCAGAGTTCTCTGAAATTACATCCGCAGTAACCGGCTTCTGTGATTATTGCGGGAAAACGCAAAGAAGAAAAACCGCACATTTCACTGAGATATTTTACGCACTCGGCTGCATCGGATTCTGTTAATGTAACAAGAGAAGCAAATTCAGAAAAAAATAACGATACATTTTTTATATAATCAATACTCTTTTTATGCAGTGCCAAAAGATAAAAACTTACAAGTATTATTGAAATGCATATGATTGCAAGTGCGGTTAATCTCATTATGTATTTCCTCGCGGGTATATATTTTACTGATTTTTCCCGGAGAATCAGATGATAAAAATGCAACGGCTCCGAATACATTTTCGTCAAACAGCAAACGGAACTGACTCCGGTACAGAAGCTCCTTCATATCTGAAGCGTGAATTGATGCTACAAAGCTGACACCTGAATTAAGCCCTTCCGTAATAGCCTTGGTTTCATCTACATTGCCTATTTCATCACAGATTATATATTGTGGTGACAGCAATCTCAGGGCATGAAGTATAGCCTGACTTTTTTCCTTGCCTTTTATAATATCCGTACATACCCCCAGAGGCTTACCTGCCGACAATTCCCCTCTTTCATCTATCACGGTTACTTTTTTATATGCTCCCCGACAGCCGTCCGAAAGCTTTTTTGCTATTATCCGCAGCATTGTGGTTTTGCCGCTTGCGGGAGCACCTGCTATCAGCAGTCCCTTTGAACAAAGCATCAGCAATTCATCAAGCATATTATTTTCAGATGGCTCCTCAAAACACGGCAGGCGTATAACAAGAGAATTTATATTGCCGAGTCCGAAATTTTTTCCGCCGCCGGAAGTACATATTCCCATACGAAGTCCGCAGCCGTAGGTTACAAAGCCCTCTTTTATTTCCCTGTCATACAAAAAACCCGAGTACCCCATTGCACGGTTAACTATTTCTTCAAGCTCATTTTCTCCGGGTTTAAGTGTATGAGCCGAATATTTACAATCAAGCATACCGTTATCACATACAAAGCTGACTCCGTTCCGATTATAAAAATAAACTGAACTATCTTTTACAAATCTGATTTCATAAACGGAATCACAGCATTTATACGCCTTTATTACGGGGAGTTTTATTCTGTCGGGCAAGACCGAAACCGCTTCAGAAAAAACATCATTCATTCAATCACCTTCGTTTTATTCTATGCTGTCTTGTCCGTCATTATGATAAGACAAAAAAAATAAGACAGGTAATGTGAGATCGTCACATCACCTGTCTGTAATTTATTGAGTTATGCAAGCTTGGGCTGAGCTATCATAAGTGCAACAACAAGAGAATTGCCTACATATTCGTAAGTACCTGTTGCTTCATTGAATTTATATTTACGCTCACGCACTCTTGCACGGTTATCACCCTCGTATGCATACACAAGACTTCCTTCTGTACAAAGGAAAGTACCGTCTTCGTAAATCTGTGTAATCTGAGCAGTATGGTCAACCGTGGGATAACCGTTTTCGTAAGTTTTTGTCTTATTGCTTATAAAAAGGATATCACCGACACGAGGTCTGTACACAGCTCTGTCTTCATCATCATGCTCATATACCTTACATTCAACAACATCATCATAGAAGTCTGTAAGGAAGAAAACCTCTGCTGCAGCGGGGGTATCTATATAATAATCGCAAAGGAATGAAGGAACCATAACAAGATTATTTACAACAAGCCATGTGGGCCAACCTAAGCCTGTAAGATTGCCCATTGCCTTTGATACCGTTTCATTGGGGAAGGTTGTAGGTGCAAGAAGGTCTATTCTTGACTTAGGATATCCTGCAGCCTCAAGCGCGGGACGGAAAACGTCCTTTATTGTATATTCACAGCACCACTTCTGGAAGTTTGTAGGATAGTTTGGCTTTGTTTTTCCTAAAAGAGGATGGCTTATGTTATAGAGACTATCGTAGAACTTAAGCTCTCTCTCATTGGGTACATACTTTTCGGGTTCGGGATATTCGGGAATCTCGGGTACTACGGGTAACTCGGGACTGAGACCTACAGACACACGGAGAATGCATCTTGCGTCAGCAGCAGTTACCTTTCCGTCTACATTATAATCGGCAAGCTTTATCTGTTCTTCCGCAAGAATCTCAAGTGCTACCGAATATCTGAGCGCAATTCTTGCATCGGCTGCTGCGATGCTGCCGTCACGGTCAACATCACCCTTTGTGTATGCATTAGCAGTTACAATACAGGATACAACACAAACAAGTGCAAGAACAAGACTTATAAACTTTTTCATATTTCTCATTCACCAACTCTGAAAATATAATTTCATATTATTTTAACACACTGAAAAATTTATTTCAATAATAAAATAACTCATATTATGTTGACAATTTCTGTTTTTTTTGACAAATCGACCAAAGGAATTTATAAATAATTTATTTTTATATTAGTTGAAACATCCTGGCTATATATGTTATCATAATAGCAGAATTTAATAAAACGGAGGAAGATTTATGAATAACTTAACAGATACATTTTCTCTCGGAAGCCTTAAAATACCCTGTATCGGCTACGGCACCTGGCAGACCCCCTCAGACGGTACAACAAAAGAATGTGTGAAAAATGCAATTGCTGCAGGCTACAGACATATTGATACCGCATTTGCTTACGGCAATGAAAAAGAGGTCGGAGAAGGTATCAGAGCGTCCGGGGTAAGCAGAGATGATATTTTCCTTACAACAAAACATTGGGTAACCGAAAGAGGCTATGATAAAACCATTGCAGCCGTTGAAACATCGCTTAAGCTTCTCGGAACAGATTATCTTGATCTTTATCTTATTCACTGGCCTGCCGTAAGCAAGCGTTTTGACAACTGGGAGGAAATCAATGCCGATACCTGGAGAGGCTTTGAAAGAATGTACAAGGACGGAAAAATCCGTGCTATCGGCGTAAGTAATTTTGAAAAGAAGCATATTGATTCCCTTATTGCAAACAGTGAAATAAAGCCTATGGTTAATCAGCTTGAATTCCATCCGGGCTTTACTCAGTGGGAAACAATAAAATATATGCAGGATATCGGCATTCTGGTTGAAGCATGGAGTCCCCTCGGCAGCGGTGCCGTACTCAATGATGAAAGATTGAAGGCAATTGCAGCTAAATACAACAAGGATACCGCACAGCTTTGTGTCCGCTTTGCTTTACAGCTGGGGATTCTTCCTCTTCCTAAATCAACAAATCCCGTCAGGATGAAATCCAATGCAGATGTTTTTGATTTTGAAATAGAGCAGAAAGATATTGAAGCTCTTCTCAGTTTACCGATTCTCGGATACAGCGGTTTTGCTCCTGAGCAGGCTCCTGCAGATGCACTCTGCGACTGAGATTAATACTACCGAGGTTTTGATATGAACATAAAAAAACTTGAACCCTTTGCCTATGGTTATATACACGCAGGCAGAGAAAACAAAGATTACCGTATTGCCTGCGGAATGAAAACTTTTGCTGATGAACTTGATGCTGATATAAGCATTGAGGATTATTTTCAATCTCCTCTCAGAAAATACAGTTCACTTGCCGTTCATTATGAACGGGCAGGCGGAATCGAGCTTAATGAAAGAATAAAGAATAAAAACGCTGAGAATCTCAGTGAGCTTTCCGACATTGAAAAGCTGAATTTCTATTATGATTATTTTATGCCTTATGAAACAAGAAGAATAATCAGTAAGGTCCGTACACCTTTACAGGAAAAACTTGAAATAAATAAATGCTGCTGGGCGGCAGGCGGCGGACACTCAAACCCCGATTATGAAATGCTTTTACGTATCGGCACCAAAGGTATCAGAAAAAAAATTGATTTATTCCGTCAGGTACACACAGACAGACAGGATTTTTATGATGCACTTATACTCGTAACAGAGGCTCTTGAAACCGTTTCGGAAAAATACAGACTGAAAGCGCTTGAAGCCGCCGATAAAGCAGAAGGCAATGACAGAATTGTCCTTGAAAAAATTGCCGATGCTTTTTCAAACATTCCCTATAACAAGCCGAGAAACTTTTTTGAAGCCTGTCAGTTTTTCTGGCTTTCCTTCTCACTTTTTGACATTGACTCCCCGGGTCTTTTTGACTATGCACTGGGGGCATACTATACAGACAGCGAAGAAGATTATTTCTGTCTTACAAAGCTGTGGGAGCTTTTCAGAAAAACAAGAACATGGAATCTTTGTGTCGGAAGAAGCGACGAATTCGGAAATGACTGCACAAATCTTCTTACATATGCCGTGCTCCGACTTGCAAAAGAAAAGAAATATAATACTCCCAATATCACAATGAGAGTCAATGAAAATACTCCTGCCGATTTATGGGAGCTTGCACTTGATACTCTTTCGACAGGAATTGGTATGCCTGCGATATATAATGATAAATCCGTCTGTACTGCCCTCGAAGCAATAGGTGTTCCCCCTTCGGATTCGCATCTGTATTGCATGAACGGCTGTAATCAGATTGATATTTTCGGCAAAAGCCATATGGGACTTGAGGACGGAGAAATAAACGTGCTGAAGGCTCTTGAATTTGCTCTTTTCAGAGGACAATGTCAGTTTTCTTATGAAACCCTTGCTCCTGACACAGGCAATCCCGAAGAATTCACAAGCTTTGATGAACTTATGTCAGCTTATAAAAAGCAGATAGAATATCTTGCTGACTATATTACGGAGACTTCAAACAAGGCACAGGAAATTTTTGCCGTTGATGCACCGAATCCCTGGAAATCCATTATGGTACAGGGCTGTATCGAAAAGGGACTTGATTACAAAAACCGAGGTCCCATATATGGTCACGGTCAGGTGCTTACGGAAGGACTTCCCGATACTGCAGACAGCCTTGCAGCAATTAAGCATTTTATATATGATGAAAAGAAATATTCTATGTCTCAGCTTATCTGCGCGCTTAAAAATAATTTTGAAGGGTATGATGAGCTTTACAAAGATTTCAGCACCTACGATAAATTCGGTAATGATATTAAAGAGGTTGATTCAATCTATGCAGATATCACCGATCATTTATACAGATATTTCCAAACAAAAAAGACCTTCCGCGGCGGCGTTTTCGGTGTAGGCTGCAGTACATTCAACCGTGCTGCCGATTACGGTTACCATGTAGGAGCTATGCCTAACGGAAAGAAAAAAGGCAATAAGCTTCTTGCAGACAGTATAGGTGCAACACCCGGCAACGACGTAAACGGTCCCACTGCATTACTGAAATCTGTTATGAACGGTAATCAGTATCTCGCAACAAGCGGAAATGTGCTTCAGATAAAATTTTCAAAGGCACAATTCTGCACAGAAGAAGGAAGACAGGCATTTACTGCACTAACAAAAACATATTTCCGTAACGGCGGTCAGACCCTGCAGATAAATGTTCTGTCCCGAGAAGACCTTATCAATGCACAGAAAAAACCTGACGAATACAAAAATCTTATTGTACGGGTTGGCGGCTTCAGTGAATATTTCACACGACTTTCTGAGCCTTTACAGGATAACATTATAAAAAGAACGGAAAACTGATAAAATGACATAATCCCCTTAAAGCAGACACTTGAAATAACAAAAAATTTCAAGACTACTTCAGGGGGATTATTTATACCCGTAACAAGCCATAAGAACAAGAAATATTCAAGAGAATTAAAAGAACAAGCTGTACAGGACTATCTTTCGCGGCAAGGAAGTCAATGTACAATTTGCAAGAAATATATTTTACTTTTCGGATAAAGGCTTCTGTTCATCAGTAAAGCCTAGTATATAATCTGCCGATACGTTATATAATTTGCAAAGCTTGATTAAATCTTCTACCTGAATCTTTGTCCTGCGTTTTTCATATTTACTGTATGCGCTTTGTTTTATACCTAAAATTTCGGCAATATCCTTTTGCTTATAATCATTATCTTCCCTCAGACTTGTTATTCTGTCAATATAATCCATGCCAACACCTCGTAATTATTATAAAATAGTCTGAACAAGACTATTGACATTTAGTCTTATCCGGACTATAATCATAATAAACTCCGATTGCCGCCACACAAAAGAAACTGCCCCGTATTCCGTTATGTGATACGAGGCAGTTTCTTTATTCAACTGTAAGAATTTCTCCCACATTATTGAGTATATACTTGGGTCTGTAGGGGAAATTATCAATATCTGCCATTGATGTCACACCGCTTAAAACAAGAACCGTGTCGACATTGGATTCGATACCTGCGATGATATCAGTATCCATTCTGTCACCGACGAAAGCAATATCTCCGCTGTGACAGCCTAATTTACTGAGTCCGTGACGAAGCATCAGAGGATTTGGTTTACCGATGAAATATGTCTTTTTACCTGTTGAAATCTCGATTGGCGCAACAAGTGAGCCTGTTGCAGGCATAATACCCTTTTCTGTGGGACCTGTTATATCGGGGTTTGTACCGATAAGCTTTGCGCCCTTTCTTACAAGGTCAATTGCCTTTTCTATTTTTTCAAAATTATAGCTTCTTGTTTCACCTACAACAACATAGTCGGGATTAACATCATTCATATAAATTTTCTGATCATATAAAGCCTTTGACAAAGCGCCCTCACCTATTACATAAGCCGTACATCCCGGTTTCTGATCTGCGAGGAAAGCAGCTGTTGCCATAGCACTTGTATAGAAATGGTCGGCATGAACATCAAGTCCCATTCTTCCCAGCTTCATACTCAGCTCATGAGGAGTTTTTTCGGGACTGTTTGTGAGAAAAACAAACTTCTTATCATTATCAATAAGCCAGGTAACAAATTCCTTTACACCGTCAAGAATTTTATTACCGTGATATATAACACCGTCCATATCGCATATAAAACCGTGCTTATCCATAATCTGCTTCATAATATCATCGCCTCCGTATATATATTAAAGGATAAATAAGACAATGTCAACCTTGCAAAAACGGATAATAATACCGTTCATACAAAAAACGGATTCACCTTATATCTACAGAATAACGCTTTCAGATAGACCATCTCGGAATAAATCCACTGCCTGTTCAGAGAGATATATAATTCTTTTAACTTCATAACGAGAATTTTTCTGCATAACAAAATAATCATTGCGCGCATTATAAATTACCCGTCGCAAGACGTAATGTAATTGCAACGAAGTTGAGGATGTAATCCGTTCAAAAAAATCATATAATCAATTACAAATAAAAATACACCTGCGGTAATGTCATACACGCTATGTGCGATTAAATATGCCTGACAGCGATTGTATACCAATTCTTAGGCTCAGAAAAAAAGATAAGTTTCAACAAAGCTTGTCTTTTTTTTGAATTTCCGTACACCGAAGGTGTGCTTCATAGCCGAAGGCTGCTTCATTTTTCATGTGCCGTAAGGCACGCTTCATTGCCAAAAATAAAAGCACTTCTTCGGAAGTGCTTTTATTTTTGGCTGGGGAGGCGGGATTCGAACCCACGGATGCAGCAGTCAAAGTGCTGTGTCTTACCGCTTGACGACTCCCCACGGTATTCAATTATTAAAAAAATCGCAAAATCGTATGACTTTGCGATTATAAGTGGGGTGGATAATCGGATTCGAACCGATGGCCTCCAGGGCCACAACCTGGCGCTCTAACCAACTGAGCTATACCCACCACATCAAGAGTGTGGTCTCACACTGCTTGAGTATTATATATTAATAATTTTCGTTTGTCAATAGCAAAATCGGATTTTAATACATATTTTTTCTTACTTCTTTGTCCATGTTGCAGGAGAAAGACATATCAGCAACGGGAATATTTCAAGTCTACCGAGAAGCATTGCCGCCGAAAGAACATATTTTGAAAAATGAGAATACCCGAAATAATTTCCCGCAGGACCTACAACACCTAAACCGGGGCCGATGTTGTTGAAGCATGCAACTGTTGCACTGATATTTGTTTCAATATCAAAATTATCAAAGCTCAATAAAAGAAAAACCACAACAAGACAAGCAGAATACATCATAAGATAAGAAGCAGTTGTTGATAATGTGTTCTCATCAAGTCTTTTTCCTTCAAGCTTAAGAGTTTTTACACTTCTGGGGTGGAGTAATCTTGTCAGCTCCCTTTTCATACTCTTGATAAGAATTATCACTCGCGAAACCTTGAGACCGCCTGCCGTTGAACCTGCACATGCACCCATAAGCATCAGTATCAGCAGAAGTGTTTTTGAAAATCCGGGCCAGAGGTTGAAGTCCGCTGTTGCATAGCCCGTGGTAGTCATAATACTTGAAACCTGAAATGCTGCATGTCTTATACATTCCGAAGCATTGTCGTACATCCCGAATGTATTTATGCTTATTGCAATACATGCACATATACCGACACCTGCATATACCCACAATTCTGAGCTTTTTAAGACATTCTTTATTCTGCGGAGAAGTATAAGATAATACAGATTGAAATTTATACCGAAAAGAAACATAAATATCGCAATTATCCACTGAATTGCCGGAGAATATCCGCTGATTGAATCAGCAAATATACCGAATCCGCCTGTACCTGCCGTACCGAAGGTATGCACAATTGCTTCAAAAACCGGCATACGGAATAATACAAGAATAATTATTTCAGCAATAGTCATACCAATGTATATGAGATACAGAATTTTTGCAGTTTCTCTTGCCTTCGGCACAAGCTTATCAACAATAGGACCGGGCATTTCCGCACGCATTATATGTATAGATCTGTCAGGAAGACCTGCAGTAAGAGCCATTACAAAAACAAGAACACCCATACCGCCTATCCAATGAGTTAAGCTTCGCCAGAACAGCAATCCTTCACTCATGGCTTCAACATCGGTAAGAATTGATGCACCCGTAGTTGTAAAACCGCTGACAGTCTCAAAAAATGCATCTGCGAAAGACGGAATCGCTCCCGAAAAAACGAAAGGCAAAGAACCGATTACCGACATTATAATCCATGCCAGTGAAACAGTAACAAATCCTTCTTTTGCATAAATAACCTTATTTTTCGGTTTACAGAAAAATATCAGAGGTAAAGAAACAACTATGGCAATTGCAATAGTTATCAGGAAAGAAAACAAGGCATTATCCTTGTAAATAAGACAGACCGCAACAGGCAGAAGCATAAGAAAAGCCTCTACCCATACAATCTTTCCCAATGTATTTAGTACCATCCTTCTGTTCATAGCAAAGAATCCTGACCTTATTTCATAATATCCGAGAGGTCACTGAGACCTTTCTGACCGGTAATAACAATAACCTTATCACCGGGGAGAATAAGATCATCACCTGACGGGATAATAGGTATTCTTCTGCGCATAATACCGGCTATCAGTATATTGTTTTTAATCGACAGATCTTTAAGAGGCACATCACAGCCTTTAAAGTCTGCACCTACATTGAATTCAAGCGCTTCAACATTTGAATCCATAAGCTTATAAAGAGTTTCAACCTTACTTCCCATTGAATTCTGGAGAGCGCGGGCATATCTTGTAATAACATCAGCAATTATTTTTTTAGGAGAAATTACACAATCAAGTCCCATATCCTCTGCAATTCTGGCAAGCTCTTCACGATTAACCTTAGCAATAACCTTTTTTACGCCTCTCCTTGCAGCATAGTATGAAATCAGGATATTTTCTTCATCGATACCCGTAAGAGCGACAAATGCATCAGTTTCATCAATGCCCTCTTCCTTAAGTATCTCCTGGTCGGTACCGTCACCGTGAATTACAGATACCCCGGGAAGCAGCTCACTGATTTCTTCACATATATCCATATCCTGTTCAATTATCTTTACGTTATTGCCTGCATTGACAAGTCTTTTTGCAAGATAAAAAGCTATTCTGCTGCCGCCTACAATTGTAATATTCTTTGCCTGCTTCTGCATAAGCTTAAGTTCTTTAAGCAGCTTGAGAATTTCCGCCTGATTGGCAGTAATTCCTATTTTATCTCCTCCGTGAAGCTCGAAATTACCTGAAGGAATAAATACCTGTCCGTTACGCTGAACTGCACAGACAAGGAAATTTGCCTTGTATTTATTTCTCATTTCACTGAGGGTCATACCGTGAAGTACGGAATCGGGCTTGAGACGAAGCTCTATCATTTCAAGGCTTGAGCTTGAAAAGCTTTCGATTTTTACGGCAGAGGGCATCTTAAGTATATTATAAAATTCCTTTGCTGCACCGTATTCAGGGTTAATCGGCAACGACAAAGACAGAGTCTTTTTCATAAACGCAAGAGATTCATCATTATAGTCAGTTTTTCTGATACGGGCAACAGTGTGTGCCGTACCCATTTTTTTAGCAAAAAAACAACTGAGCATATTAAGCTCATCAGAATCGGTCACAGCTATGAACAAATCTGCCTTTGATGCATCAGCCTCTTCAAGCACATCGGAGTCCGCAGCATTTCCGCAGACACACATTACATCGTATATGTTATTGATTTCCTCAAGAACTTTTCTGTTGCTGTCAATAGCAACAATATCGTGCTCTTCGGAAACAAGACTTTCAAGAATAGCCGAACCAACCTTACCGCATCCTGCAATAATAATTTTCAACTGCTTTACCTCCCGCCTGTCAAAGATAAATAAAACAAATTCAACAAATATAAATCAACTTTACTGAATGATAACTCTTATTTATATTTTTTTCAACCATTTGACAAACTTTTTTTCAAATTATATAATATTTAAAAATCCCAACGGAGAAAAAATATGTCAGAAAATTACAAAAATCCCTTTATTGAACAACGTGCAGACCCTTATATTACAAGGGGACCCGATAATATGTTTTACTTCACTGCCTCATATCCTGCATTCAAGGATGAGCTTCACGGATACGACAGAATCATATTAAGAAAAAGTCCGACAGTAAAGGGACTTGCCGCAGCAGAAGAAATCACCATATGGTCAGCTCATAAGGAAGGGACAATGTCCCGTCATATATGGGCACCCGAAATTCACTTTATCGGGGAATATGCATATATTTTCTTTGCAGCTGCCACAAGCACAGACAAATGGGATATCAAACCGTATGTTCTGAGATGTACGGACTGCGATGTAATAAACGGCAGCTGGGAAGAGCTTGGTGTTGTGCAGAAAACAGAAGATGACAATCTGTCATTCAGATGCTTTTCTCTGGATATGACATACTTTGAGCATAACGGGAAGCATTATCTTATCTGGGCGCAGATAGAGGAGAATTCATCTTTGTTTATTGCCGAAACTTCCGAAGAATCACCATGGAAGCTGAAATCTGTCCCGGTACTTCTTTCAAAGCCCGAGTTTGATTGGGAAAAGATTGTATACAAAGTAAATGAAGGAGCAAGCGTTCTGAAAACAGAAAATAAAATTTTTGTGTTCTATTCTGCATCGGGTACAGGTGCTGAATACTGTATGGGCAGACTTGAAGCGGATATTGACAGCAATCCCCTTGAGCCTTCATCCTGGAATAAGCTCCCCTTCCCTGTGCTTGAAACAAAGGATCTGCCGGGCGAAGCAGGGCCGGGACATAACAGCTTTGTAAGAGACGAAAACGGCAATCTGCTTCTTGTGTACCATTCCCGACCTTCTTCACATCTTACAAAGGAATGCGGAACATTTTTTGAAGAATCATTATATGACCCCTGCAGACACACAAGAATCCGAAAAGTCCGTTTTGACGATAATGGTGTGCCTGTGCTTAAGTAACATTAAACGGACCGACTCATTATGAGAAGGTCCGTTATTATTATACTTTTCTGAACTTTTTTTCAAACATCGGAAGCACACCGTAAAGAGTAACACCGGCAATAACAATCACAAAACCGATTATTGCCAGAGGCCCGGGTTTTTCTCCGGTCACCAGAAGAACAGGGATAGGATTGAATACAGGCTCTATGGTAAGCAGAAGTGATGTTTCTATCTTATTAATAACCTGACAGCCTCTTGCATAGAATATGTTTGCAAGTCCGTATTGGAATATACCGAGTACAAGCACCCATAATATTATCTCCCCCGAAAATGCCATATTTTTATCAAAGAACATAAACGGCAGACATACAACAAAACTTATGATATTACTGAGATACATTCCGTCATTTGAATCTGCCCTTTTATCACTGAACAAAATTATCTGTGCGGCAAAGGATACACCCGAGGCAAGCCCCAGAATATTACCGAGAAGCCTTGTAGTATCAATTTCATCCACGAAAGAAAGTACACAGCCACCGAAAACCATAAGAACAATAACGGTTTCAATAAGCTTCGGTTTTCTTTTCTGAAAAAATACCGAAAAAAGAAAAACAAAAATAGGTGCGGTATACTGAAGCACAATAGCCGTGGCTGCAGTGGTCAGTTTTATTGACATCATATAAAGTATACCCGTAATACTCATCATAACCGCCCCTGTAAAGGTATACCTGTTGAATTTTACTTTAAGACTCTTTCTGAGAATTCCGAACATTACAATACCGATTCCGCAGCGTGAAGCCATAATAGAAATTGAATTCCACGGAATGGATTTCACACAGACACCGGCAAGTCCCCACAAAAGAGCGGTAGCGATAATGCAGAGTCTGCCCTTAGTCTGTTGTTTTTTTGAAAAATTTTCTTCCATAGCAATACCTCACAATAATCGCAGTTATTTTATCAGATGAAAAGGCAAAAATCAATACACCGCCTGAGAGTTTTTATTTAAAAGCATTGACATAAAAAAGCGACTTTGGTAAAATAAACAAAAAGATTCAAAAAGGAGACAAAAACTATGTTTACAAAACTTGTTATCCTCATCATGTCCCTTGTAATTTCACTTACAAATATGATGGGCCTCAATTTCACAGCTCCCGAAGAAGAAGCTGCCGAGGTAAAAAATGTTATTATTCTTATCGGTGACGGCATGGGCTTCAATCATCTCAATGCTACCGAAAAGGTTCACGGCGTTGACCTCAGTATATTCAACCGTTTTGAATATTACGGCGAACAGATGACCCGTTCTGCAAGCTCACCTGTTACTGACTCTGCTGCAGGCGGCACAGCTCTGGCTACAGGCGGCAGAACCATGAACGGTTATGTCGGTGTATACCCCACTGATCCTCTCGGTGCTATTGCTGTTCCTGCTTCAGTTACAGAAGTAGCTATGAAGTACGGCAAGGCAACAGGTGTTGTTACCTCTGACTCTATCATGGGTGCCACTCCCTCTGCTTTCTCAGCTCACGTTCGCGACAGAGACCTTGCTCAGGAAATTTTTGATCAGCAGGTAGTTTCTGATATCGACCTTATCTGGGGTGCTTCAGCCGGTGAAGTTACAATTGAAGCATGTGAAGAAAACGGCAAGGTTTATTGTGATACTCTTTCTGATGTCAAGGCTCTTACAGAAGGTCAGAAGTCTATCGGTCAGTTTGACAGCGACACATTATGGCAGGGCACCGACAACGGTGACAACCCCACATTATCAGAGCTTGCTGTTGAAGCTATTGATATTCTCAGCAAGGATGAAGACGGATTCTTCATGATGCTTGAAGCAGCTCACATTGACAAGCGTTCACACAGCCAGGACGGTGAAGGCGCTATGACTGCTGTTCTTGAATTTGACAAGGTTGTTGACGTGGTTCTTGATTTTGCAGAAAAGGACGGCAATACTCTTGTTGTTATCACTGCTGACCACGAAACAGGCTCAGTTACTCTTGTAGGCAATGAATACAAGTGGCTTACAGGCAGTCACTCCGGTGCTAATGTTCCCTGCTTTGTATACGGTGCTGATTCCTTTATTGCTGAAGGTGAAGTTATCAATAACATTGATATCCCTGATTTTGCAGTAGCTTACATGACAAACAATGAGCAGGTATTCCCCTGTCCTCTTGTTTATCTTAACGAAAACTAAAAAATTGAAATGATAAAAGGCGTTGTGTTCTGCACAGCGCCTTTTGTTATTGTGTTATTCAGATATTTTTATCAGCTTTTCATAAACCACAACAGGATTACGGACAATTTCTTCAAACTCACCCTTTACCGAATGCCAGCCTATTGAAAATCTGCCGTTTTCCGGCTCCCATTTTCCGTAACAATCAGCTGCTGCCTTAATTTTTACAAAAGCTTTATCGTCTGCTTTTTCTTCTGAATACTCTTTTTCTGAAAATACCTTACGGCAGTCTCCTTCAAAACAGCTGTCTGCAACAAGAATAAGCTCTGAAAAAAGTCCGTCATTAAAAAGTCGTTCGCAAACAATACCTATGCTTTTATGATCAGGATTCTGTCTGCCGTTAAAATACGGTGAAACGGCTCTTATCCTGAAATCTGATTCTTCAGGAAAAAGACTCATAACATCACGGATAATAAATTCTGCCTGTTCTTCTGACAAACTTCCGTCAAAACCCCTGTCTTTATGTATGATAACATTATCGTCTTTTACCCCGAGAAGAGAGCAGCTTTCATAAAACTCTCTGTCACGAGCAACGGAAAATTCTTTTCTGGAAAGAGAATATTTGTGACAGCCTTCGTGAAGCCAACAGCTTTCATTATTACCTAAAACATTTATTACACCTGAACCGCCTCCGTCAGTGCAGAGAATCACATAAGTATCCTCATAATACTCATCTGTCTCTCTTGCAAGAAGCACCCCGGTATTATTCAGTTCATCATCCTGATGTGCAACAAAATATAGATTTTTCATATCAGATATATTTTCTTGAAAGAATGAAGCATATCCACAAAGCAATTACAAAAGCACTTTCTGCGGGAATTGCAAGCTTTGTATAGGGGCATTTCCAGCCCTTGTCAACAAAGAGAAATATTGTTCTTGTTGTAAGTACGGTTGTTGCAAATATAACACCGCCCACAAGTGAATAATATGCAGTGCCCAATGATAAGGTAAGGAATAAAAGGAAAAGTCCGAGAGCAAACGAAATACCGCCGTAATATACACGTATTTCGGTTTTGCCTGCGTTATCAACAGGCTTGATTGAAAAGCTTTCTGCATTTTTGAGAGGCTTGGCAATAAATACGGCAGCCATACCCCAGAAATAACCGATAAGACAGATTACGGCAAATAATGCGGGAGGATTTGCAGTCCATAATTCTTTTAACATAAATTTTCTCCTTTACACTTTTTCCATAAGCATAGCATAAAATTTATAAAATTACCACTCTAATTTATCAAAAACGGGAAATTCTATTTTGCTTATGAGCCACTCGCCTTCAATTTCTGACATACGGAATTCTATTTCGCCGATTATACTGTCGTCATAATTAAAATCAAGAAAAACATCAACACTGTCATCTCTTTTATTATCCATTCTGTCAAAGGTCCACACAACCTCATCAAGCTCACTCTTAAGCACACTCAGACCGTTATCCATATCGAGAATAGACAATATTGATCTTATAAGAGAATTATCAGTAACGGTTTCTACAGATTCCCAGAAATCAAGTGCTTCACCCGTAAGATAAAATTCAAGGGCTTCCATTCCGTTTTCTTCAATATCCTTCTGCATATTTTTAAGTGCATATTCGGGAGATGAAAAAATTGATATACCCACACCTGCACCTATTCCGATAATACTTCCTAAAAGCACTGTTACGACGGCTGCTATTACAACGGTTTTTTTCATATAAATCTACCTCTTTTATTTTGTTATCATCATTATAATTATTTTGCTGTGTTTGCTGTAAATTGCATTTTACATTGTGCTATTATATCTGTGATACGGTTGATTGACAAGCAGAAAATATTTTATTACAATAAAATCAAGGGGGCATGTGAAATGGAAACAAAAATCGCAATAGTAACCGGCGGCAGCTCGGGAATAGGAAGATGCGCGGCAAAGGCTCTCAGGAAAAAAGGTGTAAAAGTGTATGAATTCAGCAGAAGAAATATTCCTCTTGAAGGAGTAACCCATATAACTGCCGATATTACCGATGAAAATACTGTCTGTGAAGCTGTAAAAAGAATTGAAACTATCGAAGGAAAAATTGATATTCTTATCAACTGTGCAGGCTTCGGCATTTCGGGAGCTGTTGAATTCACACAGCTCAGTCAGGCAAAATCACAATTTGATGTAAACTTTTTCGGTTTGGTCAATGTCACAAAAGCCGTTATCCCCGTTATGAGAAAAAACAAAAGCGGAAGAATTGTAAATATAAGCTCCGTTGCCGCTGTGGCTCATATTCCTTTCCAGACTTACTACTCTGCTTCAAAGGCTGCAACAGAATCATACTCCTTTGCACTGGCAAATGAAATAAAGCCCTTCGGTATAAGCGTAACGGCAATTCAACCCGGAGATATCTGCACAGGCTTTACGGGAGCAAGGGATAAATCCTTTGACGGTGATGATGTATATGCAGGAAGAATTTCAGAAAGCGTTTCAAAAATGGAAAAGGATGAAGAAAAAGGAATGTCCCCTGAAGCTGCGGGAGACTATATCGCAAAAATAGCATTAAAGAAAAAAGTAAAGCCCGTATACTCAATAGGAACGGTATACAAAATACTGTGTGTCCTGTGCAAGGTCTTTCCTGCCGGGATAAGAAACTCTATTGTGGGAATAATGTATGCAAAATGAATATTGAATATAATAAAAAAGCCTCTTTTGTCTGATATGAATGATTATAACGGATTAAAAATTAATCAATGCGAAGCATTGTATGTAATCCGTCGCAGACGGAATGTAATCATCTTATAAAGATGCATGTAATCAATCCGAAAGAAAAACAGAGAGGAATACATACACACCTTGTGCGATGACATACACGCTAACGCGTGATTACATTCCAACCCTTCGGATTGGATAAAAAAAGACGATTCCAATGCGTGGGTGTCCTGAGGACACTCACGCAGTTTTATTCGCCTTGCGGCGAGTGATATTGCTTCGCAGTTATATAATGCTACGCATTGTGATATTGTCCTTCGGACAGTTTTATGCGAATAAAATAACACTGAAATCGAA
>JAZNEX010000086.1:0-26586 GCA_045588855.1 Acutalibacteraceae bacterium
TTTATTTTGGTTTACCCGACGGCGTACAAAGGTACTCCGAGGGCGAGGTTTGTTTATAGCATAAAACGCAAAAACCTTGTTTTTGCCTGCTTTTGCTGATTTTTACAGTTTTAAAGGGTTTCTTTGGTAGTTAAATACCGAAAGAAGCCCTTTAGTTATCTTGTTTTATGCGGTCTGCACTTTTTTTACAGCCCCTTTTGTTTTTGTTAACTGAAAGCCTTTGAGCCTTCGGATTCTTTTATATGTTTTTTGAAGAATTCATCATTATAAATTTTTTCGAGGAATGCTTCATTGTCACGCTGAATTCTTCCGCCTGAGAAAATTCCGTGGGCATTTATGTATCCGTTTTCATAATAGTCTTTGCCGGGATAATATGTGTTTACGGTTTTTCTGAAAAATATACGAGCGCGTTCATCATCAATTTCGTCAATAAAAAAGATACCTATATTCGGAATACAGCTGTTTTCAAAATCTGTTTTTTCAAAAATCAGCTTTGCACGGTCAATTACCTGTTGGGGAAGGTTTTCTGAAACGGGCATATCAAACAGAATTCTCATAGTTGTGCCGGACATTTCAACTTTTGCATCAGGATCAATTTCTTTCATGATTGCTTCTGTCTCTTCAAGCTTAAGGCTATAGCCGAAATCACTTTCCTTTGTTTCTTCATTATCAAGGCAGTAGTCGCTGAATTTAATATCAGCGGGAAGAGATAAAGAATAGATTTTTTCAATCAGCTTCATAAGATTTTCATGCTCAGCTGAAGCAAGGATATTGTCAAGAAGCGCGATACTGTCAAAAACAATCTTTTTTCCGTCACTGTTTACATCTGCTTCGGCGCTGAGTACGGGGATATTATCCGTACCGAAGGTGAGATAAACTCTGCCGTCACCTTCATCTGCTGCAAGCTTGTTAAGACCTGCATATTCCGTTATTACGTCCTCCGCGGATGGTGTTACTTCAATTGCATATGTGCCGTTTTCATTGACGGCTTTCAGTTCGGGAGCCGCAGATGACACAGGAATTAAAGTACATGAATAGCTGCCTCTTACATAGAAACGGTCAACTGTAAGAAGCTCGGCAATATAAAGACCTGTGCTTTCTGCGGGCAGCCTTACGGCAATTGATTTATCATTGTTTTCAAGTCTGCCGAATGCATACGGAGTATTCATTACATCAAGGCGTTCCTTGAAAACCTTTATTGTATCAAGCCATTCACCCTCACTTGTATCCGTGTACGAGGATACAAATGCAAATGTTGCGGTGTTGTCCTCGAGATCATCGGTGTTGCACTGATTTTTACCCTTTGATGTGAGCTCTTCCGTGTTTTCCCAATTGATTGCAATTTCTATGTTTACGCTGAGAGAAGATGCGAGAGGGGGATTTGTGAAGTTGTGAATAATAAGGTCATTTACATAGGGAAGATTATCTTCGTTTACAAGATAAAAAACGTTATCCTTTTCACTGCGATATGTGTGGTGGAAAAAATAATTTGTTATCTGGGCTTCTTTATCCTGCGCAATTACAAGCTTATCTCCGTATTCATTGAATGTATCGGTATTTGCTTTTACAAAGTCTTCATCCAGAATAAGCTCAATATAGTCATATGTTTCTGTTTCAATACCGAGTGCTTCTGTATCGGCACCTTCTACGGTGCCGTGTTTTTTTGATATCGCTTTTATGTGTTCTCTGCTGATATTAACAAGCTGCGGAAAATCTTCCGTGTATTCACCGATATATGCGACCGTTGAGGTAACAGAAAGCTCTATTGCTCTTGAGATATAGCATTTGATAACATTGTCGGGATTAAGACCGCCGAATGCACTTCTCGGGGCGATTATCTCAATTTTGTCACCCTCTTGTCTGAAGATATATCTTTCATTTCCCATAAGTATATCAAAACGGGTGCGTACCTTTTCAACAGTGTCGGTAAAATCAGATGCTGACATTGTTGACGGTGCGGACAGGGTTATGAAATACTTGGAGTCCTTATCCGAAAGCCAAAGCTTCTGCTCAAGAAAATATCCGCCCGTAATAATTCCTGCAGCTATAATAACAGCGGTAACGGAAATTACGTTTACTTTAAGGCGTTTTACGTTATATGAACTGAGTGCCTTTTTTCTGAAGAAAAGAAGAGGGACAATCGCACCTGCTGCACATACTGCCGCAGCGGTATATTTTATTGTATCCTGCAGGGAAGTGAAGAAAAATATGTACGTAAAAAGCACCGCACACAAAACGGTCAGTACACTTCCGAGTACCACTCTCAGGTTGTGATTAGTTGTCTTTTTTTCTTTTTTCTTACGTGCTCTCTTTTCGTCTTCGGATGGCTCGGGGAGAGCCTCCATAATATCCTCAACAAGCTTGTGTGTTTTTGCAGCATCATATTCAATCATGCAATGGATGGTTGCGAGATAATACTTATTCGCATCACTGTATTGTGTACTGTCAAGTCTTATGGGGATTATTGTGAGATTGTTTTCTATAGCAAGCTGAATTTCACGGCTGACCTGTTCTGATGCATTTGAACTGCCGCTTGAAAGAAACAAGAATGCCGAGGAGTTTTCAATAGCTTTTGAAATTTCGCCTGCCCACTGAGTACCGTAGGGGATGTCTCTCGGGGCAATCCAGCACTTAAGTCCGTTTTCTTCAAGAGCCTCGCATATTTTTGATGCAACCTCATGATCCTTGCTTGAATGACTTATAAAAATTCTTTTTTCCATAATTTATCCGTCCGATGATTATTCTCTGTAAGGCTTTTTCCTTGTGACCCAGTCTTCTTTGTTTGTCTGTCTTTCTCTTGCTATCGCAAGAGCATTGTCGGGGATATCCTCGGTAATGGTTGAGCCGGCGGCTGTATATGCATAGTCACCTACGCAGACAGGTGCTACAAGATTTGTGTTACAGCCGATAAATGCTCCGTCGCCTATTTTACAGCGGTTTTTGTCCTTGCCGTTAAAGTTTACGGTAACAACGCCGCAGCCGAAGTTTACATTTTTACCTACATCCGAATCGCCTACATATGTGAGATGCGAGATGCTTGTTTTTTCGTCTACCGATGAATTTTTTACTTCAACAAAGTTGCCGATTTTGACACAGTCTTTGATTACGCTGTCAGGTCTTATGTGAACAAAGGGCCCCATTTTTATATTATTCCCGATGACCGCTTCTTCTGACTGAACGCTGTTAAGCACTGTGTTATCACCTACTGTCGTTTTGTAAAGAACTGTATTGGGGCCGATTTCACAGCCGGAACCGATTATACAGCCCTCTTTGATTATTGTTCCGGGAAGAATGACGGTGTCCCTGCCGATAACTGCACTTTTATCAATGATAACTCCGTCTGTACAGGGGATAGATACACCTTCAAGCATATACTTTTCAAGCAGTCTTCTTCTTACCTTTTCATTGAGCTCATAAAGCTGTACTCTTGAATTGGCTCCGAGAACTGCATCCTTGTTTGCTGTTTTGTATGCACCGACTTTTTTTCCTTCACCGAGTGCAATCTGTACTGTATCAGTAAGGTAATATTCACCCTTTGAATTATTGTTTGTTATTTTTCCTAAAAGGTCGGTGAGAGTATCGCAGTCAAACCATATTACACCTGAGTTTATTTCTCTGATTTTTTTGATTTCCTCTGTTGCGGAGGCTTCTTCGGTGATTGCAATAAAATCACCGTCACGGTTTCTTACGATTCTGCCGTAGCCGTAGGGATTGTCAACCTCAGCGGAAACAACAGTCTGCACAAAATTATTTTCAGTATGGTACTTAAGCCCTTCGCTTATGGTGAGAGAATCGATGAGCGGAGCATCACCGTTGAGAATAAGTACATTTCCGCCTGAATGACACTTTATAAAATCAGCAGCCTGCATAACTGCGTGACCCGTGCCCAGACGCTGCTCCTGCTTTGCGGTTTCTGTACTGCCGCAAAGATAGTTTTCTATCACTTCGCTTTTGTAACCTGTTACAACAAGTATATCCTCTATACCTGCACCGTGAGCCGCATCAATTACCCATGAAAGCATGGGTCTGAAAAGCAGCTCTGCCATAACCTTGGGCTTATCTGATTTCATTCTTGTGCCTTCGCCGCCGGCAAGAATGACCGCACAGTTTTTCATATGTTAGTCCTCCGGTCTTTAGTTTATAACTTTGTTTATATATAATATATGATATCATAGTAAAAAGTCACATTCAAGGACGAATTATGTTATTTGTTTATCATTTTTGTGACGGTAATTTTTAACTCTTGTTATAGTTTCATAAGTATGTTCAACTATTTTTGTTCATTAAGAGAAAATTTGCTTGTTTTTTATCTTTATCATTGACAGTTGACCCCTGAAATATTATAATCAATATGTATAATTATATCGGTGTGCCCTGATGTATGCCGGTGTCATTGCAACTATTTACAGAGGAGGAATTATTGTGAATAATAATTCATCACAGAGCAGATTTGCAAAAATCACCGCTAAGGTAATTGTTATGCTCCTTGCAGTGGTTTTATCACTTTCTGTTCTCCCCACATTATCGGCTGATATTCTCCCCGAAGCACGTGCTGCAGAAAATTACACAGTACCCTCAGGTACAACTGCAGCTGCAATTACAGAAAAGCTTGCATCATATTCTGCAGGCACTGTTGTTGATGTGATTCTTCAGGGTGATGTCAACTTTACAAACACATCAACTGATACTTTTTCAAGCGGCATAACAGGTATTACTGTTCCTTCCGGCATTACCGTAAACCTGTTTATGAACGGCAAGAAAATTATTTTCAAGCGTGAATCCGGCGGTGCATGGCAGCTGCCCTATGTTTATGCTATCCATAACAAGGGTACTCTTAACATCTACAGCGGCGGTACTGCTACAGGCTCCAACACCAATGCATCAATTGATGTTGTGAATATCAGAACAGGTATGGGTCCCGATCAAAAGCGTGAGCTTTCATACTGTTCGCTTGAAGCGGTTCATAATGAAGGTGTTGTAACCGTAAACAAGGGTGTTACATTAAATGTTTCATCTAAACTTCATTATGATAAGATAAACACCGGTGGTAGTCTTACGAATAAGAACAGTTCTCAGGTTGCTTCCGGTGCAGCAGGTGTTTCCAATGTTGGTGCAAATTCTTCATGTTCCGTAAACGGTGCTATCTTTAATATTGATTCCTATGCGGAAGGCACATTCTCTTCCAATGGTAACGGTGAAGGTTATGCAGACTCTGTTGCTGTTGCATACGGTGTATATGGCGGTAATGTTACTATTTCCGGTTCTACAAAGATTACGGTAGTTTCAGACGGTAATCACTCAAGAGATACTTATATGGGTTCAGCATCTGACGGTAAGGCATGGATCACATCTGTTGCCTTGGGTGTTGTTACCTCCGGTAAGGTAACTATGACCGGCGGTGAAATAAGCCATGATGCAAATATTACAAATACAGATGCCGTAAAAAATGAAGGTAACGGCAGACAGTATCTTTATTCAGGCGGTATCTTTACACTTACTGGCAGTATTCCCACTATTCCCGAAGGTACAATCACTACTCCAACTGACCAAGGAAATTGTATGAATACCTCCGACGGTACAATCACATACAGAAAGGGTACAGTTTTATCATGTACCGAAATGCTCAGATCATCTTCTGATATTGTCAGCCATATGACGTCCTTCAGAGATCATTACGAGCAGATTCCCGCTAATGCTACAGCAGGCAGCTTCCTCGATGAAGCAAACAATACCTATACAACCGAAGCTGCAACTTCTGTAAACGGTACACCCAAGTCTCTTGTAAGAGGTGCTGTTGAAGGCACGGACCGTGTACATATCATTTACAGATATTGGGCTGATGAAAACAGAAAGAATATTGATACAAGTATTGTAGGTGCAGGCGTCGGCTTCTCATATACTCCTCTTGTTGACGGAACAAATATAGCTAATTCTCTTGTTAACCTTCAGGGCGTATCCGGTTCAACAAAGCTTACAAAGGATCCCAGTGCTACAATCAGATATCTTTCAGGTGCTGATTCATGTAACAGCTATTACTGGGAGCTTAAGGATATTGCATGGGCAACAACTGCATCATGGTTCTCTGATTTTAATGTGGCTTCTTCAGCAAATGCAGGCCGTGAAATCAAGACCTTTGATAATATTGCTCCTGTTGATGAATCCGTAAAGCAAAGCGGTCCTATCTACATTTTTGTAGACTATGTAAGAAAGGATCCCACAACAATAAAGGCAAATGTCGGCACAGGCAATGTGGTTAACACTGTATATACCGGCAATCCCGTAAATGCAGCAGATATCGGTCTTAAGATCTCTGATGCTGTTACAAATAAGGACTATACCTCCGAATATAACCTTGATTTTACCAATACAAAGAAAATTGCTGTATCTTTCTCTTATACAGGTACAAATGCTGCAGGTAAGTCTGAAAGCAGTGAAAACGGTCAGCTTCCCACCAATGCAGGTACATATCAGGTTACACTGAAAATTGCCGAAAGCACAAACTATGATAAGAACCCCTCAACCAATAAAAACAGATTGGGCGTTGAATATAACTTCACTCTTATCATTGATCAGGCTTATGCAACAAGAGGTACACTTCCCACTGAAATTTCACTTGTCTACGGTACAAAGCTCAATCAGGCACTTCTGCTGACTGATTATAATGCAGACGGTATTTCAGGTGAAACAGGACTTACAGGTGTATTCAGCTTCAAGAATGCAGCTGACGGTAATGAATACAAGAGTATCACTGCCAATGCTCAGACAGTTGTTATTACCTGGACTCCCAGATATGCTGACACTGCTGTAGCTCATAACTATAAGGCAACAGATTTCAATGTTTCTTATACTATAAAAAAGGCTCCTCTTACCATAAAACCCAACGCAGCGATTGTTACATACGGTGAAACAGAGTTTACAAAGGATTACTCCGTAGCTATTGACGGTCTTGTTGCAAATGACAATACAGATGCAGTTAAGGCTGCAATCGGCGGTTCACTTAACTATATGATTCTTTCAGGCACCGGCCACAAGCCTTATGTTGCAGGTGATATAGGTGCAGGCGAATACTCAATCCGTGCAACATTTACGGATGTTCCCGCTGTTCTTTCTAACTATGAATATACTTTCATATACGGTGCAAACAATCCCGAAGGCAATCTTACCGTAGCAAAGAGAGCTCTTAAGGTTGAAGCAGAAGCTATTAAAAGAGAATACAATCCTTCAGATATGACAGCAGACGTAAAGTTTACTGTAAAAGAAGGTGCATATTCTTCACAGAGCATTTCATTTGATAATGCAACAGGTGACCTTCTTGACAACAATGCAGGTGTTCAGGAGGTATGGAACATCAACGCAGATGATGCAAAAATAAAGGGCGTTGCTGCAAACAACTATTATATTGAAGTTCTTACTTACAAAACAGGCGATAAGCTTCTTGTGACAATTGATAAAGCTGTTCCCGTAACAGGTACTCCCGTTGTTGAAGAAATGTTCTATCAGAATGCAAGAACGCTCGGTGACATTGATATTTCATCAACGACAGCATCAATTCCCGGTAGCTGGAGCTGGGTGAATACAGGTATCAATCCTACTGTAAATACATCTGTTTATCAGGCACAGTTTGTTCCTCAGGATAAGAACAACTATGAAACAAAGATAATCGATGTAAATATCAAGGTTAAGACAACTCCCGTTGTAATTTCTTACACAGGTTCAGTTTCTTACGGTGATAACATCCCCAACATCACAGCTTATACATATAAGACAGACCTTGACCCCTCATTTGATATCGAATCTGTTGTAACATCAGGTAACATTACACCCAGAACAGATTATGTTAAGGGTTCACCTGTTAAGGAAGGCGGTTATGCAGTTACAATTTCTGCTCCCAACTTCATCGATGTAAACAACAACTATTCATTCACAACAGCTGACGGTGTAATCAATGTTACTCCCAGACTCATTACCTTCAAGGTAGAAGATACAGCAGCTGTATACGGTGAAAACTTTGTTCCCTCTGCATCAACAGTTAATGTAACTCTTGACGAAAGCCTTCTTGTCGGCACAGATACAATCACAGATGTTACTTCTACAGGTACAGAACCCACATTCTCATTCTCAACCGACTTCAGATATATCGATAACTATAAGGTTGGTACATACTACATCAAGGCAACTCCTAACTTTGAAACCTCTCCCAACTATGCAGTTGCAACAGTTGACGGTGTTCTCAAGGTTACAAAGGCTCAGCTTGTTATTAAGGCTGATGATATCACTCTTGAATACGGCAGTGAAATTCCTGCAGGTATTGAAAGTGCATATACAGTTGTAGGTGCAAAGAGAAATGAAACTGCAAAGGATGTTCTTTCATCAGGCTCAATCAAGATTGATACAACTTATGAAAAGAATGCTCCCGTTAATGCAGACGGTTACCCCGTAACAGTTGATATTACAGATGCAGTATTCAACAACTACACTGTAAGCGTACAGCACGGTACAATCACTGTAATCAAAGCAACTCCCAAGGTGCTTACACTTCCCACAGCAACAATCGTTCACGGTGAAACTCTCGGTGATGCAGTATTTACAGGCGGTTCTATCGAAAACAACGTTGCAGGTAAATACCTCTATAATGCAGCAACAACAACTCCTGCATACAGAACAGAGGCTTACACAATTTATACAGCAACATTTGTACCCACTGACACTGTAAACTACAACTCAGTAACAGGACTTTACATTTCACTTACTGTTAATAAGAAGGCTGTTGCAGGTTCACTTTCCGTAACAGGTATTCCTATGGTTGGTGAAAAGCTTACTGTTGACGTAACAGGTCTTGATCCCGATGAACTCGGCGTATATTCAATCACATGGTTCAACGCAGCAGGTACTCAGATCGGTACAGGCTCAGAGCTTACACTTGCAGATGCTCACAAGCTTCAGACTCTTACCGTAAAGGCTGTTGCAAATGCTCCTTACACAGGTGAAGTAACATATGTTACAACAACAATTGCTCCCTCACTTACAAGTGTTGAGACAATTCTTGCTGCTGATAAGTATGATACATACTTTAACCTTCAGGGACTTTCAGAATATCAGGGCGATGCAGAATATACATATAATGCTCAGCCTCACTATATTGAATTCCAGAGAGCAAACGCTTCTCTTTCAAGTGCAGCTATCGGTAATGTAACAGTTAAGTACAACGGTTCAACAACTGCTCCCACAAAGGTTGGTTATTACACAGTTACAATTGATATCGCAACTCCCGCAGATGTTGACCTTACACAGGTTCAGTTTGTTAACGGTGTATCAATGGTAGGCGATAAGGTTGTTTACTCTCCCGTTGCAAACTACAAGATCGGTACACTTGTTATTACTCAGGCTCCCTACTATGTAAGCGTAGAGGTTCTTGATAAGATTTACGACGGCACAGGTTCAGCAACAGCCGAAGTAACAGATGAATACGGCGCATGTGAGCTTACAGGCGGCACATATGACGATGTTGCATTTGATGCTTCCTCTGCTGTTTATTACTTCGCTTCTTCAAACGTAGGCTCAGATATCGATGTATTTGTAAACAATGCAATTCTTAAGGGTGCTGCAGCTGACAACTATGAGCTCTTTATTTCACTTGCAAATGACGGCAAGGCTGATATCACAAAGAGAACTCTTAAGGTTAAGGTTGTTCCCGTTGAAAGAGAATATGAAGCAAACAACTATTATATAGACCTCAGCTTTGAACCCGTAGCAAATACACTTGCAGCCGGTGATGACGGTTTTGTATATGTTGATGAATCTCTTGTTCAGGGTGCTATTGATAATTACAGAGCAGGTCTCAGAAATGTTACTGTTTCAGGTGCAGTTCTTACAGGTGCAAAGGCAGGCAACTATAATCTTGAACTTACAAATCTTGATGGACTTACAGTTCAGATTCTCAAGGCAACTCCCTTCTATCCCATTCCTATGACAGATGTTCTTTACTATGACAGTGCAAGACCTCTCAGTGATATTTCCCTCGGTGACAGCCGTTGGACATGGGATAATGAGGTTGCAAATGAAGTTCCCGGTGCAGGCGTACATACCTACAAGGCAATCTATACTCCTGATGACACAAGCAACTATGCAGTTGTTGAGTATGATGTGGATGTTGAAATTCTCAAAACCACAGTTACAATCACTGCAGCAAACTTCTCTGTAATATACGGTGATATCGAACCTACATATTACTACACAGTAACAGGTCTTACTGGTGCTGATACCATCAAGGATTCAGTTGACGGTTATGTTCTTATGAACTGTTCATATCAGGCAGGCAGCAATGTAGGTACTTACAATATCGTTCTTACAGGTGCTTTTGAAAGTGATAACTATGACTTCATCTACAAGAACGGTCTCGTAACAGTAAACAAGCGTGCAGCTTATGTTGAGGCAATTGCAGAAGACAGAGAATATCAGCCCGGTAATCTCAATGTTAACGTAACCTTCTCCGCACTTTCAAATCTCTATGGTGCTGATGCAAAGAGTGTATACCTCGGTAACAGCTCAGTAACAGGTACTATTGATAATGAAAATGCAGGAATCAAGAATGTAAAGTATGATATTCCTGATCTTATCGGTGAAAAGGCGGTTAACTATGACCTCAGACTTCTCAACACAACACTTACAGTTGAAATCCTTAAGGCTAAGATTCCAGGTGTTATTCTTCCTTCAACAGGTACTGTAGGTTACGGTCAGAAGCTTTCTACCGTTAAGTACACATCAAGCTATTCAGGAACAGAGTACGGTACATTCTCAATGGAGAATCCCACTCTTACTCCCACTGAGGTAGGCACATTCGGTGATGTTTATAAGGTAGTATTCACTCCCTTCAACACTCAGAACTATGCAACTGTTACTCAGTATATCATTCTTACAGTTGTACCCTCAGAGCTTAATATCTACATTTCTCTTACAGGTACACTTCAGAGCGGTAAGACACTGTATGTAGTTACAAGTGAGCTTCCCGTAGGTGCTGATGATTATCTCTACTACCGTTGGTACAGAGTTGATTCTCCCGACGAGGATCCCAGAAACGGCATCCTTGTAGGTTCAGGTAAGGATGATTTCTACACACTTACAGACGGTGACAGCGGCAAGTATATTATCTGCACAGTTACAAATACTGACGGTGCTCCCTATACATGCTACGCACAGTCTGCAACAGATTCACCCATCGAAGAACAGCAGCTTACATTCTGGCAGAAGCTCGTAAACTGGTTCTACAGATTGTTATCTAACTTCACTCAGCTGTTCGGTGGAATTATGTAAATCAATATAAAACAAGGCGGCAGTAAATCTGTCGCTTTTGTTTTTGTCAGAACGAAGTTATATTTTTGTTGACAGTGTGTTAAACTATAATGTAAAATAATAAAAAAGGAGAGATATTATGGCAGTTAAGCTTAATCCTGATAAGGAAGTTGTGGCAAGAATAAAAGAAGGTCTTAAGAAAAAAGACGGATACTGTCCTTGCAGACTTCCGAAAACCGAAGAATATAAGTGCATATGTAAGGAATTCCGTGAGCAGATTGCAGACCCCGAATTTGAAGGTTTCTGTCATTGTCTGCTTTATTATAAGGAAAAGGATTAATACCGTAACAATCGGTAAAAACACAGAAAAGGAGAATAATTATGTCAGTAATAAAAGTTGATCACAGTAATTTCAAAGAGGTAGTATCCGACAATAAGGGTACGGTTATACTTGATTTCTGGGCAGAGTGGTGCGGTCCGTGTATGATGATTGCTCCTATTGTTGAGGAAATTTCTGAATTGCATCCCGAAATTACCTTTTGTAAGGTAAATGTTGATGATGAGCCTGCAATTGCCGCAGCATACGGTATTATGTCAATCCCCACGCTTATCAAATTCAGAGACGGCAAAATGATTGATCAGAATGTAGGCTATTCGGGCAAAGAAATTCTTGAAGCATGGATTGTAAGATAAAGGAGTAGCTTATGCCGTATCTTAGTGTTCATTTTCGGGAAAAACTGACGGTTGACGGTGAGCAGGTGCATTTTGCAGTATCCCGTGACGGCTATAACTGGGAAATGCTCAACGCAGGTAATCCTGTTCTGTTCAGTGAAAAAGGAACGGGCGGTGTCAGGGATATTGAAATTATCCGACGTGCAGACGGAAAGTTTTCCATTCTTGCAACTGATCTTTGTATCGTAAAAAGAATGGATGAAAATCATAATGTTGACTGGAAAGATATAAATCATAACGGCAGTAAGTGTCTTTCATACTGGGAAAGCGATGACCTTATCAGCTTTTCCCCACAGCAGCTTCTGTATTTCGGCAGAGATGATTTCGGTTGTTTATGGGCTCCCGAAATTACTTATGATGAAGCAAAAGAAGAGTATCTTATTCATTGGGGCTCAACCGTAAAAGAAGACGGCTTCAATCATATGTCGATTTACTGTTGCAGAACAAAGGATTTCAGAACATTTTCATATCCTGAGCTTTTCTTTACAAAATCAAATGAGATTCTTGATTCGCACATTGTAAAGCACAACGGGGTGTGGCACTTTTTCTATAAAAATGCTCATGACCCCTCGGGCAATATGCATGAGACATCGGATAATATCAACGGTCCCTTTGTTCACGACGATGAGTTTGATTCTCTTGTAAGATATTACACAAACGCGGGCTCCTATGAGGGAGCTACCACATATACGCTGCCTGACGGCAGGTGGTGTCTTATGCTTGATTTTTTCGGCTGTCCCAAGGAGCAGATGGGGTATGTACCTTTTGTATCAAAAGCAGAAGGGGATACATCATTTAAAAGAGCAGACAGCGAATTTTCATTCCCTTACGGCTTCAAGCACGGCAGATTTATTGAAATAACCGAAGAAGAATACTTAAGACTTAAAAATCATTATACCGATTAGCAGAATATATAATAATGCTGATAACCATTATTTTCTTTAATTGTTGTGTTATGCTTTTTTCATAATTGCATTTCGGTAAAACACTTGACTTGCCGGTAGCTTTTTAGTATACTTCATTTAATATGAAAATGCAGTGAAGATATTAAGACCGTCTTATTATGTTTTCAGAGAGCCGCCGTTTGCTGAAAGGCGGTAACAGATTTTTCGGTTTGTCTCGTATCGGAGCACGGTTCCTCAACACTTTTCGGAGTTTATAGGGAATTGCGGTAGGTCCCGTTATCAAGACCATGGGCTTGAATGAGCCTTATAAGTGGCTGGTTATCAGCAATCACGGGTGGTACCGCGGTAATTATTATCGTCCCTGAAACATTAGTTTCGGGGATTCTTTTTTGGTATTTTACGTTAAGGAGAAAAACAATGAAAACTGTCAGAATTACAGATAAAACAATGATGAATATTCCTGCTGCTCTGAGCTTCCGTGAAAAGACAGAAATCGCAAAGCAGCTTGATAAGCTTGGTGCAGATGTAATTGAGCTTCCCGCATTAGGTAACGATAAAGCTGATGCTCTTCTTGTAAAAAATGTTGCAAGCGTAACAGAAAAAACCTCTCTGAGCATCTGTACAGGCATTACAGCGGAATCGGTAAAGTGTGCGTGGGATTGTATCAAGGATGCAAAAAAGCCCGTGCTCAATGTTGCAGTACCCGTATCTCCCGCACAGATGGAGTATGTATCCGGTCTCAAGCCTGACAAAATGCTTGTAAGAATTGAAGAAATTGTCAGCCTTGCAAAAACACTGTGTGCTGATGTTGAATTCACTGCTCTTGATGCCACACGCGCAGAAAAGGAATTTCTCGTAAAAGCTGTAAGTACATCAATAAAAGCAGGTGCCGGCAGAATAACTCTTGCTGATGATGCCGGTGTTGCAGACAGTGATGAGTTTGCTGCTTTTGTAAAAGGACTTTATGAAGCAATCGGAGAGCTTTCCGAGGTAAGTCTTTGTGTTGATGTAAGCGATGCCATAAATATGTCAACAGCCTGTATAATAGCAGCTGTTAAAAATGGTGCGGATGCAATAAAAACTACAGTAACCGACAGCGGCTATGCAAATATAAATAATATCGCTTCTTATATTTTTGTTAAAGGTGAAGGTGCAGGTATTACCACAGGCATAAAGAATGCAACTCTTAAAAATGTCTGCGAAAAAATCAAAGCAATCACCGACAGTGACAAGAGTAAACTCTCACCCTATGACGGTGTTATCAGAAATGACGATGAAATTGAGCTTCATAAGGATGATGATTTTTCCGTTGTATCAAAGGCAATACAGAAAATCGGATATGAGCTTGACCCCGAAGACAATGCAAAGGTTTACGAGGAGTTCGTGAAGGTTGCCGAAGCAAGAGAATATATCGGCACAAAGGAGCTTGAGGCAATTATTGCTTCAACAGCACTTCAGGTGCCTTCAACCTATAAGCTTATAAGCTATGTAATAAATGCGGGTAATGTTATTACCGCAACTGCTAACCTCAGTATTGAAAAGGATGGTAAGGAGCTTCGTGGTGTATATGTGGGCGACGGTCCCATTGATGCAGCATTTCTTGCAATTGAACAGGTTGTGGGACATCATTTTGAACTTGATGACTTCCAGATTCAGTCTGTGACAGAAGGCAGAGAAGCTATGGGTCAGGCACTTGTAAAGCTGCGCTCTGATTCAGGCAAGCTTTATTCGGGCAGCGGTATTTCCACCGACGTTATCGGTGCAAGTATCAAGGCTTATCTTAATGCTCTCAATAAAATCGCATTTGAGGAGAACAGATAATGAAACTTTCATTTACAACAAAATATATGCCTCCTATGACACTTCCCGAATATCTGAAGCTTGCAAAAGAGCAGAAATATTCGGCTGTTGAGATATATGATATCTCTTCAGAGTGCTTCGGCGGTGAAAAGGCATCCTTTTCAAGTGCAGGTGCTTTTTCTACAAAGAGAAAGCTTCTTAATTCGGGAATAGCAATATCTCAGCTTGATTTTCCGTTTTTTATTGATGATAAAGAAAATTTTGAAATAAATGTAGAAAAAGCAAAGGAAATAATTGTTACCGCAGCTAACATTAATGTAGGCTTTGTAAAAGCTGTTGCAGAGTGCGATAAGGAAAAAGCAGAAGAATTTCTTAACGCAATACACAAAACGGCTCAACAGGAAAATGTAACAATTCTCGTGGAAACAAGCGGAGCCTATTGCAAGTCTTCCGAATTGTGCAGTCTTCTCGAATCCTTTGCAAGTGATTCAATTGCCGCAGCATGGAATATGTACGGTACATTTTTCAAGGCTTCGGAGGATGCAGAAACCACAATTAAGAATCTCGGTGCTTATGTGAAATCCGTAAGCATAAATGATGCGGATGCTGACGGCAATCCCGTACTTATCGGTGAAGGTAAGCTTCCCGTTGCCGAGATGATAAATGCACTGCGTTCAGTAAACTACAACGGATATGTTGCGGTTGAGTGGAATAGTGAGTGGCTTCCCGAAATTGAAGATTATGAGGTAATTCTTACATTCTTCGAATCTCATATGAATGCTTACGGAAATCCGAAAAAGAATAAAAAGCATTTTTACCGTAATAAAACAGGTGACGGTAAGTTCATCTGGAAAAAAGAACAGCTTATAGATAAAACATTTTCACAGGTGCTTGATGCACAGTGTGAGGCGTTCCCCGATCAGCTTGCATTCAAGTATACAACTCTTGACTATACAAGAACATATTCACAGTTTCGCGATGATGTGGATAATTTTGCAAGAAGCCTTATTGCAATGGGAGTAAGACCCGGTACACATATTGCCGTATGGGCGACAAATATTCCTCAGTGGTATATATCCTTCTGGGCTGCCACCAAAATCGGTGCCGTGCTTGTAACCGTGAATACCGCTTATAAAATTCACGAGGCAGAATATCTTTTCAGACAGTCTGATACACACACTCTTATTATGATTGACTCATACCGTGATTCAAACTATGCTGAAATTGTAAAGGAGCTGTGTCCTGAGCTGAGTTCAAACCGTTCGGGTGAACCCTTGCACGCAAAGAGACTTCCTTTCCTTAGAAATGTTATTACCTGCGGTTTTTCAATGGACGGCTGTATGACCTGGGATGAGGCTCTTGAAAAGGGTAAGAGTGTTCCCGTAGAAGAGGTTTACCGTTATGCAGCACAGGTTGATAAGGACGATGTATGCAATATGCAGTATACATCGGGTACAACGGGCTTCCCCAAGGGTGTTATGCTTACACACCATAATGTTGTAAACAACGGTAAATGTATCGGTGACAGAATGGATCTTTCTACTGCCGACAGAATGATGATTCAGGTTCCTATGTTCCACTGCTTCGGAATGGTGCTTGCAATGACGGCTTCAATGACCCACGGAGCAACGCTTATGCCGTTGCCGTACTTCTCACCGAAGCCTGCACTTTCGTGTATTCATAACGAAAAAATCACAGCATTCCACGGTGTTCCCACAATGTTTATAGCACTTTTAGGCCACGATGATTTCCCGAAGACGGATTTTTCTCATATGAGAACGGGTATTATGGCAGGGTCCCCTTGTCCCATAAGTGTTATGCAGGATGTTGTTGATAAGATGAATATGAAGGAAATCACTATTGTTTACGGTCAGACCGAGGCTTCTCCCGGCTGCACCATGAGCAGTACCGATGATTCTCTTGAGGTCAGAGTTGCAACCGTCGGCAGAGCGCTTCCCGAAATCGAATGTAAGATAGTTGACCCCGAAACAGGTGAAGAATGTCCCGATAATGTAACAGGTGAATTTGTTGCACGAGGATACAATATAATGAAGGGTTATTATAAAATGCCCAAGGCAACTGCATCTGCAATTGACAAGGACGGCTGGCTTCATACAGGTGACCTTGCCTGCAGAACTCCCGAAGGTAATTTCAGAATTACAGGCAGACTCAAGGATATGATAATCCGCGGCGGTGAAAATATTTACCCCAAAGAAATTGAAGAGTTTATATACACTCATCCGAAGGTAAGTGATGTTCAGGTTATCGGTGTACCTGATGAAGCTATGGGTGAGGAAATTATGGCTTGTATCATTCTCAAAGAGGGTGAAGAAATGACTGTTGCCGAAATGAAGCAGTATGTGCTTGATCATATGGCAAAGCATAAGGTGCCTAAGTATATAGACTTTGTTGATTCCTTCCCCATGAATGCTGCAGGAAAGATTCTCAAGTACAAAATGAGAGAAAATGCCATAGAAAAATTCGGTCTTCAGAAGGCAGATTCAATTGAAACCGCATAATTAAAAATTTTAATAAATTCTATTATATTTGTGATATTGACAAATATATATACTTGTGATATCATTTCGTCAATGGCTGTGACGAAGAGGTCAGAGGGTTATCCGAGCAAGAGAGACAGCGGTTGGTGTAAGCTGTCGGACGATTCCTTCAACGACTATCGCTTCTGAGCCGGAAATGCGAAGTAACAGTAGTGTTTCCCGGGATATGCCCCGTTAGTGCAAAGGAGTTGTCAGACTCTTAAGCGGTGAAGACAATAGTCTTCGCAATTTGAGTGGTACCGCGGAAAATGTAATTGTTTCCGTCTCAGAGTTTAGTGCTTTGAGACGGATTTTATTTTTGTATAAAAGGAGGTTTTTACTATGCCCACAACCACAAACAGTAAGCTTTATGAGGTGGCCCGCCGAATTAAGGAGATGCGTTCAATCTGCGATTTTACTGTTGAAGAAATGGCAGAAAAAACCGAAGTTTCACCCGAACAGTATCTTGTTTATGAAAGCGGTGCAGATGATCTTCCGTTTTCATTTATTCATAAGTGTGCACTTGCCTTTGATATCGGCATAACCGATCTTCTTGAAGGTCACAGTGCAAAGCTTACATCTTATACTGTTACAAGAAAGGGTGAGGGACAGACTACCGCAAAGGAAAACGGTATTGAAATTCAGAATCTTGCTCCCTTGTTCAAGGATAAATTGGGCGATCCCTACTGGGTACGCTATGAGTATTCCGCAGAGCTTGAAAATAAGCCGATTCATACAACAACCCACGCAGGTCAGGAATTTGATATGGTTATCAGCGGAACTCTTATGGTAAAAGTCGGTGACCATACAGAAATTCTTCACGAGGGTGACAGTATCTATTATAAGAGCTCAACTCCCCACGGTATGATTGCCGTTGACGGAAGAGACTGCGTATTCCTTGCATTTATTCTTGCGAGTGATGAAACCCCCGAGGATATTGTAAAGCACAGGGCTCTTACAGCCGAAAAGGTGCCTGAATCTCTTGTGTGTCATAAGTTTGTTAAGCCTGTTGAAGACAGCGAGGGCAGACTTTGTGATATTTCATTTGAAAACACGGAAGAATTCAACTTCGCATTTGATATAGTTGATAAAATTGCAAAGAAGTCTCCCGATAAGACTGCTATGATACATATTGCAAGAGATATGACCGAAAGAGTATTTACCTATCAGCAGATAAAGGAATATTCCTGTCAGACAGCAAACTATTTCCGGTCTCTGGGTATCAAAAAAGGCGACAGGGTAATGCTTGTTCTCAAGAGACATTATCAGTTCTGGTTCTCAATCCTTGCCCTTCACAGACTGGGGGCTATTGTAATTCCCGCAACGCATCAGCTTCAGGCTCATGACTTTGAATACCGCTTCAATGCAGCAGGTGTCAGTGCAATTGTCTGCACGTCTGATGATAATACTCCTGCTCATGTTGACGAATGTGCAGATAAGTGCCCTACACTTACAACAAAAATTGTTGTAGGTGAAGCAAGAGAAGGCTGGCACAATTTTGACGAGGAATATAAATTATTCTCAAGACGCTTCAGAAGAGAAGAGGATACAGCCTGCGGAAACGATCCTATGCTTATGTTCTTTACTTCGGGAACAACGGGCTATCCTAAGATTGCAACGCACGCTTTCGCTTATCCTCTCGGACATTTTGTTACGGCTAAATATTGGCACACCGTAAATAAGGACGGACTTCATTTCACAATTTCCGATACAGGCTGGGGCAAGGCTCTGTGGGGTAAATTGTACGGTCAGTGGCTTTGCGAGGGCTCGGTATTTGTATATGACTTCGACCGTTTTGATGCTTCCGTTATCCTTCCTATGTTTGAGAAATACAAGATAACAACCTTCTGTGCACCCCCCACAATGTACAGAATGCTCATAAAACAGGATCTGTCAAAATATGATTTGTCTTCAATAAGACATGCTACCATAGCAGGCGAAGCACTTAATCCCGAGGTTTTCAAGCAGTTTGAGGCTGCTACGGGACTTCAGCTTATGGAGGGCTTCGGTCAGACAGAAACTACTCTTACTATTGCAAACCTTACGGGTACAACTCCCAAGCCGGGTTCTATGGGTAAGGCAAATCCCATGTATGATATTGATATAATAAAAGCTGACGGCACTCCCGCGCAGCTTGGTGAAAACGGTGAAATTGTTGTCCGCACATCAGATAAGGTGCCTGTCGGTCTTTTCTTAGGCTATTATAATCAGCAGGAAAAGACAGATGAGGTATGGCACGACGGTCTTTATCATACCGGTGACCTTGCCTGGAAGGACGAGGACGGTCACTTCTGGTATGTGGGTCGTGTTGACGATGTTATCAAATCATCAGGCTACCGTATCGGACCATTCGAAATCGAAAATGTTATTATGGAATTACCCTATGTGCTTGAATGCGGTGTTTCAGCAGAGCCTGATGAATTAAGAGGTCAGGTTGTTAAGGCAAGCATTGTTCTTACAAAGGGAACAGAGGGTACGGAAGAGCTTAAGAAGGAGATTCAGAAGTATGTAAAAGAGCATACGGCTCCTTACAAATATCCCCGAATTGTTGTGTTCAGAGAGTCTCTTCCCAAGACCATAAGCGGTAAGATTCAGAGGAACAAGCTTTGATAATATGAAAAGAATTACTATTTTTGCCGGTCATTACGGCTCAGGAAAAACAAATATTGCGGTAAATACTGCACTGAAAATGAAGAAGGAAGGCAAGGATGTTGTTATTGCTGACCTTGATATAGTAAATCCGTATTTCAGAACAAAGGACTCTCTTGACAGATTGGAAAAAGCAGGTATAAAGCTTATTTCCTCGGAATATGCAAATTCAAATGTTGATATTCCCGCTATTCCCCAGGATATGTACAGTGTGGTTGATGATAAGACGCATTATTATATTGTGGATCTGGGCGGAGACGACAGGGGAGCCTATGCTCTGGGCAGATACAGCGATAAAATAAAAGAGGAAGACAGCTTCGAATTCATATTTGTGTTCAACAAATACCGTCCTCTTACCCCTGATGCTGAAAGTGCAATTGAGGTAATGAGGGAAATTGAGACTGCCTGCAATATGAAATTTACCGCAATTGTGAATAATTCCAATATCGGAGAGCTGACAGATACTTCTGCGGTATTGACCTCAGTGCCCGAAAGTGATAAACTTTCATTGCTGACGGGTTTGCCCGTTAAATTTACATCGGCGGAAAAATCCTTGTGTGAAAGGCTTGAAGCTTTTCCGGGTGAGCTTTTCCCCCTTGAGCTTCAGAGTAAAATCATTTGATAGGAGAGAATATAAATGGCAAAAGTTACATTTAACGAAGACCTTTGCAAGGGCTGTTCACTCTGCGTGGGTGCCTGCCCCAAGGGTATAATTAAATTATCCCCGACGCGTCTTAATATCAAAGGACATCATCCTGCAGAAATCACAGATCAGGATTCCTGTATTGCCTGTGCCTTCTGTGCTACAATGTGTCCCGATTGCGTTATTACTGTTGAGAGGTGAATAAAATGAGCGATATGGTACTTATGAAGGGTAACGAAGCTATTGCGGAGGCTGCTATCAAGGCAGGCTGCCGTCATTACTTCGGTTATCCCATTACTCCTCAGACTGAGGTTGCGGCATATATGTCAAAAAGAATGCCCAAAATCGGCGGTACTTTCCTTCAGGCTGAAAGTGAAATTGCCGCAATCAATATGGTTATAGGTGTTGCATCAACCGGAAAAAGAGTTATGACTTCATCCTCTTCTCCCGGAATTTCACTTAAGAGTGAAGGTATATCATACCTTGCAGGCTGTGATCTTCCTGCGCTTATTGTTAATGTTCAGAGAGGCGGTCCCGGTCTTGGCGGTATCCAGCCTTCACAGTCCGACTATTGGCAGGCAGTAAAGGGCGGCAGCCACGGTGACTTCCACAACATCGTTCTTGCTCCTGCATCCGTTCAGGAAATGGCAAGCCTTACCGTAAAGGGCTTTGAGCTTGCAGATAAATACAGAATGGTTGCAATGATTCTCGCTGACGGAACTATGGGCCAAATGATGGAGCCTGTTTCTCTTGATATCGAAAGCAAATATTCTGTTGAAAAGCCCTGGGCAGTTACCGGCACAAAGGGTGAGAGAAAGCATAATATTGTCAACTCTCTTTTCCTTCAGCCCGAGGAGCTTGAAAAGAAGAACTTTGAAAGATATGAAAAGTACAAGCTTATTGAAGAAACAGAGGCTATGTACGAGGAGTATCTTATGGATGATGCCGAAGTATGCGTTGTTGCATTCGGCATAACCTCACGTGTTGCTAAAAATGCAATCAATGAAGCCAGAAAGCAGGGTGTGAAGGCAGGTCTTATCCGTCCTATCACATTATGGCCCTTCCCCAAGGATGTGCTTAATAAGGCTGCTGATAAGTGCAAGGCATTTATCAGTGTTGAAATGAATATGGGTCAGATGATTGAGGATATTGAGCTCAGTATCAGATGCAAAAAACCCGTTCATCTTTGCTGCCGTACAGGCGGTATGATTCCCACTCCCGAACAGGTTCTTGAAAAAATTGTAGAAGTAAACGAAAAGGAGGCTTGAGTATGGCTATTGTATTCCAGAAACCCAAATCACTTACCGATGCAGTGCTTCACTATTGCCCCGGCTGTACTCACGGTATTATTCACCGTCTTGTTGCCGAAGTAATTGATGAATTAGGTATCGAAGGAAAGACCATCGGTGTTGCTCCCGTAGGCTGCTCCGTTATGGCATATAATTATTTTACCTGTGACTTTGTACAGGCAGCTCACGGCAGAGCTCCCGCAGTTGCTACAGGTGTAAAGAGAAGCGACCCCGATAATATAGTATTTACTTATCAGGGCGACGGTGACCTTGCCGCTATCGGTACAGCAGAAACAGTACACGCTGCAGCAAGAAGAGAAAATATCACCGTTATTTTCGTAAACAATGCAATTTACGGTATGACAGGCGGTCAGATGGCTCCCACAACTCTCCCCGGTCAGGTTACTCAGACCTCTCCCTACGGCAGAGATGTAAACACTGTAGGCTATCCCGTAAAGGTATGCGAAATGCTTCAGAATGTTGACGGTGCCGCTTATCTTGAAAGAGTTGCCGTTAATAATGTTAAGAATGTAAGAAACGCTAAGAAGGCTATCAAAAAGGCATTCCAGAATCAGATAGACGGAAAAGGCTTCTCTCTTATTGAGGTTGTTTCCACCTGCCCTACAAACTGGGGTATGACTCCCGAAAAGGCTCTTACATGGCTTGAAGAAAATATGATTCCTTACTATCCTCTCGGTGTATATAAGGATATCACCGCAGAAAAGGAGGCAGAATAATGGCTACTGTTAATATGCTTTTTGCAGGCTTCGGCGGTCAGGGTATCCTTTTTGCAGGTAAATTCCTTGCATATAAGGGTCTTATAGAAGGCAAGCAGGTAAGCTGGCTTCCTTCTTACGGTCCCGAAATGAGAGGCGGTACAGCTAACTGCTCAGTTATCATAAGTGATACCCCCATAGGCTCTCCCATAGTTGATAAGCCCGATGTGCTTGTTGCTATGAACCTTCCTTCACTTGATAAGTACGAAAATGCAGTTGTACCCGGCGGTAAGATTTTCGTTGACTCAACCCTTATTTCAAGAAAGGTTGAAAGAACCGATGTTGATGTTTACTATGTTCCGGCATCAGGTCTTGCAAACGAGAAGAATCTCAGAACCCTTGCAAATATGATTATCACGGGTAAGGTTATTTCCGCAGTGCCCGAAATCGGCTCCGATAATCTTGAGGCTGCCCTTCAGAAGGTAATCTCAGCCCGTCATCAGGATATGCTTGCATTTAATCTTGAGGCTCTTGAGTTAGGCGCTCAGCAGTAAGAATAATATAAGAAAAGATTTTTTTTTCAGTGCCGCCCGTAAAAAGGCGGCCTTGTTTTGTTTCTGTTGTCTTTGGTTTTAATTTTCAGTTGAATTATCAGATATAATATTGTATAATCCAGTTGAACTATTATGTGAGGTGTGATGCCGGTATGAAATATGTATTATTTGGTCTGCTTTTTATTTTAGCCGTAATTGTGATAATTGTCGCAGTATGTCTTATAAGAGCAATAAAGGTTAAGGCTTCTTCTTCGGAAAAGGCTCCTGCAATAAGCTGGACAAAGGAAGAAGAGGATAAGTATGCATCTGTGCTTTCCGATATGATTAAGGTTGCAACCGTGTCGAAGGCAAGGGGCGAGGACTACAGCGATTTTGTTGATCTTCAGAAGGTAATGGAAAAGCATTATCCCAATATTTTTGCTACTCTTGAAAAGCACGATTTTGAAGGAAATCTTTTGAGGCTCTGGAAGGGTACAAAGCCCGAAAAGGGTGCAATTCTTCTTATGGGACATCAGGATGTTGTGCCTGCGGCAGAAAAAGAGTGGACAAGAGATCCCTTCTCAGGTGCAATTGAGGATGGTTGTATTCACGGCAGAGGCGCTATGGACTGCAAGAGCACTCTTTCCGCTGAATGGGATGCTGTTGAAGAGCTGATAGCTGAAGGCTTCAGCCCCGAAGAGGATATATGGCTCTTTTCATCTGTCAATGAAGAAATTTCAGGTGGCGGTGCCATTGATGCCGCAAAATATCTCAAAGAAAAGGGAATCCGTCTTAATGCAGTGCTTGATGAGGGCGGCGCCGTTATCGGAAATGTATTCCCCGGACTCAGCAAGCCTTGTGCTGCTATAGGTATTGTAGAAAAAGGCTTCTGCAATATTAAGTTTACGGCAAGAGGCAAGGGCGGTCACGCTTCAACTCCTCCTAAGAATACGCCTATTGCAAGACTCGGCATGTTTATAGCTGAGGTTGAAAAGACAGATCCATTCAAGCGTGAGCTTGTAACTCCTATTCCCGAAATGTTTACTTCTATTGCGGGGCATCTTATATTCCCTCTTCGTCTTGTGATGTCAAACCTCTGGCTGTTCAGGGGACTTCTTGCAAAGGTGCTTCCTCTTTTCTCTCCCATGGCAGGAGCGTTTGTAAGAACAACCTGCGCATTCACTATGGCTCAGGGCTCAGAGGCTCCCAATGTTATTCCTGACTCAGCATCCGTTATATGCAATATGAGACCTTCAGTTCATCAGAAGGCAGAAGAATCAATAGATGTGCTTCGTCAGATAGCAAAGAAGTATGATATTGAGACTGAGGTTCTTCTTTCCCGAGATCCCTCAGAAGTTGCAGATCATGAGGGTAAGGAATTCAGATATCTTGTAAAATGTATAGAAGAGGCTATTCCCGATGTTGTGCCGATTCCTTATCTTATGACAGGCGGAACAGATTGCAGACAGTTTGAAATTGTCAGTGATAACTGCCTCAGATTTACTCCCACAAGACTTACACCCGAGCAGCTTGCCGCTATGCACGCAGCCAACGAAAGTATAGGTGTATCAGCTCTTGCAGAAGGAGTAAAATTCTATAAATATTATATTCAGAACAGATAAACGGTTATCTAAGGAAAGGTAGATATATATGAAAAAACTATTATGTGTATTGATTTGCGTTTTTATGATATTTTCGGCATCTGTAACAGTATTTGCCGATGATGTGCATGAGGGTGCTGAAAATGTGCGTGAAATGGGAGATGTTGACTTTGAGGGCGGTGTTACCGCAGGTGATGCCAGAGCAATTCTCCGTCATTCAGTGGGACTTGATGTTCTGACCGGTGTCAGTGTGCTTTACGGTGATGTTGATTTTAACGGGGCTGTTACCGCTGCTGATGCAAGACTTGCTCTCAGAGCCTCTGTTAATCTTGAAACACTTCAGAAGCACAACATTGATCCGGAGCAGATGGAGTTTTCTACCTGTACTAAAAAGGGTTATATTCAGGGCAGCTGTAAGTGCTGTCATGAAAAATATACCGTTGAGCTTCCCCTTGACCAGCATCGGATTGAGTTTAAGTATTGCGTGTCTGAAAATACTTGTACGGTTTGCGGTGAGACTGTAAGTGTCACACCTGTTCATGGCGGCGGAGTTAACGGTAAGTGCAGTAACTGCGGATACTTTGATAAAGAAGTCGGATATGAGGTTTTGTACAATTTTGTACATGCAAACGGAGTTTATGTAGCTCCGGATTATTGTGTCTGGGAGGCATATCCCGAGGCAGACTTTGGTTTGTTATATGATGAAGAGCTTGAACAACTCTATATCTGCTGTATGTTTTATGTAGTTGATGAAGCCGGTGAGATTATCGCTGAATGTATTTATTATCTTGATTTTTCTTCTGATCTTAATACTTATTATATAGAAGCATTGATGATAACTGAGGAAGTGTCTTTAATTGCAAAGTATCTGATTGATAAGGAAGCTATCAGTGCAGAAGCTACCGGTGCATTGACACTGACAGAATTTGATGCCGAGGATGTTGAATTTACCGTGTATGAAAAAGAGCAGCTTGAATTGAGCACCGAAGCTATGGCAACATCAATGTTGTTGTGGTTCGATGATTTTGCTGCAAGAAATGATTTTGTGTTTACGGTAAATGATTTAGGCTTCAGTAAGTTTTAAGAAAAATCAGGCAAAAGGTTTTAACGCCTTTTGCCTGATTTTTTTGGTCTTCAGCAAAGACACAACCCCCGGTTCTACCGGGGGAATTAAAATGCTTTAGTAAAAACAAAATGTGGCGAGCAATGGCAAGCCACAAAAATATAGAGAAAAAGCTTAACCTCCGAGTATAATAGAAATGGTTTGACAGCCGCATTACTAAAATACAAGGAGGTTAAAAACATGTTAAAAAAAGATGGTAACAACGAAATAAAAACATTATCCCACTCAACATACAGATGTCAGTATCATATAGTATTTGCACCCAAATACAGAAGGAAAGAAATATATGGGAAACTGAAGAAAGATATCGGGGAGATAATAAGAAAATTGTGTGAGCAAAAAGGTGTAGAAATCATAGAAGCAGAAGCGTGTAAAGACCATATACACCTTTTAGTGTCGATACCACCTTACTTAAGTGTAGCACAATTTATGGGATATCTCAAGGGTAAAAGTACATTAATGATCTTCGACCGACATGCAAATTTAAAATATAAGTACGGAAGCCCCAATTTTTGGTGTAGGGGGAATTATGTAGATACAGGCGGTCCAAATAAGAAAGTGATAGAAAATTACATCCAAAATCAATTGGAAGAAGATTTTGCAAATGATCAAATATCACTCAAAGAGTACATAGACCCGTTTACGGGTAACAAGAATAAATAAGCAAAAAATAAACAGCCGCACGAGAGCGGCTGCTTGAAATAGTAATGCGATGTCAAACCTCTGTGCCGACTTTTAGTCGGCGAGCCAGCAGGCGGCCCTTATAGGG
>JAZNEX010000087.1:0-41594 GCA_045588855.1 Acutalibacteraceae bacterium
TTGGGTGTCTTTAGACGTGGAAATAAACCCCCGGTTCTACCGGGGGATAATAAAAAAGCTTTAGCAATGGAAAAACCTCCTTGATATAATAGTAGATGGTTTGGCGACCGCATTACTATAAATATCAAGGAGGTTTTTAACAATGATAGAAAAAAATGAAATAAAGAGCAGTTCACATTCAAAATATAGATGTCAGTATCATATAGTCTTTGCACCGAAGTACAGAAGAAAAGAAATATATGGGCAGTTGAAAAAAGACATAGGAGAGATATTGAGAAAATTATGTGAACAAAAAGGAGTGGAAATAATAGAAGCAGAAGCATGTGTGGACCACATACATATGCTTGTAAGTATCCCACCGCATATAAGTATATCACAGTTTATGGGATATCTCAAGGGAAAAAGTACGCTGATGATATTCGACAGGCATGCAAACCTAAAATATAAGTATGGATCAAGAAGTTTTTGGTGTCGGGGATATTATGTTGATACCGTGGGGCGAAATAAGCGTGTAATTGAAGAATATATCAAAAATCAATTGGAAGAAGATAACACCCACGATCAGATAAGTATGAAAGAGTTCATAGACCCGTTTACGGGTAGCAAGAAGTAAAGGGCAAAAAAAGACAGCCGCACGTGAGCGGCTGCCAGAGATAGTAATGCGGTGTCAAACTTTCAGAACCTCTTTAGAGGTTAAGCCAGTAATAACCCCTTTTAGGGGTTGGTGCAAGCCACCGGTTTCACCGGTGGTTTTGAGTCGCCTTGCGGCGAGTTGTATTGCTTCGCAGTTTTATTGTGCTTCGCACAGTGTTATTCGCTTCGTGAGTTTATTGCGAATAAAATAACACTGAATCCGCAGGATTCAATAACACTATTGTCCGGGGACAATAATATCACTCTGCCGCAAGGCAGAATAACACTTAAAGTTAATAGCGCACTTACTCACCACTTTTAGTGACAGTGCAAAAAAAGTAAGAGTTAATGTAGTTTTTGCTACATTAACTCTTTTTGTCCTTTAGAGTACGACTCTAAAGAAGTCCTTTTTTATGTTATCAGTTCTTATTTTTTTGATATGAAAGCTTTGATACTGACGTTAAATATCGTTATGGTGAATATTTTAATTGCTGAATAGCTGTAAAATTTTTATCTGATCTCCTTCTGCTGATTATATAAAAATATTACATAGGTATTAAAACGGTTCATTTATAAGCTGACGGGAATACTTTTCCTTGACATCACTGTTATCCTGTGTTATATTATCTGTGACAGATGTTTCTGCACTACGTTGGGGGCTTTCGCTCGCCATAGTAAGGGAAACATCTGTTATTTTTTTTGCTCTTATATCATCAAGATCATATAATATTGCACTCCCGCTTTTGCGAATAGCAACAATTACATCAGCGACATATCCGTTACTACCAACACGGTAATATACATTACCTCTTGCAAATTCAGCAATATCATCCTTTCTCGGATGGTGCAACTCTTCACCTATCCAGTTTTTTGCTGCTTTCACAATTTCATCTGCAAACGGAATTGTTCTAAGCTTATCTAAGAATCCCTGCGGATCTCGATTTCTTAATGCTTCTGCTCCTTTTGACCTGCGCCACTCATCATTAGTGGTTTTATTAATCTGTATCTGCTGACCGTTTACTGAAATAAGATTGTTAAAGCGTTCACTTATAATCCTTGCAATAGTCTTTGCATGAGATTCCCCATCACGCGCATCAAACAAATCGGGATCCACTTCAACAAAAATATTCCCCTCAACATCACGCTTTATGGAATATTTTGACGTTTTCCCCCTTTCAGTCCGGGAAGAAATATCTTTCTGTACATTCTGCATATCATTATTATTGACGGTCTGTGTATTTTGTGATACAGTATAGCTTGAAGATATCGCAGAACCGTATTCGGTCGTTACATCAGGGCTATTTGCATTGATGAGCTGCGATGCTTCTTTTTTATACCCTTGTTCACCAATAAAAGCAGTAACGATAAACAACTTCTTAGCTTTAGTTAAATGAAATCAGTGAGATACCTTTTTCACAGTCAAAACCGCCTGTGAAAGTAAAAGCAAAAATGCAGCAGATTGAGTGGGGACTGAAATTTCCATACAGAAGCATTGCAAGAAAAACACCAAAATCCGGAAAGCCCATAACTGATGTACAGGAAATTGAGCTTTATCCATACGGTTGTGCAAAACTCCGTATGACAGAAATGCCATTGCGTTAACTTGCATTTTTTATATTGTGATGGTATAATTTTTCCGAAATAGAAGAAATTTCTGATAAAAATATGAGGAGATGTGAAAATGCCGAAAAAAATTATATTAATAGTAGTATTAGTGTTGGTTGTTGTTTTTGTCGCCGGGATAATTTATTTTGAAATTGAACCTAAAAATACAAATGTCAATTATGACCCTGCAGATTCGCAGAAAGTAACTGATACAACCATAAGATTCAATTCCGAAGGCAAGCTTAAGATATTGCATATAGCAGATCCTCATCTTAATTATGATAAGCATTTCGATGCATCAATTTGGGTAATCGGGGAAGCCTGCGATGTAGAGAAGCCTGATCTTGTTGTTCTGACCGGTGATAACACACATCCGCATGATGATCCCGAAGAAACAAAAAAGCTGATCAATTCTCTGATGAATATATTTGAATCAAGAAATATCCCGGTAGCTGTTACCTTTGGAAATCATGATGCCGAGAAAGGTCCGATGACAAGATCGGATATTATGGAATATTACAAAACTTTTTCTTGTGTAATATCTGCTGATGATACGGAAAATTTCAAAAACTGCGCAACATTCAATATTCCTGTTCTTGCATCTGACAGTGACAATGTTAATTTTAATCTTTGGGTATTTGACTCAGGTGATTATGATGAGGATGAACCGAGACATTATGATCGCGTGAGAACCGAACAGATAGAATGGTATAAGAAAACTTCTGCAAGGCTCAAGGAAGAAAACGGCGGTGAAAAAGTCAATTCTGTTGTTTTTCAGCATATAATTGTTCCTGAAATTTATGATGTGCTGAAAAAGGTAGACTCTAAACAGCCCTATGCAATCAAGCACATATATAACGAAGATGAATTTTATATGTTTGACTCTGAAGAAGTAAACTACGGTACCCTTAACGAAAAGCCCTGTCCCGGCTATTACAATGACGGACAATTTGAGGCTTTAACGGAAACAGGTGATGTTCTTGCAATGTTTACGGGACACGACCATACAAATGCTTTTGGAGTAAGAAATCAGAATATTGATATCTACACTTCACCCATGACACGTTACAAAGGATTGGCTTATACAACTCAGTACGGCTATCGCGTAATTGAAATTGATGAAAATGATACGTCAACCTATGAAACAAGGGTTGAACGTCTGTATGATGTTTTTGATTTTGGTTATATAAAAACAGCAAAAGATAACGGTGACAAATATTCAACAAGAATTGCTTTTGAGTTAGCTGTAAAGGGTAGTGTACAGGAAATTTATTTAAAGCTTTATAAATCGGTAATTGAGTTATTTACCGGCAGACAGGTTTCATACCCCGATTGACATCCGCTCATAAATATGGTCCCACGGAGGCGGTAAGGCTGATTATCTCGGCTATATGACGTCAATGAATGTTGATTATTCTGACATAGCAGTAAGAGTTTTGAATATATACGGCTGTTTTAATAATTCTGCCTCTGAGACTATCTTTGAAGTCGTTCCGGTATATGCATTGTTTCATTATACATGCCAAAAAGAAAGCTGCTGTGAGCATATGTTGATATTGTTAAAATGATATCCCCCCATTATGCCGGGTGTTCTCAGGAACACCCGGCATAAGAGCTTTATCAGTGCTGCATTTTTTATTTCACATTTGTATGAGTGTCTTTTTCAGAAAGTGATAAATTTCTTAATTGAATATATATTACTGTTGATTGTAATTTGGCTTTTATTGTGATATAATTACAAAAAAAGAAAAATATGCAAAATCCGTGCAATTTATTTGCTGAATAAAAAATTACGTATATAAATTGTTGTAAAAATTTAATATATAGTAAGAAGGTTTAAGTTTGATGAAGCCTGTCAGTTTTTATCTTGTAACCGATACCCATTATTTTGAAAATGAATTGGGTGCAGGTGGTAAAGCATTTGAGAAAAATATGCTTACCGAACAATATTTTGTAAAAGAAAGCAGTGCAATTGTAAAATCAATCTTTGCACGCATCAGCGACGACGAAGAAACAGATATTGTTATAATACCGGGTGACCTTTCTAAAAACGGGGAAAAAGAAAGTCACAGAAGCTTTATAAAAGAGCTTAATGTATTAAAAGAAAAGAATAAAAAGGTATATGTTATCACAGCCGGTCACGATTATAATGATAATGCTTATGTGCTGAAGGATGAGGGACGTTCGCCTGTTGAGGGTACAGACTATAATGCTTTGTGTGATATGTATCGTGATTTTGGATATGGCGAAGCCATTGCTTTTGATGAACCCACTCACTCTTATATGGCAGAAATTACCGATGGGGTCAGAATGCTTGCAATTCATTGTGACAGTAAGGATCAGCCGAAGGGTGCAATGGATGACAGACTGATGGCATGGGCAAAGGAGCAACTGGATAAGGCAAGGGAGGATAACTGTTCTGTTTTTGCAATCTGTCATTATCCTATAATACCTCCCGTGCCCGCATTTGAATTAGTCGGAGATGCAAAGATCAGGGACTGGAGAAAGGTTGCATCTTTCCTTGCCGACAACGGTGTAGAACTTGTTTTGACAGGTCATATGCATATACAGAGTATAAATGAGTATTATTCTGAAAATGGCAACAGGCTTATTGATGTTTGTACTGCTTGTCTCGTAGGCAGTCCCGCAAAATACAGAAAAATCACAATAGATGAAGAATCTGTATTGCGGATCAAAACAATTGATGTTGAGGATTTCGGTTGGGAATTGAATGGCCTGACTGCTCAGGAATATTTTCATAAGCATTTTTATGAAGCAATTATTGAACGAGTTCGCGGCGCACTCAGAGGTGGCAAAGGAATTGTAGGTTATATTAAAGCCCTTATTCTAAAACGTTTTGATAAAATTAAAGTAGGTACAGTTGAACGTTTGTTGTTTATAAAAAGAGACAAAGCTCTTAAAGATAAAAAATTGGCAGAGCTTATCGGTGAGGTTGGTGTCGGAATTTTCTTAGGTGATGGTGTTCATACTGAGGGAACTCCCGTTTATGCCTTTATTTCAGGTATTCTTGATAAATTTTCCTTTGTGCTGAAAAAGCTGGAACCCAAGCTCAGCAAAAACGGTAATACCGTAAATTTGAAAAGCTTGCTTCTTGATACTATCGGTAACAATAAAGGCTTTTCGGATAATAATGCACAATTCACATTAAAGAAGTAAAATTAACAGTATAATGCCTCGTTTATTTATATCTGTAAATATCATATAATTAAGACGAGGGAATAGGGAGACAATGAAATTCTTTCTTTTCTCTTGTTTTTTTGCCTGTATTTGGCAGAAAATGAGTCGGTTGAAATTAATCTTTGCAGCTGATTAAATTTTTGAACATAAGCCGGAATTGTCTGACAGATCAACGGTAACATGATTGCAATAGCATTTGAGGTATGATATAATTATAAAAAATGTGTGTGAGGCAAATACAAACCGGAACTTATGCTGCAAATTATTTCATTTTTTATGTCAGCACAGTTTTTTTCGGAATGATGCGATTTGTATTGAATGGTGCAAAAAATTTGAAACGGAGATTACTATGAACAGAATTATTGAAATATCAGATTTTCTTGCTCCTGAACTTGATGTGTACGCGCGTTTGAGCGAGGGGGATCTGCTTAACAGAAGACATCCCGAAAATGGTTTGTTTATAGCTGAAAGTCCAAAGGTTATTGCTCGTGCGCTTGATTCCGGATATGTACCGGTATCGTGTCTTGTGGAAAAAAAACATATTGAAGGTGAGGGCAGAGAAATTCTTTCAAGAATACAGGATGTGCCTGTATATTGTGCAGAATTTGATATACTTACTCAGCTGACAGGCTTTAAGCTTACAAGAGGGATGCTATGTGCAATGAAGCGCAGACCTTTACCATCTGTAAAAGAAATCTGTGAAAGCAAAAATAGGATTGTTATCCTTGAAAAGGTTATGAATCCTACAAATGTAGGTGCGATAATGCGATCAGCAGCAGCTCTCGGAATGGATGCGGTAATTCTTACTACGGGATGTTCCGATCCGTTATACAGACGTGCCTCAAGGGTTAGTATGGGTACGGTTTTTCAGATAGAATGGACATTTTTGCCTGATGACAGTATTAAAACAATTAAAGACCTTGGTTTTAAAACGGTTGCTATGGCTCTTAAGGATGATTCTGTTTCAATAAATGACAAAAGATTATTAAGTGAAAAGAAGCTTGCTGTCGTAATGGGAACGGAAGGTGACGGTTTGTCTGATCAGACTATATATGATTGTGATTATACCGTTAAAATACCTATGTATCACGGTGTGGATTCTCTGAATGTTGCCGCTGCATCAGCTGTTGCTTTTTATCAGCTTTCTGGAAAGAATAATATCTGATATTTTTTACAGTTGCAGGGATTGTTTACAGATTATATAATTAATATATATCAAACAGGGGAGGGCATAATATGAAAAAGAAAATTCTGCTTGTTTTTCCGGTGTTAATTGTTTTTATTTTACTTGCTGTTTTGTTTGTTCCCGTTCCCGGTTCTTCATATGACGATGGCGGTACGAGAGAATATGTTGCTTTGACTTATAAATTAGTAGATTGGAACAGAATTTATTCAGGCGGTACTTATGACAAGCTGTGCATATATTTCGGTGCTGAACGGAATAAGACCATTGATGAATTATGGCAGAGCGAGGGTGTTCAATTTATAAAGAAATTTGTAGCCACTGTCATTGAAGCTAAGGGGGATACAATTTTGGTTGAGCCACTTGACGGAGAAACCGAAAATCTCAGCAGTGACAGAATCTCTGTCAATATAAGTCCACTTGATGCCGGACATTTATATGCCGGTTGTATTGTTGAAATTTCCTATGACGGATTAATTATGGAATCATATCCTGCCCGGATTGTTGCATCGGATATAAAAGAATGTAATGATTTGCGCCGATTTGAATACAGGGATGAATTTGTTGTAAAAAATGATGAAAACAGGGAAGAGGAGCAATTATTTGAAGATATCATTATAACGAGAATATATGCAGATTGCTTCTTTGCAACCTGTGTTTATCCGATGCCTTATACAATAAAGCTTAACGGAAAGCTTCCCGACGAATATTGTGTAGGTGATCAGGTAATATGTAATTATGAAAATATTTACTATGATGAAGAAACTGATCGTATTGAGGCAGATATGCTTGATATCACAATCAGTGATCTCGAGCTTGACCCTATGATATGCTATAAGCCGATTATTTATCTTTATCCCGAAGAAAAAACCGCGGTTACTGTAAAGCTTGATGTTGACGGCGGACTTACGTGTACTTATCCGCCATATGATGACGGCTGGAATGTTACCGCTTCACCTGACGGAACAATCAAAGACGAAGATGGAATGACATATAATTATCTTTACTGGGAAGGTCTTACCTATACTCAGTATGATATGTCAGAGGGCTTTTGCATAAAAGGTGAGGATACAGCAGAGTTTCTTGATGATGCTCTCGAAAAGCTCGGACTTAACCGCCGCGAGGCAAATGAATTTATTGTCTACTGGCTGCCCTTGATGGAGCGTAATCCTTATAATATTATTTCATTTGTGTCTGAAGAGTATACCGACAGTGCAAAGCTTGATATAACACCGTCTCCGGATACTCTTATAAGAGTGTTTATGGTATGGAAGAAGGCTGATTTTTATACCGAGATTCCTGCTCAGGAGCTCATCTCTCCTGACAGAAGCGGTTTTACCGTTGTTGAATGGGGCGGCACTGAAAAAAATCATTGAATTAATTAATTTTTTTTGTATAATAAAAAGAAAAAAGGAGTGTAAGAATATGAATGTTTTAATTTCTTGTATTTTAATCATTTTTATGATGATTTCTTGCTTTTTCGGCGGATTTGCATCTGTTCCTTCCGATCTGCAGACGGCAGACAACGGCTTTGTGTATGAGCTGACTGATGAGGATATCGGTTGCCTTGAAAAAATTGTTGCTTCCGAAACAGATTGGATTGCATCTATTCAGCTTGATAACGGTGCCATTCCTATGTATCCTGTCGAAAACGGTGAAGCCACAATCAATCCTTATTTTGCTGATTTTGCTGCCTTGGCGCTGCTTGACAATGCAGATAAGTATACTGAAAACGTAATAGCATATATGAACTGGCACTTTGACCATCTTAATACATCATCCGATGATTATAACAGGGTGGATGCAACTATTTATGATTATACTGCGACGGTTGAAAATAAAAAGGTTATTGCTGAAAAGTCAGAGGAATCCTATGATTCTACTGATTCCTATGCTGCTACATTTCTTATGCTTCTTAATAAATATTACGAGGTAACCGGAGACGCTGAATATATACTTGCCCATAAGGATGAAATTGTGCGTATATCAGAGGCAATGCTTTCAACTCTTAATATGGGACTTACTTTTGCAAAGCCGGATTATGAAGTAAAGTATCTCATGGATAACTGCGAGGTATATGAAGGTCTGATATGCGCAAATTCTCTCTTTAAAACAGTGCTTGCAGATGATGATTCATTAAAGCTTACAGCTACAAAATGCAGATATGCTCTTTCGTGGACAGAGCAGACAATTGAGAAAAAGCTCTGGGATGAAGATGCTTCTCACTATTATTCAGGTATATTCAAAAATGATGACGCAATTTCAGATTTTTCATGGACAGAATTTTATCCTGCAGCAACTTCTCAGCTTTTTCCCGTAATTCATAAGGTGATTCCTTCTGACAGTGAACGCGCAATCGGTCTTTACGGAGCCTTCTGTGACAGCTATAATTGGCAGACGCTTGAGATACCTTCAGAATTCTGTTGGGGTACTATGGTTTACGCCGCTGCAGTTATGGGGGACTATGAAAGCGTAATGACTTATATGGGTTCCTATATTGATTTTGCTGAAAATCATTCTTATCCTCTTTATAATGCCGATGCTGCGAGAGTCAGCATGGCTGCAGCTATTGTACTTGACAGCATTTCATAATTTATAATAATCATAAAAGCTTCGGAGTTTTTGTTGACTTTCGAAGCTTTTTTTTGTTGACAATCCATACTATTATGATAGAATATTTTTATTAATATCTTAAGAGGTCAATATGGAAATTTTTACTTATGTTATGATTGCTGTCGCGGTAATAGCAGCTATCGACAGAGTTGCAGGAAACAAAATCGGTCTCGGAGAAGAGTTTGAAAAATCAGTTTCAATGATTGCTCCGCTTGCTCTTTCAATGGCAGGAATTCTTGTGCTTGCACCGTCAATTTCTTATCTTTTGCAAGGCCTGGCTGCATATATACCTGATTTTATGGATTTTTCAATAATACCGTCACTGATTTTTGCAAATGATATGGGCGGTGCTCATCTTGCAAAGGATCTTGCATCAGACGAGAATATCGGTTATTTCAACGGACTTATTACGGCTTCTATGATGGGGGCTACCGTTTCCTTTACAATACCATTTTCGATTCAGGTTACAAAAAAAGAGAATCATTCGGATATTTTTTTCGGCATACTCTGCGGTATGATTACTATTCCTGTAGGGCTTATTGCAGGCGGTCTTATCTGCGGGATCTCTGTTGTAAAGCTACTTATAAATCTTATTCCTCTTATTATACTTGTTGCCGTAATAGCAGTGGGGATAATACGGTTCGAAAAAATCACAATCAAGCTGTTTTCTGTACTTGCATGGTTTATCAAGGCTGTTATTACAGCAGGTCTTGTTTTTGGAATTATTCTTTATCTTACAGGTAAAGAAATAATCCCTCACATGGATAATCTCAATAATGCGATGGATATTATAATTAACATTATGTGCATTATGGCAGGAGCACTTCCGTTGTTCCATGTTCTGAAAAAGCTTCTTACTCCGTTACTCAGAAAGTTCGGGACAAGACTCGGGGTTAATGAAACATCAGCCTTCGGCTTACTTACTACAATAGGCACATCAGTCCCCACATACGAAATGATGGATAAAATGGATAAAAAAGGAATCGTCCTTAATGCTGCATTTTCAGTAAGTGCATCCTTTACTTTTGTTGATCATCTTGCTTTTACTGTGTCATTCAATGATAAGTATATATTACCAATGATCGTTTCAAAAATTTTTGCCGGTATAACAGCGCTTGTGTTGGCAAATATGCTTTACAACAGAAAAAAACAAGACAGGGGTGACAGTCTGATATGAAGCTTATAAATAATCACATACATATCGGTATAGAAAAGCCTTTTTCTGTTCTTCATGCAAGTGATACTCATATCACTTACGCTGATGAGCGCGATGGTGAACGAAAAGTCAGTCTTGCTCAAAGCAGAACTGCTTGTTTTCCCGAAGCTGTAAAAAATCTACAGTTTATAAAAGAGAAATCAATATCGGAAAATAAAACCGTAATTTACACGGGTGACCTTATTGACTTTGTATCTGAGCTTAATCTTGAAAAAGCAAAGGAATTTACTGACAGTGTAGATATATTTATGTCTGCAGGTAATCATGAATTCAGTCTTTATCTGGGAGAAGAGAAGGAAGATGCTGCTTACCGTAACAGAAGCCTTCCGAAGGTTCAGACTGTATTCAAGAATAATATCAGATATTCTTCACGTGAAATCAACGGGGTTTTGTTTGTAGCTATTGATAATTCTTATTACCTTATTGATGAAGAACAGCTCGAGTTTCTGAAAAAGGAATGCAGCAAGGGGCTTCCGGTTATTCTTTGTATGCATACCCCTCTGTATTCCCGCGGATTTTATGATGCAGTAAGAGAAGGGGAGAGTGTGCCGGCATATCTTATGTCGGTTCCTGATGAGCTTATGAGGGATTATTCCGCGGACAGGTATGAACAACAGAAGCAGGATAAAATAACAGCTGAGGCGTTTGAATATATTGTTAATTGCGAAGCCGTAAAAGCTCTCATTACCGGTCATATCCACAGAGATTGCGAGGGACTTATAAACGGTAAAATTCAGATAGCTTCCGACGTTTCGACATTGAGAGATATTTATATTGATTGATATGAAAACATTTTCTCATCTCAGAATAAACGGTGCCTATGATTGTCATGTGCAGGGTATTGCGATTGACAGTGCCAGAAAATATATGTATTTTTCCTTTACTACCTGTCTTGTAAAGACTGACCTGCAGGGAAATATTATCGGAAGCGTAAACGGAATTGCAGGTCATCTCGGCTGTCTGGCTTATAATTATCAGGACGGCAGGGTATATGGCTCGCTTGAATATAAAAATGACAGTATCGGTAACGGAATTAAAAAAGCCATCAACAGCGATGCTGAATATGATGACGGATTTTATATTGCAATTTTTGATGTAAATAAGATTACCGAGCCTGATATGGATGCAGAAAAAGACAGGATAATGACCTCTGTATATCTCAAAGAGGTTGCTGCCGATTACAGTGCGAAAGGTCACAAATACGGCTGCAGCGGAATTGACGGAATAACATTTGCACCAAAGCCCGGAGAAAATGAAGGAAATTATCTTTACGTTGCTTACGGAATCTACGGCGATACAAAGAGAAAAGATAATAATCATCAGATACTGCTTCAATACAACCCTGAGACACTGAAGCAATATGAGCATTTTTTGAACCTGAATAATATGCATACCTACGGTCCCGAAACTCCCGAAAACAAATACTTTATATATACGGGAAATACAACATACGGTATTCAGAATCTTGAATATGATAAAGAAAATAATTGCCTGTTTGCTGCTGTTTATAAGGGACGAAAACTCAGATTCCCAAATTATCTGATGTATGCAACAGATATCAGCCGACCTGAACAGATTTCTGTCCTCAGAGGACTTAACGAAACAGGTAAGCTTTTGCCTCTGAAAAAATTCGGTTTCTTCAAAAGCCGTTTCGGAATCAGCGGCTGTGATTTTCCCTATGGCAGTACAGGTATGATATATCTCGGCAACGATAATTTCTTGTTTTCGGAAGAATTCAGAAATGAAAACGGAAACGGAACAGATATATTTTCCTATAAGCTTAATCCCGAAAAAGGCTTTATAAAAGAGCCCATAATATTGTAAATTAAATATTGACAACTCTCCTTAATTTGTGTATAATTTCATAAGTAGCAGGTCAGGGAGAGTTGTTAATCTGACTTTCATCTGAACAAAGCATAAATCCGGGGGCGTAGCTCAGCTGGGAGCCCAAGGCACTCAGAAACACACCCCGAAAAAACTTAATAAATAAATTGTTCGATGTACGCCCATATGGGGGCGTAGCTCAGCTGGGAGAGCGCTTGAATGGCATTCAAGAGGTCAAGAGTTCGATCCTCTCCGTCTCCACCATAGTACATCGAACAATTATTTTTTTGTCCACTTTCGAGTGGACTTTTATTTTTCCCCACCTTATCTATGCACACACAAAACGGCTTAAAGTAAATATCAAGCGCAATGTTTAGTTTGTATCTTCTTCAAACATCTATCCGTTAAATTAGACAGTTTACAATTGTTTTCTTGTTTTCGAAGCACACCTGATCGTCTGATTTTAGTTGTTCTGTGATTTATTTATTAACCTTCATATGTTTTACAAGTTGAGAGAACATAGCTGATACTTGTTTATAAAATTTTGCAAAGTGAGAACACCGAATAAAATATTTAGTCTCCTTATCTCAAATAAAAAGAGGTTTTAATTTTGTGGCGCACAAGCCTTAATGTAATTTTATTAGTCAAAAATTAAGCGTTTTTGTCGAAAATCAACGCTTTTTTGTAAAAGCATTGCAATTTTAGTGTTTGTTGTTTTAAAATTCAATGTAAAATAATTTTTAAATGGGCTAAAATTTATGACCAAATTATTCAAACTATGTGCTTATTTATTTTAAAATATACTTAAAATCATTCAGCCTTATAATAAAGAAATTAATGATCTAAAAACATTTCAAGCAATTAATCTTTGTGCATATATTCTATTTTTAGGAGGATATATATGTTGAATAGTAGTGAATCTTCAGTTTTTGATATTATTGGTGCATGGTTGTGGAATGTATTGTCTCAACCTTACAATATTGTCATTATAATATTATTGTGTATTATCTTTTTTCTGTGTAAAAATAAAATCTTATACGCATATTTCTACATTATTTCCTTTTTGAGACAACGAATAAAAAGCCAAAGAATAAAAAAATTTTTGTTAGGTGTAGCTAAAATATTTGCATCTCCACTTTTTACAGTTATAATCACAATCATTTCTCCATACCTTATAGATTGTTACAACTCACAGATCAATAAAATAGTGTTGTTATGGATGCTTGGTGTAATTATAAATATGTTTTGTAACGAGTATATAAATGGTAAAAATAAATTGTATAAATTTTTTTCTGCATCTTTAAATCGAACCAGAAATGTTCATCAAAATACAGCTGGAAAAATTTTTTCTACAAGAAAAAATTTGCCGAATATTATTAATTTTATTATCAAGAAAAAAAGGGTGGGAAAGGAATTAGAAGAGTATTATTTTCGTTTTGAGACAGCTGCCGAGATTGCGTGTGAAACAATGTATAACATTATCAAGGATGTTACTGGATACACCGAGCATCAAGTTACAGTTTACAAGCGTTTTCAGAATATAAAAGGAAAGAGTTGTCCCAAAAAATGTCCTTTAAAGGATGAGTGTAGTACTTTTAATCAAAAAAAAGAGTGGACAAAAATGATAGCTTGTTATAACAAATATGGTTCCTCATCAACATCTTTCAATCAAGAACATTGTTTTGAGTACTATCAATCAATAAAAGATGACTCAAACAACGAGCGAAGAAAAAAGCATTTTTACATCCATTTTTTCTCAAGCAATAAAACTGAAACAGAAGTGTTAACAGGGAAAAAGATTATACAGGAAAAATTTTTGTTCCACGAATCAACAAAAACTCGAGAAGAAAAAATATGCCAATATATTGGTATACCTTTGTTTTTTGTCGAGGAAGATTTTGAAGGTCAATTATGTGCAGATGTAAACAACGATGCAAGAAAACAACAACATGTAACGTATAGCGTTATACAAATTGATTTTCAGAACAAAGGTGTGATTGGAAAAACTGATGAAGACATTAAAGATTTTATTGAAAATGTTTTCAATGGTATAATTTCATATTTAGAAACATCTTTGCAAGTAGAAGAAATGACTAAAAGTTTTTTGAGTTATATTTCTCTTCTTTCCAACCTTAGGGAAGAATCTTCTGCTGAGCAATTTGAGGAGTACAGCAAGTTAGTAGAAGATTACAATCAAAACATAAGTGACTATAACGAATTGCTAAATGCATATACAGAGTTAAACGAAAAATATAATAAAATATTATCAGAAAACACTGCAAAGTCACAACAAACAGACTAGTTAGCGACGCTAGATTCAAATTATGAGTATATAATTTAATTATGAGCATATAATTTAATGAAGGGATAAATATATGAAATACTTCGTCTATAAAAAACACTATAATAATAAAAGCAAAAGTATACAGCGAAAGTTGAATAATCGCATAAAGATCACTATAGCCTTTCAACCCCAAACTAATTGGTGTGAGTTAGATCAACATCATAAAATTAGCATAAGGATAAAAGACGAACAAAAAAAGCAAATGAAAAAAATATAATCCTATGCATTCCATAGACATTGGAAATCAAATTTGAATGGAAATGTGTTTTACATATTTCAGTCAACCATTCTGTTTTTCAGTACTGAGAAAATGCTTATTCTTTGTTTGCTGCATACCAATTTTGGATCCGTATTAAAACATCGAAAACGGATGTTTTAATACGGATCCTTTGCATTTTTATTATCAGAATGGCAATTTTCTCACAAACATCTGTTTGTGCATAGAAATTTAAAATATTTCAGAAGTGATTAAGATAAGGAATATTTTAGTAAATGGTTATGATGATCATCTGACACTGATTATGAATACCAACAATAAAATTATTTCCGTATAATAATATTGAGGCAACTTTCAATATCAAAAAATCTGTATGGAGTAATGCTCGAATACCTTGAATATTGTTCTTCTATTGTCCGCTAACTAATATTTTTGTCACTTTCCGAGTGGCATTATATTTTTATGCCACCTTATCAATACCAACCATAAACTGCTCAAAGTCAATATTAAACTCAACTTTCAGTTTATAACCTCTGCTGACCTCAACCCGCTTAATTAAGCAATTTACTATCATTTTCTTCTTTTCAAAGCTCGCTTCATCATAAAGCTCTGCCCAAGAAATCAGTTCATCAAAGCTGTCAGATAAGTTTTTGAGAACACTTTCACCGTCTGCAACATCTTTTTCTGCATCAGTGCACAAATCCAAAAGCCTTCTGCATTCTTTCTCTGATTCTGCAATCAGCTCCGAAAGAGTATCAGCCGAGAAAGAACTTTCACCCTTGATTGCTTTTATAACCTCGGATTTCAGTATCGTGAGGTTTTCAAATTCTTTGGAGTAATCTGCTTTTAACATATTGAGCCTTGCTTTTCTTACTTCGAGCTCACCAGCATAACGGAGCTTGATTATGTCACTTTTTGATACACCTTTCATTTTACTGAAAATGTCACGGACAATTTCATCAATCAAATCATCAAGAATGTGAAGTGTATAACCTGATTGACCGTCACATTCAGTTTGCTTTCTGCTTTTTCCGTAGCAGGCATATCTGATGCGTTTTGTTGTATCAACAGAGCCGTCTTTTCTTGTGCGGTATCTTCCGCTTGTTGTAAGATTGAGCCTTGATCCGCAATGTCCACAGTAAACCTTACCGGAGATAAGGGATTTCCCTTTTGTGTTTAGCGGTACGGTGGGGTTTTCTTTCTTCCTGTCCGAACGCTCTTGCATTATCTTTCTTGCTCTTTCAAACTGTTCAGGTGAAATTATTTGTAGTTCAGGTATAACCTCTGAACGAGCATCACCGCTGCGAAGCACACCTGTATAGGTAAGGTTACAAAGAATACCTCTTATGGTAGCTTCGTGCCACATTTTGCCCGTTCTTGCCCTGTAACCGTTGTTGTTCAACCAAGTTGTAATTCTGTGAGCACCATAGCCTTCTTGGGTGTATTTATCAAAGATAATTTTTACAACAATAGCTTCATCGGGATTAACCTGCAAATCATAAAGCTCGTGCTTTCTTTTGTTAACTCTGCCGCTCTTCACAAGGTCATATCCAAAGGCGGCAACGCCGCCCTTGAAATGACCTGACTCAACCAACTGACCAAGACTTGTTTTTGTTCGTACTGATGTTTTCTCGCTTTCGCCGTCAGCCTGCCAGAAACGGATATAGTTCAAGAGCTTGTCAATGTGATTATCAAATCTTTGTTCGCCCTCTTGTGTACTCCATACCTCAATTCCATTTTTAACAAACCACTCAACAACAAACGGAGTTTCATCTGCGATTCTGCCTATTCGGTCAAACATAAATACAAGAAGAATATCAAACTTATTCTTTCTCGCAAGGTCCTTTATAATTTGAATTTTATCTCGGTTTTCAGCTCGCACCTTATGACCGGAAACACCATCTTCCTGTTCTTCGTGAACAATATCCCAACCCATTTCACTTGCAAATTTATGACAAGCCTTTCTTTGCATCGGGATATCTGCTTCATTGTTGCTGTCATAATCAACCTGCTTACCTGTTGAAACTCGGTACAGGCAGCACACACGTTTTGACATTAAACCGCCTCCTTGATATTTTTCTTTAGTTTAATATCAGGGGCGTCACTTTGTCGAATGTGCGAATCACCAAGAAGAATTTCTTTTATTCGAAAAAATATTTCTTGGTTAGGCTTTTCGGTGAATGTTGCAATAACTTCATAACCTTTAATATTTAAAACACATTCTCCATGAATATCTGTTAAAATAAATTCGAGAAACTCTTTTATTTTTGCTATCTCATTTTTTATAACCTTTATAATTCTAATAATATACATCTCCTTATTTTTTATTTCTGTCGGGGGTGTTAGGGGTTAAACCCTTAACAAGAGGGATTTGTGTCCGTACGAATTCAATGCTTGTTAAGACTTTGCCGCAGCAAAAAAAGTCGCAACAAGCAAATGTGTGGACACAAATTCAGTGCTTGTTAAGACTTATCCCACACTTTTTATCGCTCCCACTGACGTTGTTTTTGAAGCACCATTGCATAACGGGCAAGAGCTTTTTCCGTTATCTCTTCCATCTTTTTAGGCGGCATATCTTTCTTGAAATATTTCTTAAAAGTTTCAACAGGAATTTTTACATACTCCTTTTGATTAGCTTTTTGCTCCTGCATTATTTCAAAGATTACATCCATAGTGAGTTTTTTCTCATCACTTAACTTATGCATACGCTGTGCCTGTGAAAGTGACGGAGTGCAATCTTCACTGTCAATAGTTTCAATTAAGTTACACTGTTCCTCTTCTGTTAAATATGAAAGTTCAACTGCAGGTGTAAAAGAAATTCTTTTTTCATCCACCATATCAAGAAGTGCAGGTTGTAAATTGTTCAATCGTATATATCTTTGAATCTGCATTCGGGAATCGGGCATTGTTTCTGCGAGCATTTCATCGCTACGGAACTTCGTCCCAACTTGTGACGAAGTTAAATCAGTTCTTGCACCTTGTTTTTTTATTGCATCGTGTTTCATTTTGTAAGCACGGGCTTTTTCGCTCGGTAAGATTTTTTCTCGGCTGAGATTACAATCAACAAAATTTATTACTGCTTCCTCTTTTGAAAATTCTCTTACATAAACGGGAACACTTTCAAGATTTAATTCCTTTGCAATCTGCCATCGTCTGTGACCGGAGATTATTTCGTAACCGTTTTCCGACTTATTAACAATGAGTGGTGTGATAATTCCGAACTCCATAATGCTGTCACGAAGCTCATCGTATTCACTTTCATCCACACTCTGAAACGGATTGTTTTCAAACGGATGAAGTAAATCAAGATTAAGATATTCATTTTTTTCGTTAGACATAATTTCTTTTTCCTTTCCTTAGATTTTAATTTTTGATTTTTGAAAAGTTGTTTTACATTTTACTAAAGCATTTTTTCACTTCCTTTACTTAAAAATTTCGCATTTATAAATCCTTGTGTTTACACGAGGATATGTATTCAGGTTGATTTATTTGGTTGGTATGTGGTATAATCGATTCAATAACTGTATGGTAGGTGAAATTATGGATACTACAAAAAAATTCAATGGCATTGCAAATGAATACACACAAAGTAGACCAAGTTATGCTTCAGAATTTATTGAATGCTTATTTGGTAAATACGGCTTTTCTGCTTCATCTGTTGTTGCCGATATTGGCTCAGGTACAGGCAAGTTTGCAAAACAGCTTCTTGATAAAGGTAGCAATGTTATTTGTGTCGAGCCGAACACTGATATGCGACTTGTGGCTGAAAAAGAATTATGTGAATATCCTAATTTCAAATCTGTTGCAGGTAGTGCCGAGAACACAATGCTCCCTGATAAGTCCGTTGACTTTATAACTACTGCACAGGCATTTCATTGGTTTGATACAAAAAGTTTTAAAGCAGAATGTTCTCGTATAATCAAGCCAAACGGAAAAGCGTTTCTAATTTGGAACACCAGAAATAATGAAGCTTTGATAAATCAGGAATTACATAGAGTTTATTCTAAATATTGCCCTGAGTTCAAAGGTTTCAGTGGTGGCACAAAACCACATGATGATCGTATTAAAGATTTCTTTAATAACAATTATGAATATATAACTTTTGACAATCCTTTATATTTTGACAGAGAAAAGTTTATAAATCGTAGTCTTTCAGGCTCATATTCTCTGAAAAAAGGCGATAGTAATTTTAATTTGTACATAGAAGAAATAGAAAAGATTTTTGATGAGTTTGAAACTGACGGCATTGTGAAAATTGAGAACCAAACAGTTGCTTATGTCGGCACATTAGAAAAAGAGGTTTAATATGAACAGACAGTATGCTGAAAAACTGATAGTAGAAGCAAAAGAGTTAAATGACGGTGTATGGATTAGTCATTCGTATAATGTTGCTCACTTGGCAGAGAAGATTGCAAGCAAAGCAAATATGGATAGTGAAAAGGCTTACATTATCGGACTTCTACACGATATAGGAAGAAGAAACGGCACAATGCAAGCCCGTCATGCTTTGGAAGGCTACAATTATTTAACAAGTATTGGGTTTGAAGATGGTGCAAGAATTTGTATGACACATACTTTCCAATATAAGGATGTTGATGCTATTTACGATTCATGGGATTGCTCTACAGATGTAAAACAGTTTATAAGAAACTATCTTGATAATGTTACATACGATGACTATGATAAGCTGATTCAGTTGTGTGATGCTTTATCATTAGCAAACGGCTATTGCTATGCCGAAAAGAAAATGGTAAACAGTGTTCTAAAATTCGGCTTTAAAGATACTACCGCAAATAAATGGAAGGCTATATTGGAGTTAAAAGATTATTTTGATGCTATGATTTGCGGAGATGTTTATTCTTTATTTTGTGAGTTAAAACAAGATAAGTAGCGAGATATTAAAAATCAATGGTTACTGCCTCTCACATCTGTGAGGGCAGTTTCTTTTTGTCAAAACCGCCCCATAATGAAAAATAGTGAAACATTAGTGAAAATTCATTACTTTGAAAATTTTATATTTTTTCAACAAAGCCATTTTTGAGTGCATTTTGCCCTTAGTAATACGGGCAGAATGCACCAAATTTTAATGGAAATTTCGCTGACGGGGTACTGCACATCTTTTAGATATCTATCGTCTGATTTGCCAAATTGCGATTTGTATTCCTTTGAAAATGTTTATTTTTTCAAGAGTGCCGTTTTTCAACCAATTTTACTCGGTTCAGACCGTTGAAAATATACTTTTTCAAAGTGGAAATCTACATAACAATGCAGACATTATTCAATCAATTTCTATTCGATATTTTACGAGCCGAAAAAGAAATGCATTGTTTTATCAGCATTTCGCATTCAACCAAACCGCCTTATATACTTAAAGTTACTACTAATTAAATTAAAGATATATTTTCTTTTTTCGGCTAGTATATAACTTTCAGTCTTACTCTACTCAGTCTTAATACTTGCGAGTTTTACGGAGGCTCAGTGCTTATTTTCGGCACAGTTAAAACATACAGCTTTGCAGGCTTACCTTTGCCTTGATATTTACGGCGGAGCAGATTATGTTTTTCAAGCTCACGCTGTAGCCTTGTTGCTTTATCGTGTCCACAACCGAGTTTTTCACTTGTTTCGGCAATGGTATAAAAGATAAAGACCTCGCCGTTTTTATCACACCAACCGTTTATTGCTGATAACTGCATCCTGTCGAGCATTAAGCCGTAAAGCAGCTTTGCTTCCACAGATAGGCCTTTGTATTTATCCGTAAATAACACCTTCGGCATTTTGAAGAAGGATTCATTATCCACTATCTTTCACGCTCCTTTTTGATACATAGTTGCAGGATATAACCACAGCTCTGAAACTCTGCTTGCAGCTGTTAACACATTTTCTGCAAAGCTCGTTATAACATATTCTGTTTCGTTCATTCAGGAAAAGGCTCCATTCTGATTTTTTACTTTTTGTCATTCTAGGAATAACTATCACACTCCTTTTTTCTGTAGCTTTTCGGGTTGATTTTTAATGATTTTTTCGTCTGTAATGTGTTTTGTTTCGTTGGTAGGGTAATTTCATTAAATACATATCAAAAGCCTCTTTTTGCCGTTTCACCCGAAATAGTTCCTGCCCCGGAATCTCACCGCAGCGTTGCCTCGCTCTCGTCGTCACATACTCCGTATCAATCGTTTCCGTGTAAACACGAAAATCTTTTTCACTTCGTTGCTCCTCCTCTCCCCAAAAAGCAAATGCTTTTCGGGGACCCCACGGTCTTTGCAAAGTCATATCACTTTCGGACGGTCATTCAGTTGTCAAGGTGCACGAGAGAAAAACATCCCTCAATGGGTGACTTTTAAAACGCCGATTTTTGTACGTTTTTTCAAAACTTTTTTCGAAAAATTGAAATTTTGTATCGTTGCACAAAAACACCCTTCACTTGGTAGGCGTTTTGAAAGCCTGAAAAAACGACTTTTTCTGAAACTTTTTTATTTTCGTTAAAATTGCACAATAAAAAAAGTCCTTTCCTGATGAACAGAGGAAAGGACTTTAAGCGTCGGTATCACGTAAGAGAAAACAAAAAAACACCGCTGAAATAAGTACAGATTGCCTCTGTTCTTATCTTCATACGGTGCTTGGGTAGTCAATAAATATTGCTCCGCTTACGCGCTACAAAGTTATTTGTATTAAATTGTGCCTTAAGTATACAGAACTGATGCATACTTGTCAATAGTTTTTTGCAAATTTGAAAAATTTAATATAATAATTATCAAACTAGATGTTTGGGCGATGGTTTTACTGCAGATTTTATTTCTTCTTCTCTCAATTGATAAATAGAATCCGCTATTTCTAATGTTTTTGTTGTAAGCCACATATATGCAGTGGTTCCCTTTGAATAATTTGCTTCAGCATACATATCTATTCGACGATCTTTACTTAATGAATCTACTTGAGCAAAAGCTTTTTGATCGCCAGCAGGATATATTGCAAATGTTTTTCCTCCATATTGTTGTAAAACTGAAAAAACAGGAACATCGCTTGGACCGTCGGCTATATAAATCATATGTTCGAAAGGCACTCTTCTATCATCCTTGCTCATACTACTGTTTACATCAATATAATCATATTTGTTTGCACCTTTGTTAATTTCAAAAATTGCTCTTGTTTTAGATGTATTATCAATTAAATATCCAGTTTGTCTTATTACATTAGATTCTTCTACGCTTGTAGCAGGAACCATTTTGGATAATATGGGATTTTCTATAAATTCACAACCCCAAATATCTTCTACGAATTCATTAATTTTAGACCCCTTAATCATTGAGGTTAATCCTGTACTGATTATGTAATGTTCAACATGAATTCCATACTTTTGATATTTTTCTTCTGCAACAAGTTCTTTTAAAGATGCAAAAATTTCCGGAACGCCCGGATAAAAAACAAGCTCTTTTCCAAGATCTTGCAACATTTTATTATTAAGCCCCTCAAACATGCCTTGCGAAACACAAGTGAGCATATGATTAAGATATATAGTGTCTTTGTTAACTTTTATACCCTGAGACAAATATGCATCAGGAAGAGCGTTTACTTCTTTCCAAAAAGTATTTCCATCAATGTTATATTTTTTGAAAATAGGATCCTGCATATATCCATCAATTAAAGTTTTGTCAAAATCCCAAATTATTGCTATTGTGTTTTGTTCCATTTTTTTACTCTCCTTTATATACAAATATTCAAATAGACCTAGCTAATTTGATGATAAGATAATATATACTGTATAGCAATACAGTAAACAAAAACGCTTATTTTTTAGACAAAAATGTTTGTATTTCGTATCATTTTACTTTGCTATCAAACTCCGCCACGGCCTTCTTAAACGCACCAATCTTCCGCATTGAGGTATAAACCTTATACTCTTTCTCTCCACATCTGAGAGTTACAAAATCCTTTGTCACTTCTTCTACATAGTTTAGATTCACTAAATAACTGTAATGAGGCTGAGCAAAGGATTTTTCATCAAGAACATCTTTCCAGTGCTCCATAGAGTAGTGTGTTTCAATTTTTTTGTCCTTTAAGTACAACACAGATTTTCTGTCTTCAATTGCTATGTAAAGTATTTCGTGGGGATAGACTCTGCAAATATCCTTGTTACACATAGTAACGGATACCCCCAGATAAGTGTGACAATTTCCTTTGTCGCTTACGGGAATAAAAAATCCCTCGCAACCACGATATGTTGTAGGAAAATATGATAATCCGTTGTTGTTCAGGATTTCGACTATTTCTCCTTTTGTTTTTGTCTGCTTGATTTCTTTTGCTTTCATAATTGCTTCCTTTGCATATTTCTCTTATACTTATTAAGTGTCGCAAAAGGGAAAAAGTAACACAAAAATATTGAATTTTGTCGAAATATCCAAATTCACCTGCCAATTTTACAGCAAAACTGCCAAGCCTAATCTTACAAAATCTTAAGATTCCTCGCATTGAAATCAGCACATTTAATCTGTATAATATAATCAGACTAACCTCAAGGGGCGGTGAAAAGATGAAAGCTAAAATACTCCTCGTTGAAGACGATGTATATCTTCGCGAAGGCTTGTGTGAGCTTCTTACCAAAGAAGGCTACGAGCCTGTTTCAGTGTGCAACTGTAAGGAATGTAGAAAGCTTTTCACTGAGGACAGCTTTGGCCTTGTTATTCTTGATGTTATGCTTCCTGACGGAAACGGTCTTGACCTTTGCTCTTTCATTCGCTCTACAGGTGCAGATGTGCCTATACTTTTCCTTACCGCCTGCGATGAAGAATTTCAGATTGTCCGTGGTCTTGATGCAGGGGCAGATGACTATGTAACCAAGCCCTTCAGGCTTCTTGAACTTCTTTCCCGTATCCGTGCTCTTCTTCGCAGAAAGACTGCCACCACAACCTATCAGTTCGGTGATATTTTGATTGATATTTCAAATATGACAGTGAAGAAAAACGGAGAAACTATCTTTATTACACCAACTGAGTTTCAGATTCTCTCTGCTCTTATTCAGAATAACGGAGTTATCGTTACCCGTGCTTCACTTTTGCAGCGAATATGGGATAGCGACGGCAACTTTATTGATGATAACACTCTTTCGGTGCACATCAGCCGCCTTCGTGACAAGATAGGGGCTGACCATATCGCAACCATTCGTGGTGCCGGTTACAGATGGGAGGAATAAGATGAAAGATATTTTTCTCATTGTCGCCCTCATTGTTATGACGGTATTGTGTGTGGTATTGCTTGCAATTCATATCATAAATAAAAAGAAAACCCGTGCCTTGACACAGAGTATAGAACAATTCATCAAAGACGGCTCTATGACCGAGCTTTCTACCTCTGACGGAGATTTTGCTCACCTGCAAAGTATCGTCTGTGAGCTTGAAACAAGACTCGTTCAGGAGCGTGAGTACACCAAACTCGAAGCAAAGAATAACACCGAGTTTATCTCCGATATTTCGCATCAGCTGAAAACACCTCTTGCAGGACTTCGCCTTTACTGTGAAATGGAGCATAGCACAACGCCAAGCAGTTATACTGAAAAAGAGCTTGTACTTATCAGCAAAATGGAAAAACTTATCTATAACGTGCTCAAACTTGAAAAAATCCGCAGCGATACCTACGTGATGAACTTTGAAGAAACTCAGCTTCATGATCTTTTACTTGACCTCAAGGCAGAGTTTTCTGCTCTCTTCCCTACGAAAATTATATCTGTTAAGGGTAGCGGGTCTCTTCGTACAGATAAGATCTGGCTTCGTGAAGCATTGGGAAATATTATAAAGAATGCCTGTGAGCATACAAAAGCTGACGGCAATGTGGATATTGTCATTGATCAAGCCGAGAAAAGTGTCAGCATGATTATTGAAGATAACGGTGGCGGCGTACCCGAAAATAAACTGCCTATGCTTTTCAGAAGATTTCACCGCACAGAAAATGCGTCGCCCGACAGTGCAGGAATAGGCCTTTCTATCACAAAGGCAATAGTTGAAAAGCATCACGGCACTATCACAGCCGAGAACAGCGAAAAAGGTCTTCGTGTGGCTATGTGTTTCCCAATAATCGATGCTAATCTTAAACTATAAACAACAATCGGGTACAGTTTACCTGTGCCCGATTTTCTTATCTTACGAAATCTTAAGGTAAAAGTCACCTAATCGTAAGGTTGACCGTGTATGATAAAGTTACAAAATCAAAAGGAGTGTTATCATGAACATTATAGAATGCAAAAATCTCACCAAAGAATACTTAAGCGGTGAAAATGTGGTTAAAGCCGTTGATGATGTAACAGTCAGCTTTGAGCAAGGAGAGTTCTGTGCTATCACGGGTCCCTCAGGCTCAGGTAAGTCAACCTTTCTTCACGTGCTTTCTTCACTCGAAAACCCTACAAGCGGTCACGTTTACTACGGCGGAAAGTCACTCTCGTCATATAACGACAATCAGCTGTCTATTCTTCGCCGCCGTCGTTTTGGCTTCGTTTTTCAGGCGTACAACCTTGTTCAGGAGCTGACGGGGTACGAAAACATTCTGCTTCCCGTTATGCTTGACGGCAAAAAGCCTGACGATGAGTATCTTAACAAGGTTATTGATATGCTCGGCATCCGTGACAGATTAGAGCATCTTCCCTCTGCACTTTCAGGCGGTCAGCAGCAGAGAATCGCCATCGCAAGAGCCCTTGCCAACAGACCTGCTATTCTTTTTGCCGATGAGCCTACGGGTAATCTTGACGGCAAGAGTGGCCGTGAGGTGCTGTCGCTTCTTAAATATGTCAGTAAGCAGCTCGGCGTTACCCTTATTCTTGTAACTCATGACCTTCATGTTGCGGAGCAGGCGGAGAGAATTCTTACCATTGAGGACGGCAAGATAGTCAAAGATACCAAGCCCGCACCCTCTGTATAAGTCAGGGAGGTGGCAGTAATGAAAAGAAAACTTACAATCAACACCTTGGCTTTTGGTAACCTGAAGCAAAGGCGAAAGCAATATACTATTCTCATCTTCGGTATAATACTTGCTATGGTGTTTTCGTCGGGAGTGCCTTTTTTTATTTCATGTATGAGATCCTCGCAAGAGGAAGTAAGGTTCAGACGACAGGGAAAGCAGGAAATAATTGTAGTCAATGCACAGAATTATGATTTTTCTCCGGCTGTTAATAACGGTGAAATCAGCGGAGAAATCGGCTATGCACATGTTTTTGCGTATGGCTGGAACGAAAAAACGGATGAAACTTACGGCACTATGATAGGCTGGCTTGATGAGAAAGCTACAGAGCTTTATTATCCCCAGATAATTGTTGGCAGAATGCCCGAAAATGAGGATGAAATTATTTTTGAAAAGAACGCCCTTCAAAGAATGAAAATTGATGCAGAAATAGGCGACAAAATAGCACTAAAAACTCTGGTCTGTAACGGCGATGAATTACTTTCTGAAGAAAAGGAAAAAACATACACCCTTGTCGGTATTATGGCTGACAAGAAATCCTATATAGAGCATTTCTATGATGGGGCTGTTGGTAAGGCGGCTTTCATCCCTGCGGCTTTTGTAATGACTGACACCGCTATAGAGCTTGGCGGTAAAGAAGCTTTAGTTGCATTTATAAGCAGATACCCGACTTCCGGACATTGGTTTGTGCAGAATATCAGTAATGATGACACAATAGATACTGTTACTATGTATTCCACAAGTATTGCTGACGCATATTCAAGTATTGCCGAAAACACTACAACCTCTGCTTTTCTTTCAATACTTCTTGCATTTATGGCTTGCTTTGGCATTGTCAATGCTTTTAGCTCAAATCTCAAAGAGAGAAAAACGCAGATAGGAATGCTCAAGGCTGTAGGTGCTACAAGAAGACAGATAATAAATATATTCGGAAGGGAAGCATTTATTATCTGTATCCTTACTGCACCTGTAAGCATTGGCGTTTCCTTTGTGTCGGTTAAGCTTTTCGCCTTTCTTATGGGGGACGGATTTGTTTTCAAGCCTGATGTGACAGTTCTTATGCTTGGTGCATTTTTCGGTATAGCTTGTGTTATGCTTTCAGCTCTCATTCCTCTTTTAAGTATTTCAAAATTACCGCCTATGCAGGCAATAAGAAATGTTGAATTAATGCGGAAAATGAAAAACAAAAAAATAAAAAGTCAGCAAATTTTCAATGTTTCCCGCCTTCTTGCAAAAAGAAAGCTTGCCTTCTCAAAGGGCAGACAGATATGTGTATGTATAATTATTGCTTGCTCAATCGTTATCAGCTGTACATCTATGTCTTTTCTTCTTATTACTGTTTACGATATGAGCAGTTTATACAATTATGATTATGAGATACGGGATCATCGTTCTTCATATTCAAGTAATTCTTTTATAAACATTAAAGAAAATTTTCCCGAGCTTACGGAAAACTCAAGATATGAAATACTTGATTTGCCGCAGGTTAATGATGTTTACGGTGTAAAGTCCGTTAATATCAACATCGTTTTTGAAGGTGATGTGCCTGAATACCTGCAGATTAATGAATATGCTTCACATCTGGGACAAAGCTCACGGTTTGAAAATTTGCGTGATGTTCTTTACAGTAAAGCACAACAAGCACAGCAGGAAACAGGAGGAGCATTTGTTCCTCCGAGCTTACCCGAAGTAACCAAAGAAAATATAAAAGAATATATGCAGGCGGCAGAAAATCCTGAATATACTTACACAAAGAAAGCTGCAGGATTTACCACCGAAGAACTGTACAATACAAATCTTACCGCACAAAGCAGAGAAATTTTGAATGTTGATAAGGATGACATTATTAACGGTGAAATAAATTATGAAAAACTGAATACCGGTGAAGAGGTTATTATCTATGCCCCTGAAAAAATAGGTTTTTCTTATACAATAAACCGTGACATTACAACATGGAGTCTTTCTAATCTTTCTGACACAGTTACTCGTACGCCCGATGAAAAGGCTTTACTAAAAGACTTAAAGGCTGAGGCGGACAGTCCTTTCAAGGTCGGGGATATGCTGAAGCTTACTCTGATTTATTCCGATGAAAACGGAAAAATCACAAGAGAAGATAAGGAAGTTAAAATAGGAGCTATTCTCGGTAAAAAAAGCTCACACGGTACCTTTTCTATTTACACAACCTTGGAGGGACTTGATAAGTTCGGTGTAAAGTTTAATTACAACAAATTTGATGTTGTGATAAAAGAAGAATGTACTGCAGAAACAGATGAGCAGATGCAAGCTGAACTTGCTGCAATGTTTCCCGGTAAATATGTAGGCTCTGCCTTTGCTATGAACGAAGCTCATAAACGTGAGTTCCGTACAATAGTTATATCAGTAATTTCTCTGATTTTTGTCTTTATATGTGTTTCAATTGCCTTGATAAATAACTCTATAAGTGCACAGATCCGTGAGGGCAAGAGAACAATCGGAACCTTACGTGCTGTCGGTGCATCAGAAAAAGACCTTGTTTTGTCATATGTGATGCAGATAGCAAATATTCTTGCGGGTGGTTTTGGTGCAGGAACGATTATTTATATTGCTTCTTACCGTCTTATAGGCTTAATGGTAGTTGGTGAATATTGGCCTGTTGCTCTATGGCCTGCATTCCTTGTTTTTGCGATTCTTGCTTTAGCTTGTTATATTAATCTTAAGGTTAATATCAGGATAGTTTTGAAGCACAGTATAGTTGAAAATATCAGGGAGCTGTAAGAGGTGACGAATATGAAAAAAATAACTGCAATTATCCTTTGTTTTCTCTTTCTGGTCTCTTTTACACTCACCGCTTCGGCAGAGTATGAAAAAGAAACTGTTTATGCTACAGATTCTGTCAATATCAGAACGGAACCGAATACTGACTGTGATATTATCACAGTATTGCAAAAGGGAAGCTGCATCACCCGTATCGGCGAAGCAGACGATTGGAGTAAGGTAATTTATGAGGGAGAGGAAAGGTATATCAAAAGTGAATATCTCGCCCCTGAAACTGCCGAAGAAAAGCCTTCGGAAGAAACCACAGAAGAGCCCACCACCGAGGATAACTCAACACCGAGGTTTATGGTGACTTCCTATGAACTCAGTGAAAATAGTCTTACACCTGACACGACAGCTGTGCTGAAGGTAACCTTTAAGAATTACAGCTCTACAAAGGCCCTTTATAATATCAAATTAAGTCTTACTGATCAAAGCGGCGATATCCTGACGGTTGGAATGCCCACTAAATATGTAAATAGTGTTTATGCCGGCAGCAGCTACACTTGGGAGATTGAACTGAATGCCATCAATACCGCTACTATCGGTCAGCACGACCTTCAGATTACGGCAGAGTACGAGGATAAAAACTTCATCTCTTACTCATCAAGTGATACGGTGAGAATTGATGTCAAGCAGAGTGTGAAGCTCTCTTACAGCGGTGCAATACTTCCGAAAAAGGTAATTCAGGGTGACACACAGACTGTTACCATTAACATGATGAACACAGGAAAGAGTAATATCTATAACTGCGTACTTGATTTTAATATAGAGGGAATGCAGTCTGGCGGAAGTGTTTTTGTGGGCAATATTGCACCGGCAATGGATGTCCAGAGCTCTGCTAATCTGCGAGTTGACAGTGACACTCTCGGCGAGGTTGCGGGTAAAATCACCATAACCTACGAGGACGACTACGGCAAGGAATACAAGAAAACCGTTGACGTCAGCACGGTCATTGAAGAAAAGGTTGAACAGGTAGCCACCACAGCCGAAGATGAAAAGGAGAAGAAAAATCCTCTTTGGTGGCTGTTCATTCTCATCGGTCTTGCCGTTGGTGGCGGTATAGGCTTCGGCGTGCCTTGGCTTATCAATGATAAGAAGCAGAGGAAAGAGGACGACCTCAGGTTGTAACTGAACAAAAGTTAAGTGCAGTAGTTTCGGCTACTGCACTTGTTGCTTATGTGTAGATTATTGAGTTAAGCACTACTTCTTCGGCGCAGTTATGGTAGTTGTTCATAAGGCCAATCCATTTCATTTGGTCGGTGGCTTTCAAATTTTCGTCAGTACTGTCAGCCTCTGCCATATGTGACACTATGCGGTTGAACATTTCCTCCGCCTGGTCATTTATACTGCAAAGGTAATCGTGTAGTGTGCCGTTCATAAGATAGGTGTAATAGGTTGATTTGCAGTGCTTTTTGAGGTAGTTGAGGTGAAGCTGTCCCCATCTACCGATATGGCGGTTGTCTTTTGAATCGGGTAACATTAAATCAGGCAAATAATAATCGCCGTGAAGGGTGTAATGGATGCCGGTTTGCTTGTTGGTGTAGTGTTTGGGTAGTGACATAGAAAGACCTCCTTATTTTTCACTTTTATCAATGATTTTCAACAACAGCTCATTAACATCCTCAGTTGGCAAATCCTTCGCCAAGAGCATATTGCGAAACTCGTTCATACCATTGATAAGTAAATTGCACTCGAAATCCGTGAACTTAATTTTTATCTTTTTGCTCATAATAAAAACCTCCTGTTATTTAGTAATTTTATTCTACCGCATAACAGGAGGTTAGTCGAATGTGTGGATTGTAAAATAGTCGAAATTTATGCGTTTTTGTCGAAAAAAAGAACGTTTTTGTAAATTGTATTGTAACTCTTGTTTTGTTTGTGATATGGTTAATTATATTAGTACTTTTAGGTCGACTGAAAAAATCTTTTAGAAAGCAAATCCAATATTGCAAAGCATTGTCTCAATGCTATAATATATCGTTGTTTTAATCAAGAAGTTTCTCTAAATATACAATTGTTGGAATGTTGTTAAATAATCAATGATTTAAAAAGAACTAATTGATTCTAATATTAGATCTTCAACTATTTTTTTAATGTTTAAATACGTAATTCTTTCATCATTTAGTCTATTTATAATATCATTATAATAAAAAGTAGTTTTAAATGGAAAAAAGTGAAATTGTATTTTGGGATATAAAAGTTCAAAGAAGGTATCGTTTTCTATATCGGTAGGGTCATAAAAATATAGGCATATATCTGGATTCTTTTTTACATATGCAATTAAATCTTTTTCAATATCAAGTATAATTGAATTGATTACATTAATGGTTTGGTTGTGTGTTTTGATTTTTTCAAAGAAGTTTTGACTAAACATTATTTCACTCCTAAAATTCTTAAAGTTTTGTTTTTAAAACTATTTCCGTAAAAGGAGACGTTAAGTATGGCAACAGACTACAGAGCAATAGATTTTTTGAATAATTTTGACGATGAGACTCGTAAACATATAATAGAGTTTGGTAAAAAAATTTCATCAAAAGATTTAGAATCTGATGTGTTTTTAATTATGGCGAGAAAAGCAATTTGTTTTGTGGACTTTTTATGTGAAGTTAAACTAGCTCATCTAAATGGTATTGTTGTTTCTGATAGAATTCTTGATATGAATACAACATGGTTAGAAGGCAAAAGTGTTACAGTTATTGATGATGCGCTTGTTTCAGGAACAACGTTAAAAAAAGTTATAAACAAACTAGAAAAATCAGGTGTTAGTGGAGTAAAAGTCTTTGTTTTGTCTATAAACGAAAAGTGGTTTAATCCTGATATGTTAACTGATTTAGATGGACAGTCATATTTGACTAAACCTTGTTACTATAATACAAATGAAAAATGTATGCAAATGTGTTACGATATTGTCAAAGCACTTTCAACTATACCTAGACCTTATGATATTGATTTTCCACTATATGGAGAATACAAAATTGAGGAAGCAAAATTGAACCAAATGATAAACTCATCGTGGGCAGTTTTCAATGTTACTTCAACATCTCACATTTCAAATAGTTATGCTAGTAGTAAAACTACTCCTAAAAGTATTAAAAGTGAATATGAATCTTTAACTTTTATTCCATCAAAAAATATTTTTAAAAATCTGGAGGTTTTTACGGGGATAAATTTAGAGAATGTATGTGTACTAAAAGTAAGAACATATATAAAAAAACGTATTCGTAAAACAACTAAGAACAGTATTTTGTTCTTGCCATTCGCAATTTTTAATGAAATCTCAATAACCGATATTGAACAAATAATAGAACATTTTTTTGAAACTGAGGCAGAACGACATATTATAGAACAAGAAATGCCTACATATGAGTCTAAATTCAGACTGGTTCAATTTATAGTGGCACATTTTTTAATGTGTTTGTTCTTTTTTGAGATGAATTTTAACGGGAAAGATATTTGTGAAAACATTATATATTCTCCGATAGAAAGAAGAATGAAATACATTTTTACACCTAAAGTGGCAGAACTTATTAATAATATATTTCACAATCATTTTTCTTATATTAAGACATTGACTATAGCCTCCTCAAAATTAAATATCGTGGCTTCTAATGACGAAATTAATAATAAAAGAAAAAATTCGTTATTTATATATGATGTATTATCTAGTAAGTTTATGGAACTTTATAGAAACAAAGAAATCGCTGCTAGAACATTAGCAAAAAAACACGGTAAAGAAATTTTTAATTTGAAACAATATGCTAACATAATGGAGCGACTTGAAAAAGGCTATACCTACAAAGATCTTGTTAATTGTCTTAATAACTTTAATGAAAGTTCTTTTATTGTTTCCATCTTCCTTGATTTGGCTATTGATACAGGTATTGCAGTTCCAATTACTTATGTGAAAAAACAAAAAGTTGTGCGAGCATATAGACATGGAGAAGATGTTGTATTTACAGATGTTGAAGCTAGACAAATTACTTATATGTTAAATTGTTTTCTTGAAACAACTTCTAGAGATTCTGTTCCCGCACTTTTGTTGGAAAAATTATTAACAACATTTATACGTTTTGGTCTTCATGACAATATATTTGAAAAATATGATTATAAAACTATTCATTCTCAAGAACGAGATTTTATAAAAATTGCATATTATCTTCATGGTACAACAGCAATGGTAGGAAATAGTAAAAACATATACAATTATAAACCTATATTAACGTCGGATTCTAAAGAAAAATGGCTAAAAGATATTTTAGTCTCAAAAAAACTTTTAACCGAAACTAGAGGTATTCGTGAAGATTTGTCTGTATATCATATAGAAAAGGATATGGCGAACAAACTTGTTCAGGAGCATAATAACATAGAAGCACCGGGACGATGCAAAGTAGCAAAACGAATTGCTCAAGTTCTCGGGTATTTATATGATAAAAAAATAATTACAGAAACAGACTTGGTTTTGCTTAATGCTACTTTTGGTCATGATCAAATCATTCCTGCTTTGCTAGCGGAGGTTCAAGTTATCCTTGATAATTTTTCTTTTTATAAACATGTTATTCAACAGAATTATAATAAGGCGCATGCTATGAATGCTATAGTTGCTTTCAGAAAAAATAATCTTTTTACAGCTCAAAATAGTGGTTATATGAAGTGGGAAAGTTATGTTTCTGATTTGCCGCGAAAAATAATAGAACGAGTAAAAAATAGTAATCCTGGAAATGTTGAAACAGAGCATTTCTTTGATGAATTCGAACGATACTGGAAAGTAAAATTATCAAGTGTAAAAGAGGAAGTTCCTAATGAAATAAATAGTTTAATAAATTATGCTGCTGTTTTTATTTTACAATATGGACTTTTATATCGGGTCATTGAATTGATGATCTTTAATAAATATATTGGTGAATCGGTAGTTTATGATTACTTTTCCAATCTTCAAAAAGAAATTGAGGATAAATCGCTAACAAATAAAACGCAAAAAAGTATTATTATAAAAGAATACAATAACAGAAAAAAGAAAACAGCAATTTCAGCATATTTTAAACTGATAAAATTTAACGTAAATACTCAGAACATATATAACTATCAATTGCTTGAAAATGTAGCAAAGGGTACAAAGCTTAAAGATGATATAAATAAGTATATTGAACGTCTTGAAAAGTTTTCGATATTAAAAAATATATTGGATTATCAACAAGCTCTTGAATATGCTAGATCTGTTCTTTCTGATGAATTTATTGATATTGAAGCCATACTTTTGCATTTGGATAATATTAATCAGCGAGCTGAAAGATTCACCGCAATTGGATGCAAATATATAAACAATAGAGGGGAAATTGAAGCTCCGGTAGAATATCCCAATATTATTGTTATTGATTCTTGTGGTTACAATGTTAATAAGTATTTGTGTGACAATATCATAAAAAAAGTTAAAGAACGCCAGAAAAAGCTAAATAATAAAAATAATGAAGTTGAACTAATTTTTCAGTGTTGGGAAGATAAAACGCTTATTATGACACGTGGATACAAATCCGATGAGGCTTTAGTCGCTTTGGCTATGCATTTGGAGTGTACGCTGAATATCCAAAAAGAGATATCCATATATACTATTCTTGATCTCAATAGTGCATGTTCACCTTATAGATTTACCTCGTGTACCACATCTGCTAACTCGAGGAATTTTTTGGGGTGGTATAATGATTTTAAAACTGAACTTGAAAAAACGAATAGTCATTTTATTATTTTATCAGAAACTACTCTATCTTTAAAAAAAGAATATACTGAACAGTTAGAGAAAACTACATTAACTAGTAAGTCATATGCTGATTTATCAAGAAAGGAGTTTAATATTATGTATCTTAAAGATGGAAAAGATATTTTAAAATCCCATCAACAAGGATTAACTATTGGGCTTATTTGCGCTAAAGAAAATGAGCAGGCGGGTATAATAAAAGCTATAAAGAGTAATTTTAATGTTGATTTGAAACCGCAGTTTGATGAAACTGAAAACTATCGATTAATTGATGTGGGGACAATTAATCGATCTGGTGTGGTACATAAAATTATATTGACTAAAAGTGAACAAGGAAATACTTCTTCGGCAAATGCATATTCGAGCTTAGTTCATTTTAACCCGGACTATGTTATTTTTGTTGGAATTGCGGGAACTTGCAATCCCGGAGAAGTTAATTTAGGAGATGTAATTATTCCATCGGAAATTGTTGACGCAACGCTGAAAAAAGAAAAAAATGATAAAATGCAATTAAGAGCAACAACATACCATATTCCAGGCAATCATATTGGATTGCTGCAATTGTTTGTACGCAGCATGAATGAAAAACATACTAAGTTTAAGGTGTTAAACAGCAAAGTTATTTCTGATAATACAGTTTTCGCTTGTGACGACAGTCAAATATTAAAAGATATATTAACATTTAATGACAAAATTGATGGAATAGAAATGGAAGCCGCGGGAATATACTTGGCAGATTATGAAAGAAATAAAACTAAATATGGTGTTTTTACTATTAGAGGTATATCTGACAATGCTAACCATGTAAAGGATGATAAATTCCATAGTCTAGCAATAAGCAATGCAACTCAAATTCTTTGTGATTTAATAGAGTTCTTGGATTCTCACTTTGAACAGTTGCAAAATATGTAGTGTTTTATTTTTACAAACAAAGTCATCTTAGTTTGCGAAAAAATGTAATAAAGATGACTTTGTTTGATAATTATTCTTTAATATTTGTTATAAAGTTGTTTAGCTCCTCTTTGTTATTGTGAATCTATTGAAAAACTGTCAGAAGGGAATGTTACAAGGCTTACATTATGTGTTTTAATAGATTATACGAAATTTCTTAAATATCCAATGTAAAGATTACACTGTTAATTTGGAACAATTGTCTAATGAACAATCTATACACTGTTTTTATGGTGCGTTTTTGCGTGTGTCGGGAGAGCGCTTGAATGGCATTCAAGAGGTCAAGAGTTCGATCCTCTCCGTCTCCACCAACAGCATACTGAGTAATTATTTTTTTGCCCACTTTTAAGGTGGGTGTTTTTTTATGGGTTTTCTATATATTCTATTAATAGTTAATACAAAAAAGCATGGTAATGTTTATTATGAAAATAGTTATTTTCGTTTTTTGATAACTTTTTCACCTGAAGCGTTCACATTAAATTCTAAAAATCCACACTTAATTTGAAATTGCAAACTTCCTTTCTCTCGCTTGTTGATATACTTTACTATTAATATCAATATTAGAATTAAAGAAAAAAACAAAAGAAGAATTGCAATAGAAAGGATCATATTGGAATACATAGAACAAAACACCTCCAGTTAATAAAAAAAGCATTGGACTATCGCACATAAAACGCGACAGCCCAATGCATCTTATTACATTGACCCAGTAAGAGTAGGTTAAGGCAACCCTACATCTACTTCGGCAAAATTACCTTTCTCGAACAAGCGGTTGCCTTACCTTTTGCTTGCGATACTAATTAATTTTGCACCTCTATATCTTTTAGATTAACACGACAATATTATATTATTTTCTTTATGATATCATAAGCGATAGGTTTTGTCAATAATTTTTTCTATGTAAATACTTTTTTATTTAAAAACTCAAAAGAAACAGTATTCAACCCACAGTTGAAAAATATCGTTTTACAAGTTATTGATAGCATTAAGGTCATATGTTATACTCTAATTGAGCTCAAGACAAGCGCACTTAATTTCATATAGGAGGCAAACAATGAATATAGGAAATAAAATAAAAAAACTACGCAAACAGCGAGGTATAACACAAGAACGATTAGCGGAGAGTATAGGTGTTTCTTTTCAGGCAGTCAGCAAATGGGAAAACAATATAGCTCTTCCTGATATTACCCTTGCTCCTCTTTTGGCAAGTTATTTTAGTGTGTCAATGGACGAATTGTTTGATTTTAATCTCAAGGAAATGGAATGTGCAGTTAAAATTATAGCTGATGAAGCATATAAATACAGAGAAAGCAATCCATCTGAGAGCAGGCAAATTCTTGATGAGGGATTAAGAAAATATCCCGAAAATGATATTCTGTTGAATGGTTTGCTTTATGTTTTGAATTATACAGAGAACCCTGATGAAACGATTAGTATTGCCAGTAAACTTATTGAAAAAACCAATCAAAGTGATGTTAAATATGATGCTCTTCGCTTTCTTGCTTATGCCTACAAGGCAAAAGGAGATTTCAAGAGTGCTGAAGCCGCTATTGAACAAATCCCGGAAATGACTTTTACTAAGTTGACAGAGAAAGCATATCTTTTGTCAGGTGAAGCAAAATTTGAAGCCGCTGAAAAGCAAAAGTTGATTTCTTCAGAAAACTTAATTCAAATGATGTGTAAGTCAGCTGAATATTACGAAGAAAACGGAGAGATAGATAAAGCTATTGAAGAAACCGAAAAGGCTTTAGATATAATTTCTATTATCTCGAATGCTCAATTTGACATTTATATAAAGTATTTCAACAATCAAATCGAGCGTATGAAAAGCAAACTCTAAATGTAACAGACCACCGAATAGTAATTTTTATTCGATGGTCTTTTTAATTACGCTACCTTATCAATTCCTACCATAAACTGCTCAAAGTCAATATTAAACTCAACTTTTAGCTTATATCCTCTGCTAACCTCAACCCGTTTAATCAAACAGTTTACAATCATTTTCTTCTTTTCAAAGCTCGCTTCATTGTAAAGATCTGCCCAAGAAATCAGTTCATCAAAGCTGTCGGATAAGTTTTTGAGAACACTTTCACCGTCTGCAACATCTTTTTCTGCATCAGTGCATAAATCAAAAAATCTGCTGCACTCCTTTTCAGATTCCGCAATCAATTCCGAAAGAGTATCAGCCGAAAAGGAGCTTTCACCCTTAATTGCCTTAATAACCTCGGATTTGAGAATGGTGAGATTTTCAAATTCTTTACTGTAATCTGCTTTCAGCATATTGAGCCTTGCTTTTCTCACTTCAAGTTCATCAGCATAACGGAACTTGATTACATCACTCTTTGATACACCTTTCATTTTTCTGAAAATATCACGGACAATCTCATCAATCAAATCATCAAGAATGTGCAGAGTGTAACCCGACTGACCGTCACATTCAGTTTGCTTTCTGCTTTTTCCGTAGCATGCATATCTGATTCGTTTCGTTGTATCAACAGATCCGTCTTTTCTTTTACGGTATCTTCCGCTTGTTGTAAGATTCAGCCTTGAGCCGCAATGCCCACAGTAAACCTTACCGGAGATAAGAGATTTACCTTTTGTGTTAAGGGGAACAGTGGGATTGTCTTTCTTTCTGTCTGAACGCTCTTTCATAATCATCATAGCTCTTTCAAACTGTTCAGGTGGTATTATCTGCAGTTCGGGGATGACCTCGGAACGAGCATCACCGCTGCGAAGAACACCTGTATATGTGAAGTTACAGAGAATACCTCTGATTGTAGCTTCATGCCACATTTTACCTGTTCTTGCTCGGTAACCGTTACTGTTCAGCCACGTTGTAATTCTGTGTGCACCGTAACCTTCTTGCGTGTATTTGTCAAAGATAATCTTCACAACAATCGCTTCATTGGGATTTACCTGTAAATCATAAAGCTCGTGCTTTCTTTTATTAAATCTACCGCTTTTCACGAGGTCATATCCAAAGGCGGCAATGCCGCCCTTGAAATGACCTGCCTCAACCAACTGACCGAGACTTGTCTTTGTTCGCACAGATGTTTTCTCACTTTCACCGTCAGCCTGCCAGAAACGGATATAATTCAAGAGCTTGTCAATGTGATTATCAAATCTCTGTTCGCCCTCTTGGGTACTCCAAACCTCAATACCGTTTTTGACAAACCACTCAACAACGAAAGGTGTTTCGTCTGCAATTCTGCCGATACGGTCAAACATAAATACAAGCAGAATATCAAACTTTTTCTTTCTTGCAAGGTCTTTTATGATTTGAATTTTATCACGTTTTTCAGCTCGCACCTTATGACCTGAAACACCGTCCTCCTGTTCCTCGTGAACAATATCCCAACCCATTTCACTTGCAAATTTATGACAAGCCTTTCTCTGCATCGGAATATCTGCTTCATTATTTTTGTCATAGTCAACCTGCTTACCCGTTGAAACTCGGTAAAGACAGCACACTCGTTTTGACATTAAACCGCCTCCTTGATATTTTTCTTTAGATTAATATCAGGGGTATCACTTTGTCGAATGTGTGAATCACCCAATAATATTTCACGAAAACGAGGAAGAATGTCATTATTAGGCTTTTCTGCAAAGGTAGCAACTACCTCGTGTCCTTTAACTTTGAAGGAATATTCACCTCTGATGTCATCATCAAGATAACGGATACACGCTTTAAGAATACTTATATACTTCACCAATACTCATCACCTCGCATCTCTGTTTCGCTGTCGCTGAAGGTATCTGTAATAATGCTCACAGGCCTTCAGCACGAAATCTTCAAAATCTTTATCCTTAACCTTGGGTGCAACTTTCTGCAGCTTTTCAATGGGCACCTTGCACATAGGTTTCTGATTAGGTTTTTCTGCTGTGAGAGTATTCTCAATACTTTAAACTGTAAGTGTGCCTGAATTGAAATCTCTGTGCATATGCCATGCCTGAGAATATGAGGGTGTGCAATCCTGTTCTTCGATTACACGAAGCAAGTCATACTGCATCTGCTCATCGAGGAACGAAAGCTCAACACCGACGGAGAAAGCAATTTTATCTTCATCCATCATTTCAAGTAGTTCGGGAATGAGATAAGTCAGACGGATATATCTGTAAACTTTATCTCGGCTTTCACCTGTAATATTGCCTATTTCAGTTGCAGAGTCGAACTTTGTCGCAACTTGCGACGAAGTTAAGTCTGTTCTTTCACCCTGCCTCTTGATTGCAACAAGCTTCAATTTGTAAGCAAAAGCTCGTTCACTTGGCAGAATATGCTCTCTATGAAGATTACTGTCAACGAGCATAATTGCCGCTTCATCTCTGCTCACGGCATAAATTAAAGCAGGCACTGTTTCCAGCCCTGCTTTTACTGATGCTCTCAGGCGTCTGTGTCCTGAGATTATCTCATATTCATCTGTTGTGTTCTCTAAAGGTCTTACAACAATGGGTGAGATTACACCTTTCTTCTGAATACTTTCAATGAGAGTGTTCATCTCTTCATTGTCTAAAACCTTATACGGATGTCCCTCAAAGGGATTAATTTTTTCTACCGGGATATTTACCGGTGCTTTTAACTTTTTATTAGCCATATTATCGGCTCCTGTTACTATATATTTGCCGGGACGAGTACATCAAACCAGGTGTACTCGTTTCGTTCTTATTCCTAAGCTATAATAGAAGGGCGAAATGGTCTAACGCTCGGCTCCTAGGATCATGCATCCGCACGAAAGACAGTTAACCATCCTTCCATTATAGCGTTCGGTTTTAGCAGGTAGGGCTTTAACGCTCGTGTCACCAAACAGATTGAATCGGAATGGGTAAACGATGGACACCAAATCGCAAAATACATACAGATAGGAGATTGCCTATGAATGCAGTTGGAATTGATGTTTCCAAGGGAAAAAGCATGGTTGCTGTTATGCAACCCCTTGGTGTGGTTATTGCCGAACCATTTGAAATTAATCACACCGAAAGTGAACTCGGAAAACTGGCAAGGTTTCTTAAAAGTCTTTCGGGTGATACTAAAGTTATCATGGAAAGTACGGGACATTACAACAATCAAATAGCCGACTTTCTTCATGATGAAGGTATATTTGTTACCGTTGTTAATCCTATACTGATTGCTAACTACGGTGCAAATATCACTGTTAGGAAAGCTAAGACTGACAAAAAAGATTCAGTTAAAATCGCAAATTGGGGACTTGAACATTGGCTTAACTTAGTTGAATACATACCGACTGATGACATTCGTAAATCATTAAAAATATTTAACCGCCAATACAATCATTTACTCAAGCAGAAAACTATGGTGAAGAATAATCTAATTGCTATGCTTGACCAAACATTTCCTGATATCAAGAAACTTTTCTCGTCTCCTAAAAGGCAAGATGGAAGTGAAAAGTGGCTTGATTTTTGCAGTAAATACTGGCATTGCGAATGTGTTTGTGAGCTGTCACAAAAAGAGTTTACAAAAAGATATGCAAGATGGTGCAAACATTACGGTTACAACTTCAGCGAAGAAAAGGCTTTTGATATTTATGCCGAAGCTTGTGGAAATGTTGGTTTACTCCCCAAAAACGAATCAACAAAAACATTAATTAAATCTTGTATAAATCAATTAAACTCAATAAATGAAAATCTGACTGTTATCCTCAAAGAAATGGATAGACTTTCAAAAATGCTGCCTGAATACGAAACGGTAGTATCGATATATGGAGTCGGGCCTATCATCGCTCCTCAGCTTATGGCTGAAATCGGTGACATTTACAGATTTAAAAGCAAAAAGGCTCTTATCGGATATGCAGGAATAGATGCTCCACCATATCAATCGGGAGATATCAACATTTCTTCCCGTAGCATTTCAAAAAGAGGCTCTTCTGATTTAAGAAAAACTCTTTTTGTGATTATGCAAATTTATTTGCAACGAAAGCCTGAAAACGAACCTGTATATCAATTCCTTGATAAGAAGCGTTCAGAAGGCAAGCCTTACAAGGTATATATGATTGCAGGTGCAAACAAGTTTTTGAGGATTTACTATGCAAGAGTCAAAGAGTGTCTTGATTCTAATGAAACTTCCCTTGTCAACACCTGAACTCGTTTTACGAGTTTACAAAAAATTCTGAATTACTATTCTGAAATTTTTTGTATGTTGACAATGCCACGTCAGTAAAATATTTTCAAGGCAAAGCACTTCAGGGCTTTTGCCTTAATCCCTATAGACTGACTCAAAAAATTCTTCTCGTGTCGGTCTGGTTTTCTGTGTCTTTTTTATCTGCTTAAATTTTTTTGATTTTTTACTTGACTTTTATTAGCAGGTCTTTC
>JAZNEX010000088.1:0-2215 GCA_045588855.1 Acutalibacteraceae bacterium
TGCGTCACAAAGCTCCGATACTCTCGAAAATTCCATGTCCTTCATTACTTCCGAAGGTGAGCTCAATGTAATTGTTCCCGTATTCTCAGGTGAAGAAAAGGAAAATGTTCTTTCAATCATCGACCCCGAAACAGGAGATAAAAAGGAGTATTTCACCTTTGAGGGTGAGTATAAAGAAATCATCCCCGAAAACGACCTTGCAGAAAACAAAACCGCAGCTACGGAAAGTGAAGACATTGAAAGACTTGAGCTTACGGATGCTGATGTTTCCGAGCTTATGAATATAATGATTCGCGATCTGGGATTTAATGATTTTGATTGTGAGAATACGAACACATCGGATATTATTACAAATCAGCTTACCTTTGATTTAGGTGTGCATTTCTACTCATTGTATTTTGATGACTATATCATGTTTGATGATTATTCGGATACAAGAGAACATATCAGACCGAAGGTTCCCGATCCTCTCAATAATTTCCACAGTGATTTGCCCTATATGGTTTTACCTGAAGAAAACGTAAAATGGTTGGTTGAGAATATTTATCACTCACAATATAATCCGAATTTTACAGAGGAACAGATTTCTGATTATGGACTGAGCTCATATGCCTATGAAGGAAATGTGTATATTAGGCTGGGATATGGCGGTGATGTTCTTCCTGACCCTGAACTTATAAATGCAATAAGACTTTCTGACGGTAGATATGAAGTTGTTATCAGAGATACATTTGATGTTGGTAAGGATATTGATAAAAACCATGTCTATGACTACAGTGTTTTAACTGTTGATGTTCAGATGATTGACGGCAGAAGATGTCTGACATTTTACAGAATTGAAAAAATGAATGAATTTATGTACTATTCTCGTTTTATAGGGGATATGTCTGTAAACTATAAGGATATTGAGGATCTGAAAAAACTGTTTCGTTTGAAAAAGGCTGATTTTGATTGTAATAAAACTGATACAGCCGCTGTTGTAAATGACCATATTATAAGAAAAGATGTTTGGTATGGGGATTATAACTGTTATTTTGATTCCGATTATGAAATTTTTTCAACAATTTTATTTCAAGAAGAAAGAGATCCCCGGATTTTGTATGAATCATATTCAAAAACATCTGCCGATAATGTTAAGTGGCTGTGTGAAAATGTCTATAATACAGAATTTGATAGGAATTACAGCCATGAGAGCTCTTATTGTCAGGGCGATTATGTTTATGCCGACACAGTTCTTATCTGCAGCCCGTTTGAAATCTGTACTGTCAAATCAATAGACAAAACAGAGCAAGGCATATTTAATATTGTTTGTGAACAGGATAATTCGTTTGATGACCAATCCTTTGCACATAATACTTATGAAGTACATATTACTGCTGAAATTAAGGAAACAGACGGTATACGTCACTGGTCTTTTTATAAAATAACAACAACGGAACAATAATAAATCAGTTGTAAGGGAGAATTTATGGAGAATAAAACAAATATTCAGATAGAAGATATGCAGGCAACTGTAAAAAAGACACCTGATAAAAAGTTAATAATCGCAGGTGCGGTTGTTGGTGTCGTTATATGTGTGCTTATCGGTGTGCTTATAGGTACGCTTATACTTAACCGCGGTCCGTCTTCGGATGAGCTTGTGACCGATGCTTTCTGTGAGCTTAATAAAAGCAGCGATGAGGATTATTATTACCGTATCCCCAAGCTCAACATAAAAGAGGACTGGGCAGAAGAAATCAACAATAAGATGTACAATACCCTTTATGACGAATATCAGAAGGGCAGTGTTTTATATGACGGTACAAACCCTGCTGCAGCCGAAATGGGTTACGAATGGGCAGAAAAGGACAGTGTGATTTCTATTGTTGTGCAGATAAAGAACAACGAAACAGGAGGTTATGAGTTCTTTACCTTTAATGTGGATACTGAAAAACAGAGAGAAATCACCGACGAAGAGCTTATTGAAATCTTCGGCTATGAAAAGAACGGATACTTTGAGAAAATCCGAGAGAGCGTAAAGGGAATTTACCAAAAGGAAATTTCGGAAATGTCTCCTACGGATTATGTTTATGACAGTCTTCTTGATGCGTCACAAAGCTCCGATACTCTCGAAAATTCCATGTCCTTCATTACTTCCGAAGGTGAGCTCAATGTAATTGTTCCCGTATTCTCAGGTGAAGAAAAGGAAAATGTTCTTTCAATCATCGACCCCGAA
>JAZNEX010000089.1:0-1654 GCA_045588855.1 Acutalibacteraceae bacterium
CTTCCCGAAAAATACCACAGCGGCATTTACCTGAAGTTTTCCTATCTTCACTCAAACAGTATGATAAACCACAAAACATCAATGCTCTACGGCTCGTCTGCCGTTGCAAAGGAATATGGTGCGGATTATTACAACGAATGGCACTTAGAGATGCCGGAGGGCATTTATCACGAGCTTGATGATGTGTTTCATGTTTCAAAGGCAGACTTTAATGACAGCTATGTGCTGACGGGTGTATATCAGATTCCCGGCACGTGGGAAAATGTGAGGTTTTTATGTGTTCCCGTGTTTGACACAAGCGACAAGCTTATCGGTGTATGCGGCTTTGAAATCTCAAGCCTTTATTTCAGCCTGACCTACGAAACACATAATGACGAGTTTGACAACATCATTCACGGTTTATTTACAGAAAGCGAGAAGTATTCATATACCGGGCAGATGTCCGTCAATCATTCGGGGTATTCTCCGTCCGACACAGGCGTAATGACAATAAAGAAGGGCAAAAATCTTGACACCTTTACATACGGAAACGAAACCTTTATCGGTAAGTACGGAGAGATTACACTGGGCAACAGCAAGCATATTTTAACCGTTATGGTTCCCGAAAAGGAATATCAGTCCTTGCTTTCCGAATCGTATATCAGAATGCTTGCGGTGCTCATTATTGTTCTTATGCTGATGGTTTTGATTTGCCTTTATTTCAGCCACAAGTATATGAAGCCGATTCTTAAAAGCTTTGAGCATATAAAGACAAATTCCGTTCCCGCAGATCAGGTTAAAATTCCTGAAATCAACGACCTTTTCCGTTTCCTTGCAGATAAGGATAAAGGTCACGAGGACGAAATAACCGAGCTTACACGCCTCCGCAACGAGGCAAAGGATGAATACACAAAGATTCAGACGCAGCTTGACAAGGTGGTAGAACGACATAAATCCGGTGCCGATCCTGAATTTTATGAGATATTCAAGTCAAATGTATCCAAGCTCACTCAAAAGGAAGCACAGATATTCAGGCTCTATCTTGAGGGAAAAACTGCAAAGGAAATTCAGGAGATAACGGAAATCAATCAGAACACACTCAAGTATCATAACAAAAACTTATATTCAAAACTCGGTGTTACGAGCAGAAAAGAGCTTTTGCTTTATGCTGCTATGCTTAAAAAAGAAGGAGGAGTTTTATGACACTTGCAGACAGACTGAATAAAATCATTGATGAACAGGGACTTACAAAAAGAGCGTTTGCAAAAACCTTGGGTGTCAGCGAAAACTACATCTATCAGCTCACAGGAAGCCAAGAAAAGCTGACCACCATATCCGAAACTCTTGCAAAGCTCATCGCCCTTGAATTTGGATATGATAAAGACTGGATTATATACGGCGATAAAAACTGAAATATATGATGAAAGCCTCCGAGGATTTCTCCCCGGAGGCTCATTTTGTTTTTATGGTTTATTTATTCGCTTCAATAAATCTGTGAAGAATTGCTGCTATTTCTGCTCTTGTAGCATTGTCAAGCGGATTGAGGGTGCTTTCTGATTTACCCTTTATCAATCCACTGCCAACAGCCCACTGCATAGAAGGTATTGCATACTCGGAAATGCTGTCAAAATCGTTATAAGAGAGGAAAATTGTGTATACACCTACGCTTACGACT
>JAZNEX010000090.1:0-10888 GCA_045588855.1 Acutalibacteraceae bacterium
GCCCTCGGAGTACCTTTGTACGCCGTCGGGTAAACCAAAATAAAGCTGAACGCTTTATTTTGGCTCGGTTTGTTCATTCTGCGCATTTTTTCCTAGCCCCTAAAAAGGGGATGTAAAAAAACGAGTTTTTTTACATCCCCATCAGTGCATTTCCGTTTTTATTATTTGTATCAGTTTTTCAGATTGATATCAATTATTTATTTTCGTCAATAAACTTCTTTACTGCAGCAACGCCTGCATACTTTACGGCTTCACCGTTCTTGTAAGCTACAAGAGTAGGAGCCTGCTTCAGGTCAAGCTCTTTTGCAAGGTCGGGATTTTCTGAAACGAAAAGCTTTTCGTAAGAAATTCCTGCTTTGTCAAGCCACTGTACCGCAAGCTTACAGTTGGGGCAGGTTTCTGTTGTAAAAAGAAGTACCTTTTCTGCATCACCGCAGCAGCATTCGCAGTTTTCTGCAGCTTCTGAAGCCAGAGCATCTTCCTTTTTAAGAACAGATGTTTCAATATTATAAACCTTTCTGTCCTTGAATTCCTGGCTCTTACCGTCATTCCAGTTCTTAACGGGACGGTAATATCCTGTGATTCTTGAATAAACCTCAGTTTCTTTTCCGCAAAGAGGACACTTATACTGTTCACCGATAAGGTAACCGTGTTCCTGACATACGGAATATGTGGGTGAAAGAGTATAATAAGGAAGCTTATAGTTATGTGCAATCTTTCTTACAAGATTTGCGGCAGCCTTCCAGTCGGGAAGCTTTTCACCGAGGAATGCGTGGAATACCGTACCTGAGGTATAAAGAGTCTGAAGCTCATCCTGAATATCAAGAGCAGTAAAGATATCCTCTGTATAGCCTACAGGAAGGTGAGATGAGTTTGTATAATAGGGAGTTTCGCCCTCGTGAGCAGTAAGAATTCCGGGATATCTTGCCTTGTCGTGCTTTGCAAGACGGTAGGATGTGGATTCTGCGGGAGTTGCTTCAAGGTTATAAAGGTCACCGTACATTTCCTGATAGTCGGAAAGACGCTCTCTCATATGATTGAGTACCTTCTTGGAGAATTCCTGAGTTTCCTCATTTGTCATATCCTTACCGAGCCACTTTGCATTGAGACCTACTTCATTCATACCGACAAGACCGATTGTGGAGAAGTGGTTATTGAATGTACCGAGGTATCTCTTTGTATAGGGATAAAGACCTTCATCAAGAAGCTTTGTAATGATTTCTCTCTTAACCTTAAGAGAACGTGCGGAGATATCCATCATCTTATCAAGACGGCTGAAGAAATCTGCTTCATCCTCTGCAAGATAAGCAATTCGGGGCATATTGATGGTAACAACACCGACTGAGCCTGTGCTTTCACCACTTCCGAAGAAGCCGCCGGACTTTTTACGAAGCTCTCTTAAGTCAAGACGGAGTCTGCAGCACATTGAACGAACATCGCTGGGCTCCATATCGGAATTAACATAGTTTGAGAAATAGGGTGTGCCGTACTTTGAAGTCATTTCAAACAGAAGCTTGTTGTTTTCTGTTTCTGACCAGTCAAAGTCTGCTGTGATTGAGTATGTGGGGATGGGATACTGGAAGCCTCTGCCGTTTGCATCGCCTTCAATCATGGTTTCAATAAATGCCTTATTGACCATATCCATTTCCTTCTTACAATCCCCGTATGTGAAGTCCTGAGGCTTGCCGCCTACAATAGCAGGCTTACATGCAAGGTCAGCAGGTACTGTCCAGTCAAGGGTGATGTTTGAGAAGGGAGCCTGTGTACCCCAACGTGAAGGAGTATTTACACCGAAAATAAAGGATTCGATACACTTTTTAACTTCTCTATAAGAAAGATTATCAACCTTTACAAAGGGAGCAAGATATGTATCGAAGGATGAGAAAGCCTGAGCGCCTGCCCATTCATTCTGCATAATTCCGAGGAAGTTTACCATCTGGTTGCAAAGAGTAGCAAGATGGCTTGCAGGAGAAGAAGTGATCTTTCCGGGAACACCGCCGAGACCCTCTTCGATAAGCTGTCTCAGTGACCAGCCTGCACAGTAGCCTGTAAGCATTGAAAGATCATGGATGTGAATATCGGCATTCTTGTGTGCAGCAGCAATTTCTTCATCATAGATTTCGGAAAGCCAGTAATTAGCTGTGATTGCACCTGAGTTTGAAAGAATAAGACCGCCTACGGAGTAGGTAACTGTTGAGTTTTCCTTAACTCTCCAGTCAGAAACCTTAACATAGTTATCAACAATTTCCTTGTAGTCAAGAATTGTTGATTTCATATTACGGATCTTTTCTCTGTTCTTTCTGTAAAGAATGTATGCCTTTGCGATATCGGCATAGCCTGCCTGTACAAGTACGGATTCAACAGAGTCCTGAATATCTTCAACGGTAATGTAACCGTCTTTGATCTTTGATTCAAAATCTGCAGTAACCTTAAGTGCAAGGAAGTCTATGATATTGGGATGTGATTCTCTGTTCTGTGCTTCAAAAGCCTTGTGAATAGCGGCTGCAATTTTGCTTATATCAAAATTGGCTTTTTCGCCGTCTCTTTTAATTACCTGATAAGCCATTTGTCTGCCTCCTTATAAGTTTATGAATGTATTTCTAACACCCTTCTTTCAGGGGTTCCTTTACTTGTGCTTGACAATAATAACATAACACGGCAGACAAAATCAATATCTTGTGGCAAGTTTTTAATAAATTCGGAAGTATGCACAATATCTTGTTGCTTTTTTGTATCAATTGTCTGTTAAAAAGCCGAAAAATCCGGTATTGACACAATATATAGTGGCAATATCGGATTTTTAATACAATATATACAGTTTAATCTATACCGCGGGTTTCACACAATTTTACATATTTCTGTGCTTTTTCCGCCATATCTTTAAGCATCTCAGCCGGCAGCGCGGAGCAGCCCTCACCCAGAATATCCCCTGAATCCTTAAAGCTCTGCAGGTAGTATTTTTCGTCTTCGCCGAGGTATTTTGCAATCTCAATAATATCCTCGGCAGTATGATGCCCTGCAACTACCGTTGTGCGGAATTCATGGTCAATACCGCTGTTTTTTATAATGTCAATGCTTCTTTTTATATTCTCCGTATCAATCTCACACCCCGAAGTAAGAACATATTTTGAAAAGGTGTTTTTGATATCCATGGCAATATAATCAACAAGTCCCTCGTCAACAAGGCTTTTAAGCCTTTCGGGCAGACTTCCGTTTGTATCAAGCTTTACGGCATAACCCTCTTCCTTTATTCTTCTGATAAAGGAAACGATGTCCTTCTGCAAAAGCGGTTCACCGCCTGTTATCGCAACTCCGTCAAGAAGTCCCTGTCTTTTTCTGAGAAAAGAGAATATCTCTTCTTCACTGTATTGCTCCTGTGCCGTACCCGTTACAAGAGGTGTATTATGACAGAAGGGGCAGCGCATATTGCAGCCGCAGGTAAAAAGCGTACAAGCGGTATGCCCCGGGAAATCAAGAAGGGTCAGTTTCTGAAATCCGCTGATTTTCATAATCTGTCACCGCAATCAGAATGCAAGATACTTATCCATAAACTTCTTCATTCTTCCGTTTATGGCACTAAGCTGCTTTACGGCATCCTGCTTTTCTTCCTCTGTGCCGACAGCACATATTCTCATAAGTCTGCCTTCCTCACGGCAAAGGTCGTCGTGACGGGGGAAATAATAGTTAGCAAGGAAGCATGCATATCTTACAAGACGGTTTTCACCCACAATACGGAATTCGGTGCTTATCGTATCAAAGGCTACGGAATAGAAATCCTTGATTGAATTAATAAGTGCCTTTCTTTCGTTTTCGGGTGAGAAAACAACTGTTGAACAGATAAGTGCACCGTCATTTGATTCATAAGATGAATGACTGTCGGTGCTGCCTACGATGGGATAGCGTCTGCCTCTTGCCTTATCCTCATAATATCTTACAACCTGGAAGCCGTTGTGCTCAAAATATCTTTCACCGCCAAGGACTTCAAAAGCATCAAAGTCCTGATTTTCCATAATATATTCAAGGAAGGGATCAGGCACGTGAAGGGTATCGCTTATCCAGCAGGGATGGGGGAATATTGCAAGACCGCCTGCCTTTTTGATTTCGGCAAATGCCCACTTCATAACAGCTGCGGGAACCTTATCAACCTTTTCGGGAACCTCTGTCTTTTCAGCAAGTGCTTCAAGCTCATTCTCCCAGTCTGCAAGCTCCTTGGCTTCGGGAGGTGTCACACCGGGCATAGCACGGACCCAGCTGTCGCCTGTTTCACCGAAATATTCATCCTTTACAAGAGCATTGATTGAATATTCACCACCGAAATTTACGATATGTGCATCTGCAGACTTGCCGTGAACATCGGGAAGATGTACCTCTTCACCGGGAACAATCACAAATTCCGTGGGGATATCCTTAAAAAATTCCATGGCTCTGATTGACGGATAATATCTGTGATGGTCGGTAATTGCAAAGAAGTCATAGCCGTGGCTGCGGTACATTGAAGAAACAACCTCGGGAATCTGCTGACCGTCAGAGCAGTTTGTATGCATATGAAGGTCGCCTCTGAGGGGATATCTGCCCACAAGGTCATCATCAACCGCATATACACCGAACTGATTTATTCTTCTGCCGTCTTCACCCAGAACACGTATAAAATACTGCTGTTCGCTGTCATATGTATGAGTAACGTCAAATCCGCCGATTTCGTTGCAGGTAAGAATCATCTCTTTATAATCCGCAGAAGAAGGATAATCACAGGGTCTGCCTCCGTTCATAGCACAGATAAGCACCCTATATTCCTTACCGGGAACAAACTGAGCTCTGCCCCCCGTAGGACGAATATGCACGGTAACCTCCTTTCCCACAGGGAAAACAAGAGGAAATACATCATAGTTAAGTAAAAAATCATTCATAGAAAATGTCATAATAAGACTCCTTTCATTTTTTATTTACAGGTTCTGTGACCAATGAATTTTGATTTATTCTAACATTATAAATTAAATTTTGGTAGATAATTTTAATAAAAAATATAAATGTAGGAAAATTGCATAAAAATATTGATTTTCTTTTGTGGAAGGTGTATTATTAGTTGTTGTATTAAATTGTTTGAAGGTGAAATTTTTTGACTAAAAGAGAAGATATAAGAAATATTGCAATTATTGCCCACGTTGACCACGGTAAAACCACTCTTGTTGACAAGCTCCTTAAACAAAGCGGCACTTTCAGAGAAAATGAAGTTGTTGCCGACAGAGTTATGGACTCAAATGACCTTGAAAGAGAAAGAGGTATCACAATTCTTTCAAAGAATACCTCAGTTACATATAAGGATGTAAAAATAAATATAGTTGATACTCCGGGCCACGCAGACTTCGGCGGTGAGGTTGAGCGTATCATGACAATGGTTGACGGTGTTCTTCTTCTTGTTGATGCGTTTGAAGGCTGTATGCCCCAGACAAGATTCGTTCTCTCAAAGGCACTTGCACTCAAAAAGACTCCTATGGTTGTTATCAACAAAATAGACCGTCCCGGTGCACGCCCCGACGAGGTAATAGATGAAGTGCTCGATCTTTTTATTGAGCTGGGTGCTGATGAAGAGCAGATCGAATTCCCTGTTATTTTTGCATCTGCACGTGAAGGCTTTGCTTCATTTGACAAAAATGACCGCGAGGGTGATATGAGACCCCTGCTTGATGCTATTATTGAGAACATTCCTGCTCCCGCCTGCGATGAAGAGGCTCCCCTTCAGCTTCTTTTCTCTTCCCTTGATTATGACGATTATGTAGGCAGAATCGGTGTGGGCAGAATTGAAAGAGGCTCGGTAAAGGCAGGTCAGTCCGTTGTTTTATGCCAGACAGACGGCGGCAGAAGAAATGTAAGAGTTTCCCGTCTTTATCACTTCACGGGACTTGGCAGAACCGAAACAGATTTTGCAAAAGCAGGTGACATTGTAGCAGTATCAGGTATTGAAGACCTTAATATCGGTGAAACAATCTGTGCACCCGACTGTGTTGAACCCCTGCCCTTTATAAAAATAGATGAACCCACACTTGCGATGACCTTCCATGTAAATGATTCTCCCTTTGCAGGTAAGGAAGGTAAGTTTGTTACTTCAAGAAACATCCGTGCACGTCTTTTCAAGGAAGTTGAAACAAACGTCAGCATGAGAGTTGAAGAAACCGAAACAACCGACGCATTCAAGGTTTCGGGCAGAGGTGAGCTTCATCTTTCTATTCTTATCGAAACTATGAGAAGACAGGGTTATGAATTCCAGGTTTCCCGTCCCAAGGTTATTTACAAGCACGAGGACGGTGTACTTCTTGAGCCCATTGAGCTTCTTATTATTGAAGTACCCAACGACTATGTAGGTCCTGTTATGGAAAAAATCGGCTCCCGCAGAGGCGAACTCGAAAATATGGGTACGCGCGACGGAGGCACAACACATCTTGAATTCAGAATCCCTGCAAGAGGTCTTATCGGCTACCGTTCAGAATTCCTTACAGATACAAACGGCTACGGTATTATGAACAATCTCTTTGCAGGTTATGAGCCCTATAAGGGTGATATTGCAACCCGCGAAAGGGGCTCTATCGTAGCTCACGAAACAGGTGAAAGCACAGGATACGGTCTTTTCAACACACAGGACAGAGGCAGACTCTTTATCGGCCCCGGTGTTCCCGTTTATGAAGGAATGATCGTCGGCGAATGTGCAAAGGCTGAGGATATTGTATGTAATGTCTGCAAGAAAAAGCAGATGACAAATACACGTGCAGCAGGCAGTGACGATGCTCTGAGACTCGTCCCCCACTCAACTCTTTCTCTTGAACAGAGCATGGAATTCTTAAGCGATGATGAGCTTCTTGAGGTAACTCCCTCTTCACTTCGTCTTCGCAAGAAGATTCTTTCAAAGGAAATGAGAATGAAGCAGCAGTTCAAAAAACAGTAAGGACGGAAAAAACAAATGGATAAAAACAAGGTCAGCATTACAATAGGAAATCAGAAATACACAATACTGGCTAATGAATCTCCCGATGAAATCAAAGCCCTTGCCGATACAGTTGATGAAAAGCTCTCTGCTCTTATGAGCTCTTCAAAGCTCTCATTCACAGAGGCACTTGTGCTTACCGCGCTTGATATTGCAAATGAAGCAAAAGCAAACGAAAAGGAGGTTGCCAGACTCAGAAGCGAAATGGCAGCTTACCTTGAGGACGTTGAAAAGGTAACCATTGAAAGAGACAAATACAAAAGAGAGCTTGATAAGAAAAATAAAAAAGCCCAATAAAAGACAAAAACAGGTTTGCAAAACTGCAAGCCTGTTTTTTATTGGCAATTTTATCGCTTTACTTTTTTCAGTCCTTAAGAACGGTAATTTTTTCAGCACACTTTTTGCATACCTTTTTGTCCTTAAAGCTGATAAGATCCACCATACTGGAACAGAATATGCAGGAGGGCTCATACTTTCTGAGGATAATCATATCATCCTCAACAAAAATCTCAAGTGCATCATCCTGAGAATTAAGACGAAGCTGTTTTCTCAGCTCCATAGGAAGGACAAATCTGCCGTTTTCATCAAATTTTCTGACAATACCTGTAGCTTTCATTGGTTTTTCTCTCCTTTTCTGTTTTTCTATAGCAAAAATACCATATTTTGCCATAATTGTCAAGTGCCTGATAAAAATTTTTGTTTTTTCCTCTTATTCCCGAAAAACTACAGAGTTTTCCGGCTTCATATTTCTTTTCCCGCCTGCATACATTTAACCATGATGAATTATATCTGGACAGCTATTATTGCACTGTCATTTTTCAGTGCTCTTATAACAGGGCAGATGTCTGAGCTTTCAAAAGGTATTCTTGAAGGGGCAAAAAATGCCGTACAGACTGCAATTACACTACTCGGTGCAATGTGTTTCTGGAACGGAATTACGGAAATTGTATCCCGCACAGGACTCGATAAAGCAATAAACAAAATCCTGTTCCCTGTTATAAAAAGGATATTTCCGCGATACTCCCGTACAGATGCCCTGAGTGCAATAAGTGCAAACATAACCGCAAATCTTCTCGGAATGGGCAATGCGGCAACCCCCTTGGGAATAGAAGCTATGAGGAGAATGAAAAAAATAAACGGCAGCGATACGGCAGACAGCGAAATGATACGCTTTGTTGTCATAAATTCAGCTGCCCTTACCCTTATCCCGACAACCGTTGCTGTATTGAGGGCACAAACAGGAAGCAAGGATCCGTTTTCGATACTTATCCCTGTTTGGATAACAGGAATAATATCACTGTCGGCAGGACTTTTAACAGAAAAAATCTTATCAAAAAGGTGGAAAAAATGAAAAAATTTATCATTCAGTGCATTATATCCTCTATAAGTCTTATTGTTATTCCCCTGAGCGTGTACGCCTTTGATACAGACACATCCATAAGCGAAGAGCTTCATATCAACAATATCGCGGCTACCGTTGGCACCAATGAAGACCAGGAAGAAGAAAACCTGTCTCCCGACAGCACAACCATAAAGGTTTTCAACACCGACACGGACACGGTTATGGAGCTGAGCTTCAGAGAATACATAACCGGTGTCGTAGCAGGCGAAATGCCCGTTGAATTTCACAGTGAGGCTCTAAGTGCCTGTACGGTTGCTGCGGCTACCCTTGCAAGAAAAAAGCTCGAATCGGGAAGCGATGCACAGCTTGACGGTGCCGTTATTTCTACTGATCCCGCAAAGCATCAGGCATATATGTCAGTGGAAGAAATGAAGGAAAAATGGCAGGATGATTTTGACGCATATTATAAAAAGCTTACGGAAGCGGTAAATAAGGCTATCGATTATTCAATCACATATAACAGTGAGCTTATTATTGCTGCATATCACTCAATAAGTCCCGGAAAAACAGAAAGTGCAGAAAACATCTGGGCTGCAGCCTATCCCTATCTTGTAAGCGTAGAAAGCGAAGGCGATAAGCTTTCTCCCAAGTATGAATCTGTTGTTGAAATATCAAAAGAGGATTTTAAGAAAAAAATGAAGAACACCGGAGTAAGCTTCCATAACGATGAAATTTCAATAAGTGCAGGTGAATACACCGATGCAGGTACTCTGAAAAAAATTACCATAGGAGACAAGGATTTTTCGGGCAAAGAATTAAGAGAATTATTCAGCCTGCGCTCTGCAGCTGTGACAATCACAAAAACAGACAATAACATAGTATTCAATGTAAAAGGCTACGGTCACGGAGTAGGAATGTCTCAATACGGTGCCGACTACTACGCAAGACAAGGAATGACCTGGCAGGAAATAATATCTCACTACTATCCCAACACACAAATCATAATTTATCGGTCAGAAGACCGATAAATTATGATTTTCCGTTGGTGTATGGTTTTTTGTACCATTCGTACATCTGCTGTTGACTTTTGCTATTTGTTGTAATAGACTTCTTTTTGTAAACACGGCTTTTTTCCGACTGAGTTTTTTTGAGGAAGAATATATAGAGAAAACACCCTTCTTTGCTCTTTATGGCATTGAAGGGTTTTTCTCTGTTTTTAATTCAACGCAACAAAAACTGTTAAAAAAAATATCTGTCTCAAATAAAGTATTATCATCAAATTTATTGACAATATTTTTTACCTTTGGTAAAATAGTAACAAATATCGGTAGATTTCGGAGAAAAATTCTGTGAAAATAAAAAGAGTGTCAATTATTGTTGCAGTTATCGGTATTGCGCTTCTTTATCTGACCCTGGGATGTCCCTTTCGTTTTTTTACGGGAATTTCGTGTCCCGGATGCGGAATGACACGGTCGTTAAACAGCCTTGTTACCCTTGATTTTCACTCTGCCTTTTATTTTCATCCTTTGGTTTACACAATGCCTGTTTTTGCAGTGCTGTTATTTGTTTCCAGAAAACAAAACAAAAAAACTGCAATTATTTTTGGTGTGATATGCCTTTGTCTCGGTATAGTCTATGTGTACCGCCTGTTTTTTAATGTAGCTCCCGATATTGTATACTTTCATCCCGAAGACGGAATGATTTATAAAATTGTAAGGAGTGTGTTTTATGTCAGTTAACAAGTTATTACCCATAGGTCCCAATGCAGACCTTAACACAATCGTTAACGGTGCTTGTCAGAATCTTCAGGCACAGGGTTACAATGTTGTTCCCGCTATGATGGGCCCCGGCAGCGCTATGATCACTGTTCAGAAAGACCGTGACGGTTTCAAAAATATTATAGGTCTCGGTATTGAATGCCGTGTTACTCTTACTCTTAACGGTCCTTCAATCAACCTTAACATTGAATCTGAATGGACAAACAAGATTATTGCTCTTGTAGTAGGCTGGTTCCTTTGCCTTATTCCCTTTATCACAGGTATCGTAGGCTGTGTTAATCAGAGCGGATTACCCGGCAAGATTGAAACTGCTATTATGGCAGCAGCCGGCGGTGCAGGAATGGGCGGCTTCACAGGTAACTATCCTCCTCAGGGCGGTTACAATCCCCAGCAGGGCTACAACAACCCCCAGCAGGGCGGCTATAATCCCCAGTAAATTTATATTAGCGAAAGTAAAGGCACTTCCGAAAGGGAGTGCCTTTTTTCGCGCATACATATAATTTTATAAATGGTGTAAAAAAAATACAGGGGCTTTCACCCCTGTATTTTAATTATTAATAGTGTGCGTCACCGCATGCACATGTTCTGCCGATACCGAAGATTGAACAGATATAACGGATAATGCCCCATACTATCTTTGCAAAGAAATTACGTTCTGCTCTGTGGCAGAGATGTCCGCACTTTTCTTCTGTGCCGCAATCCTCACAAATACCGTCATCATTGTAATTATGACCTGTTGCGGGAATTGCTCTTTCTTCTGTATATTCACAGTTTATGCACATTGCAACCTTC
>JAZNEX010000091.1:0-21277 GCA_045588855.1 Acutalibacteraceae bacterium
GCTGATCTGTATGGGTTATACAAACAAGGATATTGCAAAGACGCTCATTATCTCCGAGCATACCGTTAAGGATTATGTGAAAGATATTTATATTGCTTTGGAGGTTCACAGCCGCATAGAGCTTTCCGCTTTGGTGAACAACTACCGCTTGGCTAACAAGAAGTGATCAGCCAAAAGGAGCTGAACGTTTGATACTTGCTGACAGATTAAACCGGATTATTGAAGATAGACAGATCAGCAAGGCAGAATTCGCACGGCGGATCGGCGTGACACCGCAGTACGTGCTTCTGCTGACGGGCAACGCCAAGGCACGTCCCGAAAGCATTAAGCCTGCCCTTGCCAAGCTGATCGCGCTTGAGTTTGATTGCGACTACGAATGACTTCTTCACGGCAAGGAGCCGGAGAATAAGCCGACCATTAACGTCCACACCTGCGAGGGGCCGCTTCGCACCTACGGACTTTCCGTAAAGGAAAACGAGACGGTCCTGAAATATGCCGACGGCATGACCGTAAAGCAGATCGCCGAGGATACCGGCGTTACCGTCAATACGGTGAACTATTATCTCAGAAAGGCGTATAAGAAACTGAACGTCCACAGCCGACAGGAGCTTGCCGAGCTGCTCGAAAGCATAGGTATTACCCAAAATATGAACTCATAAAAGCCAAACAGCTCGGAGATCGTTGTGACCTCGGAGCTGTTTTCTTCTGTATATAAAAAATTGTCTTCGACAAATCATTACCCCCTGCCCCCTATCTTGGGGAATCGGTGTTTCTTGATATATGCAAATTGCTCACTTTTGCGAGCAATTTCCTATATATAAAGAAAACGGCTTCGGCGTACGCCTGCGGCGAAACGCTTTCGTATAGTCCATCGCCGAGGGAAGTTTACTTCCCTCAGGCGGGACATATAATCTTTTTACTTTATAGGAAGGAATTTCCTATAAAGTAAAAAAATACCCGATACGGAAATTCTGTATCGGGTATTTTAATTAAAATTCAAGCTTTGCTGAGATATATGCTTCCAGCTCGGAGATAGGAAGTCTTACCTGTTCCATGGTATCTCTGTCTCTTACTGTTACGCAGCCGTCTTCTTCTGATTCAAAGTCATAGGTGATACAGAAGGGAGTACCTATTTCGTCCTGTCTTCTGTAACGCTTACCGATTGAGCCTGCATCATCAAATTCGCACATAAACTTCTTCTGAAGCTGATGGAACACCTTTTCTGCACTTTCGTTAAGCTTCTTTGAAAGGGGAAGAACTGCGCACTTATAAGGAGCAAGTGCGGGATGGAAATGAAGAACAACTCTTGTATCGTTCTTTTCTGCATCAACAACCTCTTCGTCATAAGCTTCTGTCATAAGAGCAAGGAAAAGACGCTCTACACCGAGAGAGGGCTCAATAACATAAGGAATATATCTTTCGTTGGTTGTGGGGTCAAAGTAATCAAGTGTCTTGCCTGATGTGTTTATATGCTGAGTAAGGTCATAGTCTGTTCTGTCAGCAACACCCCAGAGCTCACCCCAACCGAAGGGGAAAAGGTATTCGAAGTCAGTTGTAGCCTTTGAATAGAAGCAGAGCTCATCTGCATCGTGGTCACGAAGACGAAGGTTTTCTTCCTTCATACCAAGGCTGTAGAGCCAGTCACGGCAGTATGCTCTCCAATAATTGAACCATTCAAGGTCAGTACCGGGCTTACAGAAGAATTCAAGCTCCATCTGTTCAAACTCACGAACACGGAAAATAAAGTTACCGGGAGTGATTTCGTTACGGAAAGACTTACCTATCTGTGCAACACCGAAGGGAACTTTTCTTCTTGTTGTTCTCTGTATATTTGCAAAGTTTACAAAAATACCCTGTGCAGTTTCGGGACGAAGGTAAATTTCGTTCTTACTGTCCTCTGTTACACCCTGGAAAGTCTTGAACATAAGGTTAAACTGTCTGATATCTGTAAAATTATGCTTTCCGCAGTCGGGACAGGGAATGTTCTTTTCCTTGATATAATCTGTCATCTGCTGATTTGTCCAGCCTGCAACATTTGTGCCGTCAAAATCTTCAATAAGATTGTCAGCTCTGTGTCTTGTCTTACATTCCTTACAGTCCATAAGAGGGTCTGAGAAGCCGCCGAGATGTCCCGAAGCCACCCATGTCTGAGGATTCATAAGAATGGCTGAGTCAAGACCTACATTGTAGGGATTTTCCTGAACGAATTTCTTAAGCCATGCCTTTTTGATATTATTTTTAAGCTCAACACCTAAGGGGCCGTAGTCCCATGTGTTTGAAAGACCGCCGTAAATTTCGCTACCTGCGAATACAAAGCCTCTGCCCTTACACAGAGTAACAATTTTTTCCATGGTTTTTTCTGTATTAATCATTATCAGAAACCTCCTCGCTTTTACAAAAAAGTATTCTATCAAATTATTTTTAATAAGTCAATATTCTTGACTTGCAAACTTTACAGATATATACTATCTGCGAGGTGTTTAATATGGACAGATTTACCGAAATACAAAAGCAGGCGGAAAATACCGCAAGAGAAATAATAGATACTGCAAAGCTCGTAAGGGGAAATATTCTTGTTGTGGGCTGCTCCACAAGTGAAGTTATGGGTTCAAGGATAGGAACAGATTCCAATTACGAAACTGCCACGGCTATATATACAGGTATAAAAACTGCCTGTGAGGAAAAAGGAGTATTTATTGCCGCACAGTGCTGTGAGCACCTGAACCGTGCAATAATAATCGAAAAGGATGCTATAGGAAATGTGCCCTTCTGTAATGTTGTTCCCCAGCCAAAAGCAGGCGGCTCATTCGCAACAAACGCATACAAGGATTTTAAGAATCCCGTTGCCGTAGAACACATAAAAGCCGACGCAGGAATTGACATCGGCTTTACACTTATAGGTATGCAATTAAAAGAGGTTGCCGTTCCCGTAAGACTTCAGAATAACAGAATAGGCGAGGCTACCGTCCTTGCAGCCAGAACACGCGCAAAATTTATAGGCGGCTGCCGTGCTGTATATGATGATACCCTGATGTAACATACAGCTCCGCTGAAACTTAATTCAGAGGAGCTGTTTTTTTGTCAGGCTTTCGGAACGAAAATATATTCCGTTTCCCATGCAGGTATTCCCTTATAATGACGCATATATAAATTATAATTGTCGTTTATGGCGAAAACCTCAAGGGGTATAGTAAAATAGTCTTCGCTTCTGTGGTAGCAGGATATGAACATAAGAGGAGTTTTTTCTTTTATCGTATTACTTCCTCCCCTGATTGCCTTAAGCTCATTTCCCTCTACATCAAATTTTATTACAAGCTGTCCGTCTTCGGGCAGTTTTTCTTTTTTTATTATGGTATCTATTGTCAGGGCTTCGACGGGAATTTTTCCTTTTTCGCTTTCATGAGCTCCCCTGCCCTTATTATTATCAAGATAAACGGTATCATCCTTATCGCTTATAAGCGCATTATATAATGATATATTTTTTATATCAGAAGTCTTTTCCGTAAGCTTTCTGAAATTTCTTTTATCGGGTTCAACTGCTATTATTTTTTCATAGCTGTACCTCTGTGAAAAATCTGTCGCTGTATCTCCGTTATATGCGCCTAAATCAAGGTAAATACTTTTTTCAGCTATATTAAATATTCCGCTGTTATCATACTCACATAAAAAGAGGTCGGCTGTATTTCCCGTAAGCTTGAAATCAACAAGACTGTCAAAGGTTTCAATACTCTTTTTATCACAAAGTCTGTTTCTTACTTCAATCAGCTCATCCGTATGCTTATTGAAAAAATCGCTGTCAAATATATTATCTCCGAAAACAGGTACATCGGGAGCCAGAATTTCATTTTCGCTAGCTATTTTTCTTACGTTTTCCAAAACCTCTTCTCTTGCACTTCCGAAGCACATAAGCACAAGCATATGAGGAAACTCTTTTTTGCAGGTCTCATAATCAGTTACCTTATATCCCCTGAAAAAGCGGTCACGGACAAAGGCGGCACTTGAAAAAATACCGCTGATTTTTATATTTTCTTTTTCGAGAATATCTATTATTCTGTCGGCTCCGTTACCTGTTCCGTAAAGAACTATCGGTCGTTCTTCGGCTTTCAGTCTCTGCCATATATCAGTTTTTTTATTAAAATCCGAAAACTGAGGTCGGATATCCGAAAAAGTATTATTGTTCATTTTACATTCCTGTTTGTTTTTTCTTTATTTTAACATATTATATGATTAAGGCAAGAAGTATTTGATTTTTCACTATAATCTGCATTCACCGGTTGCAGTCAGAGTCAGATCAGCATCATAGGAAAATTATGGTAAAAAGGACGCAAAAAAAGGTCCCCTGTCGGGAACCCTTTTTTAATTATGCATAATTTTATAAAAAAATTATATTACCCAAAATTATTCAGCCTTGGGGAATGCATCGGGATAGTTTTCAGCCTTATCGTAACCGTTTACCTTAACGATACCGTCAAGAGCCTTCTTTACGTTTTCGATAACGATTTCGATGAACTCGATGATTGAGTTGATCATTTCCTTGATATCAAAATTCATTGTGTTGCACCTCTTTTCATGCTTAATATATAATTAAAATACTTACCGAAAATTATTCAGTAACTTCTTCTTCAGAGGGGAAGAAATGTTCGAACCAAGCCTTGATTGATTCTACGAGATCAACGATCTTTTCTGCCCAATACTGTACATATTCAAAGAATCCGTTTGCCATTATTTAGCACCTCACTTCACTATAAAATGGAAAAAAAGTGATTATGAATAAAACTAATTATTCTTCAGGAGTCTCAAACTTTGTTTCGCTCTTGAAACCAGCGATAAACTTCTTCATGTTAGCAACTGCTGACTTGATGAATGCTACGATATCATCAATGATCTTTGTGATCTGTGCGAAATCCATTATGTTGCACCTCTTTTCAAAATAAAAATAGAATAGAAAGCTTTACTGATAATTATTCAGCTGCTTCTTCTTCGCCACCGAAGTTGATTGAAAGCCAATCCATAGCTTCCATGAATGTCTTGATGAGTTCCTTAAGCCATGCGCCGAGGAATTCTGCAAGTGCACCGATATCCATTAGTACTGACCTCGCTTTCGTAGTTAGATTATAAAATATCCCAAGGAATATTTTTACGCTATTATACTATCAAACATCAAAGATAATTTCAAGTATTTTTTTGACTTTTCTTCAATGTTTACATTTATAACAAAATGTTGCAAACTTTCAAATCAAATTTAAACATAAAAAGTCGAAAATATCGTACTTTTTAACAGCTGTCTGCATTTTTTTCAATAATAACAAGGCCATTTGTTAATAAATTGTGTCAAAAAGGTTAATATTCGCAAAATTTATTAAAACTGAAAATAAACTTTTTACACTTATATGCATTACAACAGCTGTAAATTTTTTGCCGGCTTTATTAATTTGTAAATATGAAAATTGTCCCTCCGATTATAGTTGCATTAAGAAAAAATCTGTGCTAATATATATTGTATTTTAATATAAAGAGGTAACATATATATGAAGTTAGGCATAGTAGGATTACCGAATGTCGGTAAAAGCACACTTTTCAATGCACTTACAAATGCAGGCGCACAGGCTGCAAACTACGCATTCTGCACAATAGAGCCCAATGTAGGCGTGGTTTCGGTGCCCGATTACAGAATTGACAAGCTGGCAGAAATGTATTCCCCCGATAAGATTACACCTGCTACAATTGAATTTGTTGATATTGCAGGTCTTGTAAAAGGCGCATCAAAGGGCGAAGGTCTCGGCAACAAATTTCTTTCTCACATCAGAGAGGTTGACGCAATCATCCACGTTGTACGCTGCTTCGAAAATGATGATATTATGCACGTTGACGGTGAAATAGACCCTGCAAGAGATATTGAAACCATCAATCTTGAGCTTATTCTTTCAGACACCGAAATTCTTCAGAGAAGAATTGACCGCGATACCAAGGCTATGAAGGGCGATAAGTCCTTAGCAGGCGATGTTCAGTTCTTTACATATCTTAAAGAGCAGCTTGACAACGCAGTAAATGCAAGAGCCGTCGAAATGACTGATGAACAGAGAGTGCTTATGTCTTCCGTTGCACTTCTTTCATCAAAGCCCGTTATTTATGCATGTAATATGAGCGAAGAGGATTTCTCCGGCAATATTGAAGATAATAAGTATTTCAACAAGGTAAAGGAAATTGCAGCAGCTGAAGGCAGCGAGGTGCTTCCCATCTGCGCAGAGCTTGAAGCTCAGATTGCAGAGCTTGACGGTGAAGAAAAGGAAATGTTCCTCAATGAAATCGGTGTTGAAAAGGGCGGTCTTGACAGACTTATACAGAAAAGCTATGACCTGTTAGGTCTTATGTCATATCTTACTGCAGGTAAGCCCGAGGTAAGAGCGTGGACAATCACAAAGGGCACAAAGGCTCCTCAGGCTGCAGGTAAAATTCACTCTGACTTTGAAAGAGGCTTTATCCGTGCAGAGGTTATTTCCTTTGATGACCTTATGGCAAACGGCTCTATGGCAGCTGCCAAAGAAAAAGGCCTTGTCAGAAGTGAAGGAAAGGAATATGTGATGCAGGACGGAGACATCGTTCTGTTCAGATTCAATGTATAATATGAATAATACAGGTACAGGCAGAATTGCCCCCGGGGATACCGATGAATTTATAGAGGTAACCGTTATATTTGAGAATGATGAGGTAGCGGAAGCTTCATTCATCTGCTCAGAGGATGAGGTATTAAAGGACTGCGGTGAAACAATATGCCGTATGATAAAATACCACTCGGCTGAGGATATTATGCAGACTACGAACAATGTAGTATTCTATAACACAACAAATGACATCCCTCGCGAAAAGCTCTATCTTGGTGCTATGGCTGTTATGGCAGCAAAAAGAGCCGTAGCCGATTGGGGCAGAAAAAACGGAAAAACATACGAAAACCATACAGGTTGCAGCTGTTATTAATTAAAAGCTCAGACTTATTACAAGTCTGAGTTTTTTACTTGAAAAAACAATATTTTATTGATATATTAAAAATATATATGTGCAAAGGGAGTGTTTTTTTATGAATATTTCTCATTCAAAAGAAACCGAAATCAGGTATCTTAAAAATCTACATCCGTCAATGGCTTTTGACCCTGAAAAAGAAAGCCTTGGTGAGTGGCAGAAAAGGGCAGAGGAAAAGCTAACGGAGCTTCTGGGGCTTCCTTACAAAAAGTGTGATCTGCTTTTTGACAAGGAGTACGAAAAAGACTTCCCCGATTTCAGAGAAATCCGCTTCACGTTTCAGAGTGAAGAGGATGAATTTGTAAATGCAATTCTGTGGCTTCCGAAAAATCCGGTATGCGAAAAGCCGCCTGTTATGATATGTCTTCAGGGGCATTCCACGGGAATGCATCTGAGCCTCGGAAGACCGAAATATGTGGGAGACAAAGAGGATTCCGAATCAGGAGACCGTAACTTTGCAGTACAATGCATAAAGCATGGCATTGCAGCCGTTGCAATTGACCAGCGCTGCTTTGGTGAAAGAGGCGGAACACCCGAGCCTGACTGCTATGTAGCATCTATGTCCGCTATCATTTCGGGCAGAACAACCATAGGCGGCAGAGTATGGGATATAATGAATCTTATTGATGTGCTTGAAAATGAGTTTCCGGATACGCTTGACACAGACAGAATTTACTGTATGGGTAATTCGGGCGGCGGTACGGCAACATTTTATGCAACAGCTCTTGAAAAAAGAATAAAGGCGGCTATTCCATCCTGCGCATTTGCCACCTTCCACGGTTCTATAGGTTCTATGTATCACTGCTCCTGTAACTTTGTGCCGGGTATTGCAAAATACTTCGATATGGCAGAGCTTGCTGCTCTTATTGCTCCGCGTCCGCTTGTAATTGTATCAGGCAAAGAAGATAAAATTTTCCCGCTTAATACGGCAGAATACGAGTTTTCAAGGCTTAAGGATATCTACTATAAAAGCAGTACCTGCCCCGAAAACTGCGTTCATGTCAAGGGTGATGAAGGGCACCGTTTCTATGCTGACCCTGCGTGGAAAGAATTTTTCCGTCTTGTATCCCCGTAAACAATAAAATAAGGGAGAAAAAATATGAATATAAAAGAAAAATTCAACAATCTTAAAAACAATCCCGAATTTACGTTTAAGGAGCTTATCGGCTATGCCTCGGGCTCATTCGGAAATTCTATGGGACAAGACTGTGTAAGCACATACACAGATCAGTTTTTCTATGACTATATGGGTCTGAAAAAAGAACAGAATCTGACTCTTAAGGCTGTAACAAAGGGTGTCAACATAGTAACAGCCCCTATGATAGGAATGCTTCTTGACAACACAGGCTCTGCAAAGAAGTTTATGACATGGTCGGCAATTCCCCTTACGGTTTCTTCAGTGCTTCTTTTCTTTGTTCCTACGGGCTCACTTACCTTCAGGCTTATATGGTCATTCCTTTTATTCCTGCTTTTTAATGTGGCTGATACATTTTATGATATATCTCTTCTTACAATGTCCTCAAGAATGACGGAAACTGCCGGTCCCAGAAAAACCTTCTATACCGTAGCACAGTTTGCGTCAACTCTCGGTTCTACCCTTCCCGGAGGTCTTGTGCCTGTAATCATCGATATTCAGAAGGGTGACTACAATTCCGAAAAATGGGCGTTCTTTGTGGTAGCGCTCATATTCGGAATACTCGGTCTTATTACGATGCTTGTACCCTGCCTTACACTTAAGGAGCGTCTTGCTCTTACAAGTCAGGTAAAAAAGAAGAATCCTGCAATTGATATGAAGATTGTTATGATGAACAGACCTCTTCTGCTTCTCAGCTTAAGCCAGATTATTGATTCCGTCCGTCAGGTATGCTACAGCGCACTTCCCTTCTTCTACAAGCAGACAATGAACAACTACGGTATGAAAACCATTGTTGAAATATGCTCATCGGCACTTTCATATGTGGGACTTGCATCGGTTCCCATTATCGGTAAGTATCTCAGCTCAAGAGATATGGTATCCTTCGGTTATCTGCTGACAGGTATATGCTACAGCCTTCTTGCAATCTTCCGATACGGCAACAAGTTTATCGTAGGTGCACTTATTGCAATAGGAGGCTTCCCGAATGCAGGTATGTCCGCAGCAAGAAGAGTATTACTTGCCGACTCTGCCGACTATATGGAATGGAAGAGCTACAAAAAGCTCGGAATATCCGTCAGAAACGAAGGTATGATATTCTCATTCAATACAATGTGCTCTCGTGTTTCAAGCCTCTGGAAGGATCTTATGATTGATATAGGTCTCGGAATTATCGGCTATAAGAGTGCATATATCAACGAAAAGGGTGAAAGCGTAGAAGCAGTGCAGACACCCGAAACATTAAAGGGCATCTTCTACCTTGTGGTTGTTCCCGGTATTATAGGTAACCTCGTTCCCGGTCTTATTATGAGATTCGACAACTTCACGGGAAAGAACAAGGAAAAGATAATGGCAGAGCTTCAGGAAATCAGACAAAACCGCCTGAACACCGAAGCCGTCAGCAAATAAACATATTCTCATACAAGCTCCTTGCTTTAACAAGCAGGGAGTTTTTTTCATACCCGTACCGTTCGCCCATAAAAAAAACCGTTGGCTACAGACACCATTGAAAGTTATCGGAAAAAGTCTATAATTGTAATCAGCAGACAAAACTCTGTTTTTCCCATTAATAATTTGTTGTCACACAAAAAAATTCCTGTTCAGATATCACTGAACAGGAGTTTTTTCTTAGTAATACATTGTAATTTCGGCAACCACGGGATAGTGGTCTGAGGGGTAGATTCCGTTTATTTTTTCGGTTACAACATCATAGCTTGCTACACTCTTGCAGTAAGAATTTACAAAAATATAATCAATAGGCTTGTCATTTGTCTTGTCCTGATTCATATAACCGTGGTAGGTAGCACCGCTGTCGGACACCTCGGCAAGATATTTTGTATCTCTGAAGCCTGCTTCGAGAGCACGCTTATACATAAGCTTGCCTTCTTTAGCATTAAGGTCACCCGTAAATACCAGGGGCATATTATATTCACTTGCCTTTTCCGAAACAAGAGCAATTGCTTCAACCCTTGAAATTGAGCCCGAGTTATCGAAATGTGCATTGAAGTGAGCATATGTAAAGCCTGTTTCCTTATCCTTCAACACGGCAATTGTGCAGATACGGTTTATCCATGCATCCCAGCCGAGAGACGGCTTTTCGGGAGTTTTTGAAAGCCAGAATGTTTCTTCGGATACAAGCTCATACTTATCATTTTTATAAAATACTGCGCTTGCCTCACCACCGTGATCCTTATCTCTGCCGTGACCTGCATATGAATAATCAGGAAGTGCTTCGGACAATCTTTCAAGCCATGCCTCATCTGCCTCTTCAACACCGAAGGAATCGGGGTCGGCATTTCTTATGGTTTCGATAACCTCATCGGTTCTGTTGACAGGACTTTTTTCACCTGTACCGCTGATATAGATATTGAAATTCATAACGGTAAGCTCAGAGGTTTTTGCATCTTCGGGAAGCTGAACCTCGGGAAGCGGTGTAACGGGAGTAAACCAACCGCTGATAAATGCCATTACAAATGCAATAAAAGAGCTGAACATTTTTGCCATTTTTATCTCTCCTTCCTTTTTTATGATTTTACTTTATTTACTGAAATTAGTCAATACCGACAAAGAGCAATAAAACAGGCGCAGTGTCATTGAACACAGCGCCTGAATATGCTTTGTTTTAAATTATACCGTTACTGCAAAGAATATGCTTATTCACGGGATTTATCAGTCACCCTGATATTTTACGCCACCATATACTTCACACCAGTCGTTGTAATAAGGGTTTTCCCATGTGTAACCGTCAAATGCTTCGTAAGAAACAACGATTGCCTTGAATGTATCAATATTGCAATCCTCATCGACTTCAAAACCGCTCTTGTCACCGTATGTATCACCGGGAATCAGGTTGATATCATCATAATTAACATTAACAATATATTCTCCGTCTGAAAAATCCATACTGCCTACAATCTTTACGGGAAGATTGTTTTTATCCCATGCAACAAAGGCAATAACAGCATCCCTGATTTCATGTGAACCTTCATTGCTGATTATTGCCTGAAGCATATCGGGATAAAGTGCTTTGAACTCTACATCCTGAACCGTATACATTGTGGATATAACCTTTACATCCTGAGCATTTATCTTGCTTTCAATATCAGCAGCCGTTGAAGCTGAAGAAGAGTTATTATCTTCTGCAGGAGCATCTTCTACGACATCTTCTACGGCATCTTCAGCAGAGGGAGGTGTCGGATCAGAGGAGGAATTCATATTATTTCCCGCGGCTTCAATTTCGGCTGTGAGAGTAACACCTGCAACAAGATCTGTCCAACGGTTATACACAGGATTTGTCCATGTTTCACCGTCAAAGGTTTCATAAGAAACAACAATAGCCATGATTTTTTCAATGTTCGAGCAAACCTCATCAATAGCAAATCCGGCATCGTGTCCGAAGAAGCTGCCGGCTGCAATATTTGCATCGTCATATATGGTCTCCATTATATAAGCACCTTCGAAATCAAACTGTCCCTGTATTTTAACAGGAAGATTATTTTCATCCCATGCGGCAAAGGCTACAACAAGATTCTTTATATCCTTAGTGCTGTCATTTCTGACAATTGCATTGAGCAGATCAGGATAGAGAGCCTTATATTCATCATCCTGAATCAGATAATCGGTAGAAATAACCTTTACTTCCTGTAAGCTGATCTCGTCATATACCTCGCTGATTGTGAGCTTTCCTTCAGAGCCGCCTCCGCCTGCTGCAACCACACCGATAATACCAAGAACAAGTGCAATTATTACCCAGAACCACCATTTTTTGAAAATCGGCTTCTTTTTCTTTTCTTCAGGCTGAGCACCGGGGAAGAATGCGGGATCAGGCATATTGCCGAAATTATTGGGAGCAGCCTGGGTACCGGGGGCACCGTAAGGAGCGCCGGGAGCACCGTAGGGAGCGCCGAAAGGAGCACCGGGGGCATTGACAGGCGCACCGGGGGCACCGTAGGGAGCACCGGGAGCATTGACAGGCGCACCGGGAACACCGTAGGGAGCACCGGGGGCATTGACAGGCGCACCTGTAACACCGTAGGGAGCACCGGGAGCATCACCGGGCATATTTACGGGAGCATTTACAGGCTCATACTTATTTACATCCTCTTGCACCTGAGCCGACTGTGTGTTCTGCTCAGCGGCAGGGGCATTTTCTGCAGGTGCAGGTGTGCCGCATTCGGGACAGAATCTGCTGTCGAATTCGGTATTACAATTAGGACACTTCATAAAAACATCTCCTCTTTTTGTTTGATTAATTCAATAATACCAAATTATACCGCCTATTACAACATAAAGTGACAGATAGACACAACAAAAATTTTGTCATCTGTTTATATAATGCACACAAAAAAACATCAGACACATCATATATGTAACAGAAAAATGATGTGTCTGATACTGAAGCAATAATCAGATATACAGTATTTATACCTTAAGACTTATATCCCACTCACTGATATTTCCCTTAAGACAATCCGCACTGAGCTTTCCGTCAGTAATACTGATTTTTGCCAGAATGCCCGGCAGGATAAGGGGGAAGGTTATATTTTCTGATATGGGGTCAAATATAAGCTTTTTATTTTCAAAGTCCACTGACATTCCCGAAGCGGCAATAAGCATGCTCCAGCTTGACATAGGTCTTGTATAGTGATGTCCGCATTCCCAATGGTCCCAGAAGGCACCGAATCTCAGCTGATTGTTATGAATTGAGCTTACCACTGTATCGGATATTTCATTTTTACCGACTGCAAGTGCAAGTGCAGAAAAAGCGTAGCCGATACCCGTCCATACTGCAATTGTCTGACAATTATTATAGGTATCTATGGTTGTCCTTCTTCCCTCGGGCACAGTTGCATTGACAAGACCCTGCTCGGGGTCAAAGTTATTCCGGAAAATAAATTCAAGCACCTGACCAATTCTCTCATCGGGAATATTTCCATCAAGTCCCGTCATACGAAGGAACCATTCACCGTCAAGCTGATCGGTCATAAGAGATTCATCTGTTTCCTCTTTATTTCTCCACAGATTATAATATTCACCGTTCCAGAGCCTTTCTTCAAGGGACTTTTTTCCCTTTTCAAGAAGCTCATTCCATTTATCAAAGCTGTCCTTATCTCCTGTTCGTTCAGCCATAACCATAGCCGCCTTCAATGCGGCAAGCCACAACACGGAAATATATACGGGAGTACCCGAGAAATTCCACGCGTCATAGGTATTCCGCTTTGTGCCGTAATCCGGCAATGCATCATCATCCGTATCAAGCAGCCCGGATGAATCCATAGCTCTTTTTACATTATCCCAAAGAGATAACAGATAATCCCTATCTCCGGTAAAAAGATAATCACGAAGAATCATCAGGACAAACTGCATATTGAGATCCACTCTGTCATAGCCGTTATCCGAGCATTTCATATCCGGTCTGAAGCTGTGGTGCGCTCTGCCATCTTCTCTCTGATACTGTGCACCCATTTTCATCTGTTTTTTCTGCAGTTCAGGGAAAAGGCTGATAAGAGAAAATGAGGCGTGATAGGTTATATCGGTTGTATGAAGTCCGCAGTAGCCGAGCCCCTCCCACAGACCGAAATTTCCGTTTTTAAGATAAACCGAATCCTTTATCAGCTGTGAAAGATGTGAAGACCATGCATCGGGATAAATTGCCGGTAAAGAGGTATTGTAAAGCAGCTCCGACAAACCATCTGCAGAATTAAAAATACTGTCAAAGCTGTTTTCAAGTGCAATGTTTGCATCCAGTGAATTACTATAGAGATTTTCATAGTAGTGACCGAGCTTTTCACCGTCAGATGTAAAATGATTCGGGAAGTACCAGGAAAGAATAAAGCGGATGTTTTTCTTTTCACCGGGCTTAAGAAGCACCTTTGAACAAAGAGCACAGGCACCGAAGTCCTCTCCTCTTCTGTCATTCTGATTATAGCAATTATCTAGGAAAAAGATTTTGTTTTCTCTTGACTTGAGATAGTCGGGCTTGCAGTATAAAATACGGCTGAGGATTGAAGCTATAAAGGGATATTTTATATATTCGTCACACATCACATCAAGCTCTTCGTCACTGAGCTCTGACAGATTTTCGGGCAGCGGCATAGGCTTTGTACCGATTGTTGTATCGGGAAGCCTTCCCTTTTCTCTGAAGCCGAAAACTACCGACTCCTGGGTAACACCAAGGTCTGAATCAGCAATAAATTCCTTCATAAAACGGTAATAAGAGGCAGTGATATAAGACTTTTCCCCCTCACCGTTAACAGAGAAGCACAGGTCTCCGCAAGAAGGTGCAGACGAAGGATTTTCGGGCTCTATATGCACACCGATACCCTTTCCTACGGTATGAAGAGAGTTTTTGTTACCCTCTGTTTTATTTGCAACATCAGGCACAAGCGTACCTAAAAGGCTTATTTCCGTCTCGGAGTCTGTGGGATTTTCCAAGGTAAAATCCATATAAAAGCCGGGGGTTGCGGAAATATCGCTGTTGTGAGGAACAAAAGGTGAAACCGCCTTCATTGAAAGGTTACAGGACAACGCACTGTCAATATAATCAAGCTTACACACGGGAAATTTTCCGTCAAACTCGATTTTTTCTATAGGCTTATTCCACGAAAACATACGGTAGGTAAAATCATCAGCATCGGTTTTCATACCAAGCTTTCGGACAACAGGTCTTCCGTCCTTCTTACATTCACGCACATAAAATGAAAGCGCACCCGTGCTTCCCTCTCCGTCATCTTCCTTTCTCTCAAAGCAGACCTTAGTGATTCTCGGCTGATTGGCAATAAGCCAACTATGAAATTCTCCGTCGGGAAAAAGCTCCACACTCCCCGCCCCGATACCTCCAAGGGCAATACCGCTCATATGTGTTTTTGTTGTAGTAATTTTAGCCATAAAAATCTCTCCCCTCTTTATGATTCCATTATACTGTCTTTTCCTGATAATTCAAGCAAGAAAAATCCTCTGCCCGAAAAAAGCAGACAGAGGTTTGCTTTGTTTCTTATATCTTTTCGAAAAAAAACTCCTGTCCGAAAAACGAACAGGAGAAATTTACTTTATTATCCGTACAGAATACAGCAATTATTTGCTTGCCTCTTCAATAGCAACAGCACCGGGGCAGTCATACCAACCATGGGGTTGTTACCTTATTCGATGAGGTATTTTTGGGGGTGTTTTTGATAGGTTTTATGCCTGAAATACCACTAAAACAGTGCTTTGTGTTACCTGGTGTATTCTGCTGTTGTAAAGTTTTGTAAAGTTTCAGAGATTTGTAAAGCTTTGGATTTGTTTTTTAATAAAGCTGTATCTGCTCATTACAAAGTCTGTTATTTCTTGTCTCTTAACCTTCATATTTATCTTATCCAGAATCTCTTTGACTGTTGATTCGTCAAGTTCGGGAAGATATGCTTTGTACATGGGATGATTGTCAAGCAGTTCGTTGAAAAGACTGATAAGTAAATCCTTTGATGTTGACTTCTTAGGATAGCCTCTTGAAATGAGAGCCATATTGTTATCAAAGTTAGGAGCAAAGCCGATAAACTTACCTGTCCTGACATCCCGAAGCAGGCCGAAGTTATTTGTGTGCCTGTCCGGATTTGCTACTATTGTGTCGATGAAAATCATTCTGACATAGTCCGCTATCGCTTCAGGACAAATCTTCTGAAGCTCGGTAACTACATCCTCATAATCCTCGTTGTCGCCCATAAAAGTTGAGGCAGGCTCAAAGTTTACTTTTGCCGAATCGGTAAAGTCGAGTGATTTGATGACACCCTGACCACGCTCATAATGTGCCATATTCATTTTGAGTGCTTTACCGAGCTCAAATACAAACAATTCAGAAAAAAGCTCATTGTGATTAGCCTTCTTATACATCCACCACTTACCGTCACGAAGCTTCCAGCATTTTTCGAAGCTGCCTACATTGGTAAGTTCCGGTGTTTTGCTGTGCTTGCTGTCAGCAGCTTTATTGAAACTGTCATAAGTACCTTTCAGAGCAAGATTTGAAAAATAATCGTTATCAAATTTAACATCAGCATAGGTAAGTTTTGAACCTACGGGTCGTACCCAATAGTTATCAGTGATGGTAGCACCGTTAACGTGAACAACCGTTGAAAAATCATCCTTCTCAGCAAGGCGAAGAGCTTTTTTAAGAAGACGTGAATTTGCTCTATGGCTATCAATAGCACGACTTTCAAGCCACATTTCAGCATTACTGATACGTTTTAAATACAAAGGAAGCAAAGCGTCGTTAACAACTGTAAGCTGACCGTCATTCCAGACAGCTACAACTGTATCGGCACTTAAAATTTCAAATGATTTTTTATTCATAGACTCACTTCCTTTCTGTTTTGATTATTTTATCATATAAAACATAAAATATCAAATATAAAATCTTATATCCTTTGAGTACTTTTATAATTATAACAAACTTCTTTGTTTTGTGAAATAAAAATTCTCACTACATAAAACTTTACAAAATCAGCCTCAGACCACTCAAAAACGGGTGGTTTGGGGCCTTGTTTTTTTATAAATCGATTTCTTGTAAAGTTTTGTAAAGTTTTTCAGCCTGAAAACGCAATAATAACGGAAAGCATAGTTGGCTTTCCGTTATCAATTCTCTTCATCAATATATTTAATTATGTCTTCAACATTGCATCGAAGTATTTTGCAAAAATCGTTGATTTTTTGAGTTGTAATGCCCTCGCCTTTGCGTATGCGGTTTATTGTTGCACTACTGATTCCGTGTTTATTTATAAGTGAATAAGTACTTTCCCCTCTTATTTTTAAAGTATTCCAGAAAGGCTCATAGGATATCATTATTATCACCAACATTATGATAAAATGTAATCATATTCTTGATAATAGTCATAAATATGACTATAATGACTGTGAAGAGCCTCCTGTTTGTTGAAAGGTTTCACAAAAAACGAAAGGGTGATATGTTTGGATAAAATTGAATGTCCCGTCTGCGGAAAAATGATTGATCCTGACCACGCTGTATATCTTGACAACGGAAGTCCTGCATGTGCAGATTGTGCAGAGCAAGAGCAAAACAACGATTAATAAAAAATGAAGAGAAAGGTAAAGATACAAATTTTATATCTATGGTATTTATTATGGCAAAATTTGTTATGTATTATCCGCAGTTCGGTTGGTTTGACGGGGCTCGTACATTTAATATGAATGAGTTTCATCCTAATGCTGCCGATCCTACACACAGAGGAGTATCTGTTGTTTACAGTTTCCAGAACAATACTTCAAAAACTATAAAATATCTCGGTGTATGGTTTGATGCATATAATCGCGTCGGTGATAAGATTGGGGAGCCACAAGGCGCTAAATTTACAGGTCCTTTAGCCCCCAACACATGGAAATATGATGTTGTTCATCATAATATTTGGCATACTGATCTCATCGGCTCAGTAAAAGTTGCTTATGTCATAGCAGAATACATGGATGGCACATATGAAAAATTTGAGCCAAAGGATATTGAATTCAGAACAAAGCCTGTTGCTGCACCTTCACCTGCTTCTACATCAACAAGTTCCGGTGGTTGCTATGTGGCAACTGCAGTTTACGGTTCATATGACTGTCCCGAGGTATGGACACTCAGAAGATTTCGTGACAATCATCTTGCAAAAACATTAAGGGGAAGAGCATTTATCCGTACCTATTATGCAATTAGTCCTACTCTTGTAAAATGTTTCGGTGAGACGGAATGGTTCAAAAATTTCTGGAAGAAACATCTTGACAGAATGATAAACGAATTGCAAAAGGATGGATATGCGGATACGCCTTATGAGGATAAAGAGTGGTGAAATAAATGCTGACAGCAAGATTGAGAACAACATCTGACATTTTCAGAGAAATGAACAGTGACGGAAAGTCCGTGTCTGAAATGCAGAAGCTGAATCCTGTTATGGAGTATATTGATAAAAGTTATACTGAATTAAAAACAAATATCCGGGAAATATGTTTTTCAAAGACGGTTCTGCTCGGAAATCTCCGTCCGGAGCTGACTCCCACGCAAATGATTGATGCGTTTATCAAATCAGCCCAAAGCCGATTTCCCGATATTGTAAATATGAACTGCATAGATATATCAGCTTCAATTCAAGAAATGGAAAACAGTTATTCAACGGGATTTAATGAGCTTTATATGCTCTATAAAAAGAAAGCAAAGCTCTCTTATCACATAGTTGAAGAGCAGTTTGAAAAAATGATGATAATTGCGGATGGACTTCGTAATAGTGTTGAAGGGCAAGCTCAAGAGCAGGCTCGACAGATTAAACAGCAGTTACAATCAAATGTACGAGGATTAAGCTATAGTCTTTATTCAACAAGTATGCTTTCCCTTATTGCCCACGATATAGATAATATGCGAGAAATAAGGGACCAGCAAAGAGAAGCTGACAGACGCTTCGAGCAATATATGCAGTCATCACAAATTTCAACAAGAAATTCTCTGTTAAGACAATTCAATGAATACACCGAAACAATTTTCGACCCGTTTATTGACAAATGTATTACAGACCAGTTCAATGCATTTAAGGAATTGGTAGTCTTTTGGTATCTCCATCACAATAAGATAAGTTAAAGAAATGATACTTTTATAGCCTTATCCTCTTTTGTTTCAAAAAAATACAGACACATCACAAAGGATTTCTCCCAAATGATGTGTCTGATTTCTTTTCTTTGCCGAATCTCACATTATAAGCTTTTTCTGAAACAGAAAGCTTATATATCAATTCTTATTTGCTTGCTTCTTCAATAGCAACAGCACCGGGGCAGTCATACCAACCATGGGATTGTTACCTTAAAATATTACCTGTATTTAAGTGCATTTACCCTACTTTTTATGCCCAGAAACAGCACTTTTCATCGTCTTCTGTATCCTGGTGTATTTTTGTGTTGTAAAGTTTTGTAAAGTTTCATAGATCGGATTATTTTGTAAAGTCCGAAATGTAACATTATAGAATTAATCTATAATCTCATACGAAAAAGGTGGATATCCAATCCTTTCGTTATATTCAATTGTTCTGTCTAAAACCTCGTGCATTATGGCAAGTTCTTCGGCAAATTCCTTGGGCATAGTATGCTCACCTTTGATAATAACCTTATCAACATCACATTCACTTCGCATCATATCCAAAAATGCATCCCAATTATTTCCATACCATTCAGGAAAATTAAAAGCTTGCCTTATTCTTTCGTGAAGTTCATAAAGATTATAGCAGTTGCTAATATCCAACTCAATAATTTTCATAGAATCCTTCTTTTCTTTTGTAAAATCAATCAACAATCTCATACGAAAAAGAATTGAAATTATGCTCTTTGCGAAATTCTACAGTATCATCTAAAACCTCATGCATTAAGGCAAGCTCTTCGGTAAATTCTTTGGGCATTGTGTGCTCACCTTTTATAATAAGCTTATCAGCATCACATTCACTCCACATCAAATCCCAGAATGCATTCCAGTTTTTTCCATACCATTCCGGAAAACCGAAAGCTTTTCTTATTCGTTCGTGAAGCTCACTCCAATATTTGCATCCTGTTAAATCTAATTCAATAATTTTCATAAATCTCTCCTTACACTATTTCATAAAAAGTCAGATAATGATCGTAGGTCACAAATACCAAACCATCACTCGACCAAATAATTCTTTGTGAATTGCGTTGTCCAGTTTTATAATTAATATCGGCTTCATACCAAATTCTGCCGACTGCATCAGGTAAAAGTTTGTCTTTATTCTTATATATTTCTCCACCAATCATTTTTCCCGGAACAAAGTTTGAAGGCCATTTACCTGATTTCCAGCCTTTTTTCTCTGCATCAGATTTACTGATGTAATTTGAAGGTAATTGTTGATTATACATAATTGACCAGTCAGTCCCTGCAGCACCGTCAACAGTTGCAGTACCTGCAGTAATTGTTTCCAAGGGCAAAATCAGACAACGGTCAAAAAAGTGGATAGGCGGCTTCGGCTTGGTTATCTTACCACTCTCCCATATTTTGCCGTGATTTCTTTCGCAATCGAGACATCTTTTTTCATCGTCAATGCTTTTCCAATACTTATAATTTTTACTCGTGCCAAGCCCAGCCGCTAATTTTTCACCATTAGCAGCAGCATCTAAAACAGCTTTAATTAAACTCAATTTAATCTCCTTGAAAATGAATTTTCCTTATGCATAAGAATCCCAGAACATTTGTTCGCTTTGATTGTATCAATTTTAATTTACATTGTCAAGCCGAATTGTGTCGAGTATACATAAAAACTTTTCGACAAAAAAATCCCCTGTCCGAAAAACGAACAGAGGAAATTTTACTTTATTATCCGTACAGAATACGAAAATTACTTGCTTGCTTCTTCGATAGCAACTGCAACCGTCATTCCTATGATTACGAAACCAGCTTGCTTATTTGCACTGCTTATAGTATATGTCGAATACAGCGTCAATGGTAGCATCGTCCAAAACAATTTGGAATTTATCCTCTTCGCCTGTGCTTGTGACTTCAAAGACCAGAGTTTCGTCATCTTCCATACCTTCCAAAAGATTCAGAGGTTGGAGAATAGCATACCAGTGTCCCTTGTATGGGATACCGGCGATATCAATGAAATCGATATTTTCACCGTACTGGCTCACCAGCGTCACGATATGAAAGCCATTCTTCATGCGCTCTTCGGAGGCCTCGTGGCAGGAGGTAGGAATCTTTTTTTCGTCAAAATGATTCTCAGACTTAATGCCATAGCGTGTCAACGAACGATCCACGTGTCCGTCCGGTTTCTTGGAGAAATTTCGTATGCTGTCATCAAAAGCCAGTTTCGCTTTGTCTGCCGTGCGGGGCTTGGGCGAAGCCTTATACTGAACGGTCTCTTCCGCTTTGAAACTTTCCTCCGGCTTATACGAGCCGCACGAGCGGCATTTCCAGCGACCGTTGCGGAACTCATATGTGCCACCGCAGTTGTTACATATTTGGGGGTTCATAGTCGTCTCCCTCCGTGTATCAAAGTATATTCATTATACCATATTTTTATTTACCAGTCAATATCAAAATTCGTAAAAAAGCGAAAAATTTGTAAGCTGAAAGCTTTTCGCAATACGGAAGGAAAGTGCAGGGCCAAGTCGGAGGCC
>JAZNEX010000092.1:0-10094 GCA_045588855.1 Acutalibacteraceae bacterium
CAGATACCCGTCAGGGAGTAGCAATAGGATATATTGCAAACCCCACAGAAAAGTCAGCATAACAAATAGTCGCACTCCGAAAGGAATGCGACGATACATAAAAATTATATCAAACTATATACAAAACTCTATTTTAAGCAAAAAAAATTGAGTATTCACAGGTCAAATCCCTTATGAATACTCAATATGGTGCGAGAGACGGGACTTGAACCCGTACGGGATTACCACACGCCCCTCAAACGTGCGCGTCTGCCGATTCCGCCACTCTCGCATGTCCTTACCGAACATTTGAAATTATATCATCAGCAAACAAAAATGTCAAGCATTTTTTTAATTTAATTTAAAATATTTTTAATAACTGATGTAACGGTGTTTTTTTGAATTTTCAAATTTTTCCTTTAATTCCTTTTTATACTCATCAGAATATTCATAACCCCATAGATTATAAACACCATCAAAGCTTTCAAAAGTCTCGTCCGGATACAACACAATCTCAGAATTATTCAAAGGAAAAGTAAATCCGACAGTTCCGTTGGAAGCAACAAAAACGTGGCGAGCAAGCTCGCAAACAGTTTCATTTGCTCTGTAATTATGATATTCCTCTTCAAATTTAATCTGAGTTGTCGCGAATAAGGCAACGTCTGCGTCGGCGAGTTTATAAAAGTTCTCAGAGGTGCCGAAATGTCCATGATGTGCAACCTGCATAATATCACATGCGAGAAATTCAGGAAAACGTCTCTCAAGAACTACACTGTCCTCCCCACCGGCATCTCCGGGAAAACATACCTTATCCACACCAACAGACATCATAAGCACAGTTGACGAATCATTATAATTATCCAGCGACAAAGGATAAATATCTTCATGCGTGCAAAGAACATCAAACCTTACAGAATCAAGTGAAAAATACTGTCCTGAATGAAGTTTATATATTGGAATATTTCCCTTTCGCTTTTCAACTTCCTTAAAAAACAATTCAGTATGCATTTTATCCGAATGCATCCAATTGTCAGATGAATAATGATTATTGGGCACAAAATTGTAATATAAGCCCTCAATAATAATTTCATCATTATACATCAGAACATCAAGAAATTTGGCTATATGATCAACATGTCCGTGCGAGAAAAACCACGCTTTTACAGTAACAGTCATACCGTCAGGAGTGTTCTGTCTGAGAAAATCAAAAATACGATTATCGTCATTAACAGAATATGTATGCGCACTATCCACAATAAAGAACGAATAATCAGACAATTGGACAATATAACACATACCACAATCAATCAGAGAATGATCAACCTCAAACTGCCATAAACGATAAGGACACTCCCCTTTTTGCTCTGAAAAAACAGGAAGGTGCATTGTATATGAATCCTTGATAATTCTCATTTCATATGCAGCGCTGTCAAAATTAATTACAATCGCAGCATTATCCACATCAAAAGTATAGCTATAAAAATTATCGATACAGGAAGACTGCAACTCAGCATATCCGTTTGCACGGATATGCTGAATCAGAACATTAAATTCTTCAAAAGTTAAATTCTTGTAAAGCTCAAGAATTACACTCTGTCCGCAATCATAACTACCCACAAACTCTCCTGATTCGAAAGAAATATTTAAGACATCCTTAATAATCATAAGCCCCTCTGAAATCAATCGTTATAATAGTCAGGTTTGCGTAAAAAAGCAGGAGTAAATTTTTCTGCAGGGATCAAAGGAAGAAGATATTTCTTAAAGACAATAACAATCATCAAGGAAAGTATACCGACAATTGTTAATTTTATACCAGTTGATAAGCCCTTTGCAGAATACTTAAACTCAATTGTATGCTCACCTTTTTCTGCCTTTATACCCAAAAGTCCGTCGCCAACTCTGAATATATCACCTTCAGCAATTATTTCACCGGTATCAGCATCAACCTTTTCATAAGTTAACAGTTCACCGTCAAGATAAACCTTCCAGCTTTCATCATACGGTATTGATGTCCAGAGCATTGAATCCCCGGATATAACATTAAGTTTACCGCTGAATGAAGTTTCATCAAAGCTATCCATCGTAAAAGATCCGTTATTTTTGATAACATTATAGGCTTCTTCAAACCTTTCCATATCTGCTCTTGCAGCGACGAAAGTAAGCTTAGCAGTATTTGTATCAGCAGGTATAGTATAGGTTACGGTAATTTCATCTTCTGTAGTAAGCTTACCTACATCAACAATATAAGGCTGAATGGAAGAGCTGACATAATTATAAGCAAACTCTCCGGCTTCGATATTAAGAGAAGACAACTGAGTAGATCCGGCATAAATGTAATAATGGCCTTCTGCATCGGGCGTAATTTTTACTATTGCCTTACCTTCACTTCCGTTAGCAGATTTTGATACACTGAACATTGTAGATGAATTTATTGATGAGACAGAAACATTATCAATATTATCTCCTTCAAAAGCAGTGGCATCAACAGGAATAAGAATATCATTAACGCCGGTTGCATCTGACATAAGATTATTCTGAACCTCAAAAGGATCATTAGAATCATGCAGCCAATTTTTAACATCATCATCAACAACGGAAATCAAAGGCAGATAATAATCATACTTATGAGAAGTAAAATCAGCATTTGATTGCTGCTCAGTATAATAATCTGAGTCATTGATAAAATTCATATTGTCATATATATATTTGATTGAGAACAACGAGTTAAAAATTGGTGTCTGAGGATAATAGGTGTAGCTGTTGATATTATTTCCGAACATACCGAGATCCTTCATTATTTTGGCAGTTTTCTCGTAAGCCATGGATGAGAAAATTGAAACACCGTTATAACCGTACCACGAAGCATCCATTCTTGTACGAAGCTTTGCAAGTTCAGTTCGGAAGAAAGGTTCAGCATCATCAGACTCGGTCTTTTCCTGAATTTCAACAAAAGCTTCGTAATCAGAAGTGTATGCCTTTTTACTCTGCTGCATCACCATTTTGGGTGCATCAGCAGCTACTATTTCAAGAATAACAGTAAAGAAGAGCAGACCGACTACAGCTCCTTGTCTGTATTTTGGTGACCGCATCATACCGAATATTACAATATAAAGTATTGTAAATGTAGCACTGAGAATAATTGTAAGCTGGTCAGCATTGGGAATTTTGATTTTTTCAACAAGAACAATAAATGCAAGGATTGCAAAACCTACACCAATGTATGCCTTAGTGGAAAACTCGCTTATATTCTTAAATGCTTTATATGCTATAAGAAGCAGGAAAAATGAATATGCAAAAGACCAACGATAAGGAAGGTCATTGGGCATATGAAGTCCGTGCCAGATAAAATTGAAATAATTAAGGGCAAAACCAATCATACACGCAATAAGAAGAATTGCAGAAACAACCTTCTGTTTTCCGGGAATCTTTGATGAAAAGAAATAGAACGGAAGAAGAATAACAGATAACAGACCGCAATATACATTGGGAATAACATTATCACCACTACTTCTGATTGTAGGTTCAATACCAGGGAAATGATTGGTAATAAAGGTAAAGATATCAAAGTACTGATGCGGATTTTCGGGGAATGTATCAGCTGTTGCTGAAGATGACTGCAAACAGAAATATACGGGAATCAAGGCAAATGCAGCAATAGCAAAGCAAAGGAAAGAAGACAAAGCAAATGACCAACCTGTTACCCAAAAACGATTCTGTCCAAGTCCGGGGGATTTCTTTTTTATTGATTTTTTTGTATTTCCGGAGTTTTCTGTACTAGTTATCTTTTCTTCATAGATACTTGCGGCTATGATTTCCTGCTTACTCTCTGCAACAGTTTCATTTTCACATATCGTTTCTGTTAATGATTCTGTCACAAATTCTTTATTCTCAGCAAAATCGACAAAATCCGTTTCACTCTGAGATAATTCAGAAAGCTCGGATTCTTTGATAGAATCAACACTATCAGAACTAATATTTTCTGCAGTTTCTTCATTTTCTTTTTTTCTGTTGATAAGTGAAGAAAGCTCATATCGAGCGAAAAAGAAATAAAGAAAATACATAACAGAAAGTATACAAACCATATATGCCATATAATAGTTTGTAATCATCGTATAAGTAAGTGTCACAATATAGAGAGCAGGCTTATTATGCTGAATAATACGTTCAATTCCAAGCATAACCAACGGAAATACTGCAATTGCATCAAACCACATAATATTCCATGAATATGCAACAAAATAGCCGGAAAAGGCATAAAACAAACCGAATAAAATACTTTCTTTACGGACTTCCCTGTTTGACTTATTAATAAAATAAGTGAAACTTGAAGCAGCAAACATCGCCTTAAGCATAATCATAACAGCAATAGCTTCAGGCATATTTTTGTGTCCTAAAATCAGAAGCACTAAGGCAAAAGGACTGCTGCAATAATTAAAAAGATTGCCTAAAAAAGAGCCACCGAGACCTGATGTCCACGAATATATCATACTGCCGCCTGAAGTCAGTCTGTCATAAACCTCTGCATACAAAGGACCATACTGATGATAAAGATCCATTCGAAGCACAGTATGATCTCCACCCCAGAGCGTATTTCCGTGGAAAAGATAAATAACCATCATTATACCGAATGCGGCAAGTGCAGAAAAAGCACAGTATTGTCTGAGAAGATATTTATCGTTAATAGTACCATTTTTTCGTTTTAAAAGCGGACTCATATCGATTTTCCTTTCAAAATTATTCACAAAGTTTATTCAAGTGTAAGCTGCTCCCCCTGGTCTTCAGCAGAAAGCACAGCTCCTGAAGCAGGTAAAGTTTTTGAACGGTAACGGGCAGGCTTAACAAATCTGCCTTCGGTAAAGTCTTCAACCTTAAGCACCTTATGACCTTTTTTAAGAGACATAACTGCAACACCTTGTGTATCCTTTGCAGCCTTGGATGATATTGCACCTGAATTAAAACATAAATACCGCGACGCAGAAGTAGACATAACAAATTCCGAATCTTCTTTTATATATCTGAAGGCAACAGCGGCTGATTTATCAGAATAAGCCTTTATAAGCTTCTTTCTGTTTGTTTTTGTTTCATAAGAATTAACATCAATTTTTGCAACCTTGCCGTTCTCGAAAAATACAAGAATGTAACCGGTATACTCACTGACAACAGCTGCAAAAACAGCAGTTTCGCCTTCTTCCATCTGAAGCTTTGTTGCAACAAAATCACCAAGCACACTTGCTTTACATTCTTCAAAATCAGCTATCCTTGATTTATAGCATTGATTCTTATTTGTAAAGAAAAGTAGCTCTGAGCTGTTAGATGCATCCATTGAAAGAATAATTTCATCACCGTCTTTAAGCTTATGGTTATTACCCATTCTCCATGATTGATGTGAAATCTTTTTGAAATATCCTTCTTTTGTAAAGAAAACCATGACCTGATAATCAGGAATTTCTTCCTCATCGTCTATAGTTTCAATTTCAGATTCATAAATTATTTCGGTTTTTCTCGGCATTGAATACTTTTCAATTACCTTTTTCAATTCTTCAATTATAACTTTTTTAATTCTGTTTTTGCTGTTCAGTATATCTTCAAGATCTTCAATCGTTTTTTCAAGCTTTTCAATATCTTCAAGACGTTTAAGAATATATTCGCGGTTGAGATGTCGAAGCTTGATTTCTGCAACATACTCTGCCTGAATTTCATCTATTCCGAAGCCTATCATAAGATTAGGCACAACCTCTGACTCTTCTTCGGTCCGGCGAATTATTTTTATTGCCTTATCAATATCAAGAAGTATTTTTTGTAAAGCCTTAAGCAGATGAAGACGATCTTTAGCTTTCTTTAATTCAAAATATGTTCGTCTCTTGACGCACTCAATTCTGAATGCAATCCACTCATTAAGAAGGTCTCCGACACCAAGTGTCATAGGCGTACCACCGATAAGAACATTAAAATTACAAGGAAAAGGTTCTTCAAGAGGAGTCTTTTTATAAAGCAACTGCATTACTTTATCTGCATCAGCTCCTCTTTTAAGATCAATCGTAATTTTAAGACCCGAACGATCAGTTTCATCTCGGATATCACTGATTTCACGAAACTTTCCGCCCTTTACAAGCTCAATAACTTTATCAATTATGGCTTCGCAAGTGGTTGTCGGAGGAATTTCAGTAATATCTATACAATTATTCTTTTTGTCGTAAGCACATTTACCCCTAACACGAACGGAGCCTCTGCCGGTCGAATATATTTCTTTGATTTTAGCAGGATCATAAATTATTGACCCGCCTCCGCTGAAATCGGGAGCCTTAAGAGTTTCAGTGCAATCAAAATCAGGATCTTTTATCAGTTCAATGGTTGTTTCACATACTTCTTTCAGATTGAAAGAGCATATATTACTTGCCATACCGACTGCAATACCGGAATTTGAGTTTACAAGCACACTCGGGAAGGTTACGGGAAACAGAACAGGCTCAGGCATAGTATTATCATAGTTAGGAACAAAATCAACAGCATCCTTATCTATATCGTGAAAAAGCTCTGCACTGATAGCTGCCAATTTTGCCTCAGTATAACGGGATGCCGCAAACTGCATATTCTTAGAATAAGCTTTACCGAAATTACCCTTCGAATCAACATAAGGATGCAAAAGTGCTTCATTGCCCTTTGTTAATCTGACCATAGTTTCATAAATAGGACCGTCACCGTGTGGATTGAGCTTCATTGTCTGTCCGACAATATTTGCCGACTTTGAACGGGCACCTGTAAGGAGTCCCATTTTATACATCGTATATAAAAGCTTTCGGTGAGAAGGCTTAAAACCATCTATTTCGGGAATTGCTCTTGACATAATTACACTCATAGCATAAGGCATATAGTTTACTTCAAGAGTATCAGTTATAAACTGATTCGCTATTTCACCTGCACCCGCAATATGAGCATTAGGATCAACAGGAACCGTACTTTTATTCTCCCCTTCGGGTAAGGTCTTTTTTCTAGCCATATTATCTCCTTTCAGCTGAGATCTGCCATATCAATGTAGAGATGTCCGTTTTCAGCAATATATTCTTTTCTGCCCTGAAGATTGTCACCTAAAAGCAAATCAAATTTGTCCGCAATTGCAACAGGATCAAAATCAGGCTCAACCTTTATCAGACGTCTTGTTTTAGGATTCATGGTAGTAAGCCACATCATATCAGCATCATTTTCACCAAGTCCCTTTGAACGCTGGATTGTATACTTTGCATCACCGATTTCCTTGAGTGCATCTGCTTTTTCATTTTCATTATAACAGAACCATGTATGTTTACCGGATGTAATTTCATAAAGAGGTGATTCTGCAATAAAAACCTTACCCGCTTTTATAACAGACGGCATAAGTGCATAAATCATAGTAAGAATCAGCGTTCTTATCTGGAATCCGTCATAATCGGCATCAGTACAGATAATAACCTTGTTCCACCTTAAATTATCAATATCGAATTCAGGAATTCCTTTAACTGCTTTACCTGAAACTTCAACACCACATCCGAGTATTTTTATAAGATCAGTAATTATTTCACTTTTAAATACTTTGGCAAGATCAGCCTTAAGACAGTTAAGGATTTTACCTCTTACGGGAATAACAGCCTGAAATGAAGAGTCTCTGGCCTGCTTACAGGCGCCCAAAGCTGAATCACCCTCAACGATAAAAATCTCGCGTTCATTCACATCCTTGCTTCGGCAGTCAACAAACTTTTCAATTCGGTTGAGCATATCATTACCACCGGAAAGCGCCTTCTGAACATTTACTCTTGTGGCCTCTGCTCGAACTCTTGAACGCATATTAATCAGTATGCGCTCACAGATTTTATCGGCATCAAGCTTATTTTCGATAAAATAAATCTCAAGCTGATGTTTAAAAAATGCAGTCATTGCTTCCTGAATAAATTTATTATTAATCGCTTTCTTAGTCTGATTCTCATAAGAAGTCTGAGTAGAAAACGATGAAACAACAAGAACCAGACAATCCTCTATATCCTGAAATGAAATTTTCGAGTCAGTTTTATTGTACTTACCATTCTGTTTCATATAAGAATCAATCTGAGAAACAAACGCACTCTTAACTGCCTTATCAGGGGCTCCGCCGTATTCAAGATAACTTGAATTATGATAATACTCCTTCATTGACATTTTATCAGAAAAAGCCAGAGCTGCAAAGACCTTTACTTTATACTCGGGCTTGTCCTCGCGATCCTTACCGCTTTTTTCACATGACCAGAACTGCACAGAAGTTATAGCTTTATTATCAACAACCTCTCCGAGATAATCCACAATACCGTTATCATATCTGTACTCATAAGTTTCAAAGCGGGATTCGGTTAATTGGTTTTTTAAAATAAAGCGAACACCGTTGTTGACAACAGCCTGTTTTTTCAATATATTCTGATAATAATCAAGAGGAATTGCAATATCGGTAAAAACTTCAAGATCAGGCTTCCAGCGTATCCTTGTCCCTGTGTCTTTCTTTTCATAAGGCTCTTTTATAAGCCCGCCAATATTTTCACCCTTGCGGAATTCAAGCTTATAACAATAGCCTTCAGAATGAATTTCTGCTTCCATATATTCTGATGCATACTGTGTAGAACAAAGTCCCAGACCGTTGAGCCCCAGTGCAAATTCGTAACTGCTGCCGTCATTATTATTGTACTTAGCACCGGCATACATTTCACAAAAAAGAAGCTCCCAGTTATATCTGTTTTCCTTAGAGTTAAAATCAACAGGCATACCTCGTCCGAAATCCTGAACCTCAACAGAATTATCCAAATATCTTGTAACAACAATTCTGTTACCATAACCTGCACGTGCTTCATCTATAGAATTGGAGATAATTTCAAAAACAGAATGCTGACAACCTTCAAGACCATCATCACCGAAAATAACGGCAGGTCTTTTTCTTACTCTGTCAGCGCCTTTGAGAGCAACAATACTCTCATTACCGTAATCCGCTTTTTTTGCCATAATATCCTCCGTACATAATTTTTCAACTTAATATTTTACACTAAATCATACAGATAAGTCAAGCAGTATCAAATCATTTAATAATCATGCAAATCATTTATTTCTTTGCTTAATTGAAGAAGAAAGCCGGACATAAATTCTGTTCTCTCTCGTGAAAGAATTTTTGCAGTTCCTGTATTCATAATACTTTCAAGTTTAAATAGTTTTGAATAAAAATGAGCTACCCCGGAATCGCAATTTTCTTTTTTATCGGAACTAAAATCATTATCATAATAAATCGGGCGTTTTTTACTTCCGCCGTAAGCAAAACAACGGGCAACACCTATTGCGCCTATCGCATCAAGCCTGTCTGCATCCTGAACTATTTTTCCCTCTATTGTCAGTGGTTTTTTACCGTCAGAAAAAGAAACAGAAGAAATGATTTCAAGAACATCATTTATGACTTCATTTTCAGCGTCGATCATTTTAAGAAATCGACGGGCATTATCTTTATTTTCATAGGTTTCCGGAGAAATTTTTTTATCATCAACATCATGAAGCAATGAAGCAAGAATGATAGTATATAAATCGCCGCCCTCTTGCTTCTGAATATATTCAGCATTTTTAAGAACTCTGATCGTATGCTGAAAATCATGACCGGAAAAATCAGAAGAAAAAATAGCAGATATTTCTATTTTTAACTGCAAAATATTATTGTTTTGCTTCAAAGTCAGACTCATAAACCTATCTCCTTAATATTCTACTGAAAACTGATACATAAAAAAACAAAGTAATACAAAAAATTTTATCGCAAATAACTTTAAAAAAAATAAAAAAAGCTCAAGTAACTGATAACCTGATCTTTTTTTGGTGCGAGTGGCGAGACTTGCCCGGGTGCTTCGCACTCCGGCTCGCACGCGGTCTGAAAAACTCTCCCCCGGAGACTTTCTCTGCTGTTTCACAGCACCGACCTGTTCAAGTCTCTCCAACTTTTTCTGCAACAAAAAAAGGGGCTGTAAAAAAAGTGCAGACCGCATAAAACAAGATAACTAAAGGGTTTCTTTCGGTATTTAACTACCAAAGAAACCCTTTAAAACTGTAAAAATCAGCAAAAGCAGGCAAAAACAAGGTTTTTGCGTTTT
>JAZNEX010000093.1:0-18482 GCA_045588855.1 Acutalibacteraceae bacterium
GAGATGAAGTTATGAAAGTTCAACTTGACAAAAGCTTAAAAAAATTCCCCGTATTCATCGCAGCTATCGGTGTTATACTCTCGCTTGCACTCTTAGTTATACGACTCAACCTTGTTGCAATTGTAAACGCTGCTTACCTTATGATTACAGCACTTCTTATACTTCTGGGAATTATTTCAAAGAAAAAAGTTTTCGTGCCTATGCTGGGCGGTTATGGTATTTCTTTACTCGGTATTATTACATACTTCGTAATATGGGGGGCAGATGCCGGATTCGGTGCATTCACATCAGGTCTTAAAGGTTTTTCATCATCTGCACACACTCTCCTTACGGGAGAAGGCAGTTTCCTTACAAGACTCGGCGGTAATTTACTCCTTGCTCTGCCCGTAATCATACTTGGTGTTCTCCTTTTCTTCCTTGCTAAAAACGGCAAAAAAATCCTTGCAGGGCTTTCATCATTCCTGCTTGTGATTTTCTCCGTTGTTTTTCTCCTTACAATGAATCTCCGTTCAGAGCCTAACACAGAGAGAATGTGGGACGGTCACGAAGATTACCTCAAAGGCGTTGACAAAAACAAAACTAAAGACTCCCCCAACGTTCTTTTCGTCCTCATGGATGACTTAGGCTACGGTGATATATCACTCAACGGTGCACTTTATGACACACCCAACATCGACTCAATCGGTGAAGAAGGTGCTGAGCTTACAAACTTCTATTCAAGTTATTCTGTATGCTCACCTGCACGTTTTGCTGCCTTAACCGGCAGATATCCTTACAGAGGTCATGCTGACAACGTTATTTACCCAACAGTAAATACAATTTCACCCTTTGCCGCAACAAGGCTTTTCAACTCAATTGAAATGGGTGCAAATGCTGACGGTATGCTGGGTGACGAAATCACAATTGCAGAAACCTTCAGGGCAGCAGGTTACACAACAGGTGCTTTCGGCAAATGGCATCTTGGTGATTACGGTGAATATCTCCCCACTAATCAGGGCTTTGACTATTTCTACGGCAGCCATCATGTAAATGATATGACCCCCTTTTATCACGTAACCGAAGAAAACGGTGATTGGGAAATTGTCCACGGTACGGATGAGCTTAAAGATCAGAGTATGGCTACAAAGTGGATTCACGATGAAATAACAGATTGGATAACAGAAAAAGCAAAGGAAGATGAACCCTTCTTTGCATTCTATGCTTCACCCTGGCCTCACGCGCCTGTTTATGCAGGTGATGATTTTGACGGCACCACCGGTATGGGTACATATGTTGACTGTGTGACTGAATTTGACTTCTATCTCGGCAAGCTTTTTGACACTCTCGAAGACCTCGGAGTGCTTGAAGATACAATTATTGTGTTTACAAGTGATAACGGACCTGCTCTTGAAGGCTCTGTCAATGACCTAAGAGGCGGAAAATACCTTGCGTATGAAGGCGGTCAGAAGGTGCCCTTTATGATACGCTGGGACAATGACGGCGGGAAGCTCGGTGAAAAGGGAAGTGTGCGTAACAGCAGTGCCGTGCTTACAGACCTTTATCCCACTCTTGTGGAGCTCTGCGGTATTACAGGTAACGGGGGCGAAAAGAATTTTATGCCCGAAGACAGAGTTGTTGACGGTATATCTATGGCTGAACTTATTAAGAATGATAAGGTTATACATACGGCAGACAGTCCCATTCTTCATATGAAGCGTGAGGTTGTAAAGGCTGTGCAGTATGCAAAGCCTGCTTCGGAAGTAAAGAAAATGTATCCCGATTATAAGTTTGATGTGCTTGATAATTCCGATTATATAACCTTTAAGTATTTTGAAAAAATTCAGAATGATAATTCAGCATTCTGGGATAAAAACCGTAAAAACTGGCTGCATATTCTGACTGATGACTATGCCGAAAATTATAACCGTACCACGGTTTATCCTGAAATTGCCGAAGAATACAAGGCAAAGCTTCATGAAATAACAAAAAATTTCAAGGAAAACAGAAGGGGAATAATTACAGAATAATTTCCCTGACGGAGGAAATATGCCGCCATTATCTCTTATGATAAAGCCTGCATCTTCACTTTGTAATCTTTCCTGCGAATATTGCTTTTACCGGGATGTTGCCGAGCACAGGGAGCATCTCGGTTTTGGTAAGATGAGTGAAGAAACGGCTGAAATATTAATAAAAAAAGCTCTCCGGTATGCAGACGGATGCAATGTTGCTTTTGCTTTCCAGGGCGGAGAGCCGACACTTGCAGGGCTTGGTTTTTTTCGCTATTTTACAGAAACCGTCAAAAAATACAACATAAAAAACAGCAGGGTTTTTTATTCTCTGCAGACCAACGGAATAAATCTTGATAAAGAATGGGCACAGTTTTTTTATGAGAACGGTTTTCTTGTGGGACTTAGTCTTGACGGCGATTTTGACGGAAATAAATTCCGTAAGCGTCCCTCGGGACAGAATGCTTTTTACAAAATAATTACTGCAGCGGAAATATTAAAAAAATATAATGTGGATTTCAATATTCTTACGGTGCTTACAGGTTTCTGTGCTGAAAACGGTGAAAGAATATATAAGTTTTTCCGAAGTAAGGGATACCGTTATTTGCAGTTTATTCCTTGTCTTCGTCCCTTCGGCTCTGATGAAAAAAGTGAGCTTTATATGACAAGTGAGCAGTATGCTGATTTTCTTATCCGAGTTTTTAATCTTTATGTCAAGGATTATGTTACGGGTAATTATATGAGCATCCGTCAGTTTGACAACTGGGTCAGAGTATATCTTCGTCAACAGCCTGAACAATGCGGTATTCTCGGCTTCTGCTCACATCAGTTTGTTTCGGAAGCCAACGGAAATATATATCCCTGTGACTTTTATTGTACGGATGAATACCTGCTGGGAAATATCAACGAAACGGATTTTATGACAATGGAAAAATCCGATATTGCTGTAGGCTTTATTAAAGAAAGCCTTAAGGTGCCTGAAAAATGCAAAAAGTGTAATGTTTATCCTCTGTGCCGTGCGGGCGGATGTAAACGTACCTGTGAAAGTGAAGATTACTGCTTTGCTTATAAAAAATTTTTTACTGCCTGCCTGCCCTTATTCAGAGTGTTTATAAACGAAAAACCTGTTAATAACTGAGGTGAAAAATATGCGTTTTATTGCAGACCATGATTATCATATTCATTCAACGGTTTCGAGATGCTGTCATGATGAGAATCAGACTCCCGAAGCAATTCTCAGGTATGCTGAAAAAAATAATTTCAGCAGTATCTGTCTTACAAACCATTTCTGGGATGAAAGAGTAAGCAGTGAGGCGGAATGGATAGATGAGCACGGATATAAATATCTCACATCGGTATTGCCTCTGCCTCAGAGTGAAAATGTCCGTTTTTATTTCGGAGCAGAGGTTGATATTGATTATAATAATATTCTCGGAATAAGCCCCGAAACTCTTTCTCAGCTTGACTATATAACCGTTGCCACTACACATATGCATCTTGCAGGAAATACGGTAAGAAACAAGCTGACATCCCCCGAAGAAGCAGCTTTTGTGTGGCTTGATAAAATAAATGCCCTGCTGAGTATGGACCTGCCCCGCAACAAGGTCGGTATTGCGCATATGACAACCGGACATATTCTCAAAGAAAAAACTCCGGAAGTTATAAAGCTTCTCGGAGATGATGAATTATATTCTGTTTTTTCACGGTGCGCTGAAAAAGGTATAGCAATTGAGCTTAATACAAAAACCATATTCAATTCTGATGAAGAAAAGGATATTCTTCTGAGACCTTACTATATCGCAAAAGATAGCGGCTGTAAATTCTGTCTCGGAAGTGATGCCCATAAGACATCTGTTCTTGAAGGGGCAAAAGAAAATTTCGAGAGAATAATAACCCTTCTCGATCTTGAAGAAAAGCATAAGTTTATCATCGGATGACTTTTATGCTTACGTTTTTTATGATTCCGGCAGAGTTTTTTTGCTTAAAAAATAAATCAATTCCGGGAGGAGATTATGGACTTGGTTTTTAATTCAATTATTTCATTAGTTATGAGTATTATTTTATCCTTGGGCAGCTTCTTCGGTATGCTTTTTGAAACTGCACGAACCCCTGTGGGGCATAATGAAATTAAAAATGTTATATATCTTATAGGTGACGGAATGGGCTTCAATCATCTTGATAAAACTGCTGCTGAAAGGAGCATTGCTCTTGCGATGGACACTTTTCCTGTACAGGGAAGCTCTATGACCCGCTCACTTTCCGCTGCTGTTACCGACAGTGCTGCGGGCGGTACTGCTCTTGCAACAGGAGTAAGAACAGGTAATGGTATGATCGGTGTCTATTACGATGACAGTTATATGGTAAAATCTTATCCGAAAAATATTCTTGAGCTTTGTCAGGAAAAAGGAATGATGACAGGTGTGGTTACTACAGACGAAACATCAGGGGCAACTCCTGCTTCATTTTCTGCACATTCTTCTTCAAGAAGTAATGCAGAGGATATTTCAGATGATCAGCTTGAATCCGGTATTGATCTGATATGGGGAAAGGCTGTCAGTACAGTTACAAAATCTGATGTAGAAGCCAATGGTTATACATATATTTCTACCTATGATGAAATGATGGCACTTCCCGAAGGAAGCAGAAGCTTCGGTCAGTTTGTAAATTCATTGTGGGTGCTTGAACCCAAGGCTTCTACGCCGAATCTCAGTCAGATGGCTGTGAAGGCAGTTGATATTCTCGATGATACAGAAGAGGGATTTTTTCTTATGATTGAAGGAGCTCATATAGATAAGCATTCCCATAATAATGACTCTTCTGAAATGACGGAAGCCCTTGCGGAATTTGACCTGACTGTAAAGGCTATGCTTGATTATTCTATCAATGACGGAGAAACTCTTGTTGTAGTAACAGCCGACCATGAAACAGGAGCAATTATTTGTAAGGATAACGAATATGTATTTACCTCCGACTCTCATTCGGGAGTTGATGTTCCTGTGCTTGTGTACGGCAGTGATACCCTGATTGACGACGGTCAGACAATAAACAATTACGAAATTCCCATAAGAATTGCCCGCGAGCTTGGTTTTTCTGAAAATGAATTCCCCGTAAGTGTCAGTGCAGAATGAGCTGCTATAAAAACCGAAAGCACCCTTGCAGTATGCGGAGTGTTCGTAAGGACACTCCGCAGTTTTATTCGCCTTGCGGCGAGTTTTATTGCTTCGCAGTTATATTGTGCTTCGCACAGTGTTATTTGCTTCGCAAGTTTCGTGACGAATAAAATAACACTGAAGCCGTAAAGCTTCAATATCACTTTTGATTTATCAAAAATATCACTGCAAATTTTAATTTGCAATATCACTCACTTGTTTCAGACAGTCATAATTGTTTTCGATGTATATAATTCACTATGACACTTTCAAGCCGAAAGTGTCTGTTTTTTATCAAAAAAATTGTGAGACACCTTATCGAAAAAGCATCTCACAATTGCATACTATTTATTTTCTTATTTTCTGTCCTTACGAACACTCGGCGTACGCAAAGGTGCTTTTTTGTGTTATCTGTTTTTATATGTCGGGCAATCCTTATAGTCTTCACCGTAATCAACCTTGCACTTGTTGTTTACTTCGTTTTCAGAAATATTTCTGCCTGAGAGCTTGCAGATAAAATCACCCTGAGAGTATAAAAGTCCTGAGGATTCATAATCAAGATAAGGACATCTTGCCATGTTTGTAACCACCTTTCATTATATGAATATTATAAGAAATTTATATTATTCACCAAGAAAATATCTGCCGTATGCATCAGCTGCCTTGAGTGCTGCGCATACCTTTTCGGGAGTAACCTCAAAGGGCATATTGTGAAGAGTATCACCCTCTGCACAGGCAGCTTCAGCTACTGCCATAAGCTTTTCATCGGTTACTTCGGTAATGCCGAGCTCTGCAAATGTCACGGGAAGACCGAGCTCGATGCAGAATCCGATAATATTTTCAATTTCTTCACTGCTTACATTTTCAAGGACAAGCTGAGTAAGTGTGCCGAATGCAACCTTTTCACCGTGGTACATATGGTGGCATTCGGGAAGCACGGTAAGACCGTTATGAATAGCGTGTGCGCCTGCAAGACCGCCGCTTTCAAAACCGATACCGCTGAGAAGTGTGTTTGCTTCAATAACCTTTTCAACAGCCTCTGTGCAAGCACCTGCTTCAAGAGCAAGCTTAGCCTTTACGCCTTCTGCCATAAGTGTATCAAAGCACAGCTTTGCAAGTGCCATTGCAGCACCCGTTACCTTACCGCCTGCGCAAGTGCCTGCATCCTTTGTCATAACTGCTCTTGCTTCAAAATATGTTGCAAGTGCATCGCCCATACCTGAAACTGTAAGTCTTGCGGGGGAAGCAGCAATAATATCTGTATCCATAAGTACAAGATTGGGATTTGCGGGAAGGAAGAGATATTCTTCAAATACACCTTCATCAGTATAAATAACTGAAAGAGCACTGCAGGGCGCATCGGTTGATGCGATAGTGGGGCAGATAAGCACGGGAGTCTTGCAATAGAATGCAACAGCCTTTGATGTATCAAGAATCTTGCCGCCGCCGATACCGATTACAAGGTCACAGCCCTTTTCTTCCATAATTTTAATAAGTCTGTTGATTTCGTTTCTTGAGCATTCACCGTTAAAATAGTCAAATACAAGTTCATAATCAGTACCCGCAAAGCTGCTTTCTACAGTAGCTCCGATTCTTTTATAGCCTGATTCTGTAATAAGAACAAGTGCCTTTTTTCCGTAGCCCTTTGCATAATCATAGAGCTTTTTCATTTCGCCTGCACCCTGAACATATTTTCCGGGGCTGATAAGAATTTTTGCCATAGTATTTTCTCTCCTTTATGATTTATTCTGCTTCACATTTTACAATGAACGGAATAAGTTTGTCAATAAAACACATAAATTTAACAATTGGTTACGATCAGACAGAAACCGACTTTTTTTGTGGTTTGTGAATAAAAAAAGATCACTTCTGCCACAAGACAGAAATGATCATAATTGTGTTTTACAGCTCAATTGATTTGCGGATTTCGGGAACAATGAACTCAATTTCGGGATGTCTCTTTTTTATGTTTTTTCCCAATCTGCTGACGCTTACTGTACGGGTTACAGGCGGGAATGCGTTGTCGAAATGGTCAACAAAGATTTTTTTAGGACGGTATTTATCAATAAAGGCTTTTGTTTTTTCAGGTAAAAATATGCTTCCTCCGTTTGCAAGTATAAGGAGATCTATATCATCGGAATACTGTTCTCCGGGATACTCACGGAAAGAACCGGTAAGGAAAATCTTTTTACCCTCTGCTTCAATTTCATATGCAACAATTTCACCGCCTTCAGGCATCTTACGATTCATATATGCCTGCCAGAACAGACGGGGAAGCATAAAGGCACACTGAGGTACAACCGTGAGAATATAAAGAGGATCAAAAACAATATGTCTGAAACGACGCACACGAACGGTAAAATTGCCGATATGTATCACATCGTCAGGCTGAATTGTGTTTATCCGATCTTCGGATACGCCTTCGTTTACAAGTGTTTTACGGGGAGTTGCGGTGCAGTATATCGGAACATTTTTGTCAGCCTTTGCAAGCTCGGGTATGCTGTATATATGATCAAAATGCCCGTGTGTGATAAACACTGCATCAAAGCCTGTAAAGCCTTCAATCGGAGTGGTATCAATTCTTTTGTTCATTCGTACAAAGGGATCAAAAATCAGCTTTGTTTTACCGTCATCAATCCCGATTGTCGCAGTCCCGTACCAAGTAATTTTCATATTAATCCCTCACATGTTGTTTTATAAACGCCTATCGGATTTCATTATACAAAAGGGAATGAAAAATGTAAACAAAAATTTTCGGATAAGGCAAATTGATAAATACAAATCTTGTAGTAATATGTTTAATAAAGAAAAACTTGCAACTTCTGAAAAAAGAAAGTGGCAAATAAGAATGCAAAAAAATGATGAGTGAAGTGGTAAAAAAATCAGTAATTCTTGAAAAAAACCAAGGTTTTTCTATGATATACAATCTGAGAGTGGTAAATAAACCTGTTACTTACCACTCACGACGCAGATTTTGTCTTTATACTATAGAATCAGATTTACATCAATGTTGAAGATTACCCCGTTTGATTAAAAAACTAAAACCAATTACTATTCAGGAGATTTCTTAAAATCATTTCGGCTTCAGCATTTCCTGTTTGTGCGGCTTGCTGAAACCAAAAAACGGCTTTATGATTATTTTTTTCAACGCCAATCCCCTTAGTCTTGTAAAAGAGTGGTCGATATTGCGGGTGAACGGTATTTTATATGTAGTTGGTGTGAGATAAAAAATAATACAAGTCAGCATAACAAAAACGGATTATTATTTCCGTACAAAAAAAATCGCACTCCGAAAGGAATGCGACGATACATAAAACTATCAATCTATATACAAAACTTTATTTTAAGCAAAAAAATTGAGTATTCACAGGTCAAATCCCTTATGAATACTCAACATGGTGCCGGTGACCGGACTTGAACCGGTACGGTGTTGCCACCGAGGGATTTTAAGTCCCTTGCGTCTGCCTATTCCGCCACACCGGCACATCTTTTTCAGACGCTCTAATATTATAATCATAATGTTTGCTTTTGTCAAGGAGTTTATTGCAGGTTAATAAAAAAATGATAATTTAATGAACATCCTGTTTTCTTGCTTCGGCTGTTGCGGGTTTTTATGTATTTTTACATTTAGGCATAATATTAACCATAAGAATCGGTTGAAAAAAAATAAAAAAAATAGTATAATTTACCGGATAATGAAACGGAGGCTTGATTATGGCAGATAATAAGAAAAACGGCTATATGAAAAAATCGGAAATAATTACTTTCGGCATTGGTCTTTTCGGCATAGCTTTACTGACAGGCTGGATGCCTGATTATACGGCAACCTTTTTTGCTGACTTTGCATTCAAGGGAAAAGGCTTTGATCCTGATGTAATGTCAAACACACTTTCAATGGTTTTTCTCGCAGCGGGTATTATCGGTGCAGTTTGTGAGCTTGTTATAGGTTATCTTGTTGATAATACAAGAACAAAATTCGGCAAGGTAAAACCGTGGGTTGGCTTCGGTGTTATTCCTCTTGCCGTGATTTCAATGCTTGTTTTTGTTGCCCCTGATACAAATAATCAGACAATAGCAATTATCTGGATGTTTGTTATATATTCACTGTACACTATGGTATGCTGTGCTGTCGAAAGTCCTGCAAACTGCTTCGGTGCCTTGTGTTCACCTGATCCTTCCGAAAGATCAAGTGCAATTTCAATTGCCTCTTTTCTTAAAAGTGTAGGTCAGTCAGGCGGTATGGTTGTAATTCTTGTTGTTGGTCTTATAATGAAAGCCGTAATGGGACAGCAGCAGTTCAAGAATGCTGAAGGACAGGGGCTTGATCTTGTCATTGCAACAGCTGTATGCTGTCTCGGACTTGTTCTGTTTACAATGATTTTCTTTTCAAACAACAAAGAGAGAGTGCCCTTTACACAGGAAAAGGTGAGTCTTAAGGATGCCGTTAAGGTTGTTTTTACAAACAAGAATCTTCTTATGGTTTCTCTTACAAAGCTCTGCGGCTTCGGCAGAGGTGTTTACGGTACGGTTTCTCTTTACATAGCAATCTATCTTTTAGGTTCAAAGGATCTGAAGCTCGGACTTCTGCTTCCAATGGGTATAGGTACTGCGGTAGGTACTCTTCTTGTAAACTTTGTTCTCAAAAAGTTTTCAACCAAGCAGACATTTATTCTTTTCAGCCTCTACGGAGCATCCTCGCTTGCAATACTTTTCTTTGTATCAAGAGGCATAGGCTTCAATGACGGACTTATTATTCCGTTCCTTGTGCTTAACTTCTTCTGCGGTCTTCAGCACGGAAATACGAATGTTACACCCAATATCATGATTGCCGACTGCGTTGATGAAATTGAATATAAGACAGGCAAACGCCAGGAGGGACTTGCTTATGCAGGCTACGGGCTTTTTTCAAAAATAGCTTCAGCTTTTACAAAGGCTCTCGGACCCTGGCTGCTTTATACATGGTCGGGATATCTTGTTTCAACCGATCTTAATGTTGCCTATGCGACACAAACAGACGGTACACTCAACAAGCTTCTTATGATTTATACAATAATTCCTGCGGTGTTTGTTGTTTTACAGGCGGTACCAATCTTTTTCTATGATATGGTGGGTGAGAAAAAGGAAAATATTGTAAAGACTCTTATTGAACGCAGAAACGCTTCGGAAGAAGCTGCCGGAAACTAAAAGGAGGGTTGAAAATGACACATAATAAAGAAAAAATCTTTAATACAAAGCTTTATGCAATTATATCATGTGTTGCTGTTGCGGTATTTCTTGTTGTGATGTGTGTTGTTACTTTTTCTTCAAAATACACAGCTTTTCATCCCGATAAGCTTGCTGAGGTTTATGTTGATACAATTGTAAAAACAGGCGACGGCTATAATGCATACAAAAATACCCTTGTCAGCAAAAACGAAAAATACGGTGACTTTATAAGAAAAAATTATATAAACCCCGTGGTTGAACGAGATATGGAAAAAGAAGGCAAGTCATATTCCGATGACAGCTACAAAGGTGAAAAAACGCTCGGTGATGACGGAAGTCTTTCGGGACAGCTTACCGAAAAAATGTACGAAACCTATGTTCAGCTTGTAGAAGAATACGGATGGGATAATTATGATGCTGTATTTTCTGAATATCTCAATAAGCTTGTAAGTGTAAGAGAGGAAGTTTTCGAAGATAAATATTTTTCTGATGAGGTTTTCTTCACTGCATTTGAAGCAAATGTTTCTTCCTACGGTAAAGCACTCACGGGTACAGAGGATACTTTTGACGAAAATACGGGCATTCAGCTTACATTTGAATCAGAAGGACTTTATGAAAAGACCTTCGGTGAGGATTATTCTCTTACTGTAGCTGTTGTGACTGATGAAGAATATGCATATTCCGAATATATTAAAAAGTGTGATACTGCCAAGCATAGTGTATATGGGGTAAATACTGATGATATTGAAGAAGTCCGCAAAATTACGGTTGAAGTAAAAAACGGTAAGGATGAACAGGTAGCTCTTTGTGAGGTGTTTGCCGTTAAACTCGGTATGTCATGGTATGTTGACAATACGCTTACCGATACTTCCGCCCTTTATGATATCTGTAAATAAAAAACGACAGGAGAGAAAATTTATGAAGATGCCGTTTATTGTTGAAAAATATATTAAGCAGTTCAAAGCGATGAATCCCAAATATGATGTAGTTTATAAAATTGCAGAGGATGATCCGATCAGATTTTCCAATAGTGAAAATATAAGGCTTGCTTTTGTAAATATTGCCGATACACATCTTCCCAACCGTGAAAGTGCAGAAAAGAATCTCGAAAATGCATTTCTCGATATCAGTAACTCTGAGCACAAGGTTGATGCACTGCTTCTGGCAGGTGATATTGCTGATTACGGCTTTAAGAGTGAGTATGAGAGATTTTTCAGAGTTTTCAGAAAGTACAAAGATAATTTTAAGCTTTTTGTTACTATGGGAAATCACGATGCAAGATTCTTTTATAAAACTGCATCATCTGCCGTAAATGAAGGTATTGAAAATCTTCTCGGAATAAATCTTCAGGGAAAGCCTTATTATTCCTATGATGTCAACGGATATACATTTATTGTTCTTTGTACCGAAAAGGCAGTGCTTGAAAAAGCATATATTTCTCCTGAACAGATAAGCTTTTTTGAAAAGGAGCTTGAAAGAGCAACAAAAGATAATAAACCATGCTTCGTTATGTGTCATCAGCCCTTTGCTTTTACACATGGTCTGCCCGAGGTATGGAAAACAGGTGACATGGGCGAACAGAATGATGAAGTCAGAGCTGTTATGGAAAAGTACAAGAACGTATTCTTTATCAACGGACATCTTCACGGCGGTGTGTGCAGCTATGTTGAAGAAGTGCTCAATAAAGAGAAAAATATTATTTCCGTAAGCATTCCCTGTTACAGAAAAGAAAACAACTTCGGCATAAACGATGCCGGTGTAGGATACCTTTGTGAGGTTTATGACAGCAAGGTTATTTTTAAAGCAAGAAATTTCCTTACAGGCAAATATGTAAACGGGGATTATACTTATTTTGAGTATGATATCATTGGATAAAAAGAGGAGAGCTATGAACATTCTTGTGATTGACGGACAAGGCGGTCAGTTGGGTTGCAGTCTTATAAAAGCTGTTTTTGACAGGCTTCCCGATGCCGATATTACAGCCGTAGGTACAAATGCAAGCGCTACAGCCTCTATGGTGAAGGCAGGTGCAAAAAAAGCGGCAACAGGGGAAAATCCCGTTGTGGTTGCATCAAAAAAGGCCGATATCATAATCGGTCCTATCGGTATTGTTGTTGCTGATTCAATGATAGGTGAAATTACTCCCGCAATGTCACAGGCAGTAGGCAGCTCAGATGCAGTAAAAATACTTATTCCTATGAATAAGTGTGAAAATATTGTTGCAGGTGTACAGAATGTACCTGTTTCTGCTCTCATAGAGGATGCTGTCAACAAGCTTGTTACAATTGTTAATAAATAAAATTACCGCTGACATTTGTCAGCGGTAATTTTTTTAGTCAAGTCCGTTTTCATCAAAAGTAAATACGGTTTCAAGCATTACATTGAGTATTTTGTCGATACATGAGGGATTGAGAATTTCTGCAGTATCACGGCGTGTGTGATAATAATCGGCAGGAGAGGGATCCATAGCGACAATTGAAGCGGCTGCAATGCCGGCCTGAGAAGCAGCAGCAGCGTCGGTGGAGCCGAGAGGAATAGCACCCACGGGAATTGTGAGTCCCTGCTTTTCTGCACATTTTCTGAGAAGCTCACATACGCGCTTGTCATTCTTTACCATGCCGGTCATATCTTTTTCATAAATCATCATAAAGTCTTCATCGCGGATGGTATCTGCACTTATGAATATTGTTTCAATTCCGTCATTTTTATACTCGGGGTGTGCTTCAAAGAATGCTTTTGAGCCTCGAAGACCGCATTCTTCACCACCGGCAAGCATTGCTATAACTTCTGTATTTTCAAAGGAAATATTGTTGTCTGAAAGATATTTCAGTACAGCTGCAGCAAGATAACATCCTGAAAGGTCGTCATTTGCACCGTCAACATAACGCTTTGAGTTGGTGAACTTATAAAGAGAAGCATAAGCGGGAAGGAAAGCCAGCTGACCGAGAGCCATTTTCTTTGCAGCCTTTTTGTCCATAAGTGTCATTGCAGATGTTACACCTGTATAAACAAGACCTGCAATAGCGGGAACGAGAACAATAATTGAACCGTGTGAGCCGAATTTGTATGTGTATGTCCATTCAGGCGCAGAGTCTGTATGTCCGGAGATTATGATTCTTCTTTTTGTTTCACCTGTAGCTTTTCTTACAGCGATAACATTGCCTGATTCAACTTCTTTGAAGAAGGGATCAAGCATCTTTTTATAGAAAAGGAATTCTCCTGCAAGGCTTGCAACTCCGGTGCCGAGAAGCGCAAGAGAGCCGAGAGCAGCTTTTGCTTTGTTTTTTGATGCAAGTATATTAAGAGCTGACGCGCCGATACAGCACGAACCGGCAATAGGAACGAATGACATAAATGCCTCGGGATTTGCCTTAAAAGTTTCTCTTGTTACCTCATCTGAAAATGCCTTGAGTTCTTCAAGCATGGTTTCCTGTGCTTTGGTCTCACTGTCTGCACCGCAGGGACGGGGCCCGTAAAGATTGCATATGTTGGTAATACCGTTGACAGCAAATTCAGTACAGTCCTTTGTTGTGGTCACGGCATTTTTTACGATATCTGTAAATTTCAAAATAACACACCCTTTTATCTATTTTCTTATTTTATTCTATTACATCAATACATAATAATCAATAGTTAATGTTAAATTAGTAGCAAATACCGTTAAAACAAGTCGATATTGTAGACATTTTCAACATATAAAGACCGTATTAATATTATGAAATGCCGAAAAAAATACTTGTATTTGACTTGAAGCAATGTATGTGTTAAACTTTTTTTAAGTTAATTTTTCGGAGGTATTATTTATGAAACGGTTTTTCAGAAGAAACAAAAAAGTTCTTGCGGTATTTCTGGCAGCGCTTCTTATTTCAATTACTGTGACTCCTGCTTTCGTAATTGCTGCAGAGCCTGATATCAATTATATTATTGATAATCCTTATGAAGAAATCGACTGGGATAGCTGGGGAGAATACAAGACACAGCTTCACTGTCATACAAACGCATCTGACGGATATCTTACTATTGATGAATTTGTTAGAATGCATTATGCTGCTGATTTTGATATTGTTGCGCTTACCGACCACGGCACAATCAATCAGGGCTGGAATAATGAGCCTGAGCTTGTACCGCTTATGCGCCTTATCAAGAAGGAAAGAACAAATATGGCTGATGTTATTCCTATTCCCCAGGATGAGTATGAGGCTTATCTTGACGGTACAAATGAGAATATCTCATATACTACAAAAGACGGATATACTCTTACAAGAACACATAAAAACGGAATGCTTGATATCCCCAAGGGAATAGAGCTTAATATGGCAACACCTATTGCCGACTGTCATCTTACAGGTTATTTTTCTGATTACGGTCAGGGACTTGCAGGTGTGTTCGGTGACTATGAAACACCTTCAAAGGGTGTAATGGAAGCCGGAGGTATTTCTTATCTTTCTCATGTAGGTGAGTATGTGTACACTGATAAGGATTCACAGAACTATGTAGGACAGCTTGTTGATGACTATTATCCCACAAAGTTTGCAAGAATCTTCCTTGATTGTCAGGGCTCATCTTTAGGAATGGGTATTAACTCTGCAACCGATGCACATACACGCTGTGACAGAATTCTCTATGATCAGATACTTCAGAAAACTATTCCCAACGGTGTTGTACCCTGGTCAAATACCTTCGCAGATTCACACAATGAAAATGCTGTAAATGATGCCTACACAATGTGCTGGATGCCCGAGTTTACTGTTGACGCCTTCAGAGAATGTCAGGAAAAAGGACAGTTTTTCTCAGTTTCTCACTATTCAAACGGTGTTGAACTCAACGGTATGGAAGAAATGCCCGGTTTCGTTGAACAGGATGTTTATGATACAAAGTCATACTGGCTTGATAACACCCCTGGTGTTACAAAAATTACTGTTGATCAGGAATCTGATACAATTACTGTAGAGAGTACTGATGCAAATATTATTACATGGGTTTCAAACGGTAATGTTATCAAGAGAGAAGAACTCAAGGACGGAAAGGCAACACTGGATCTTCATAATGATGAGCTTCTCGCTGATCCTTATCTTTATCTCAGATTCTACCTTTCAGGTGATAACGGAATATGCTATGCTCAGCCCATGGTGCTTCACGTTGAGGGTGAAGAATTTGCTCCCGTTGATGTGCCCGAAACACATGATGTTTCAACATTCTTAAGAACATTCGTAACAATAGTTGATGCGATATTCTTTAAGTTCAGTCCCATAATCTGGGCATTCAAATACTGGGGGCTCGGCTATAATCCCTTAGAGCGTATTTTTGATTGATTCACAGATAACAACAATATATCCGGCTCGGCATACTTTGTCGGTCCGGATATTTTTTTGTGAAATTTTACGACTACACCAACGTGCTGAATGTTGACAGAAAAAATATGCAATGGTATAATCACAGTAAGGTTAGTGATTGCTAACTAAAATATGCGGGAGGAATATTATGAAACAGTTTGATGTTACGGGAATGAACTGTGCTGCTTGCTCAGCGAGAGTGGAAAAAGCTGTTTCTGTACTTGACGGTGTTTCTTCCTGTACGGTGAATTTGCTTACAAATTCAATGTCTGTAGAAGGAAACGCCTCGGACGAAAGTATCATTAATGCCGTAAAAAAGGCAGGCTATGACGCAAAAATAAAAGAATCGGGTGCATTTGGTGAAACGGAACATAATGCAGAAAAATATGAAGAAAAGAAATTGAAAATACGGCTGGGTATTTCGCTTGTTATTCTTCTTGCACTTATGTATTTTTCAATGGGTTGCACAATGTTTGATTTGCCCTTACCGTCTTTTGCAGAGGGTAGGTTTGAGATTATCGGCAGCGTACAGATGTTGTTATCTCTGGCAATCCTTGTCATAAACCGACGATTTTTTATAAACGGTGTAAAGGGAGTGCTTAATAAAGCCCCTAATATGGATACACTTGTTGCAATGGGCTCAGGTGTATCGTTTTTGTATTCTTTCTGTGTCTACATTGAAACTGTGATGAATCTGTCTTCGGCAATTGGCACTGATACAAAGGATATGCTTCATAATCTGTATTTTGAATCTGCGGCAATGATAGTGACACTTATAACTGTCGGAAAAATGCTTGAGGCACATTCTAAGGGCAGAACAACCGATGCCCTTAAAAAGCTGATTAAGCTTGCTCCGGATAAGGCCGTTATTGAAAAAGGCGGAGAAGAGCTTACAATAAATGCTTCGGAGCTTTCTGTCGATGATATTTTTATCGTCCGTTCAGGTGACAGGATTCCTGCAGACGGGGTTATTACTGAAGGAACAGGCACTGTTGATGAATCAGCCCTTACGGGAGAGAGTATTCCCGTCGATAAGACAACAGGTGAAATGCTTCGTGCCGGTACTGTAAATTTTTCAGGTATGTTAAAGTGCCGGGTCACAAAAACGGGCAGCGATACAATGTTGTCCGGTATTATTAAAATGGTGTCGGATGCAGCTTCAACAAAGGCACCCGTTGCAAAAACTGCAGATAAGGTAGCCGGGATTTTTGTGCCCGTTGTTATAATTATTGCAATTATTACTGCTCTGATATGGTTGATTCTCGGGGAAAATGCAGGATATGCTCTGCAAAGAGGGATATCTGTGCTCGTAATCAGCTGTCCGTGCGCATTAGGATTGGCAACGCCTGTTGCAGTAATGGCAGGAAGCGGCAGAGGAGCTTCGGCAGGAATTTTGTTTAAAACTGCAGCAAGTCTTGAAAATGCAGGTAAAATTAAAATTGTTGCACTTGATAAAACGGGTACAATAACAGAAGGGAAGCCCGCTGTAACGGATATTATACCTGCAGACGGTATATCTGAAAAAGATTTTCTTGCATTGGCTTATTCTCTTGAATATGCCAGTGAGCATCCGTTGGGAAAAGCAGTATGTGAAAATGCAAAGAAAAAAGGAATTGCAAGAAGGACAGCAGAGAATATAAGTATTCTTCCCGGAAACGGAATTACGGGTGTTATAGACGGTGAAACAATATCAGGCGGCAATCTTAAGCTTATTGAAAACAATATTGCCGTTTCCGATATTATGAAAGCAGCAGTCAAAAGCCTTGCGGATGAAGGAAAAACTCCGCTGTTATTTGCGTACGGCAAGACGCTGCTAGGCATTATTGCTGTGGCGGATACCATAAGAGAGGATTCCTGCAGAGCTGTTGAGAAAATGAAAAAAATGGGAATTTATACCGTAATGCTTACGGGTGATAATTCTTTGACGGCAGAGGCTATAGGCAGACAAGCAGGGGTTGATAAAGTAATTGCAGGTGTGCTTCCCGATAAAAAGCAGGCAGTTATTTCAGCCTTACAAAAAAACGGAATCACTGCTATGATAGGTGACGGTATAAATGATGCACCTGCTCTTACAAAAGCCGATGTGGGAATAGCTGTCGGTGCAGGTACGGATATTGCAATAGATTCTGCCGATATCGTTCTGATAAACAGTAATCTGACCGACGCGGTAAGAGCGATTAATCTGGGGCGTGCGGTACTCGGGACAATATATGAAAATCTTTTCTGGGCATTCGGATATAATATTATCGGCATACCTCTTGCGGCAGGTATATTTACATCTGTTTTCGGTTGGAGTATGAACCCTATGTTCGGTGCTGCGGCAATGAGTATTTCAAGCTTTCTTGTGGTGACAAATGCACTCAGGCTGAACTACAGAAACTTAGATAATATCCGCAGGTATAAAAGTATAAAAACAGTTGAAATAACGGAGGAACAGACAATGACAAAGACAATGAAAATTGAAGGTATGATGTGTATGCACTGTGAAGCAAGAGTTAAAAAGACTCTTGAAGCAATTGATGGTGTTACAGAAGCTCAGGTCAGTCACGAAAATGGCACTGCAGTTATTACTCTGTCAGAAAATATAAGTAATGAAGTGCTTACTGATGTTATCACGGCACAGGATTATAAGGTTCTCGGAATAGAGTAATACAGAATTAAACATTCCGGAAAGGGGCTGTAAAAAAAGTGCAGACCGCATAAAACAAGATAACTAAAGGGTTTCTTTCGGTATTTAACTACCAAAGAAACCCTTTAAAACTGTAAAAATCAGCAAAAGCAGGCAAAAACAAGGTTTTTGCGTTTTATGC
>JAZNEX010000094.1:0-10870 GCA_045588855.1 Acutalibacteraceae bacterium
CAAACCTCGCCCTCGGAGTACCTTTGTACGCCGTCGGGTAAACCAAAATAAAGCTGAACGCTTTATTTTGGCTCGGTTTGTTCATTCTGCGCATTTTTTCCTAGCCCCTAAAAAGGGGATGTAAAAAAACGAGTTTTTTTACATCCCCTTTATTTATCGTATCGATTAGTCCTGAACGGGAGCCTCTACGGGGCAAGCGTCTGCACAAGCACCACATTCGATGCAAGCATCTTCATCGATTACATAGATATCGCCTTCAGAAATAGCCTCAACGGGGCATTCAGCAGCACAAGCGCCGCAAGCGATACAAGCATCAGTAATTTTGTATGACATAATTTGTTCCTCCTTTGGGTTTTTTTTCATTGTAACACATAATATAAAAATTTCAATATGTTTTTAAAAAATTTTCTGATATTGTATTTTATTATTCAATATCCTTCAGAGCAGCTATCTCTTCACGGTTGAGCCTTATCTGCGCATCGCGTATTAGCTTTACCTCTTTACGGTTGTGCTTTACGGGAGCCGCATCGGGATTACGGTCAAGTTTTATCTTGAGCATACCCGTAAGAAGATTATTATCAATAACCTCTCCCTTGCCGTCGGGCGTTTCAACAATAGCGCCTACCTTGGGGGTAATTTTAAGAAGATGCTCATAAGCAGACTGCTCATATTTAAGACAACACATAAGTCTTCCGCAGGTACCGCTGATTTTTACGGGATTAAGGGAAAGACCCTGCTCCTTTGCCATTTTGATTGAAACAGGCTGAAAATCGTGAAGAAATTCCTTACAGCAGAAGCCTCTGCCGCAGATTCCGAGACCTCCGAGCATCTTTGCCTCGTCTCTTACACCTATCTGTCTGAGTTCAATTCTTACCTTAAAAATAGCGGCAAGGCACTTTACAAGCTCACGGAAGTCAACTCTTTCGGGAGCTGTGTAGAAAAACAGCACCTTTGTTCCGTCAAAGGTATATTCAACATCAACAAGGTCCATATCAAGACCGAACTGAGCGATTTTTTCCTGACATATGCCGAAAGCCTTTTTTTCCTTGATCTTGTTGTTTTCAACATTTTTAAGATCATCTTCCGTTGCAATACGGATTATGCTTTTAAGAGGCTTAACAAGAATTTCATCCTCAACCTCTTTATTTGCGACGGCACATTCACCGCACTCTATACCGCGTACGGTTTCTACAATTACGTGCTGTCCCTTATTTACGCTGAGCCCCGAAGGGTCAAAATAGTAAGTCTTGCCGACTTCCTTGAATTTTACACCTATAATTTCAGCCATATACTTAATGTGCGGAAAATTTCCGCCCTTTCTTTATATTCTGTCCTTCATTATTTTTGCAGTATCCGAAGAAAACTTTGAAATAAGAAGGTTCTCATTCGCATTCATAGCGGCATCTGATATTATTTTATCCATAACTTCCTTGATTTGCAATAGGGAAGATGTTCTGTAGCTGCGTGACAACGCATAGGATGCCATATCACTGCCTGACAAAAGAGGGGTTCCGCTTCCCTGAGCAAGAGCATCTCTTATAATAAGAATCAATCTTGCAGCCACCGATGACATCATTTTTCTGTTTTTGTGCATAGGTGAGCATGCCATCATTACGGCAAATTCATCCTCATTGGCAAGCGCAAGTGCAATATTATCGGCAACCTCATTTACGGCATCATCCGTTTTTCTGCCTTTTGCAGAAAGAGGGTCACCGAGAGGATATTCCGTAAGTCTTGATATAACCGTAGTAAGAAGCCCTTCCCTGCCCTCAGCACACAGAATAAACATTGTATCATCGGGGGGCTCTTCTATTGATTTAAGCAGGGCATTCTGCACTACAACACTGAGATTATCGCAGTCGGACAGCAGAAAAACCTTGTTCTCTGCTTCCGTGGGAGCTGTAAAAAGCCGTGCAAGACAGTTCTCCCTTACCGTTTTTACGGAAAGAAGCTTTTTGCCGTCCTCGGGAACAATCCTGAACATATCGGGATGTATTCCCGCAAAAGCCTTACGGCAGCCGCTGCAATTGTTACAGGGAAAGCCTGATGCGGATTCCTTACACAGGGCACTTGCAGCAAGCTCCAGCGCGCACTTGTTACGAAGTGCCTCACTTCCTCCCGTAATAAGAACGCACTGAGGAAGTCTTTTCAGGCTCACTGCTGAATTTACGGCATCTCTTGTGCTTTGCAGAATCTCTTTATCTGAAAAAAGCATTTTTATCACATCTTAATAAATCTTTCGACATCGACAATAAATACCGTGGCACCGCCTACGGTGATTTCAACGGGAAGTGCGGTAAAGAACTGCTCGGCATAGTTGCCTGAAGCGGTGCTTACCATCTGAGTACGCTTTGAACAGCACTCTTCCATAATCTTAAGGCATTCATCAACTCTGTCGTCATCAACACCCAGAAGCAGGGTTACATTGCCTGCCTTGAGGAATCCGCCTGTTGTGGAAAGCTTTGTTGACATAAATCCCGCCTTGTTGAGATTTACTGTGAGTGCAGAGGAATCATCCTTGTTTACGATTGCTACGATAAGCTTCATAAGCTTTACCTCCTGTCGGATTTATTTTTTGTTATCAAGTATATCCAGATTACGGTCTATTACCTCCTTGCCTCTCCAGGCAAAGGCACGGTTTGTGATTTCGGTTTCCTTTGAAACATAAGTCTCTGCCGTTTCAAAGAATTCTTTTATGGGAGTGGTTTTTGCGTTTATATTCATAGGACAGACCTTCTGACAGATGTCGCAGCCCCATGCACAGCCTGTTGATGCAATAAGAGCCTTTATATCTTCACTGAGCTCTCCTTTTTTCTGAGAAAGGAAGGAAAGGCATTTATCCTTTATAATTTCCTTTCCTGTTATTGCCGATACGGGACACGCTTTTATACATTTGTTACAGCCGTCACAGAGAGAATATTCACCCTTGAACGGTTCAAAGTATCTGTCTGTTATAATTTCTCCCAGAAAAACCCATGAGCCGTAATCCCTGTTTATAAAAAGATTATTAATCCCCATAACACCGAGCCCTGCATTTACGGCACATCTTACCTCGGGCAAGGGAGAATTATCCACAAAGCCCTCAAATGCATTGCCGGGGAATTTTTCTCTTAAGGAGGATACGATATCATCTATGATTTTTCCCGTAATAATATGATAATCCTCACTTACGGCATATCGGGAAACATTTAAATTCTTATAATAGTCTTCCCCTAAATAATACGGAAAAAGTATTGAAATAACTGTTTGTGCATTTTTGGGGATTCTTTTTTTTGCCGCACATTCTATCAACGAATTTTCAACATCACTGAAAGCACTGAAGCCGTAGGGCAGAAAATGAAAAATGGCATCCATATTTATCATCCTTGGGTAAGAGCTATCATAACGGGCATTGTAAGAATTGAAGCAAAGCTTACAAAAGCAACCGTTTTTGATGCAACACCCGTATCTCTGTCATATTTTGCCGCAAACATTACGGTGTTGTTTGCACTGGGAGCAGAGGACTGAATCATACAGGCTGTAAACAATGCGCCCGTAAGAAGTCCCGTCGTCTTCATTATAACATAAAATACCAGAGGTACTGCAATTATTTTTACCAAAGCAACAAGATATTGCTCTTTGTTCTTGAAAATTGTCTTAAGGCCGGCATTTGACATATATGTACCGAGCATCAGCATAGCAAGAGGGGTATTCATAGAACCGATAAAAGAGATGGGTGACATAACCATCTGAGGCATTTTTATTTTAAGAAGGAAAAACGGAAGACCTATGCATACGGCAATAACACCGGGATTAAAGAAAAGCTTTTTGGGTTCAAACCTTCCGCTGTCCTTGTTTCCGCGGTTCATCTGCCATACTCCGTGGGTAAAGGTGAACACCTGGAAAACAATTATACCTGCAGAGCAGTAGAAAACACCTTCGTTGCCGAGCACTGCCTGTGCAAGGGGTAATGCCATATATCCCATATTGCCGTAGATACATGCAAACTTAAAAACCGCATTGTTTTTGTTTTCATTATTTCTGAAGAAGGGAATTGATAAAACAATACCTATTATGTGTGTTACCGCACCACCGAAAGCCGCAAGCAGAAAGCCCTTTGAGGTTTCGGGGGAAAACTCCGTGGTAAGAAAGGAATTTATGATTACGCAGGGAGTTATGATATAAAACAAAAGGTCATTTGCCGCCCTTGCGGTTTTTTCGGTAAAAACTCCCTTTTTGTCAGCAATAAAGCCTACTGCAACAATAAGATAAAGAATTATAACCTGCTCGGCAGCAATAAGACAATTCTGAAAAAACAGCGACATATCCACTTTATTCAGTCTCCGTTCCGTCTTCTGTTACTAAAGATTCATTTTCTATAACCGAGGTTTCAACTATGGTTGCGCTTCTGAAAATAAGCTGTGAAACGGCATAGATGCCGCCGAGAAGCATATAAAGCTCAAAGCCACAGTAAATACATTCCTTTTCAGGAGCAAAAAGCGAAGCGAGAAGAAGGGGTACAGAAGCGGCAAATGAAAGACCTGCCGTGATTATACCTGTTGCATAAAAGAACCATACGGAATTTTTCTTCTCAACATCGGCTGTGATTCTTGCGTTCTCAAACAGGAAAAGCATAAGAAAAACCGATGCGAATATTGAAAGAAGAAGCTGTGAAACCTTTACATAGCTTACGGTAATTGAGAAAAATGCGAGTGTTTTTGCAAAAGCCCAGCCTACGGGGAAGAGCACGGGAAGTTTCATAAAAGAAGGAAGTGAAGCACCTCTGAAAGCAAAAATACTCTGTACTGCAAGAGCAAGTGCACCGAGGAAGGCAAATACCATTGCCACCATTCCGAGATTGCCGCCTGTAAGCTCCTTGGCATATTCTGTCCCCATACCGTTTGCAAGGACTGTCTTAAGAGAAGAAATTCCGTCAAGCAGAAGGCTTATTCCGAAGACAGCCGATATGATACCTGCAGGTACGGATGCTTTCTTGTTGATATCGCCTGCAGGAAGATCACCGCACACAAAGCACATGGCAATCATAAGAATCACAGGTACTACGGCAAGTATATACATAAGGGGAACACTGAAGTTATCAACAGTGAAAAAGCCTGTCTGCCCGTCAATCATAGTAAAAGTCTGATATATTCTGAGCGCTGTAAGAAGGACATATACTGCAATTGAAATAATTCCGATATTTTTAATTGAAAGACCTGCGGAGCCTTTTATTTTCATTTATTTTCACCTTTCTTCTTTAGGTACATACAGCTTTGAAGCATCGCTGCTGCCTGCAATTCTGTTATCAAGCTCAAAATACTGCTGAGGACGTGCAATACTCTTGTATGCGGGACGCATAATTCTTGAGCAGGTTGCAACCTCTTCAAGGCGGTGTGCGCACCAGCCTGCTACACGAGCAACTGCAAACATAGGAGTATAAAGATCTTCGGGGATATTGAGCGTTCTGTAAACAAGCCCCGAATAAAGGTCAACATTTGCACATATCTGTTTTGAAACGCCCTTTTCCTCTGCGAACACAATCGGAGCAAGTCTTTCAATAGAATCCAGCAGTTTCCACTCTCTGAGAAGTCCGTTTTCCTCGGCAAGCTCCTTTGCATTCTGTTTAAGAAGCACGGCTCTGGGATCGGAAAGAGTATAGATAGCGTGACCCATACCGTAAATAAGACCTGAATTGTCATTTGCTTCTTTTCTGACAATTTTTCTGAGGTATTCTTTTACTTCATCCTCGTCGGTAACATCATTTACATTTGCAAAGATATTTTCAACCATTTCGGTAACCTTGATATTGGCACCGCCGTGACGGAAACCTTTAAGAGAGCCGATACCGGCACCTATTGCCGAATATGTGTCCGTACCTGTAGAGGAAATACATCTTGTGGTAAAGGTTGAGTTATTACCTCCGCCGTGGTCTGCATGAATCATAAGACACAGATCGAGAAGCTTTGCTTCTTTTTCGGTAAAGGTCTTATCGGAACGGATTGAACGAAGAACAACCTCGGCTGTCTTCTGTTCGGGCTTCACCTGGTGGATATACATACTCTTTCTGTAAAAGAATCTGCGCTTTACCTGGTATGCATAAGACATAATAGCAGGCAGCTGAGCAATAAGCTGAATAGACTGACGAAGAACATTTTCAACTGAAATATCATCGGGGTTTTCGTCATAGGCATATAAAGCGGTAACGGATGAAGCCATTTTGTTCATAATATTGGGCGAGGGTGCGCGCATAATAACGTCCTCGACAAAATCATGAGGAAGCTCACGGTTTGCCGCAAGCAGCGCACAGAAGCCGTCAAGCTCTTCCTTAGTGGGAAGAGAACCGAAAATAAGAAGAAATACAAGCTCCTCAAATCCGAAACGGTCATCCGATTTACAGCCGCCTACAAAATCATAAAGATCAATACCTCTGTAAATAAGACGGCCGGGCTTGGGTACTCTTTCACCGTCATCAATATAATAACCCTCAACATTACATATTTTTGTAAGACCGACCATTACACCCGTTCCGTCGGTGTTACGAAGTCCCCTCTTTACGGGGAAACGTGTAAAATCATTCTGAGGTATAGAATTGTTTTCTGCAAATTTATCAGATAAACGGGAAAAAACATGGTTATCATCATAAAAAAGTGACTTATCCATGTATCTCATCCCCCTTTCGTGTGCATAAAAAGAATCTTTAGTAAATATTTATTATAGTATAATATGTCTTTTAAGTCAACGGAAACACGCTATAATTAAGGTGAATATATTATGAATATTTTTCACAGCAGCATATTACCTTTATCGATAATGCTTATATCTGCTTACGGACTTTATAAAAAGCTTCCCGTTTTTACAATATTCTGCGAAGGGGCAAAAAAAGCACTGAAACAGACTGCAGATTTACTGCCTGCCCTTACGGCACTTACAGTCTCGGTCTCAATGCTTATTTCATCGGGAGCAGCTGAAATTATCACGGAAATATTCTCTCCCTTATGCCGTCTTACGGGCTTTCCCGAAGAGGTACTGCCCTTATGCTTCATTTCACCGATTTCGGGCAGCGGCAGCATATCTGTGCTTGAAAATATATTGCGCACGTGCTCTCCCGATTCACCGACAGGACAGCTTGCCAGTATTATTGCAGGAGCATCTGAAACTACCTTTTATGCAGTTGCCGTTTACTTCGGCAGTGCGGGTATAACAAAGACCCGTCACACCATACCTGCCGCACTGGCTGCAGATATTGCAAATTATGCAGCAGCATTCATTACGGTTTTTTCCATCTGCCGGTAGCATAGAAAACTATACCTATGACAAAGGGAGTAAAGCCTGCAATTGCATCACCCAGCCAGAAGCCGTAGTGTTTCATATCAAGCACAATACCGAATAAAAGCGCAAGACCTATACGCATTATGATACCATCAAAAATTGCGGTTGCGAAATTGACCTTATAATTACCGCTTCCGTTAAGCAGAGCATTCATAATTGCTCTCAGGGCACTTGCATAAAACAGAAGTGCCGCTATGGGCGGGAAGTATTTTCCGACTTCAACAACGGCTGCATCACCGTCTGCAAAAAAACCGATAATCTCTGTATCAAACAGGAAAAATACCACCGTCATAAAAGTGGAAACACTGAGAGTAATAACAGAAAGCGACTTCAGTATTCCCTTTACCCTGTCATATTTACGGGCTGCAATATTCTGTCCTACCATAGTTGAACCCGAAGTATTCATGGCAGCGGAAATAAGATTGCTGATACTTGAAATTTTGTTTGCAATACCCGAGAATGCGGATACCTCAACACCGTAAGAATTAATAAAAGAATTGACAAAGAGCTTGGAAACCTGTACGGAAGCCATTTTGATAGCCATGGGAATTCCGAGCTTTACAAGAGCCGACAGCATTTCCTTGTCGGGAACAATAAAGTCCCGCACTTTTGCCTTCAGCTCAAATGCCTCTTTGTTTTTAAGTAAGAATACCGCACTGACAATAAAGCTCAGCGCCTGACTTGTTACGGTTGCAAGAGCCGCACCGGCAGCACCCATACCCAATCCCATTACAAGCACCAAGTCAAGCACAAGATTTACACAGGCTGCAAGAGTAACAAAAATAAAGGGATGCTTTGAATCTCCCATTCCTCTGAGCACCGCACTTACCATATTGTAGCCGTATATGAATACAAGACCTATCATACAGATAAATGAGTATTCTGCTGCAGAGGCATATGCCGCCTCGGGGGTATTCATAAGCTTAAGAAGTACATCCTGAAAAAGAATACTTATAACACTTATACCAAGGGCGCTGAACATCAGAAACGACGACAGTGTACCCATAAACTTACCGAGCTTATCCCTCTCGCCTGCACCGATATACTTTGCGACAAGCACCTGACCGGCATTAGAAAAGCCTATGGCGACGAAAGTGAGCAGATTACAAAGATCACCGCCCACGCTGACAGCGGAAATCCCCACCTTGCCCATAACATTGCCCACCACAATCATATCCACCATATTATACACTACCTGCATAAGATTGGATAAAAACAACGGGGCAGCAAATATCACAAGCTGCTTTGAAATCTTTCCTTGTGTAAAATCCTTAATTTTGCTCATATCTTCCAAAAAACAAATAATTTATCAGCCTGTAAGACTGATAAATTATCTGATAAATATTAATATAATTATTTTTTTCTTTATCCGGCCGCCGTCAGATATATATCATAATAAGAGCCGGGCTCATATTAACCGTAGCTGACGGATGAAGAGGATGAAGCAGCAGATGTGGGCTGCTCTGTTACTATATAAGTTGTTTCTACTTCGGGTGCTGCTGCGGGAGCAGTGTCTGAATATACGGATGTGATTCCGTAGTATTCTTCAAGGCACAGACCGCTTTCATAAATCTTTGTTGCGACATCAACGCCTACATATCTGATATGCCAGGGCTCATACATATAACCTGTCTGAGCTTCCTTGCCCTTGGGATATCTGAGAATAAAGCCGTAACGCCAGCAGTTTTCCGCAACCCAGATACCTTCTGCAGTATTTGCAAATGCAGAGGTAATGTCATTAAGGTCAATTGCAAGACCTGTCTGATGCTCGGAATGGCCGGGACGCGCAGAATATCTGTCAGCAGCCTCTTTACCGTCACGGTTTGAATATCTTGTATAAAGATCATTCTGTAACGAATATGAACGGAAGCCTGACTGATTGTAGATATTAAGTCCCTGAGCAGCAGCATCTGCCCTCATTGTACTGAATGCACTTGCGCATTCGGGCAGAATATCACCGGGGTTGTAGCTTTCGGGCAGTGCGTATGACTTGTTGGCAACAAGAACACCGTCTACATATGTAATGCCGTTTTTTCTTTCAATTGTATAACCCTTTGAGGATGTACCGATAACACCGTCACCTGCAGGCTGTGCGGGAGTCTGTGACTCGGAAGAAGGCTTGGAAACAACTATTGAGGTTGTCTGAACCTCCTGATTATCCTTATTTTCTTCGGAAGCCTTTGTTTCTTCTGCTTCGGGAGCAGCTGCAAATTCTTCTGTGGGGGGAGTTGCAAATACCTGTTCTGTCGTGTTTTCGTCCTCCTGAGGAAGAGTTGTTGTAATATCTTCAAATTCCGGAACCTTTACGCAGGATGCAAGCACTGTCATAAGACAAAGTGTAAGCGCTGTCATTGCTACATAAACTTTTTTCATTTTCACACCTCTTATTACGGACAGAGAAAATTTCTATATCCTTTTCATTACGGTAATAATTTTTTCACACACCGTAACTATTATATTATAATACCTGAAAAATATGATGTCAATCAAATATATTCTCTTTAAACCGATTCTTTTTTGTGCTATAATACCAACGAGGTGATTTATATGGTAGCTTTTGCAAATACATTCAATAAGCTTTTCGCTGTTCTTTTTTCAATTCTCCTTATGCTTACAGGCGGAGTGAACACCCTTTTTACATCTGATGCTGCCCCCTGGGAATCAGAAAATGCGGTGGTGGGTCTTGAAACCCTTACCCGCTCACAGGATGTCACAACCGACGGAGAATATTATTACTTCAGCGGCAAGCATGCCCTTGAAAAGACAAATCTTGCCTGTGATGAGATAATCGCTCTCAATTATGAAGCAATCACGCCTGAGCTTGCAGAAAAATACGGCTCTGCTCACATAGGCGGTATAAGCTATTATGACGGCATCATCTATGCCGCACTTGAAGACAGCAAGGTCTGGCTTCACCCCATAATTGCTCTTTATGATGCAGACACGCTTGAATATACAGGTGTATGCTATGAGCTTCCCACCGACTTACAGACAAGGGGCGTACCCTGGGTTGCGGTTGACGGCAAAAACGGTGTTGCATATACGGGGGATTCAAGAAATTATACCGAAATTTACAAGTTCTCGCTCAGTGATTTTTCTTATATTGAAACAATAGCTCTTTCTGAAGAGGTACAGAAAATTCAGGGCGGTGAAATTGCCGACGGATATCTTTATGCAGGTACCAACGATATGACCCGATCTGTATACAGAATCAACCTTACAACCGGTGAAGCCGAAAAGCTCTTTGACCGTATAACATACGAATATAAGCTCATTGATAACTTCGGCGGCGAGGGTGAAGGACTTACCCTTCTTGAAGCTGCTGACGGTACCTATATCCACACCCTTCAGCTGGGTGCACTGTTTATGGATTCAAGCCTCAGACACTACAGCCCACGATAATATTTTTCATTTCATAAGCAACAAAGGGGATGTAAAAAAACTCGTTTTTTTACATCCCCTTTTTAGGGGCTAGGAAAAAATGCGCAGAATGAACAAACCGAGCCAAAATAAAGCGTTCAGCTTTATTTTGGTTTACCCGACGGCGTACAAAGGTACTCCA
>JAZNEX010000095.1:0-2465 GCA_045588855.1 Acutalibacteraceae bacterium
CGTGATGAAAGGTAAGGAAATATAATGAAAATTATATGTGGTCTTGCACAGCAAGAAAATGAGTATGTGATAAACGGAGTCAAGTATATCGTCGGTTCATCGTTTATGACTTCCAAGATACAAAACAACCCGACAATTACCGACCGTTTCAAAAGAATTGTAACAAGTGATTTCGTACCTTTGACGGACGAATCACCACCGAGTAAAATGGCAGTAGAATATGTGTGCTCGACTGCCGGAAAGGAGGACTAAATGCAGCCGAAGAAAAAAGATAACGTCGGCATAACCGCTTTATACTGCCGACTATCCCGTGATGACGGAACTGATAACGATAGTAACTCCATCGTTAATCAAAAGAAACTGTTGCAGAAATACGCAAAGGAACACGGCTTTTCCAACACCCGCTGTTATGTGGATGACGGTTATACGGGAACAAACTTTAACCGCCCCGGATTTCAAAAACTGCTTGAAGATATTGAGATGGGATATGTAAGTGTGATTATCGTTAAGGATATGTCCCGACTCGGCAGAGATTATCTGCAAGTTGGATATTACACCGACACCTACTTTCCTGACAGAAATATCCGCTTCATAGCAGTGAATGACTGTGTGGACAGCGCAGACGGTGAAAACGAACTTGCACCTTTTCGTAACGTTATGAACGAAATGTATGCAAGAGATATTAGCCGTAAGGTCAGAAGCTCCCACAGTCTTCGTGGCAATGCAGGAGAGCCGTTATCTCAACCACCTTACGGATACTTGAAATCGCCTGAAAACAAAAAGAAGTGGATTATAGATCCCGAAGCGGCACAAGTGGTACAAGATATATTCCGTATGTGTTTAGAAGGCAAAGGAAACGAAACCATTGCCCGAATCCTGCAAGAACGAAAGGTGTTAATCCCGATGGCGTATTGGAGAGAAAAAGGACTTGGCAGAGGCGGAAAGAAAGCTCAACCCAATCCGTATAAATGGTGCAAATCCACTATAGCCAAGATACTTGCTCAACAAGAATACTGCGGTGATGTAATCAACTTCAAGACCTATTCAAAGTCATTTAAGAACAAAGCCCGTATCCCTAACCCCGAAGAAAATTGGGCGGTGTTCAAAAATGTTCACGAACCGATTATTGACCGTGAAACCTTTGAAGCGGTACAGAAGCTAACCAAGAAAACCAAACGCCGAGCACCGAAAGCAGATAATGCCGAAAAGAATATGTTTTGTGATTTGCTCTACTGTGCCGATTGCGGTAGCAAGTTATGGTCGCACATAAACACCATAAACAAGGATATTCAGTATTTCAGTTGCTCTAACTACAAGGTGGATACAAGAGGTACTTGCGAGTCAAGGCACTATATCCGAGCTGATGCCATAGAGCAAGTGGTAATGCTTGAACTAAAGCGAATGGCAAGATTCTTACAGAGCGACGAGGAAGCCTTTGCAGACCTACTTGCCCAAAAGACACAAAAGGATATTATCAACGAGCAAAAAGCCTTACAAGGCGAACTGCAACGCTGCACGGCACGAAACCAAAAAGTTGCCGAGCTTTACGAAAAACTCTATGAGGATAACGTTTCGGGCAAGGTAACTGATGAATGGTTTATGCAGTTATCCCACAAATACGAAGTGGAGCGTATGGAACTGAAAACCAAGATTGCAACCCTAAATGAGAGGATAAACAATCTTGGTACAATGCAACAGAACAAAGACCGATTTATTAACGCTATTCGAAGATTTATGGAAATGCAAAAGCTTACTGCACCGCTTCTTCGGGAACTCATTGACGAGATAACGGTTTATGAAACCGAAGGAGTTGGTAAAAACCGCAGTCAGAGGATTATGATCCATTACAAATTCATTGGGTATATTGAGATGCCCGAATGCGGAAGTAATTACAAGGCAGACACCCGAAAAGGTGTAGCCGTCGAGTATATTACCAAATCCGCATAAAACAAAAGAGCAGGCTTAAAACCTGCTCCATACATAACGAAGAAACTCGAAATTGCAAAAAAATCGAGTGTCCATAACTCAAATCCGTTATGAACACTCGATATGGTCGAGGCGACAGGACTTGAACCTGCGGCATCTTGCTCCCAAAGCAAGCACTCTACCAAACTGAGCTACGCCTCGTTGTTCAGTTTTAGACAGCAAAAGCTGTTTGACAACGCTGATAATTATATCAAACAGCTTTTGATTTGTCAAGGAAAATAATAATTATTGTAGTATAGTTTTAAAAATATTTTGTTTTAAGATTTATTTTACACTCTGAAATTTAAATAACCGAAAATGAGCATCAACAATGCCAGAATGTAGAAAAACGGAAGCACGGTAACCAGACTGCCAAAGGAAATAACTAAGTCTTTGAATGTTTTTGTGTTATTGCGTTTTTCTCTGACTTTGTCGGGATGGAAGAAGCAGACGGAATCAAAAACAAGATAACCTACACAGTAGAAAATCCAGGTTTCCCA
>JAZNEX010000096.1:0-15880 GCA_045588855.1 Acutalibacteraceae bacterium
AAAGCAGGCAAAAACAAGGTTTTTGCGTTTTATGCTATAAACAAACCTCGCCCTCGGAGTACCTTTGTACGCCGTCGGGTAAACCAAAATAAAGCTGAACGCTTTATTTTGGCTCGGTTTGTTCATTCTGCGCATTTTTTCCTACCCCCTAAAAAGGGGATGTAAAAAAACGAGTTTTTTTACATCCCCGTTTTTTAGTATATAGGAAATTGCTCGCAAAAGTGAGCAATTTGCATATATCAAGAAACACCGATTCCCCCAAGATTGGGGGCAGGGGGTTGATAAATCGTAAGATTTTTTCTTATTATTCTTTTATAAAACCGTAATATCTGCCCATCCAATAATTCAGAAGCCATTCAGAGGGTTCAACATATCGCGTATCATATCCTCCCTTTAAGCAAAAGGCTTCATAAGAAAGACAGCCCAGAACTCTTTCATCAGCAGGAAATGCCCAACGTGCCTGAGGACCATCACCGTATTCCTCGGGACCGTAGTTTATTTCAACATCAGGACGCACCGTATGATCAATCTTGTAATCGAGCAAATCAAGAGAATAATCCTCAAGTGTTTCAATACACTCTTCAATATTTGTATGTCCGCCTGTATACAAAGAAAGGGTGAAAGCAAAAAGCGGATAATGCTCAATCTTTTCATAATTATAATGACGTCTGAGTGCCAGAAGAAGATATCTTCTCATATCCGGATTTTTCTCATATTCAAGCAAAGGCATAATGGAAAGAATACCAAGAAGATCATCAATATGATTTGCCCAACTGTCATACCGCTTGTACATAAGAAGGTTCATTCCGTAATGATGTTTTCTGATAAGCTCTTCTGCAATGTCACCGTACTTCTTTTCGCCCGTCAGGTGCTCGGTTATTCTCATAAAGGCAACAAGTTCAAGTGAATTAATACCTTTTTCCCAACACCACATTTCTTCATTATTCAGTTCATCGGGGCCGAAATGTGCCCAGGTTGTAGGCAGTCCGTCGATATCACACAATGTATATCCGTTATCAATAAGATGATCAGTAACTCTTTTTATAGAGTCGGCAATTTCTTTCTTTTCATCATCGCTTGCAAGTAAATCAGAATAATATGCAGCAGCAAAATAATGACCGACAAGTTCATCGGAAGAAGTCTCACCCTTCCATTCAAGCTCACCAATTTCATCAGTAACTTTATGCCACTCATGATGACCGTCGCCGAATCTGTGCTCACCGGGACGTCTGTAAGAACGAGCAGGAAAACCGCTGACTCCTGTAATATTCTGAAGCTTAATAAGAGCCTTCATTGTCTTACCTGCCTGAATTCTCGCAGCTTCATCACCGGTTACCTTATATTTGAAACAAAGAGCTCCGAGATATAATGCTGACCAAAGTCCGTCATTATCAGAAATTTCATTTGTAGCTTCTTCGAGGGGAACCGAGATGTCTGACATATATGCACCTGCATGATAATTTTCACGGGTAAAGTACTTCATTTTGCTGTCATAATATTCGGCCTTTTCAGAAAGACTCATATCCTTGAGCTCAATTCTTGAAAGTCCCTTATCTGTAGCAATCCAATATTCTTTATTATCATTTTTAACCGCAACATCAACTGCTCTTTCAGATGCAAGATATCTACCCTTACCTAAAAATCTTGTCTTCCAACCATTTACAACATAAAGTCCGATTTCGGTTGCAATATAAAATGTGTCATCTGAACCGAAAACAATACGGTTAATCGGGCATTTCGGGAAAAAATCAAAATCATCAGGGGTCAGCCATTCGCTTTTGCCGTCATAAAGATAAACACCTTTATCAGTTCCGACCCAGACATTCCCGAGAGAATCACCTGTCAGCGTTCTTATTCCTGACGGAGCATTACACATCGAAGGCATAAGTGTGCTCCATCTGGGTCGTTTTCCGTGTAGCACAAGAAGCGCCTTTGGACAAGCAGCGAAGACTTCCCTGTCACCGAAAGCTGTCATACATAATGTGCTTTCAAAGTCAAAGCTCTGAAACCTTTTAAATTCATCAGCATCAAGTTTATAGCACGTTGAAACAGTAGCCAACCAGATGTCACCGTTGGCATCAGAGTCAATGTCTTTTGTTTCATCCGGAAAAACCTGTTTTTTTACAACGGCGAAATCCTTAATTGTATAAACTGCTTCCTCAGTGCCTGCATATAAATTACCGTTATCTGATGCGTAAAGTGCACTAATATTTTCATTTATTCCTTCTATAACAACGAAATCATTGCCGTCAAAATAAGCAAGGCCTTTATCTGTACCTGCAAACAGAACTTCATTATTGAGAAAACAAAGCTTTGTGATATTATCCGAAGGCAATCCTTTGCTGAAATTATAAAGAGTTCGTATTTTCTGAGGAGTTTTCTTTGTTTTAATTGAATAATGATTCATATTCTTTTCTCCTTTTTTACAAAAAGCACCTATCCGAATGAAACATCACACGGAAAGGTGCTGATATTATTTATTTGCCGAGAAACTGAGGAAGGAATTCTCTGTGAGCATCCTTCATTTCTTCATAACAGTCTCTTGATTTTTTGAAATCACCGATAAGAGGATGAACCATCATTGCGTTGTAAGCAGCTCTGTCATCACCGTTCATACCGGCTTCAACTGTATATTTTTCATATGTTTTAACAACCTGCATAAGTCCCTCAATATGACGATTCCATGTAGGTCTTACGGGAACAGGCTTAGCACCGTCAGCACCGATTCTTGCAGCAACCTCAACAACATCATCATCCTTCATAAAGGGAAGTGTGCCATTATTAAGAACATTTACAACATGCACATCATTTATATCGTTAGCAATTGAATCAATAAGAGAGCAAGCAGCAAGCGAATACTTATGACCGCCACGTTTATCAAGAAGAGCCGGCTTTATGCAAAGCTCTTCATCCTGATACATCTTAAGGAGCTGTTCCTCGATATCCATACAAACCTGAGCACGGCTCTTTTTATCTTCTTTAAGATGCTTGATTTTGTCTTCTCTGTTATAATAATACTGCAGATAAGATGAAGGCCAACCGCCGCAGGCACGAAGACAATCAGGGTCAAAACCGTCGTCAACAATATTTGCCATAACCTTAGGAGCAAAGCCCTCATCAAAGAGCTTATAAAGAACATCTTCACCGTCTTTAACAACAGAAGTGATCCAGCTTAAGTGGTTGAGTCCGAGATATGTAACCTCTGCATCCATTCCTACTGCTTCTTTTACATCATCAATCATATCAATAGGCACATTGCAAAGACCGATACATTTTACATTTGTGTTGTTAAGAACAAAATCAGTTATTATGCCCGAAGGATTTGTGAAGTTAATAAGCCAAGCATCGGGGCAAAGCTCTTCAATCTTCTTACAGATATTTCCGATTACGGGAATGGTACGCAGAGCCTTGAAGAAACCACCGATTCCGGTTGTTTCCTGTCCGATAAGACCGTATTTAACAGGAATAGACTCATCAAGATAACGGCAAGGGAGCTTACCTACTCTGATCTGAGTTACAACAAAATCTGCGCCGGGAAGGGCTTCATCAAGATTATCAGTCATAACAACCTCGGTATCCATACCTGCAGCCTTGATCATTCTTTCGCAAAGAGAACCAACAATGTTTCTCTTTCTGTCATCAATATCCATAAGCACAAGTCTCTTGAGTTTAAGAGAATCCTGCCTCTGTAAAAATCCGTCAACAAGTTCAGGACAATATGTGCTGCCCGAGCCGATTACTGTAACATTAATTTCTTTCATAATATATTCCTCCTGTGTCAGTCTTCCAACATCCAATTGATACACCCCATAACGGGTGCAACCTGAAGCTTAATAAATTCAAGATTTTTGCCGCTGATTTCTTCAGTTCTCTTGATAAGCTTATTCACATATACCTCAGAAGGAAGCTTACAGTGCATTGAGCCTGAAAGAACAACCTGAATCTTATCTCCGTCAAAAAACTGATTTCTTATGTGAGCACATATAAACTGTGCACCGCGTTCAGCCATTTCATCTGCAATTTCGGTAGCAGCAGCATCACCGTTATTAAGGGCCTCGAAGAAAATATCAAGCATATCTCTTACAATATCGTCGCCCTCTTCTTCCATAGGCGCAATAAGTGAAAGGACACCATCGCGATCCTTGGTGATACCGAATTTTTCAACGATTTTATCTGTCATTTCGGTTTCTTTAATTTTAAGACAAACATCATCATAAAGCTTTGCGTAAGTCTGGCGTGCAATCCAGTGACCGCCTCCCACATCACCTGAAAGTACACCGAATCCGCCGACCTGCAAGAGCTTACCGTCAGAACCGACAGAATTACAGCAAGTACCTGTACCGCAGTTATAACCGATACCTGCTTTTCCTGTAAGACCTGCCTTAACTACAATAAAACCGTCATTGTAAATTGAAAAAGGAACATTAAGCCCGAGTTTCTTAAGCTCTTCAGTCATTTCATCGCACTGATACTGATGATCAATTCCTGCAAGAGCCATAAGGATATTTGTGATATCAGAAAGCTGAAGATTATTTTCATTAAGCAGGTCATTTATACCTCCCATAATGATTCCTGCAGCCTCGGGGATAGCACCCTCAAGATTTTCATGATTGCTTCCGGCTGTTTTTACAGTAGAAAGCATCTCTTTTTTTTCATTAAAAAGTGCGTACTGGGTTTTTGTACCGCCACCGTCAACTCCTATATAATAGCTCATTTTAATTCCTCCTCAACCTCAAAGAAATCTTCACAAACTTCTTCTAAACAGTAAACACCTCTTCTGTAGGGTTCACGGTCAATCCACATCCCGTTGGTGAAATCAGGCACGGGAACAGGCATACCGCCCATAGCTACACTCTGCTCTGAAAGACAAGTGACAGCCATCCAGGCAGCTGTGTCATATACGTCAATCGGAGGCTGAGAGCCAATCTGACAAGCTTCAACAAAAGCAGAAAGAACGAGATAGTCCATACCGCCATGACCTGCCTTAACTCCTGCCTTTTCGTATTTTGCCCAGAGAGGGTGCTCATACTTTTCTCTTACATCCTCAAATTTGGTCCAGTCATGAGTACTTTCGGTAACATCAGCAATAGCACACTGCGGGCAATCCTCAACATCAGTAAATACACCTTTTGTACCCTGAACCATATAGTTTCTTGTATAAGGTCTGGGAAGACAGCAATCATGAGTAAGAGTGATTGTTTCACCGTGAGCGCACTTAATGATAGTTGTCACAACATCACCACAGGCAAAATCGTAACCGTAAAGATCATAATCCTCACCCTTATTGTCTTTAATCCACTGATTGAGCCCCTTTGATTTACTTGCCATTGATACAAGGGAAACAAAACGGTTACCTCTGTTAACACCAAGGACCTTGGAAATAGGTCCTAACTGATGAGTAGGATAAAGTTCACCGTTTCTGTTCTGGAAATTGAAAAGTCTGCCGTGTCTGTTTTCACGTCCTAATGATATCTCATCACGAAGATCGTGTCTGTAACCGCCTTCGCAGTGAACAATTTCTCCGAAAAGACCTTTTTTTACCATATTGAAAACAGCCATTTCATTTCTGTCATAACAGCAATTTTCAAGAAGCATACAGAACTTACCTGTTCTCTCACTTGTTCTGACTAATTCCCAACATTCTTCAATAGAAGCCGCACCGCCAACTTCCATAGCAACATTAAGTCCGTGATTCATGCCCGCAATTGCAATTTTTGAATGAGTTATCCAGGTAGTAAACACAACAAGAGCATCAAGATTCTCTTTTTCAAGCATCTCTTCATAATCAAGATAAGAATTAACCTCATAGCCGGTATAACTCTCAGAATTCTTTACTATTTCGATACCTCTTTCTGCTCTGTCTTCATATTTATCACAAACTGCAGGGCATACAACTCCGGGAACTGCAAGCAAAAGTTCGAGCATACTTGAACCTCTGCCGCTGATGCCGACCGCACCTATGCGTACTGTTTTAACATTACTCATAATAAACCTTCCTTTAAGCACATTTTTCAAATATTTTAACATATATGATCTGATATTTCCATACTAAATCAATATTTTTATTGAACTTTATTAAAATATTTGCTAAAATTTTAATCAGAAAGTGAGGTAATTACCATGAGAGCATATATCAATTCAAAAATAATAACACCTGATGAAATAATCGAAGGAAAAACTGTCTTAACTGAGAACGGAACAATTATTGATATAACATCTGATTTTAATAAAGAGAATTGTGAAATAATTGATTGCCGCGGCTTATATCTTTCGCCGGGTTTTGCCGACATTCATGTTCACGGTGGAGGTGGATTTTCTGCTATGGGCTCCCCCGAAGATATTGTCAGTATGTGCCGTGCTCACGCGTTAAGAGGCACAACATCAATTCTTCCGACTACTCTAGCAGCTCCGATACCCCAGCTCAAAAAAGTTATCAAGAATGTAGAAAAAGCAATGCAAATGTGTGATGAATCAAATATTTTAGGTGTTCATCTTGAAGGTCCTTTTATTTCGATGAAAATGAAAGGTGCCCAAAGTCCTGATAATATTTTGGTTCCCACCAGAGAAAACGTTACGGAGCTTCTGGACAGCTCCGAAATAATAAAAATAATAGGTGCTGCTCCTGAAACAGAAAACGGTTTTATTGTAGGTGAAGAAGCTGCTAAACGCGGTATTGTTGCTTCTGTTGCCCACTCCGACGGAGATTATTCAAATACAGAGGAAGCGCTTAAACACGGCTACAGCGATATAACACACATTTATTCCGCCTGCTCAGGCATGAGAAAAATCGGTATATTCCGCCATGCGGGTGTTGTTGAAGCCGGTCTTTCTCTCGACGGATACACCACACAGTTCATCGCAGATTTGAGACATCTGCCATACGGCGTGCTTAAGCTGATTTATAAGGCTAAAGGTGCCGACAAGGCTTATGCAATAACAGACGGACTTGAATATTCTGCTCTTGATATGGAAGAAGGCACTGTTATTATGCAGGAAAACGGTCTCGAGGTTATATATGAAGACTCTGTTATGAAGCTTTCTGACCGTTCATGCCTTGCCGGAAGTGTTGCTACAAGCAATATACTTGTACGGAATATGGTCAAGGGCGTAGGAATACACTTGACAGATGCTGTAAAAATGGCAAGTCTCACTCCCCTTTCTGTAATCGGTTGTGATAAACAAAAGGGAAAAATTGCAAAAAACTATGATGAAGACATTATTCTTTTCGATGAAGATATAAATGTTTCTTTTGTGTGTGTTTGCGGAAAAATTATTCTATGCAAAATTTAAGAAATTCTTAATGATTTCTCCGCTTGTTTATTAATTTTTGATATGCAATAATTTTATCGTACTGAGAAAGTGAGGAATATATGTATACTGTACTTGTCTGTGACGATGAAAAAGATATTGTATCAGCGCTGAAAATATATCTGACTTCAGACGGTTATAATGTTCTTGAAGCATATAACGGAAAGGAAGCACTGCAGATTCTTGATTGTAATGAAGTTCATCTGATTCTGATGGATATAATGATGCCTGAGCTCGATGGAATAAGCGCTCTTATGAAGCTACGTGAAAAATACAATACTCCTGTTATTTTCACTACAGCAAAAAGCGAAGATAATGATATTATCCTGGGGCTTAATCTAGGAGCTGATGATTATATCACGAAGCCATTTAATCCCGTTGAACTGCTTGCGCGTGTACGCTCTCAATTAAGAAGATATACAAAACTCGGAGGAGGCAGTTTTTCCGATTCCACATTATCCGTTGCTGAAATTACTATTGATGATAAAGCAAAAGCCGTTTTTGTTGAAAACAGAGAAGTTAATCTGACTCCCAAAGAATATGAAATACTCAAATTGCTGCTTCAGCATCCGGGTAAAGTCTTTTCTCCGACAGAGATTTACAGAAAAATTTGGAAAGACGAACCTTATGGTGCGGATGCAACTGTTGCCGTTCATATAAGGCATCTGCGTGAAAAAATTGAAATCAACCCTAATCAGCCAAGATATATTAAAGTAGTGTGGGGACAGGGTTATAAAATCGACGATAATAAGAGGTGAGAAAATGAAAAAACTCAGACGCTCACGACTTGCAAAGTGTGTTGCTGTAATTCTTGTTCTCTTAATGTCTGTTGCTATTGTCATAAACATCGTCGGCACTATTTACCTTTTGCAAGAAAATCTGTTTTACGCAAGCCGTGAACAGCTTCAGCAGAAGGTTTATTCCAATCTCTATAATTTTACTGCAAGTGACCTTATGACGTATCTGAATCTGATGGAAAATACCTGCAGTAACAATGACAATTACAGAAATTACCGTCAATCAGAAATAGAACTGTACAAATCAAAATACTCTCGGGAAAATTCAAATATTCAGTTTTATATTTCCGATGAAAATAATATGCTGTTATTGTCCAATGATAATCCGGTTAGCGGCAATTATTTTTCATTTTCATCTGTTTATTCAACCGATATTGAATATGATGAATGGTACAAGTTAGGCAATTCTGACAAAGAGGTAATAGTAACAGAAAACCTCGTAACGGATTACACCGATATTTACGGTAATGATGTCAGCACAACTTCCGTTAATGCTGAGCAGATAACCGAAGCAACTACTTTTGTTGATAACCCGACTGAAAAAAGCATTAACATTACTCAGGTTAATGAGCAATCAAGTAACAACAATGAATCTTTACTATCAGAAACTTATTCTGTGGCAAATTCTTTTACTGATAATGTTACGCTTCTTACTTATTATTATAATGGTTCAATCAATAATAATATTCTCGAGGCACATAAAGAACAGATTCGAAATCTGAGATACGATATTACCGAAATCGTTATTTATCAGGATGAATTTGCAGATTCGGAAGACGGGTTGACACCTCAATATTATAATGTTGATGACACTCGGGAAACACGGTCGGTAAAAACAAGATTACTCTCAGACGGTAAGTTTGCTGATATCACATATTTATATAACGGTACATTCTCATTGGTTGAATTTACAAATCGTCTTTCTTACTCTGCTTTAATCCTTCATAATTCCACAGAAAATAATCTGAATCTTGAATATTATCAAAAATCAAGACTTCAACTGACTGTCAGAATTAACGTACCGTATTATTGCCATGCATCTGACATTTACAAAATAATGCAACACATTGTAGACGGCATAATTATTTATAAAAACAATATCATTCCAATAACCATTGCAGATACTATCATATTTATAATTATGCTTGTTTATATTTTTTACTCTGCGGCTTTCATTCCGGGTAAAGAAGAACCCGTAGCCAAAGGTCTTCACAGAATTCCGACAGATATTGCGTATCTTCTTTATGCCGCTGTTTTTGTGTGTTGTGCTATGCTTGTATTTGAAGGGGATTTTCTGTTTGCAATTTGCGGATTCACGCTTGCAGCTATAAACCTGTTCTCAATGATTTATGAAACTACCGTAAAGCTTCGAACAAAAACATTCACCACAAACACATTAATATACAAATCATACAAATTAGCAAAAAGCGTTACAGAAACACTGAATGAATCAACCGGCTCAAGATTCCGAGTCTTTCTGATAGTTACGCTATTTCTGGCAATTTCACTTGGTGAAGTCCTTGCTTTGCTGATTTTGGATTTACCTGTAGAGCTGTATGCATTGGCGTTTATATTCATACGTTCAATCGAGACGATAATTGTTGCATTACTTTTAATAGCACTTGTTGCTATCCAGAAAGGCGGCAAACAGATTTCTTCAGGCGATATAAATTACAGAATCAACAGTCCTTTCTTATTCGGAGCGCTTAAACAGCATGCCGAAAACCTGAACAGCATAAATTCCGCTGTAAACAAGGCTGTAGAAGAAAGAATGAAAAGTGAGAATCTTAAAACAGAGCTTATCACAAATGTTTCACATGATTTAAAAACTCCCCTGACATCCATTGTCAACTATATCGACCTTCTGAAAAAGGAAAGCATTGACAATTCAAAGGCTCTTGAATATATTGAAGTAATTGACCGACAGTCTCAACGATTAAAAAAGCTCACAATTGATATTGTCGAAGCATCCAAAGCGGCAACGGGAAATATTGATATTCATTATGAGAATACTGTACTGAATGTTATTTTGCTTCAGACAAACGGTGAATACATTGAAAGACTTCAGGAAAACAATCTCACATTAGTTCAGGAAATTCCTGATAATGAAATTGTGATTTCTACCGATGGCAGACTATTGTGGAGAATTATTGACAATCTTATGAATAATATCTGCAAGTATTCTATGCCCGGAACAAGAGTATATCTCAATCTTTATACAATTAATGACAGAGCTATTATTTCATTCCGAAATATTTCAAAAAATGCTCTCAATATCAATCCTGATGCTCTTACGGAACGTTTTGTCAGAGGAGACACAGCAAGAAATTCCGAAGGTTCGGGATTAGGACTCTCTATTGCTAAAAGTCTTACAGAAAATATGGGCGGTCACCTGGACATTTCCATTGACGGAGATTTATTCAAAGTAATGCTCTCATTTCCCATATAAGAAAAAATCTTACGATTTGTCAACCCCCTGCCCCCAATCTTGGGGGAATCGGTGTTTCTTGATATATGCAAATTGCTCACTTTTGCGAGCAATTTCCTATATATTAAAAAAATCCGGATGCAATAAACGCATCCGGATTTTTATCATAATTCAGCTATAAGCTCAATTTCAACAAGAACATTTTTGGGTAAAGTTTTTACTGCAACACAGCTTCTTGCAGGTGCCGAAACGAAATATTTGGAATAAACTTCATTAAATGAAGCAAAATCAGCCATATCAGCTAAAAAACAGGTTGTTTTTATAACTTTCTCAAAACAAGAACCGGCTTCATTCAGCACTGCTTCCAGATTCTTACAAACCTGTTCTGCCTGCTCAGAAATGTTGATGCCGTAAATTTCACCGTTTTCCGGGTTTATAGGAATTTGTCCGGATGTAAATAACAAAGATTCTGTTTTTATCGCCTGTGAATAAGGTCCGATTGCTGCAGGGGCTTTATCTGTTGAAATTTTTTCAATCATAAACATTACTCCTCTCTTATTCTGATTTTAACATAAATAAATTCAACTTTCAATTACAAGTAGTTAAAATTAGAACTTCGGCTAATAATATTTTTATAAGCACCATATTAATTATTTTGAATAAAAAATAGTATTTTTTTAGCGATATATTATTGACAACAAAATTCAAAAGTTATATAACATTTATGTAATTCAGTTGAACTGTATTTTTATACTCAGTGTTCAATTGAATTTATTTATTTTTATTTGTAAAATTGTTGATTAATTATTGATTTTATTGATAATTTGCGTTATAATGTTGTGTAATTATTTTTTAGTATTTTTTTGAATCCTTGAGATTCTTACGAAAGGAAATATATTTATGGAAACAAATATCAGAAAAGTAGGTACAGTTTCCCGCGGTATCCGTTGCCCCATCATTCGTGAAGGTGATGATCTTGCAAAAATTGTTGCTGACAGCGTACTTGAAGCTGCACAGTGCGAAGGCTTTGAAATGCGTGACAAGGATGTCATTGCACTCACTGAATCGATAGTAGCCCGTGCACAGGGAAATTATTGCTCCGTTGACGACATTGCAGCTGATGTAAAAGCAAAGCTCGGCGGTGAAACAATCGGCGTTATTTTCCCCATTCTTTCAAGAAACCGTTTTGCAATATGCCTCAGAGGTATTGCTAAAGGCGCAAAGAAAGTTGTTCTTATGCTTTCATATCCTTCCGATGAAGTCGGAAATGAACTTGTAAGTCTTGACAAAATTGACGAAGCAGGTGTAAATCCCTATTCTGATGTGCTTACTCTTGAAAAATACAGAGAACTCTTCGGCACAAATCTTCATCCTTTTACCGGTGTGGATTATGTTGATTATTATGCTGAACTGATAAAAGACAGCGGCGCAGAGGTTGAAATAATTTTTGCAAACCAGGCTAAAGCTATTCTTGATTATACAGATTGCGTTCTTACCTGTGATATTCACACTCGTGCAAGAACCAAGAGAATACTTAAAGCAGCAGGTGCAAAGGCTGTTATTGGTCTTGATGATATTATGACAACCCCCGGAACAAAAGGCGGATGCAACGAAAAGTACGGTCTTCTCGGTTCAAACAAATCTACAGAAGATACAATCAAACTCTTCCCCAGAGAATGCAAGCCTCTTGTACTTGATATTCAGAAAAGAATTGAAGAAGCTACCGGTAAGCATGTAGAAGTAATGGTTTATGGTGACGGTGCGTTCAAGGATCCTCAGGGTAAAATCTGGGAGCTTGCTGACCCTGTTGTTTCTCCTGCTTTTACAGATGGCCTCATCGGCACCCCCAATGAATTAAAGCTTAAGTATCTTGCTGATAATGACTTTAAGGATCTTTCAGGTGAAGAACTCAGAGCTGCTATTTCTGCATCAATCAAGGCAAAGGGTGATAACCTTGTCGGCAATATGGCTTCTCAGGGTACTACTCCCCGTCAGCTTACTGACCTTATAGGTTCACTCTGCGACCTTACAAGCGGTTCTGGTGACAAGGGTACTCCCGTCGTTCTTGTACAGGGATATTTTGATAATTATACAAACTGATAAACATTAAACGGGTGACATACTTGTTACCCGTTTTTCGGATACAATATTTAAAAGGAGGATTATATTTATGGATTCAAACAAAAGACCCGACACAATGGTGCGCATCACAACAAAAGAGCTTGCAGATGCGTTTATCGATGAACAGGTCAAGGCTGTAAGAGAACAAGTTGGCGACAAAAAGGTTCTGCTTGCACTTTCAGGCGGTGTTGACTCATCCGTTGTTGCGGCACTTCTTATAAAAGCAATCGGCAAACAGCTCGTATGCGTACACGTTAATCACGGTCTTATGCGCAAGGGCGAAAGCGAAAATGTAATTGAGGTTTTCAGAAACGGACTTGATGCTAACCTTGTTTATGTAGATGCTACTGACCGTTTCCTCGGAAAACTTGAAAATGTTTCTGACCCCGAAACAAAGAGAAAAATTATTGGTGCCGAATTCATCAATGTTTTTGATGAAGAAGCTGCTAAGCTTGACGGAATTTCTTTCCTTGCTCAGGGCACTATTTATCCTGATATTCTTGAAAGCATTAAGCAGGCCGAAGGTAAAATGGCAGTAAAATCTCATCACAATGTAGGCGGTCTTCCCGAAGAAATGGAAATGCAGCTGGTTGAACCCATTAAGCTCCTTTTTAAGGATGAAGTAAGAGTTGTCGGTGAAGCCCTCGGACTCCCCCACGGTATGGTTTATCGTCAGCCCTTCCCCGGCCCCGGTCTTGGTGTAAGATGCCTCGGAGCTATCACCCGTGACAGACTTCATGCACTCAGAGAAGCAGATGCGATTCTCAGAGAAGAATTCGATCTCAACGGTCTTGCCGAAAAGGTATGGCAGTATTTTGTTGTTGTACCCGATATGAAGAGCGTAGGCGTAAAAGATGACAGCCGTTATGAAGGTTGGCCCGCAATAATCAGAGCTGTAAACACTACAGATGCTATGACTGCAACCATCGAAGAAATCCCCTATTCTGTTCTTCACAAGGTTACCCAGAGAATTACAAACGAAGTAGAAGGCATCAACCGCGTCCTCTACGATATAACCCCCAAACCCACAGGAACAATTGAGTGGGAGTAATACCAAAAACGCTGTAAACCCGCATAAACACTGGGTTTTTGAGGATTGAAAAGTCCTCGTGGCAACGTTTTGGCAACATCTGAAAATTATTCATAAATAAAATTAAGAGCTATTAGATTTTAGTTTGAAATCTAATAGCTCTTTTTTGTTGCTCAAATTACATATCTTTGAGTTTGTCTTTGAAGGCTTCGACCATCGCATCGCTGAACTCCTGAGAAGGAACCTTCGCCCAAATGCGTGTGGTGTCATACTTCGGATAATTATAACGCCACTCGTCGTATGTATCTTTGGTAATCTCACCGGACTTACATTTTTCTGCCTGCTCTTTCCAAGCGGCAAGGATTTTCAAAAGTTCTTCGGTGCTACGACCTCTGTTGTTTTTAATTTTAAGGCAAACTTCACCATCGGGTGTTTCCTCAACGGTCAGACCGTAAATATCCTCAAGGGCAAACAAAGTATGTGCCAAGCCAATGTAACTGTCAATATCGGGTACGGAAAGTGCTTGGGGTGCAACCTCTAAAGCATTTGCTAAAGCAAGCGTAATATCCTCTTTAGGTGTTCTTGTACCGGACTCGTATTGAGCTAAACGAATGTCGGCAGTCTTTTCGGGGAAACCGATAGCTGCTCCGAGTATTTTTTGTGTCATACCACGCAGATTGCGGATGAATCTAATTCTCTCTCCAATAGCCATAGTTTTTACTCCTTTGCGATTACTGCGAATACAGTATAACACAAGAGTTTAGGATATGTCAAGATAACTATAGCAAAAAAGTTTAATATTTTTCTCAAAAACTCTTGACTTAAACGCAGTTGCTTAGTATAATGAAGATACCAAACTTAAACAAGTGCGTTTAAGTTTGCGAAAAGAATAAAGTCAATTCCATAAAACTATGCATAAAATTTTTGATTTTTGACGTTATATGGGGACTTATTCAACAACTGAATAACCGTCCGAGTGGGATACTCCGCCAAGACCTCCGAAAGGAGCGAGCGAGAAAACGCCGCTGAAAAAGGCAGGGGCAGGAACGGCACTTGGGTAGAACGGCAGGCAACCAAATTAAAAGGAAAGGAGGAAAAGCGTATGGCAAACAAACTGTATTTAACTGTTGAGGAAGTGGCATCCGAAATGGGTGTATCCAAATCCTACGCCTACAAGATTGTCAAGCGGCTCAATGATGAGCTTGCGGCAAAAAACTTTTTAACCGTAGCAGGAAAAATCAACGCTAAATATTTTTACGAGCGAGCTTGCTACGGCGGCACAGCCAATAGTGAAAGGAAGTGATATAAATGGCTGTTTATAAGGATGAAAAAACAAACACTTGGCGAGTGGTGTACCGTGTTCCCGATTGGAAGGGTGGTACAAAGCAAAGCCAAAAGCGAGGTTTCCCGACCAAGCGTGAAGCACTTGCTTGGGAACGAGAGTTTTTGAACAAAACACAGGCAGACCTCAGTATGACCTTTGCGAGCTTTATTGAGACCTATACGGTGGATATGAAGAACCGCATTAAAGAAAACACTTGGCAGACCAAAGAGCATATTATCCGCACGAAGATCCTGCCGTACTTCGGCAAACGCAAAATCAGCGATATTCAGCCGAGAGATATTATCGCTTGGCAGAATGAAATGATTAAAGGATGCGATAAAAACGGCAAGAAATACTCTCCTGTTTACCTTAAAACGCTGCACAATCAGCTTAGCGCCATTTTCAATCACGCCGCTAAGTTCTATGGCTTGAAAGAAAATCCCGCCGCTAAGGTCGGCAATATGGGCAAGGCGAGAAGCCGTGAAATGCTCTTTTGGACACAAGAAGAATATCAGAAATTTGCCTTTGCGATAATGGACAAACCCGTATCCTATTACGCATTTGAAATGCTGTATTGGTGCGGTATCCGTGAGGGCGAGCTGTTAGCCTTAACCGCTGGCGACTTTGATTTTGAGCGTGGTACGGTCACAATCAATAAGTCCTATCAGCGCATTGACGGTAGGGATGTTATTACCGAGCCGAAAACGCCGAAAAGCAACCGAGTGATAAAGATGCCGGATTTTCTGATCGAGGAAATTAAGGAATACCTTTCTAAGATCTACGGCCTGCAAAAGAACGACCGAGTGTTTAATATCACAAAGAACTATCTGCATCGTGAAATGACAAGGGGTGCAGACGAAGCAGGGGTTAAG
>JAZNEX010000097.1:0-49966 GCA_045588855.1 Acutalibacteraceae bacterium
TCGTCGGAAGCTTGACGGATTTGATTTAATCTGAAGCCGTAGGCTGAAGATTTCATCTGAAACTTGTTTCAGATTTCATCGTGAGCAAAGCGAACGATTTCATTGAACTTTCTTCCCTTAATCCGTTATAACAATTCATACTAATCTTGGGGGAATCGGTGTTTCTTGATATATGCAAATTGCTCACTTTTGCGAGCAATTTCCTATATATTAAAAAAGCACCTCTGCAAAATCACTTTGCAAAGGTGCTGATTCTGTTAAGTGCCGTAAAATCCCTTTATATATAGGTATTCAGGCATAAAATAACTCCACTCTCATTGTATCAAAATAAGAGTGGAGTTATGGTGCGGATGACGGGAGTCGAACCCACATGAACTTGCATTCACTAGGACCTGAACCTAGCGCGTCTGCCAATTCCGCCACATCCGCTTGTTATTCTTCCCTGATTTTTACACGGCGGGAAATTCCGAGGCGGGCTGTCCGCATAATGCTACACCTTTATTTTTACACGGTAAGGTACCGAGGCAGGCTTTTCAGCTGATCTGCAGCACATTTTTCAGTGCCCGATTATGTTATCATAAAAATTAAAAAAAGTCAATCATTTTTCCGTATAATAATGACTATTATATTTTGTTGCTTTTTACAACATATTCAGCTTTGACAAAGAACATCCTCTAATATAAAATATAATAGGAAAATTATATGGGAGTTATGTAATATGAAAAAATCTTTTAAGGTTACATTAAGTGCGTTAGGCGCAGTTGCGGCAGGCATACTTGCCACAGAAAATATATTTCTTGCAAAAATCATAAGCGATGCTAAAAAAGAGTATACCGAGGAGCTTGATTATCTTTTTGTATTGGGCGGTCTTATTATCGGTGAAGAGACTCCCAGCGAACACCTTCTTAAAAGAATCGAAAAGGCTGCAGAATATCTTTCGCTGCATAAAAATACTATTGCCCTGACCTGCGGCGGATGCTTCAGAGAGGGACAGAAAAAGAGCGAGGCTCTTATTATTAAGGAGCATCTTGTCAGCATGGGAATTGAAGAGGACCGAATTATTCTTGAGGATCAATCCACCACTACAAATGAAAACTTTTTATTCGGCAAAAAAATTATCGAAGAACATTCCGGTAAGCCCTTCAGTGAAATCAATGCAGGCTTTCTTTCAAGTGACTATCACCTTTACAGAGCAGGTGTTATTGCAAAAATAAACGGACTTCCGGGACTTAAGAAAATCGGAGCAAAAAGCGGAAAGGACTTTGTACGCGGCGCTGCAAGAGAGCTTATTGTGGCTCCCGATCTTATCAACAATTATATATCAAGCAGAAAAAAAGACAAAAAGTAAGCCGACGGAGGAATCGAGATGGAGCGTAAAGTTTATTCAACTATTGAAGAATTCAATATACAGAACAGAGAGCTTGATACCGAGCTTCCTTTTTCGGACAATACAGAAATTCTCGGCAGATCTCTTGTGATAAAAAACAAAACTGTCAGCAACCGTCTTGTCTGTCAGGCAATGGAAGGTTGTGACGGAAATCCGGACGGCACTCCCGGTGAGCTTACATTAAGAAGATATGACCGCTTTGCAAAGGGCGGCGCAGGTCTTATATGGTATGAAGCAACGGCTGTTATGCCCGAGGGAAAGGCAAATCCGAGACAGCTTTGCATAAACAAAGGCAACATTGATTCATTCAGAAGACAGGTTGAAAGAATCAAGGAAACAGCAATTAAAGAAAACGGATATGAGCCTGTTGTAATTATGCAGGCAACCCATTCGGGCAGATATTCAAAGCCCGAGGGCATCCCCGCTCCACTTATTGCCTATAACAATCCTATTTTTGAAAAAGACAGTCCCTTACCCAAAGAATGTATAGTGACTGACGAATATATTGACCGTGTAAAGGAAGCACTTATTGAAGGCGCAAGGCTTGCCGAAAAAGCAGGCTTTGACGGAGTTGATATAAAGGCATGTCACCGATATCTCAACTGCGAGCTTTTGTCTGCCTATACAAGAGAGGGACGTTACGGAGGGTCATTCGAAAACAGAACAAGACTTTTAAGGGAAAGTGTACTGGGGGCAATTGAAAACACAGATAAGAATTTCATTGTCAGCTCAAGAATGAATATATATGACGGATTCCCCTACCCCTACGGTTTCGGCGTAAGAGAGGGGGCAGGTATCGACCCTGACCTTTCTGAGGCTTCCGAGCTTATAAGAATACTGGGCTCATACGGAGTGGAATTAATAAATATCACTATGGGAAATCCCTATTTCAATCCCCATGTAAACCGACCCTTTGCAAAGGGCGGATATACCCATGATGAGCATCCTCTTCAGGGTGTTGCAAGAATGCTCAGAGGAATCTCGGAGGTTAAAGCAGAAGTGCCTTCAATGAAAATAATATCCTCTGCCTTATCATATCTCGGTGTAGCAGCTCCCTTTGTTGCAGCAGGCTTTATTCAGCAGGGCGGCTTTGATATGGCAGGCTTCGGCAGGACAATATTTGCATATCCCGATTTTGCAAAGGATATTCTTTCAAAGGGTGAAATGGACAAGAATAAAATATGCCTGTGCTGTTCAAAGTGTACCGAAATTATGAGAACAAAGGGCGGCACACCCGGATGTGTCATAAGGGATAAGGAAGTATATGCACCCATATACTTAAGACAGTGCGGAGGAAAATAAATGAACAAGGTAGCAATAATTTCGGGAGTATCTGCAGGAATCGGTCTTGCAACCGCAAGACTCTTTACTGATAATTCAATTACCGTTATAGGAATGGGCACAAGAGAAAAAATTGAAAATCCTCCCATAAAAAATTTTATATATGTCAGCGGAAACGTAGCGGACAAGTATGACAGAAAAAGACTGCTTGAAACAGCACTTTCTGTTTCGGGCAGAATTGATATTCTTGTAAATGTTGCAGGCGTTGCCCCGAAGGTAAGAAACGACATTCTTGAAATGACCGAAGAAAGCTATGACAGAGTAATGGAAATCAATACCAAGGCAATGCTTTTTCTTACACAGTCGGTTGCCAAAGAAATGATAAAAAATGACGGTGCCTGCAAAGGCGCAATTGTGAATATATCCTCTCTCTCGGCATATACAAGCTCTGTTTCAAGGGGAGAATACTGCATTTCAAAGGCAGGAGTTTCGATGATAACAAAGCTTTTTGCCGACAGACTTGCCGAATATAATATACCCGTAAACGAGGTACGCCCCGGTATAATCGCAACTGATATGACAAGTAAGGTAAAGGATAAATATGACACACTTATAGAAAACGGTCTCTTACCCATAAAAAGATGGGGTACACCCGAGGATGTGGCACAAGCTGTATTCTCACTTGTAAACGGTGCTCTCCCCTATGTTACGGGTCAATCCGTTGACGTTGACGGAGGATTTCATATAAGAAGGCTGTAAGGTGACAATATGGACTTTTTGACATACGATACAATAATAATCGGTACGGGAGCAGCAGGCTATAATGCCGCCGTGAGCCTCAAAAGGCTCTGCGATAAGAGTCTTTGTATTGTGACCGAGGGAAAAAACAGCGGCACATCAAGAAACACAGGCAGTGACAAGCAGACATATTATAAGCTGTCTCTCGGAGGTCTCACAGATGATTCTGTGCGTAAAATGGCGGAAAATCTGTTTTCGGGCGGTGCCGTTGACGGTGACAATGCATTATGCGAAGCAGCTCTTTCGGTAAACTGCTTTTTTAATCTCTGCTCTCTGGGAGTACCCTTTCCCGTAAACAGATACGGTGAATATGTGGGATATAAAACCGACCACGACCCCTATACCAGAGCTACCTCTGCAGGACCTCTTACCTCAAAATTTATGACCGAAGCACTTGAAAAAGAGGCTTCAAGACTTGAAATTCCTGTTTTTGACGGTCTTCTTGCCGTTGAAATCATAAAAGAGGATAACAGAGTTTCGGGGCTTTTATGCCTTGACAAAGCAAGCGGAAATTATAAAGTATTCAGATGCAATAACATTATTCTTGCCACGGGCGGTCCTGCAGGTATATATAAAAATACGGTTTATCCCGACTCACACACGGGCTCAACGGGTCTTGCAATCAAAGCAGGTGCCTCCTTGCAGAATATGACCGAATGGCAATACGGACTTTCAAGCGTAAATCCGAAATGGAATGTTTCGGGGACATATATGCAGGTGCTTCCCGTATTTTTTTCCGAAGACGAAAACGGCAGCAGATACGAGTTTCTGACAGATTATATTCCCGATATATATGAAGCGCTTTCAATGGTTTTTCTCAAAGGCTATCAGTGGCCCTTTGATTCAAAAAAGGCATCTGAAGGCTCATCCCGTATTGACCTTGCCGTATATAATGAAACTGTCATAAAAAAGAGACGTGTATTTCTTGACTTCACAAAAAATCCCTTCGGGCTCACAAATCCCGATTTTTCATTTCTTTCCGAAGAAGCATATGCATACTTAAAAAATGCCGGGGCACTTTCCGGTACTCCCATAGAAAGACTGAAAAAAATGAATGCCCCTGCTATCGGTCTTTACAAAAGCAAGGGGGTTGATCTGTACAAAGAGCCTCTCGAAATCAGTCTTTCGGCTCAGCATAACAACGGCGGTATTGCCGTGGATTTATGGTGGCAGAGTAATATCACGGGACTTTTTGCAGCAGGTGAATGTGCAGGCACACACGGAATTACCCGACCCGGAGGCTCAGCTCTGAATGCAGGACAGACAGGCTCTCTGAGAGCAGCACAGTTTATATCAATAAAGGAAGAAAATTATATTCTCGAAGCTGAGTTTATCATCTGTGCAAAAAAAGCTCTTGAATGGCATAAAAAATTAAAGGAAGCTGTTTTATCGGATAAAAACACGGCAGCTTCACTTCTCAGCAAAGCAAGAGAGGATATGAGCGAATGTGCGGCAGCAGTAAGAAATGCTGAAAAAATATCTGTTCTTTATTCAATTACACAAGACAGAATAAACAGCTTTTTATATAATGTAAAGGCTACCGATACAGCTTCTCTCGTAACCGCTTATAAATACTACGATACGCTTATAACACAACGCGCCGTGCTTGCGGCAATAAAAAACTACAGAGAAATCACATCCGCAGCAAGGGGCAGTGCCGTCTATACAGACAATGTCATATGCCCCGATTCATCCGACAAAAGGGATATGATTCAGATGATACACACTGCCGACGATAATATAAGCATTGAATGGCGAAGTGTCCGTCCTGTTCCCTGTGATGATGATTTCTTTGAAAATGTCTGGCGAAGCTACAGAGAAAACAAAAATATTTTCTGAGGTGATACTATGGCTCAATCGGGACTTGTTTCCGTTTCATTCAGAAACGAGACACCTGAAAGGATAATAAAAGAGGTAAAAAAAGCAGGACTTTCCTGTATCGAATGGGGCAGCGATATTCACGCCCCCTGTAATGACACAGAAAATCTCAGGAAAATTGCCGCCATGCAGAAAAGCGAGGGCATTTACTGCTCATCCTACGGCACATATTTCAGAATTGGTGTCAACAGTACCGATGAATTACAGCAATATATTGATGCGGCAAAAATTCTCGGCACAGGTATTCTGAGATTGTGGTGCGGAAATAAGCCCTGTAATGAATACGGCGATGAAGAAAAAAAAGCGTTTTTTGAGGAATGTAAAAAAGCTGCTGAAATTGCGGAAAAAAACAATGTTATTTTCTGTATGGAGTGTCATAACGGCACATTCACGGATACCAAAGAGGGTGCAATTGAGCTTATGAAGGTAATCAATTCACCTGCTTTCCGTATGTACTGGCAGCCGAATCAGTTTACTGATACCGAAGAAAACAAAAAATACGCACGCCTGCTTTCTTCTTTTACAAAGAATATTCACGTATTCAACTGGACATCTGACAGCAGATATCCCCTTTCGCAGGCTTTAAGCTTATGGAAGGAATATCTTTCTTATTTCAACGGCAATCAGACGCTGCTTCTTGAATTTATGCCTGATGACAGCATTGCTTCTTTGTCTGAAGAAGCAACGGCCCTTATGAAAATCGCGGAGTAAAGCTATGAAAACGGTATTTTTATGCAATGACAAAAACAACCCTTCCCGGGTTTATTCGGCTGAGACAAGAAAAGAGCTCGGTGTTTTATCGGGTCTTTCGGACAAAGTATATTCAAAAGATGATGTCATAAAAAATAAGGATTTATTTTCACGGACTGAATATATATTTTCTACCTGGGGTATGCCCGAATTCACTCAGGAAGAAATCAGTGAAATTTTTCCGTCACTCAGATGCATCTTTTACGGTGCAGGTACGGTACAGTATTTTGCAAGACCCTTTCTTGAAAAAGGCATAAAGGTCTTTTCGGCGTGGGCGGCAAATGCCGTACCCGTGGCAGAATATACCGTAGCACAGATTATACTGGCAAATAAGGGATTTTTTGCCACTTCCCGTTATCAGAGCACGGGAGAGCTGCAAAAGGCAGCAGTATTAAAGGAATGTTATCCCGGCTCATTCGGTGAATATGTCGGCATTATCGGTGCAGGAATGATAGGCACTCTTGTTATAGAAATGCTGAAAAGCTATAATCTAAGAATAAAGGTCTTCGACCCGTTTCTGAGTGATGAAAAGGCTGAAAAGCTGGGAGTTGAAAAATGCTCCCTTGAAGAAGTGTTCTCCGATTGCTTTGTTGTTTCAAATCATCTTGCAAACAACAAAGAAACTCAGAATATGCTGAAAAAAGTGCATTTTGAAAGTATGCGGAAATATGCAACCTTCATCAACACCGGCAGAGGCGCTCAGGTGGTTGAAAAGGAGCTTTGCGAGGTTCTGACTGCCCGCGAAGACCTTACTGCAATACTTGATGTCACACATCCCGAACCGCCCGTAAAGGGACATCCCTTCTATAAATTACCCAACTGTATTCTTACTCCCCATATTGCGGGAAGCTACGGTGATGAAGTAAAAAGAATGGGCGACTATATGCTTGAAGAATATAAAAAATATACCGCCGGTATTTGTTCGGAATATGAAGTAACACTGAAAATGCTTGAAACGATGGCATAAAGGAGAAGTATTATGAAAAATGTATTTTTCCCCGAAAGTAAAATCGAGTTCATAAAAGCCTGTACGGATGAAAGATGCAGAATTCTTTTTGACAAGGCTATGGAACAGGCAGAAAAATCACTAGAGCTTATCCCTCTTGACGAAGCAAGTGTTCAGGTTGACGGTGAAGGCTATGCCGTTCAGCACGAAAACTACGGCAATGCGGCAGGACCTTTTTCGGGTGCGATGCAGAATCTCTCTTTTGCCTACTGCGTCACGGGAGATAAAAAGTATTTTGAAAAAGCAAGAGAGCTTATGCTTAAATATTGCTCCTACTCAAGGTGGCACGGCAAGGGTGCATTGGGTAAGGGTGAGCTTATCACGGGACATTTTCTGACAGGTATGAGCTACGGCTGGGGTACCTTCTCGGAGCTTTTTTCCGAGGCTGACAAAAAATATCTCGCCGACAGAATTTATACTCTCGGTATAAGGGCTCAGCTTGATGACTGGGTCTTACCGGGCACAAAAATACATTGTTTTGATACTATGGGGCACAACTGGTGGCCCGTGTGTGTTTCATCGGGAGCACTTGCGGCAATAGTTATGAGCGATTATCTCCCCGACGGAAAAGCACTTGCAGACAAATGCTGCAAGGGACTTGAGGCGTGGTTCGGCTACAAGGGAAATCCCATCAATATGAAGCCTGCAACTCTTGACAACGGTGCATTTTACGAAGGCATTGTCTATTATAATTACTCACTTTTCGAGTATCTGCGTTTTGCTGAGGCTTATATTGCCGTTACGGGAAATACGCCCTTTGATGATGAGGAAATTATAAAAAAATCGGCAGAATTCCTTGTGAATTGCTTTTATCCCTCAACAAAGGACGATTATGTAATCGGCTTCAATGATTGTGACGAGACGCTGTATTTCTCAGCTGTTCCCTATATGCTTTCAAGATATCCCGACATCGGAATACTTCGGTATTATACAAATCACAGTACGCATTCGCAGGACACTGACATAATAAACCGTCTTATCAGATTCAGAGAGCTTTATCTGCTCAGTGAAGAAAAGCCTGTTTCCCTCAGTGTATGCTATGATAAAATCGGCTGGGCAATTTTCCGTGATTCCTTTGATGAAAATGCAAATCTTCTTGCAGTAAAATGCGGCGACAGCTGGAATCACGCCCACTGTGATGCTGCACACTTTATTTTTTTCACAAACGGCTCACCCGAAATATTTGACTCGCACCGCTGCCCTTACGGCAACGATATTTACAGAGACTATTATGTTCAGTCAAAGGCACACAATGTCATTTTATTCAACGGCAACGGTCAGTGCCCTGATGACCACCACCATCACGTAAGACCTAAGGGCGAATTATATAATTTTACACATAACGGCAATTACCGCTATGTATGCGCCGATGCTTCGGGACCTATGGGCAGATATTTCAGAAAGCATCTCAGACACTTTTTATGGGCTGATGATATAATTGTTATATATGACGATATCTGGGCTTATGAAAAGGGGGAAGCAAACTTCCTGCTTCATTCCGATGACAATCCCTGCTTCAGAATGCTGACCCCCTGTGAAAAAAGAACAGAAAACGGCTATCTCGGCAACGATATAAAAGAAGTCACATTCACCTCATATAACCGTCAGACCGATGATTACGGCAGGGTGAAATTCATTTCCGCAATCTGTCTTAAGGATGACCTATCACCTGAATTCGAAGAAATCACAAACGGATATAAAATCACATACGGCAGCAAAAATATCTACATAAACGCAATCAGCGACAACAGTGTAATGCACAGAAACTGCTTCAACACCTTTGACGGTATTCTGACGGATGCCGTTGCACTTGTTGAAGACAATAATAAGTATTTTGTCGTAAACGGTTCAATTATAAGAAAAGAAAACGAGACTATTCTTGACGAATTCGCAAGAATAACAGGAAAAATATAAAAAGGGACGGAAAATAAAATGGATTTAAAAGCATTAAAAAAAGAGCTTCTCGGTGAATACCGTTTTCAGACAGAGCTTCACGCACATACATCGGAAGCAAGCTCCTGCAGTCAGGTATCTCCCGAGGATATGGCTGTGATATATAAAAATCTCGGCTACGACGCAGTAACAATAGCAAATCATTTTATTTACGAATATGAAGGTCTTACAAAAAATGAAATGATTGACAGATTTTTTGATAACTTTGAAAGAGCAGAAAATAAGGGCAAGGAAATCGGTATAAAAGTACTGCTTGCAGCAGAAATCAGATTCACAGAAAACGATAATGACTATCTTGTTTACGGTGTAAACCGAAAAATGCTTGAAGAAATATATGACCTTCTCCCCTACGGTGTGAAAAACTTCCGTAAGGTTTACTCAATGCCCGACAGCGTATTTGTTCAGGCGCACCCCTTCAGAAACGGTATGAAGGATGTAGACCCTGCACTGTTAGACGGAATAGAAGTGTTCAATATGCACCCCAATCACAATTCAAGAGTAGGCATTGCTTCAATTTATGCACATAAGCAGCAGTTTTCCGTCATCACAGCAGGCTCCGATTTCCATCACCCCGATTGCGGTCACGAGGGTGTCAGTGCAATAAGAAGCACATATCTCCCCGAGGATTCCTTCGGACTTGCAAAGCTTCTGAAAGAGGGCAACTATCTTTTTGAGGTGGGAAGAAACAATATAATTCTTCCGTAAAGAACAAAAACTAACAAGCAATATTTCAAGGGGAAACAAAAAAAATCCCTGTTTCCCCTTGCCTTTTTACTTTGTATAATATATAATTACCATACATTTGATTTCATACGCGGGTGTGGTGGAATTGGCAGACACGCAAGATTTAGGTTCTTGTGCCAAAAGCATGCAGGTTCGACCCCTGTCACCCGCACCACGAAAAAAGTCACTTTTGTCTACTGACAAAGGTGACTTTTTTCAATGATATCCGTTCCTGTCGGAACGGGTGATATATCTTCGATATGATATCCACCTTCGGTGGATGATATATGCCTGCGGCATATGAAGGAACGGATATTATATCATACTTGCAAAGCAAGTATATCATGCGGCAACGCCGTATATCATATCGTGTCAGCGATATATCATTGAAAAACATAGCATTTTATGATATAATGCCGTTGAAAGAAGGTGTATTTATGTCCGAAAACAAATTACTTGACTTATCTTTTGAATTTGCGGTTGCTATTGTTAATCTTGTTGACGGTGTAACTGCACCGAAAAGCTCTTATATGACCGATCAACTTGCAAGGGCCGGCACATCCGTCGGTGCCAATATTCACGAAGCACAGTACGCACAGAGCAAGAAAGACTTTGTGGCAAAGTTAGAAATTGCACTCAAAGAATCCAATGAAACAAGCTATTGGTTAAAACTGATGTTTGAAACCAAAAGGACAGACACTACAACTTATCAACACACAGAGAAACTTTGTGGCAATATCCGCAGACTTTTGATTGCATCCTGTAAAACTGCAAAGGAGAATGCGAAATGACTTATCGTTTATTAAAGAAAGTTGATGATGAAGATATCCCGATCATCCTTTCTGTTTATATGCAACCATCCGTCTCACGGTTTATCGACATTGATAAAGAAAACTATTGGAAATATGTAACTGGAACCGATAATGTATATTTCTATAAGGTTGTTCAAGATGATGTTTTGGTTGCCACTATTCATCTTGAGCTGGTAGACCGAGTTTTGTATATGTCCATAGTTGTTTTTCCGAAATATCAAAAGCAAGGAATCGCCACTACAATAATAAAAGATATACAAACAGGAACGTTTAAACTTGATTTTACTTCAATTCTGGTTTCTATTGATGAGAAAAACTCTGCCTCGATTAAACTATTTGAAAAATCCGGATTTGAATGTATAGGTAAAGAGGAAGAACTTTTAGAGTATGTGTATGTTGTAAAATGAGTTATACTACTTATCTCTATTTGTGCACCTTTTCTTCGTTTTTACCTATATTTATGCACCTTATTGCCCGCCTTTCGCAACAAAAAAACGCTGTCCTGTATTTTCACAAGACAGCGTTTTATTCAATTAAAACAATTCACCGAGTATTACAGAAAGGTTGTCAATATCTGAGAATATCATAATAAGAACCTTGAATATCCATCTGAGCTGATAGAAGAAATCAACTCCTGAGGTTGTTATTTCTTTAAGCTCGCCTGTATTTTCTGTGAATGCTTCTGTTTTTATAAATGTAAATTCACATTCAGCAGCGTTATGGTCGGATATAGAATTTCCGTTCTCGTCGCATACGGGAACAAATCTGATATCATCAGCAACAACATCAACACCGCCGCCTGCTCTGTACATATATCTTTCAACAGAATCCCAGTTGCCCCACGCATTGACTCCTGATGCATGCCATTCGGAGAAATTGAAATAGTCACCGTTGTTATGTGTTTCAACCCACGCATCCTTGAAGCCCAGTTCACGGCAGATAATATTGTAAAGAGCGCCTTTGTCTTCCGAATAATGGAGGTGATTATTGAAGTCACCTGTTATAATCACAGGTCTGTCATTTTCTGCTGAGCGTGCTTCTATAAATTCGGCAAGCTGCTTATACTGACTTGTTCTTGCAGCTATTGAGCCTGCTCCGCCGTATGCGTCTGCGTGAAGATTATAAAAATCAACATAAATACCGTTGCCGATGTCAATAACAGTATATACAAAGCCCTTGGGAGTCAGCTCATCCGAACCGTCTGTAAGTATACCGCAGGATTCCTTCCATGCAACTCTTGTTTCGTTATAAACAGGCATTTCCTTTGTGAAAATATTAAGACCGTCACCGCCGGGAATTGTTCCCATATGATTAGTCATATAAGAAAATCCTGTCATATTGTTCACAAGGTCACTGTGATAACCGAAGTCCTCCTGAACTGCAACTATATCAAAGTCATTTTCGGAAAGGTATTTACCTGCAACCTTCTGGTTACCTGCTACATCTGTACCTGTAAGTGCAGCAAAAGGAAGACCTGCGACATTGAAATTGACTGCAGTGAGAGAATATCTTTCAGCATTATCATAATTATAAAGGTCTATATCAAAGTACTCATTGAATTCTTCACCGTTGCAGATATATGTAAGTCTCCAATAAATCTTATTATAATCCCTGAAGCCCTCAACACCTTTGTTCATAAGGTAATCCCTGTAAAGCACACCGTACTCGTCCTGTTCGGCTATAGCTTCGATACGGTTGAAGGTAACAGGCTTGGTATAGTCAATGTTACCATCAGCATCCTTTGTCCAGTAGTTGGGATTATCTACCGAATTAAGAGAAAATCCGCGCCACTCGGTTTCTCCGTCAAGGGATACATTGCACTGAAACATTGAAGTACCTGCAGGGAAAATAAATTTATATGCAAGGTCATTGATTTCACGGGAAATTACATAATCCCCTTCAACGCTTTTTTCTTTGATTTCATAGCCTTGATGACTGGGGAATTCCATCTGATAAGCAGCTGATTTATAAAGGAAGGGAGCCATTTCAACCTCGACACCGTTTTCGGTTTCAAAAACAGCGGCATCTGCAATAATACCGCCGGCAAAAGCAAAGCCGAAGCTGCCGAAGGTAATTACAAGTGTAAGAACAATACTGAGTATTTTTTTCACGGTTTTTCCTCCTGAGAAATATATTTTTTTCTATTATAGCATCATTCAGCCTCAATATGTTAACATATTATTAACATTTTAACATTTCTTCAAATTCTTTCTGCCGCTTCTGTTAAATCTGAATAACCGGTATCATTTTATGTACTGAACGGTAGATTGGTATTATTGTAAGTCAAAAAATCGGGTGATATAATAGTTGTGCACAGATTATTTAGCAAATCTTGTGATACTGAGCATTTTTACCTGTATTACCGTGATGAAATCAATAATTGGAGAAGATATGTCTCTATGTCTGCGTATTCTGTTACAGAATACGGTTCTTCAATTACGGCTGTCTATTTAGGCTTCAGACAAAAAAAACCTTTTGCTGTTTTTATCGACGGCACTTTACATAAAGTAATGGAGTAAAAATTCAAATATGTGATCAGCAAAAAAAATCCCGTTCGGCTAAACGGCAAAATCAGCGAAATCAGCCATATCATCAACAATACTACAGACAAAATCAAAAAAGCCGATTCTCCGGTATATGTGACTTTGATGCAAAAATCGGACATGATAAGATTTTTGTCTGCTACACAATAACAGAGAATTGACCTCTGCAGATTTTACGGTTAATTTTTCTGATATGAAAGGAAATTTTTATGACAGAGATAGAGATAGAGATAGAGATAGAAAAAAACGAAGACAGGCATACACTCTTATTTGTTTTTATCTGGATATTACTCATTTTAATTACAGTATTCTCAACCGTAATAATATATGACTGTCTGAGATATGAAAAGGTGTACCTTAATCCTATTATTGTACAGGGTACGATAACGGAACACTCCGAATACGAAGATTCCGAGGGGGATACAACATATTATGCCCACATAACATACACGGTTGACGGAAAGAAATATACCATAGAATACGATTCATCCGGTTCTGAGAGTAAGCTGCCCGCATTGGGCACAAAACATACCATTTCCGTAAATCCGGATAACCATTCGGAATTAATAAACAAGATTACAAATTCAAAAAATGCTATTTTCATACTGCCTTTTTTCATTGCAGGAATTATAATAATTGTGTGTAGCCTTGCCAGAGAAAAATTATTGAAAAAAAACAAGGATGATTATGAAGACAAAATAAAAAGAGATACTAAAACAGTTATTCTTACCCGCAGGTCAGATAAAATTTTTACTGTTCTGGCAATTGGTGCTGCCGCCCTGTATCTTCGTTTTCCGTTTGTATTCTCGAAAGCGATAATTATTACTGCAGCAGTATTTTTGTTAATAGCAGGGATATTTATTTTCAGAAATATCAAATGCCTTAATCTCATAAAAAATGATGAATACACAATAGTTAAAAGCACTCTTTATAACAAGAGAATACAAAGCGGTGAAGATTCGGATACCTATTTTCTCCATTACCGTGACACAGAAAATGAATGGACCTGCACTGTACCGCAAAAAAAATACGACACTGCAGTTATCGGAACAAGCGTTAAGACCGTATATCTCAACGGAATAAAAAATCCTTTGATATCATACGATATTGACGGAACGATAAAAGTGTAATAATATATACTGAGCATATACAAAAGGAGACTTTTATGGCTTGGTATGATGAGGCGGTGTTTTATCACATATATCCCCTGGGGATGACAGGCGCACCGAAAAACAATGATTATAATTACACTGAAAGCAGAATAAAAAAATTATTGCCGTGGATAGTCCATATCGCTGATATGGGCTTTACTGCCGTTTATATCGGTCCCTTGTGTGAATCCGTAGGGCACGGTTATGAAACAACCGATTACAAAAAGCTTGACTCAAGACTCGGTACAAATGATGATCTGAAGGAATTGATATCCGTTTGTCATAAAAACGGCCTCAGAGTAATTTTTGACGGTGTTTTTAACCATACAGGCAGGGACTTTTTCGCATTCCGTGATATAAAAGAAAATAGAGAAAGCTCACGGTACAAAAATTGGTACAATATTAATTTTTGGGGCAATAATTCTTATAACGACGGCTTTTCTTACGAAAACTGGGGCGGTTATGATTTACTTGTAAAGCTCAATCAGAAAAATCCCGAGGTAGCAGACTATATCTGCGATGTTATCCGTTATTGGGTAAATGAATTTGATATTGACGGCATCAGACTTGATGCTGCCGATGTGCTTGATTTCGGCTTTATGCAGAAATTAAGACAGACTGCAAATGAGGTAAAGGCTGATTTCTGGCTTATGGGTGAAGTAATTCACGGTGATTACAACCGTTGGGCAAACGGAAGCACACTTCACTCCGTCACAAATTATCATCTTCATAAGGCCTTATATTCGGGGCATAATGACCGCAATTATTTTGAAATTGCCCATACAGTGAAAAGACTTACCGATATGGACAAAAATATGAAGCTGTATAATTTCTGCGACAATCACGATGTGGAAAGAATATATACAAAGCTTATAAACAAAAACCACTTTATACCGGTTCATATTCTCCTCTATACGCTTCCGGGAATCCCCTCTGTATACTATGGCTCGGAATTCGGAATTGAAGGAAAAAAAGAAAGACATTCTGACGATTCTCTTCGTCCTGAGCTTGATTTTGAAAAATTTAAAGACAGAATAAAAACAGACGGCCTTGTTAAATTTATATCTGCTCTCGGCAAAGCAAAAAAAGAACTTAAGGCACTGTCTTACGGCACATATAAGGAGCTTATTCTTACAAACAGGCAGTATGCTTTTTCAAGAGATATCCCCGATTCTCAGGTAATTACGGCTGTGAATAATGATGATAATGAGTGTACCGTAACATTCCCTGCTTCATCCGACACAGAATATCTCACCATATTTTCGGGTAAAAAAATAAAACCCGAAAACGGCAGAATAACTCTGCGTATTCAGGGTAATTCAGGCGAAATTCTGTATTCGGCAAAAGGAAGCACACCTGTTTTAAGCAAAGCAAAAACAGAAATTCCCGTATTAAAATCTTCTGATTTACCTGTCAGGGAAATTCATAATAACGATAATGCTGAAAAAACACAAGGGGCAAACAAAGCAGAAGAACAAAAAAAGCCTGAAAATATCCCTATCATTCCCGACAAGCCTTATGAAGAAATGACCGTTGAAGAGCTTCAGCAGGTTGTTCTTATGAAGCTTGCAAAAAACGGACCCGTTACAGACAGAATGAAGCAGGATGTTTATGAAAATGTTTATCATAATTCTCTCGTAAACTGGGCAAAAAGCTTCAGATAATATTAATATTGATTTTTTACGGCTATTATGCTAATTTAGTATTTGAGTAAATTTCAGGAAGGTGTATTTATGAAAGAAATAACTTCAGCAATTTACGGTGCAGGATCCCTCGGTACCGTACTCGGAGCATATATTACCAAAAACGGCGGAAAAATTGACCTTATCAACAGAAATAAGGCACACGTAGCAGCTCTTAACGAAAAGGGTGCAACCATCACAGGTACTGTAGAAATGACAGTTCCCGTAACTGCAATCACTCCCGACGAAATGACAAAAAAATATGATGTTATTTTCCTTATGACAAAGCAGCTCTTCAACAAAGAGGTTGTTACAATGCTTAAGGATTTTCTCACCGAAAAGGGTGTTATCGTAACCTTACAGAACGGTATTCCCGAACCCGGTATTGCAGAAATTATCGGCGAAGAGCACACTATGGGCTGTACCGTTGAATGGGGCGCAGAGCTTACTTCTCCCGGTGTATGCAAGCTTACAAGCGAACCCGACAGCCTTTCTTTCCATATGGGTAAAATGAAGGGTATCACGGATGAACAGTTCAATACGGTAAAAGAAATTCTTGAGCTTATGTGCCCCGTACACGAGGAAACAAACCTTTTAGGTGCACGCTGGTCAAAGCTTCTTATCAATGCTACATTCTCAGGTCTCGGCACTGTTGTAGGCGGCTGCTTCGGTGACGTTTCCGAAAACAAGGATGCAAAAAAGGTTGCAGTACGCTGCATGAAGGAATGTATTGATGTAGGCCACGCTGCAGGTGCAACCTTTGCCCCCGTACAGGGAAAGAATATCACAGCACTGTTCTACTATAAGGGTGCTCTCAAGAGAGCATTTGCACAGATGCTTTTACCTATAGCTATGAAAAAACACAGAGATATTGTTCCCTCAATGCTTCAGGATATCAGAAACGGCAAGCCCTGTGAGGTTGATGCAATCAACGGTGTTGTATGCGAATGGGGCAGAAAGTGCGGTGTTCCCACACCTGTAAATGATAAGATTGTTGAGCTTATCAAAAAAGAACAGGAAGGCAAGCTTAAATGTGTGCCCTCCAACATAATGTATTTTGATGAGCTTCTTTAATACGGATAACATATAGAATATACGGTGTAGATACGGCAATTTAATATTGCCGTATATATTATCATAAAAAAAGACAAAATTTATCATTTTACTATTGCAGTATCATACAATTTAGAGTAATATATCTTTATATTTAATTTTCCAGGAGAAATTTTCTTATGATATATCAGAACATACTCGATGCCATCGGGCATACACCTATCGTACAGCTTAATCATATGGTGCCTGAAAATTCGGCACGTGTACTTGTAAAGTACGAAGGACTTAATGTAGGCGGTTCCGTAAAAACAAGAGTTGCCTACAATATGATTATGGATGCCGTAAAAAGAGGCAAAATCACAAAGGATACCATTATAACCGAACCCACATCAGGTAATCAGGGTATCGGTCTTGCACTTGTGGGTGCAGTACTCGGCTACAAGGTCAGAATTATTATGCCTGACTCCGTAAGCATAGAAAGAAAAAAAATTATGATGCATTACGGTGCCGAGGTTGTGCTTATTCACGATGAAGGCAATATCGGTGATGCCATTGAAAAGTGCCTTAACACTGCTCTTCAGATGGAAAAGGACGACCCCAATGTATTTGTTCCCCAGCAGTTCGAAAACCCTGCAAACCCCATGATTCACCGCCATCAGACAGGTCTTGAAATACTTGAACAGGTAGGAGGTCCCATTGACGGCTTCTGCTCGGGTATAGGCACGGGCGGTACTATTACAGGTATAGGTGAAACACTCAAGGCTCTTAATCCCGATATGACAATATGGGCAGTTGAGCCCGAAAATGCCGCTATTCTTGCAGGCGGTACCGTAAGCCAGCATATACAGATGGGCATAGGTGACGGACTTATCCCCGAAATTCTCAATACAAATATTTATGAGGATATATACATAGTTTCTGACGAAGAAGCATTGCAGACAGCAAAGGACTTAGCCGCTAAGGAAGGTCTTATGTGCGGTATTTCTTCAGGCACAAATGTTGCTGCCGCAATAAAGCTTGCTCAGAAATTAGGTCCCGGAAAAACTGTTGTGACAATTCTTCCCGATACTGCGGAAAGATATTTCTCAACTCCCCTTTTTGATGATTGATTCAAAAATAATATGCCGTGTGCAGAGCGTTACTGAATACGCTATGCACACGGCATTTCTTTTTTTGTTATTTTTTTGTTGCGATAAATCCTATGGATTCTCTGCCTCTTAAAACATCAGCAGTATTTCTTGCATTGAAATAAACTCTTATTTCTCCGTCATAGTCTGTAAGACAGCATGCATAGACAAACTGTGCCATCCATTTGTGTTTTTTATCAGGTACAATCAGATGCTTTACAAAGCTGAAATTTTCACCGTCATCCGAACGCAGGAGCATAATAGCGGAATAACTCCTTCCGTCCTTTTCATATATGCCGTTCTGAAGCCCGATATAACAATCCTTCAGTCTGTACACCTTGATACAACCCGAACAAAGGTTGAGATAAGGATTACTTTTATCGGGACTTATTACGGGAGCTTTTCGTGACACAAACCCTTTTATAGGGTGCTCACTTTCCGCAAAAGAAATATGCTCGGGTTCACAGAAACCGCAGTCTTTTATAAATGTCTGCGAACAGGAATAGTACATTCTGTATCTGCCGCCGTTATTTACAAGAAACGGATTTGAGATTGCAATTCCCCTGTCATTTTTTTCATACTCTCTTGTATGCGCGATTACTTTTTCAGGAGCTGACCAGTTTTTAAGATCATCAGACACCGTCACATAAATTTCGGAGTGCCACTTAGCCCCTAACATACACAAAGCATTAAGAATAACCGGTCTTGTTCTTTCATAATAGAGATAATATTTACCGTCAATATAATTTATATCAGGACGCATTGCCCGGGAAACAACCCTGCCTTTTTTTACAAAATCTATTCCGTCATCACTTTCAAAATGATATACACCGAAAAAAGTATGGGCAAAAAGATGCCATTTTTTATCAGGCGACATATCAGGCGTAAGAATTGACGGATCTGCTACAACAAAGCTGTCTGCGGGATGCTTCAGCACGGGATTGTTGTTAAAAAAGTGAAAATCAAGAGCATTGAATTCTTCAAAAGTCATATCTTTTATTCCGGGCATATTTTTTACCTCACAAAAGAATTTATAAGTACAGTTTAGCAGAATTTTCTGATTTTTGCAACTGTCATAAATGCCTGAGAACTGCAACATTCTGCATTCCTTTGTCTTACAACAAACATAAATCTGATGATGTTTTTTAACAATTTATTAATATCATGTACAAGGTATTGACATTACTGACAGAAAATATTTATATTTTAGAAAAAAAGAAGTTAAGAGGAAATGTTATTCTGTACAGACAGAAACCATGACAATGTTTATTCATTCCCGGTAGAATAACGGACTGCATTTACAATACAAAAAAAGGCTGCGGATGTTCATTCCGCAGTTTTTTTATATAATTACAAACCGATGCAATACCAACTTAATATTTTGTTAATAATTTGTAGGAATACACAAATATGCAGCCATTAAGTTGTTAATATTCATAATTGAAGTATTATATAATTTTTATTATAATAACTTTAGGTTTAATTAACCAATTTTTCGAGAGGATGAAAACTATGCAGAAAAAAAGAATCTCAGCAAAAGTATTATCAGCAGTTTTATCTCTTCTGATGATCCTTACTGCTATCCCCCTTGTACCCTTCGCAATGTCTGCAGATGCAGCTTATGCAAATGAGTACTATCATGTACCCGGCACAAGATACATCAAGGATATCGCAATGGTATATTACAAAAATGCTTCAGAGGGTTACGCTAAGCTTCAGAATGCCGTAGGACATAATGCCGGCACAGGTTATGCACTTAACCAGGACCTTACAGCAGGTACCGGCGGTGACTACTATGTTTACATCGGTTGGACATACACAACAAACCCTGCAGAAGCTGTAAGAGGCTTCCGTCTTGACCATAACGGTGGTATGCCCAACTCATGGAATCAGTCAGGTGTTATGTGGTATCCCGTAAACTCCGGTGTACATTCATGGGTTCCCCAGCTTCACAGCGACGGATGCGTTGACACCAACAGAGGTGCAGGCGGTGACGACATCAAGGTTTACATCACAAAGGACCCTGCTTTCGGACCTCCCCTTACAAACCTCTACCGCGCAGGCTCCTATGATGAAAGAGCTAATTACCTCAACAGCGGTTGGACGGGTGTTGTTTCTTTCCAGGATAACAGTTATATCGTTGACCTTAACAAGGGCGCAGGCGGTGACGACCTTTTCTTCGTTTACTACGCAACTCCCAACTATGCAAAAGTTAATACATCTGCTCTTCGTTCCGCATACAATGACACTGCTAAGTTCATCGGTGCAGAAGGCTACACTCCTCAGTCTATCGGTGCTCTTTCAGCTGCACGAAGCGAAGCTAAGACAATAATGGACGCATTTGACAACAACAGCGGCTATGCAGGTTATACACAGGCTCAGATTGATGCAGCTGCAAACAAGATCAACAATGCAGCTAACAACCTCAAAACATACCTCTATCTTGACGGTATAACCAACGGTGGTACAGCTAACCAGACAATTGAAGTTACCGTAGGTAGAAACACAAGCGCAAGTGTTAACCTCGGTAATTACACTGCAACAAAAGCAGGTGCTGACTTTGTTGGTTGGTCAAAGAACTCACTCGCAACCGAAGGCACAAAGGGCACAGTTACAGTAGGTTTCAACGAAACATACTACGCTCTGTTCGGTGTTGAGCTTACAGCAAACTTCCACTACCTCAACACAGACGGTACATACAAGGTTGAAACCAAGAATATGTACGCAATGAACTCAGCTAAGACTGCATCTACTCCCAAGCCCTCAGCAAAGAACGCAACATATGACGGCAGAACATTCGAATTCCTCGGATGGAGAGAGGATACAGCAGCTGCTGAAGCAACAATCACAAAGAGCGGTATTTATACAGTTAATGTTGCAAATCCTGTAGTTGATGTTTACGCTGTATACAGCTCTGACATCACATTCACACAGGATGTCAACAAGGGTACCCCTGCTGTTGAAACCGAAACACAGACTCAGTACCTCAACGCTAACGAAAACTATACAATAACAAGTCACGAATTCACAGTTACCGATGCTACTCCCGTCCGTGAAGGCGGTCAGTTCCTCGGTTGGGCAGATTCAGACGTTGCTACAGCTGCTCAGTATACAGCAGGCTACAAATTCACTCTTACAAGTGACAAAACTATCTATGCTGCTTATAAGATGGATATGTGGGATGTTACATTTGTAGGTGACAACGGTGAAATAATCGATGTTCTGACAATTCCTCACGGTAATGACGCTGTTTATCCCGATGCTATCCCCACAAAGGCTTACGATGAAACATATCACTACTCATTTGCAAACTGGGACAAGACAATTGAAGAAATTTCAAATGTTAAGGCTCCCATCGTTGTAAATGCAGTATTCACAGCAACAGAGCATAATTACAAGGTAACAACAAATTCTGCTCCTGATTGTCTCAATAAAGGTGAAGATCACTATGCATGTGACTGCGGATTCGAAAAGGATGTTGTAGTAGACGCACTCGGTCATGATATTATCTTCAACCCCGGACATGAAGCTACATGTACAATGGACGGTTCAACAGATGAAAAGACCTGTGCAAGATGCCTTGTAGTTCTTCAGAAAAAGGAAGTTATTCCCAAGCTCGGTCATGACTATCAGCTTTCCGAAGCAAGAGAAGCTACCTGTAGCGTAGGCGGTTATGAAATCTGGGTTTGCCAGAACAATCACAATCACAAAGAAACAAGAAACATCACAAATCCCACAGGTGAGCACAAAGAAGAACCTCTCAAGGGTTGGGCAGCTACTTGTACAGCAAACGGTAAGACAGACGGTACAAACTGTGCAAACTGCGGTGCAATTATTACAGCACAGAATGTTATTCTTTCAGACGGTCACGTTCTTATTATTGATAAGTATGTAGCTCCCACATGTGAAGACACAGGTCTTACAAAGGGTTCACATTGTGCAAACTGTGATTACAAGGTAGATCAGGAAGTAATTCCTGCACTCGGCCACGACTGGTCAGACTTCACAGCTAAGGCTGCTACTTGTACAGAAGCCGGCTACACAGCAGGTACAAAATGCAGACGCTGCCACACTGTTAAGGACAGCATTGAAATCCCCGCTCTTAACCACGGTGAAAACGGTTACACTGTTACCACATACGAAGCTACATGTACAGAAGACGGCTATACAGAATATGTATGTGAATACGATGCAAAGCACAACTACACTGTAGCAGGTGAAAAAGCTACCGGCCACACAGGCGGTACAGCAACATGTTCAAATAAGGCTATCTGTGACACTTGCGGCAAGCCTTACGGCAAGACAGCTGAGCACAATTACGCTTCTGTTGAAATCCCCGCAACATGCACAAAGAACGGTTACACAGAATACACCTGTACTGTTTGTAACGATACCTATCAGGATGGCAAAACTCCTCTTGCAAAGCACACATATGACAGCGGAAAGATCACAATCGCTCCCACTTGTGATGCAGAAGGTGAAAAGACATTCACATGTATCTACTGCTCCGATTTCTATACAGAAACAGTTGCAGCTACAGGCCACACAGTAGACAACTGGGCAATTGAAGAAAATATGGCAGCAGGCGACTGCACAGGCTGCGGCGAACACATCACAGCAAATCCCGAAGATGTTGGTCTTGAACTTCCCGAATGTGAAAAGTGCGGAATGGTTCACAAATACAACAGCGGCATCTTCAAGTATGACGGTATCTATTGCAAGATTATGGCATTCTTCCGTCAGATCGCAAACTTCTTCAAAGGTATTGCATAATTAAAATCAAACCTCTCATAAATAAGCCTCTGTGCCAAACGGCACAGAGGCTTTTGAGTTTCGGCCGTACTTTTAACAGCCGATAATATTCAATTAATATAAAACAGTTTTAAGCAGACCTGCTCTCACCTGTTCATTGAGTTATCCGAATATTTATCTGAGGGCATCCTTGTGCAGGCTGACATTATGTACTCTTATTATGTCAGCACCCTTTTCAATTGCCCTGATATTTGCTTCAAGAGTAGCAGCGTCTCTGTCTTCGGGATTTTTTATTCCTGAAAGCTCACCGATAAATCTTTTTCTTGAAAGAGCACACACCAAAGGCAGATCGTGTGCTTTTAATTTTTCAAAATTTTCAAGCAGCTCAATATTCTGCTGTATATTTTTAGAAAAACCGAAGCCTGCATCAAGCCAGATTCTTTCTTTTGAAATCCCGTATTCAAGAGCCTTTTTTATAAAATCATCAAAATAAAGATTGATATCCTCCACAACACCGTTTTTATATTCTGTCTCTTCCTCCGCTTTTCTGATAGCTACTCCGCCGTGCATGGTAATCCAGGCACAGTTATATTCTTTTACTGCTTTTGCCATAGCAGGATTAAACACACCACTTACATCATTTATAATATCAGCACCAAGCGAAAGACACTTTTTTGCAACCTCGGGACTGAAGGTGTCAACAGAAACGGGAACGCTGAAATTTTTTATTATAACAGGCAGAATATCCTTAAGACGGCTCCATTCTTCATCCTCACTTACCGGTTTACTGAAGGGACGCGTTGATACTGCCCCCACATCAATTATATCTGCTCCGTCACTTATCATCTGTTCTGTCCGGTTAATTGCATCAGCAGACTTAAAAAATTTTCCGCCGTCAGAAAAAGAATCGGGAGTAACATTCAGTATACCCATAATGTATGTTTTTTTGCCTGTTTCGATATCAAATCTTCCCGCATTGAAAATACTCATAATAATCACCACATAAATAATACTTTTTTTTCCGTAAAATTTCAATATTTATATATCATAACAATTGAAAATAAAGAATTAATATTGTATTATATTATATATAAATATATATACATTATATATATCAGGAGGACAAGAATAAATGAAGGCAATAATAAGTGTAACAGGTAAAGACAATGTAGGCATCATCGCAGGTGTAAGCACAATCTGCGCAGAAAAGGGTGCAAATATTCTTGATATCACACAGAGCGTTTTAAGCGAATATTTCGCAATGATAATGCTTGCAGATATAGACTCTCTCAATGTTCCTTTTTCTGATTTTGTTGATATGCTCTCAGATTACGGAAAAAGCAAATCATTACAGATCCAGACAATGCACGAGGATATTTTCAATACAATGCACCATATCTGATTGACACTGTAATATAATGAGGGGTAATAACATATGATAAATACAGCTGATATCCTTGAAACCATAAATATGATAAGGCAGGAAAACCTTGATATCCGTACAATTACTATGGGTATATCATTGTTTGACTGTGTAAGCGAAGACGAAAACAGGCTTCTTACAAATATATATGATAAAATAACAAAACAGGCAGAGCACCTTGTAAAAACAGGTGAGGATATCGAAAAGAAGTACGGTATTCCCATTGTTAACAAGCGTGTATCCGTTACTCCTATAGCACTTATCGGTGGCAGACACAACAGTGACACATACGTAAAAATCGCAAAAACCCTTGACAGAGCAGCTGATACATTGGGTATAAACTTCATAGGCGGTTTTTCGGCTCTTGTCGATAAGGGCTTTACAAAGTCCTCCGAAAATCTTATTGCAGCCATTCCCGAAGCATTGAGCACAACAGGAAAGGTATGCTCTTCGGTAAATGTTGCTACAACCAAAGCCGGCATCAATATGGATGCGATACGCCTTATGGGCAAAACTATAAAAGAAACTGCATATCTTACAAAAGACAATTATTCTATCGGCTGTGCAAAGCTTGTCGTTTTTGCAAATGTTCCTCAGGACAATCCCTTTATGGCAGGTGCATTCCACGGTGTAGGCGAACCCGAAAGTGTTATCAATGTCGGTGTATCAGGTCCCGGTGTTGTGTCCTCTGCAATTGCACGTGCAGGTGACTGCGACCTTTCCATGCTTGCTGACATAATCAAAAAAACCGCATTCAAGATTACAAGAGTAGGTCAGCTTGTAGCCTCCGAGGCAGCTGACAGATTGGGGGTCCCCTTCGGAATTGTTGACCTTTCACTTGCTCCCACACCCGCTATAGGTGACTCCGTTGCAAGAATCCTTGAAAACATGGGACTTGAATGCTGTGGTGCACACGGTACAACAGCTGCTCTTGCAATGCTCAATGACGCAGTTAAAAAGGGCGGTGTTATGGCATCATCCCATGTCGGCGGTCTGTCAGGTGCATTTATTCCTGTTTCAGAGGACGAGGGCATGATTGCCGCTGTAGCAAACGGCTCACTTTCAATTGAAAAGCTTGAAGCAATGACAGCAGTGTGCTCGGTAGGTCTTGATATGATTGCAATTCCCGGTGACACCTCAGAAGCTGTTATTTCAGGTATTATTGCCGATGAAATTTCAATCGGTGTTGCAAACACAAAGACTACTGCAGTAAGAGTTATTCCGGCATACGGCAAAAAAGAGGGTGACACCGTAGAATTCGGCGGACTTCTCGGCTATGCTCCCGTTATAAAGCTTAATCACAACTCACCTGAAAAATTCATTTCACGCGGCGGCAGAATTCCTGCACCTATTCATTCACTAAAAAACTAAGAGAGGTTATATATATGACATTTATTGAAAAATTTGATTATCTCAAGAAAAAATACGCATCCAAGGCAGATACTGCAAAGTTTACGGATTCTTTTATTGCAGCTCAGATCACTATGTCAGATGAAGACTGTGGCGGTACAATGTATGCTGCATTTATTGACGGAACATTCTCATTTGAGCCATATGATTATCACGACAATACCGTTGCAATTATCATAAACTCTCTTCTTCTTGAAGACTGCATCAAGGGTAAGGCTGACCCCGTCAAGGAATATCTCGACGGCAAAATTCAGGCATGGGGCAACCTTGACCACGCAATTCAGCTTATAGAATGCCTTAAGGGCAAGAAAAAGGCTGCAACAAAAAAGACAGCGTCAAAGAAAGATGCAGAAGATGAAATCAAGACTGAAGCTGCTGCCCCTAAAAAAAAGGCCTGCAAAAAGAAGGCTGACGATACAGCAAAAACCGTAAAGACAGAAGAAACAAAAACAGAAGAAGTAAAGACAGAAACTCCGAAAAAAAGAACCTGTAAGAAAAAAACAGCAGATAAATAAACTCTATTGAAAAGGAAAGCTAATAATAATGAATCAAGCGGCTGATTTTATAAATGCTCTCACCTCGCCCCACCGCCGTTACGGCGAGGTGCCTTTTTATTGGTGGAACGGCGGGGAGCTTGACAAAGAAAGGCTCAGTGAACAGATAAGGATGCTTGCCGATAAAGGACTTGCAGGCGTTCAGATAAACTATGCTCATATAAACGGCGGAGGAGAGAATAATCTTCCCTTCGGCGGTCACGGCAAAAGTATTCCCGGCACTCCCGAACAGTTTTCGGATGAATGGTGGGATTTTTTTGCTTTTGCAGCCAAAGAATGCGAAAAATATGATATGAGCCTCGGCATGGGCGACTATACCATTGCATGGATCGGCAACGGATATTTCACTGACACTTTATCAGAAATGCCCGGTATGCACGCCGAAAATCTCAGCATTGAGAAAAAAATGCTTTTCTCGGGAGATGAAAATTCCTTTGAGGAAAATGTACTTGCAACAGTTTATTATACGGACTCAAAAAATGAAGAACCCGTTATTATATATGAAAAAAGCAAAGGTGTTCTTTCCCCTGTTCCCGGAATCTGCGAAGCATATGTTATATGTGTAAATGAAAAGGATAAATCAATAAATCCTCTGCATCCCGATTGCGGAAAAATACTTACGGATATTTATTTCAATGAGTTTTTCAGACGTGTGCCTGACGTAAAGCCGGGAACACTAAACTACTTTTTTCAGGACGAGCTTATGTTCGGAACTGACACAAAAACTCTGTGGAGCAGCTCCTTAAGAGAAGGTATCAGAGAAAAATACGGATATGACATTATCGGCTTTATCCCCCATCTCTTTTTTGAGCTGGGTGATATTACTCCGAAAATAAGACTTGATACTGCCGATGTAAGAACGCAGATTATGGAAGACTGCTATTTTAAGCCTGTTTATGAATTCCACGCTTCAAGAGGACTTACATACGGCTGCGATCAATCTTCAAGAGGTACCGAGCCTGATGAATTTTCGGACTATTTCAGAACGGTACGTTGGTTTACGGCTCCGGGAAACGATACCCCCGGAAGAGCCGCAGATATGATAAAAGTAAAGGTAAACAGCTCTATAGCCCATTTATATGACCGTCCGAGAGTATGGCTTGAGGGTTATCACAGCTCCGGATGGGGCACAACCCTTGAAAGCATTACGGCTCCCACAAGTGATAACTTTATATTCGGAGCTAACCTTCTTAACCTTCATGGACTTTATTATTCAACAAACGGTGGTTTTTTTGAATGGGCTCCCCCTGATTTCCATTTCAGAATGCCCTATTGGGACGATGAAAAGCAGTGGCTTGATAAATACAAGAGAATGTCCGCTATACTTACGACAGGTAAGCACAAGTGTGATGCCGCCATATATTACCCTGTTTCATCCTGTGATTACGGAGTTAATCATCAATTATCAACACAAAAAACCTTTGATTCGGCAAAATATCTGTTTTCCAAGGGTCTTGATTTTGACTTTATTGATTTTCAGTCAATAGAAAATGCAACCTGTAAAAACGGAAAGCTCATCACATCAACAGAAGAATATAAGGTGCTTATATTTGCAGGTGTTGACTGCGTAAGATACAGCGCAATCAAAAAAGCAAAAGAGCTTCTCAAAAACGGCGGCGCGGTTATTTTCTGCGGTATTACACCATATGCCTCGGACCGTGCAGGTCTTAATGATGAAGTTCTGAAAAAGGATATTGAAGATATTCTCGCTCATCCCAATGCAGCACTTACCGCAAATAAAAATGAAACACTTGCTTTTATTAATTCACACATTACTAGAAGCTTTTTACCCGAGGATATATATTCGGACAACAAGGTATATATACACACAAGAGAGCATGGAAAATCAACATTATGCTTTGTGAGATATGCGCCAAAAGACAGCGTATGCCGTTTTGAGGCAACAGGCATTCCCTATCTTCTCAATACCGAAAACGGCAAAACGATAAGGCTTGACGGCACGGTATCGACAGGCGGATTCACATTTGTAAAAATGCCGCTCGAAGAAAATGATGACACTCTTATTCTCTTTACCGACGAATGTATTGAATACGATGACATTATTGACACTTCCGATAACGGAGAATATATTACAAAAAATGAAATTGTAATTGACGGAGAATGGGATTTTTCACTTATTCCGACACTCGACAACAGATACGGAGACTATTTTATTCCCGCCGGCGGAATAATCGGTGCACAGGCAAGATTTTTTGATATTATGACTGTGAATGATGACGAATCAGATATTGATTTCGAATTCAGGGATATCTCTTACGGTAGAAACACTGCAATAACAAAGATATGCTGCAGTGAAAATCTCGAAAGTCTTTGCAGAAATATAAGCACAATGCCTGATTTATCCCGTAACAGCAACATCCTGTTCAACGGAATTGAATACAAATGTGAAATACAGGACTTTTATTCAAGATACGGATATATCTGTACGGATAATTATTCCGTTTCTCTTCACGAGCAGGGGCATCACGGTCTTAAGGGTAAGCTGTATGATGATAACATCTTCTTTAACGGAAACTGCGTTTATTATACTTATGCATATTCCCCTTGCAGCTGTAATGCAAAAATCATTACGGGAGATATAAAGCCTGATTGCATTTTTGTAAACGGAAAAAGGATCAACGGTGATGATATCACTCTTTCGGAAGGAAAGAATCTTATCTGTTTCTGTTATACATACAAAGAGGATGATGCCGTCAATTACCGTAACCGCGGAAAAATAAGACGTACTTCCCTTCATATTACAAAGGAAAATCCCGCAAAGAGCAGTTTTCCCCTTTGCGTAGACTCATTTGAGAATCCCGATTACTTCAGACTTTCAGCTTCCGGAAAGCTTCTTAAGTATTTCTGCTTCCGTTTTTCTTCCGTTCCCGGCTTTTACGGCTTCAATATATGCCTTCACGGAAAGCTTCATTCGGTTTTCTGCGATGACACTGAAATGACTGTCACACATAAAGGCAAGGGTGTTTTTGACACGGAATACTATGAAGTGCGTGCAGGAAAAATTTCTGAGCATATCACCGATGTGGTTTTCTATATTGAAGCCTATGACGGATATGAATATGCAGATATTATTCCCGTTCCTGCAGATATACTCTGCGGCAAGGGTAAAATAACAAACGGTGACCTGTGCACTATGGGGGCGCTTAAATGCTATTCGGGAAAAGCAGTATATGAAAAAAACATATGCATCGAAAAGCTTTATCCCGATGAAAAATTTATTATTGATATTGAGAATGCCGCAGCTACACTCGATATCGAAATCAACGGCAAAAATGCCGCAGTTTTTACCTATAAACCCTTCAGAACAGATATCACGGATTACATAGCAAACGGTGAAAATCATATAAAAATTACCGTTTCAAATACTCTTTGCAACCATTATTCAACAATACCGTCAAAGTATTCAAATTATCCCAAGGATTCAGCATCGGGTCTTATAAGTCCCGTAAAAATTCTTGTAAAAGAAAGAATATAAAGGAGAGTTCAGAATGAAGCTTCCTAAACCCGTAAACAAGGTTGTGGCAAAGGTTGTCAACTCTGTTTCACAGACATCAAACAAGGATATTGCCGAAGGCTTTTCTATGGCTGAAGGCATTGACAGTGTTTCAAGGGCTGCCGCAGCCGAAAGTATAGTATTATTAAAAAATGAAGATGTTCTTCCGATAAGTGAAAACACGGTCGTTTCACTTTTCGGCAGAGTTGCAAGCGATACCTTCTATGTGGGCTATGGCTCGGGCGGTGACGTAAATGCCCATTATAAAGTAAGCTTTACCGAAGGCTTGAAAAACGCAGATGTAAAGCTTAATAAAAATCTTCTTAAAATCTATAACAAATGGAGAAAGAAAAACAAACCGGATGACGGATTCTGGGGTAACTGGCCTATGTGCTATGATGAAATGCCCCTTGATGACAAAACCGTAAAGGCAGCAGCCGAAGAAAGTGATACTGCTCTTGTATTTATCGGCAGAGCAGCAGGTGAAGACAGAGAAAACACTCTTACAAAGGGCAGCTTTTATCTTACGGACGATGAAAAAAATATGCTGTCTCTCGTAAAAGAGCACTTTACAAAATGGGCAGTTGTACTGAATATCGGCAACATCATTGATTTTTCGTTGATAACTGAATACAACGTACCTTCTGTTGTTATTGCCTGGCAGGGCGGTATGGAGGCAGGAAATGCACTTGCCGATGTGATAACAGGCAAGGTTTCTCCCTCGGGCGCACTTACCGACACAATTGCATTAAGCTATGATGATATACCTTCCGCAGACGATTTCGGCGGAAAGGATAAGAATACATATACCGAGGATATCTTTGTCGGCTACAGATATTTTGAAACCTTCGAAAAGGATAAGGTTTTGTTCCCCTTCGGTTTCGGTCTGTCATATACCGATTTTATCCTTAAAGATATCTCATTTTCAAGAAATGCTGACAGCATCAGCATAAGTGCCGTTATAAAAAATACAGGCAGAACAGCAGGTAAAAAAGCGGTACAGCTTTATGTACATCAGGAAAATTCTGAAATTGCCGTACCCGAAACCGTACTTAAGGGCTTTTCAAAATCAAAGCTCCTTGAGCCCAGTGAAGAGCAGACTCTTTCTTTCAATGTTTCTCTTTACGATTTATCCTCATATGATGATTCCGGAATCACAGGCTATAAGAGTGCCTATGTATTAAGCAGCGGCAGTTATCATTTCTTACTGGGCTTCAATGTGAGAGACACGGTTGAAGCAGGTGTAATGACTCAGGATCAGACGATTGTTATACGTCAGCTTACGGAAATCTCGGCTACAGAAAAAGGAAATCGTTTTATGCGTCTTCGTCCCCTTTATTATGACGGAAAGATTGCAAAAACTTATGAGCCTGCTCCTGTCAGAACAGTATCACTCAAAAAAATTATTACCGACAACATACCGAAAACTATCAATATGTCAGTAGGTCATACATATACACTTGAGGACGTAAAAAACGGCAGCGTTTCAATGAATGATTTTGTTGCAACGCTCAATTACACCGAGCTTGAAGCAATTTCAAGAGGTGACTATGTAATGAACTCACCTCTCGGTGCAAAGGGTAATGCAGGTGTATTCGGCGGTGTGCTTGAATCTCTCAGAGAAAAAGGCATTCCTCCCGTTACAACAACCGACGGTCCTTCCGGCATAAGACTTGCGGCATACAGCGCACTTCTCCCCTGCGGCACGGCACTTGCTTGCAGCTGGAACACTGAGCTTGTTACAGAGCTTTATGCGCTTTTAGGTACAGAGATGAAAGAAAGAGGCTCAGATGTGCTTCTTGCCCCCGGAATGAATATTCACCGTAATCCCCTTTGCGGCAGAAACTTTGAATATTTCTCGGAAGACCCCCTGGTATCGGGATTTATGGCGGCAGCAGTGGTAAAAGGTCTTCAGTCATCAGGCGTCAGCGCATGTCCCAAGCATTTTGCCTGTAACAATCAGGAGGTCAGAAGAACAAAGAATAATTCCGTTCTCTCCGAAAGAGCACTCAGAGAAATATATCTCAAGGGCTTTGAAATATGCGTAAAGACTGCATCTCCTCTTAATCTTATGACTTCCTACAATAAAATCAACGGTGTATGGGGTCATTACAATTATGACCTTGTAACAGGCATATTGAGGGGCGAATGGGGTTATAAGGGCTCAGTAATGACTGACTGGTGGATGCAGCCCTCGGCTTCTCCCGAATTCCCCGAGGTAAAAAATCAGGGATACAGAGTAAGAGCAGGTGTAAATGTTCTTATGCCCGGCGGAGACAGAACCGGAAAACGAAATCCCGACGGAACACTTCTTGCTTCTATGGGCAAAGAAGGCGGTATCACAACAGGTGAATTACAGAAAAATGCCGCAGATATACTTAATATGATAATTGCCCTGCAGAATCTCAGCAAATAAGTTAAAAGGTCTGAAATGTGAAATCATCACATTCAGACCTTTTTTTATCCGTTGACAACAAATTTACGTATTGCATCGGCATCCTTATTATTGATTTTTCCGTTCAGATCAAAATCTGCGGCACCTGTATTACAGTGCACCGTATACCCTGACAAATGCATCATAAGTACGGAATAGTCTTTTCCGTTTATTCTGCCGTTGCCGTCGCAATCTCCCGTATTCATAAATGTTATGGGAAAAATATTAGTGTTTGTTGTATCGGGAGAGCTTGCAATGTTTATATATATTTTATCCTTTACTGTCATACCGTATATATGTCCTGATGCATTTTCTTTGTAAAGAATACCATCATTTCCGCTTGCGGGGTCAAATGAAACCACGGTATCGGAGGTGTTATAAATAAGCTTGTTATCATAAACACCAAATCCGCTGTAACATCCGTCCCATACAAAGCCAAGTATACCGGACCATTTTGCATTGAAGGATTTTACAATTTCAGAGCTTCCGTTTTTATTCCACCTGTAAATACCGAAGGATGAAGCATAAGAATCTATGTAATACCATTCATTATTAAGCACAGCAAACGGACTTGTAACATTCTCCCAGAAATATTTATCATAGGTTGTATCGTTGCAGACCTCATTTCCGCCGCAGCAATACCAGTCCTTATGCCCGTTTTTATCCATAGCCTTATCACTCAGCAGAAAATTTTCATGATATGAGAGACCATATCTGTCATTCTTAGGATCATCCCATGTAATATCAACGTGATACCAGGATGAGCCGATTTTTACAAGATTCCATCCGTGCTTCATTTTTTCACTTGTCACATACTTTGCTTCTATTCCGTGATAATCAAGCAGTGACATATAAAGAAGCGAATAAGCCTGACAGACACCGCTGCCGTTTTTAAGAAGTGAGTATGCTTCATATGTGGATAAGGACAAATCATAGCTGAAATTACTTGCTATATAATCGTGAAAATACAAAGCCTTCTGCAGTGGTGAAAAGCTGCTGTCAGCTTTTTTTGCAATTTCAGCCACCATATTACGGTATTCGGTAAGCTTTGTGCGGGGATTTTCCATAAATTTAAATTCAAAATATTCCACAATATTATTATCGTGATATGCCCTTACAGAATTATTGACATAAAACAGTTCAGGGATACTGTTGACAAATTCCTTGATAAAGCCCGGAGCATCGTCTATATGAAGTGAATACTCCTTTATATTGATATTTGTCTTGAATTCCTTCAGCTGAGAAATCACATATTCACCCGCGGCAAAATAATCAGCCTTGTTTGTAACGGTATTTTTGTTTACAGCACTGAAATCATCACTTACCTGCAGAACTTTCTGCTGTAACCTGCCGTTTGGGTTATCAAGATTTTCGAGCTTTACGGATGCTCTTAATATCATACGCGCATCTGCAGCCGTTATTGTGCCCGTAGCATCAATATCTGCCGAAGCGATCTGCCAGTCACCCAGAGTCTCAAGGCTTACGCTTTTTCTGAGAGTAAGTCTTGCATCTGCAGCAGTAACACTGCCGTCACCGTTGACATCACCGTTAAGAATACATGTATATTTTGTGCCGTCACCGAAATGAACCGTATTTCCGCTGCATATTCCGGATGAATCATTCATTGACCCGTAAGAATTTCTGATATCAATAATACCGTCTCCCCTGCTTTTTATATCAGAAACCTTTGTTGCCGATGCAATATACATATACTCCCCTGAACGAAAAGCTATATCATCATCATAAAAAGAGGTTTTGCCGTTGACTGTAACATAACCGTTTACAACTGAAAAGCTTACATTTTTAAGCTGTGAATTGAATATATCATCACGCTCAAAGGAAACCCTTACAAAATATCTTCCGGGAGCAGTTCCGTCAGGCACTCTGAATTCGAGCTTTGCAATAACACCGTCAGAATAATTATCCTTCATATTCTGCGTATCGTCCCACGAAAGAACAAAGGGTTTTGTATTTACATTTGCCGAAAAAAGCTTACCTTTAAGAAGCGAATTATCGCTTACACGCTTCAACTCAAGCCGGCTGTCATAGCTTACATCAAGATACATACCGATTATTCCGGGATTACCTTGTATGCTTATTTCAATTTCTGCCGTCTCTCCCGCATTTACCGCATCAGTACCTACCTTAAGAACGGGAGAAGCGGCATATGAGGTTATACAAAAGGACGAAAGCGTAATAAGCACAACCGACACAAGTGCAATTATTCGTTTTATCATTTCTCTTTCACCGAAAATGTTTTTATTATCCTAAATCAATGTCCCGTATCTTTTTTCTGATACGGGACACATATAAACTGTAATTATAACTTCATTGCAACATCCCATGCCTGCCAGATAACAGTACGGAGATTTCCAACCTTGCAAGCATCACCGATAACGTGTACCTTCTTTGACTTAGCTGCTACGGGAGCAGGTCTGTAGCCTACGGAAAGAATTACATTATCACAAGGAATGTCAGTCTTTTTACCGTTCTTATCAGCAACGGTAACACCGTCATCACGGATTTCAGTTGTCTTTGTTTCAAGATATACGGGAACATTGTTTGCCTTAAAGCAGTCACGAAGGAAGCTTGTGTTTGCAAGAGCAACACCGGGAGTTGTAATAAGGTCATCCTGCATTTCAACAATAACAGGCTTCTTACCCTGTAAGAACAGATCATAAGCAATTTCACAGCCTGTAAGACCGCCGCCTACGATAACAACATTTTCACCGACTGTCTTTTCACCGAGAAGATATTCACATGCTTCGATTGCCTTTTCTGCACCGGGAACGGGAATCTTGTTTGCAACAGCACCTGTAGCAACAATAACCTCATCAACCTCAAGAGCGTCAACGTTATTTACTTCTGTATTGAATTTTACTTCAATGGGATATCTTGTGATTTCGCGTCTGTACCATGCGATAAGGTCACGGTCCTTTTCCTTGAAGGAAGGAGCAGCAGCTGCAATAAACACACCGCCTAATTTATCTGTCTTTTCATAAATTGTAACCTTATGACCGCGCTGAGCAAGTACGAGAGCAGCTTCCATACCGCCGATACCGCCACCGATAACAGCAATCTTCTTCTGCTTCTTTGCCTTTTCTATCTTATACTTCTTGGACTGCATCGTCTTGGGGTTAAGAGCGCAACGAGCAAGACCCATTGTATCGAAAAGATCCTGAGTGTTTGCATGGCCCTTTGCAGATGAGAAGTTGAAGCAACCGCTGTGGCAGCAGATACAGGGCTTGATATCTTCAATTCTGTCTTCAATAATCTTGGTAATCCATTCGGGGTCAACAAGGAACTGACGTGCAACACCGACACCGTCGATTTTACCTTCGGCAATAGCCTCAGAAGCAGTAGCGGCATCCATACGGCCTGCGCATACAACGGGAATATCAACAAACTTCTTGATGTGAGCAACATCTTCAAGATTACAGTTTTCGGGCATATACATGGGGGGATGAGCCCAGTACCATGAGTCATATGTACCGTTATCAGCATTGAGCATATCATAGCCCATATCCTGAAGGTACTTTGCAGCCTTTTCGGACTCTTCCATATTTCTGCCGACTTCAACATAATCCTCTCCGGGCATTGCGCCTTCGCAGAAGCCCTTCATCTTGGATTCTACCGAATAACGGAGAGATACGGGATAATCATCACCGCAGGAAGCCTTGATAGCCTTTACAACTTCAGCAGCAAAACGGTATCTGTTTTCGAAGCTTCCGCCGTATTCATCTGTACGCTTGTTAAAGAATTCAATTGCAAACTGGTCAAGAAGATAGCCTTCATGAACAGCGTGAACTTCAACACCGTCAACACCGGCATCACGGCAAAGCTTTGCTGTCTTTGCAAAAGCTTCGATGATTTCGTGAATCTGTTCCTTTGTCATTTCGGGGCAGATGATATCGTGAGCCCAACGAGAAGGCTGAGCCGAGGGAGATGCAAGCTCGTGTGAAGTGTCAATAATGGGTTTTACAATAGCTCTTGTAATCTTATTTTTATGTAAAGGTGCAATAAGGTCTGTGATAGCCCAGCTTCTGCCCATACCTGCAGTAAGCTGAATAAATAATTTTGCACCTGTCTTATGAATTTCATCCATAAATTCCTTAAGTTCTTCAAACATCTTGGGATTCTGCCAGAGCCACTTGCCCCAGAAGGTATCACGAAGAGGTGCAATACCGGGGATGATAAGTCCTACATTGTTGTTAGCTCTTTCAATAAAAAGCTTTGCAGCTTCCTTATCGAAATGACATCCGCCAAGTTCAAACCAACCGAAAAGTGAAGTACCGCCCATGGGACACATAACAATTCTGTTTTTGATTTCACAATTGCCTATATGCCAGGGGGTAAACAGTGCATCATATTTTTTGTCCATATTTACGCCTTCCTTTCATCTTAGAAACACATAATTTCCATCTTATTCAGTATATAAAAAAAGGGCAATTATGTCAAGGTATTTAGAAAAGTCTGATAAATTTTTCACAAAGAAATATTCTGTAAATACTGACATATCCGACAAATCAGCGTATATCTTTCTGTAAGTATTCCGATTGAAAAATACTTTTTTATATGTTAAAATAAAGAGTAAATTAATCTCAAAGAGGTGGCAAGGATGATTACAGGCAAAAATATTGTTCTCACAGGCTGCAACAGCGGAATCGGTCTTGAAGTGCTTAAGCTTCTTTTACCCGGCAACAACAGGGTTTTCTGTGTTGACGAAAACACCGATAAGCTGGAAAAATTAGAAAATGATAACATCATTCTTTTTAAAAGGGATGTTTCTTCAAAGGAAGCTGTTGATGAAATTTTCGAAAAAGCTCTTGAGCAGCTTGGCTCTATTGATATATTTTATGCCAATGCAGGCTATGCCTATTATGAAGAAATGAATTATACCGATTGGGAAAGAGTGCAGAAAATATTTGAGACAAATGTTTTCTCCCCTATTTATTCATATCAGAAATATGTAGAATATCTTAACGGAAAAAAAGGTATTTTTGCAATGACAGTTTCTGCAATAGGTACTATGGCTATGCCCGGTTACACACTTTATTCTGCATCAAAGTTTGCCCTTCACGGCTTCCAGGAAGGCATAAGATTTGAAATTCCGGATAATGTTCAGCTTACATGTCTTTATCCCATAGCAACGGACACAGGCTTTTTTAAGCGTTCAAATGACATTGAATACAAGCATCCCTTCCCTGTTCAGTCACCCGTTATCGTTGCAAGAAAAATGGTAGAGGGAATTGAAAACGGCAAAAGCAACGTCAATCCTTCTGCTTTGTTTGTATTATCCAAGCAGCTTATGAAGTTTGTTCCTCCCGTAAAAACAGCTTATCTTTTCCTCGAAAAAAGAAAATTCAGGGATTTCAAGAAAAAAGTCAAGGAGCTGACTGAAAGATGAAATACGAATTACTTGGTTCTCCCATAAAAATCGGCAGCTGTGAAATTAAAAACCGCGTTGCTCTTGCACCTATGCTCATGGGCTTCGGTCAGTTTGACGGCACCCCCACCGAAAAGCTTCTGGACTATTATGAAGAAAGAGCAAAGGGCGGCACAGGACTTATTATTACGGAAATTACCCGTGTAAACGATAAAACAGGCTCTGCAGCTTTCGCTCAGCTTGCAGCAAGCCACGATTATCATATAAAACCCTTAAGCGAGCTTGCCGACAGAATACATAAGCATGGTGCAAAGCTTTTTGTACAGCTTCATCATCCCGGCAGACAGAATATCGGTCTTCTTGTGGGTACAGTACCCCTGAGCATAACTCTTGAAAAGCTCACAAAGGGTATTTACGGAAAGATGTTATATACCCTTACACCTAAAATCGGTCCTGTTCTTATTGAAAACAATATTTCTCCTTCTTCGGTTGCACCAAGTGTATGCTCCCCTGCCTATTTTGCAGGAGGCAAGGTAAGAGCACTTACAAAGGATGAGATAAAAGAGCTAGAGCTTCAGTTTATTGACGCCGCTGTAAGAGTAAAAAAGGCAGGCTGCGACGGTGTTGAGCTTCACAGTGCACACGGTTATCTTTTACAGCAGTTTTTAAGTCCCGTTACCAACAACAGAATGGATGAATACGGCGGCAGTCTTGAAAACAGAATGAGATTTATACTCAACATATTAAAAGGTATAAAGCTCAGATGCGGTAAAAACTTCCCCGTTATCGTAAGACTTTCCGTTGATGAATGTTATTCATACAAAGGTCTTCCCGAAGCCGGCTATAACCTTGAAACAGGTATTGCTGCCGCAAAGCTTCTTGAAGCAAACGGAGCAGATGCAATAGACGTTTCATCCGCAGGCTATGATACCTTCAATTATTGGCTTGAGCCTGTTTCATTTACTCCCGGCTGGAGAAAATACATGGCAAAAGCAATTAAGGATGCGGTAAGCATTCCCGTAATTGCAGCTAATCTGATAAGAAGTCCCGAACAGGCTGAGCAGCAGCTTCGTGAAGGTACTCAGGATATGGTATCTCTCGGACGGCCTCATATTGCAGATCCGCACTGGACAAACAAGGTGCTTTCGGGCAAGGGTACGGTAAAAAGATGCATATGCTGTCTTAACTGTATTGAATCTATGCAGACCAACGCATATTCAGGCTCTCACGGTGAATGCTCAGTTAACCCCTTTGTCGGCAAAGAAGCAGAAATTCTTGTTAAAAACGGCAAGGGCAGAAAGGTTGCGGTTATCGGTGCAGGCCCTGCAGGACTTATAGCCTCCGAAATTCTTGCTGAACGCGGATTCAGCGTAACTCTTTTTGAAAAGGACTCTGAAGCAGGCGGTCAGATTAAGCTTGCAGCAGCTCCCCCCGAAAAGGAAAAAACAGCCTGGTTTATTGAAGACGAGGTAAAAATCTGCAAAGAAAAGGGCGTTGACATACGACTCGGCACAGAGGCTACAGTTGAAGCCGTAAAGGAGCTTAATCCGTATAAAATCATTGTTGCAACAGGCAGCAATCCCGTAAAGCCCCGTTTCCCCGGCAATGCCGACTGCTGTGAAGTGCTTACCTTCAGAGATGTGCTTTCAGGAAAAGCTGAAATTACAGATTCCGAGGTATGCGTAATAGGCTCAGGTCTTACGGGACTTGAAACGGCACATTATCTCACCGAAAAGGGCTGTAAGGTCACGGTTATTGAAATGGCTGATGAAATTGCCCCCGGCACGTGGATGCAACACAAAGATGATATATTGCCAAAGCTTGAAAAGGCAGGTACTGTGATTTACACAAGTGAAAAGCTTGTTGAAATCAACAAAGGATATATTGTCACAAAAAGCTTAATAAACGGAATAACCCGTAATATCCCCTGTGACAGAGTTGTACTTGCTCTCGGATCTAAAAAAGAAAACAGACTTGCTCTGCAGCTTAAAAACGAGGGCTTTGATATTCAGGTTATCGGAGACGCTGACAAAATCGGTAAAATCGCAGATGCTACAAAGGCCGCATATCAGGCAGCCGTCAATGTATAAAATCTGAAACAGACATAAAAAAACCACCTTAGAGTCGCACTCTAAAGGACAAAAAGAGTTAATGTAGCAAAAACTACATTAACTCTTACTTTTTTGCACTGTCACTAAAAGTGGTGAGTAAGTACGCTTTTAACTTTAAGTGATATTCTTTCCTTCGGAAAGAGTGATATTATGCACTTTTCGGCATAGTGATATTGAAATCTTCGATTTCAGTGTTATTTTATTCGCATAAAACTGTCCGAAGGACAATATCACAATGCGTAGCATTATATAACTGCGAAGCAATATCACTCGCCGAAAGGCGAATAAGAACCTGCCTGCGGCAGAACCTTGTTATTCGCTTTGCTCATAAGAAAACTGCGTGAGTGTCCTCAGGACACCCACGCCTTCCGGTGGTTTTTTTCTTTATATTAACCGAAAAGACTTCCGAAATCAAATTCACCCTTGAATATGCTGTCGAAAAGGTCGATAAGCATTGAGATGAAGTTAAAGAATGCGGTAAGAATTGAGAAGGGAGTTTTCTTTTCTGATGCAATCTGCATAAACTCAAGATCTCCGCAGTTTTCTTCTGTCATGGGAGCTGCAGTGTTTGTATCAATGTCATATACCATAAACTGTGTACCTGCTGAAACTGTATCAACAGTCTCATTAGTTCCGTTAAGGAATTCCCTTATTATAGGCATAACAGTATCAGACGCATCGTGATGTGCATTTTTGAGAACCCATGTTCTGTCGGGAGCATAAGCAGTTGAAAGATCCACTACCTTATCTGCAGAAATATACTTGCCGTTGCCTTCTGCAATACGGGCATTAATATATTCATCGGAAAGAGTTGTTCCTATACGGGCAGTTGTAGCACCGAAAGTTGCATGAGTGAGACTTACAAGTGAATCACTGGGAAGATCTGCATCAACTGCATAGGGAGCATTGAGGAAGCCGTATTTTGCTGTAAAGCCGAAATAAATATCGTTTTCTGTAAGAGAATCATAGAAACCCTTAAGGTCTGATGAAACATGTTCTCTGTAATAGAGAATCTTGTCAATAAGACCTGTATACTTTTCACGGATACCGTCTTCATTATCGGGGAACATAAGATTAAGAGCATCATCCATATCCTCTTCTGCAACACATGTCCAGTAATTTACCTGTGTCGCCATACCGGAAGCATGCATAATGGCAGGGATAAGTGCCTGATAAAGCTTTGCATAAAGATCCTCAACACCGTCAAGTGCATTATCGGTTACATTTATCTGATTGAAGAAATCCATTGTCTTGAAAACAATCTCATTAAGAATATCCGTAAAGGCAAAGCCTACACCCTGACCTGTTTTTCCGAGGTAGTCAACCTGTCCGAGATACTTTTCAAGATAATTTGCATCAAACACCATTTTACCGCTAAGTGCCTTTGAGATGCAGTTTGTCTCGTTAGACAGAATATCTACAAACATAACATTCTTTATATGACCTTTATTGCCGTATTTTTCAAGATAAGCCATAAGAAGACCGCCGCCGAGACATCTTGCATACATATTAACCTGCGTTTTACCTGTTGCTGTCATTATATTCTGAACAAACATGTGCAGATCGTCTACAAGGTCATAGGGAGAAAGTCTCCAGTCAAAAACAAAACCGTACTCCTGACCTACATTATAATTCCAGGCACTCTTAGAGGCTGCAATTGATGCATCATACTCAGACTTAGAGACACCTGTTCCGTTTTTGGCATTTCCGTTTTCATCAAGACCAACATTTTCACCGAAAAGAGGAACAAGCTCATCATAAACAGCCTTACCGTAAGTATCCCATTTGTCTGAAAGCATACCTTCAAGAACAAAGGGTTTGAGAATATTAACAGCTGCGTCAACAATTTTGTCCTTGGTTACATCTGCTTCTTCACCTTCGGCAGAATCATCACCGAAGGTTACATTATCTAATCCTGTAACCAGCTGATTGCCTTCGGCATCATACAAAGCAGCACCGTTACCGCGGATATAGATAACGGGAAGTCTTTCATTTTCTGCTGCTGAGGCAATCGGAGCCATTACAGCAAAAACAAGAGAAAAAGCTAAAATTAAAGACAATATTTTTTTCATTTTATAAACTCCCTTTCCGGAATTTTACTTTATTTTATTTTACAATTAAAATCTGTTTCTGTCAACAATTCGTTCACTGTTTCATAAAAAAATATTTACTTTTAGTAAAAAAATCGTTGCTGCTTGTATAATGCATACTAAGATATGAAAAAAACGACATTTTCATATCTGAAATGCCGTTTTATTTCAATCAACCAAGAAGACTGCCAATATCAAATTCACCCTTGAAGATGCTGTCAAAAAGATCAATAAGCATCGAGATGAAATTAAAGAATGCGGTAAGAATTGAGAATGGTGTAGGCTTCACATCACCGACTGACATAAATTCGAGATCAATACAATTTTCCTCAGTCATAACAGATAATGTACCTTTCTTTGTTTCTTCGCTGAAGTCATAAACCATAAACTGTTCTGCGATTGTTACGGTATCAACAGTTTCGTTTGTTCCGTCAAGGAATTCCCTCATAATTCCATTGAGATCATAAAAAACATCGTGATGGGCGTTTTTAACAATCCAGGTAGTATCGGGAGAATATGCGGTTGAAAGGTCGATTGTCTTGTCGGGAGAAATATATTTTCCGTTGCCTTCTTCAATACGGGCATTGATATATTCCTCAGAAAGTGTTGAGCCTGCCGGAGCCGTTGTTGCACCGTATGCTGCATGCTCTACGCTTACAAGAGCATCAGAAATAAGATAGCGCTCTTCTGTAAAAGGTGCATTAAGGAAGCCGTATTTTGCAAGGAAACCGAAATGAACACCGTCTTCCTTAAGTCCGTCATAAAAGCCGTCAAGGTCACTTGAAATATGTTCTCTGTAATAGAGAATCTTATCAATAAGACCTGAATACTTTTCACGGATACCGTCTTCATTATCGGGGAACATAAGATTAAGAGCAGCATCCATATCCTCTTCTGCAACACAAGTCCAGTAATTCACCTGAGTTGCCATGCCTGAAGCGTGCATAATTGCAGGAATGAGAGCTTCATATAATCTTGAATACAGTCTCTCTACACCGTCAAGAGCGTTATCGGTAACACTTATCTGATTAAAGAAATCCATTGTCTTAAATACGATTTCATTAAGAGTATCGGTAAATACAAAGCCCGTGCCCATATTGATACGTCCGCAGTAATCAAGCTGTGCCATATATTTTTCAAGGAAAGCAGCGTCAAATTCAACCTTACCGCTCATAGACTTGGAAATAACGGTGGATTCATTGGAAAGCACATCAACAAACATTACATTCTTAACATGTCCGAGATGTCCGTATTTTTCAAGATAAGCCATAAGAAGGCTGCCGCCAATGCATCTTGCATACATATTTACCTGAGTCTTGCCGGTAGCAGTCATTATATTCTGAACATATTCATGGAGTCTGTCCACATGGTCATAGGGGGAAAGACGCCAGTCATAGCAGAAATAATAATCCTGATTGCTGTTATATAAAGCTGCACTTTTTGAATTATTTTCGGATGCGGCAAGGTCAGAGGGTGATACACCTGAGCCGTTTTTTGCATTTCCGTTTTCATCAAGACCTGCATTTTCACCGAAAAGAGGAGCAATTTCTTCATAGACAGCCTTACCGTAATTATCCCATTCATCAAATACCATACCTTCAAGAACAAAAGGCTTGAGAATATTTACGGCAGCTTCAACAATTTTGTCCTTTGTCTCTTCGGCACCCTCGCTTTCACCGCCGCCGAGAAAATCCATATTATCAAGCCCCGAAGTAAGAGGTGTCCCATCGCCATTGTAAAGCTCAACACCGTTGCCGCGAATAAATATACGGGGAAGTCTTTCATTTTCTGCTGCCCCGGCTACCGGTGCCATCAGAACAAAAATTAATGAAAATACAAGTAACAGTGAAATAATCTTTTTCATTTCAATTTCTCCCTTTCAGAAACATCGTATAATTCCGTGTTTAATTAAAACACTATCGTATCAAAATACAATTATTTTTTTGTTAAAATTGTATTAGTTGTAAATTTTTTCTTCATTGCCTTTCAATACCGTCAAGAAGCTGAGAAATTTTAATATCGGGATTTTTTATTCCTTCAAGAATAACACTGACGGTATTTTTATGCAGACGTTCAATATCCTCGGCGGATGATAATTTAACTCTGTACATATAGTATATGCTTATTCCTCCGCTTCCCGAATCGGGAGTTACCATTGTATATAAGGGAGTAAAGTAGCTTCTGAGATTGTATGTCCTGAATTCTGCTTCTTCGGGGATGTTCTCTCCCACCGGAAGCGGTATCCACGAAAACATCATGGAATTCGCACCCTGTATGGGTGCAAAATTGTACATTTTCAGGAACATATCTCTTGCCTTTGTGTACGGATATAAGGAGTGTCTGTAAAGTGAGGTTCTTATATCGGTTATGCTCTGCAAAGCCTCTTCAAAGGTTGCCTCCTCGGGTATAATTGTACGGAGTATCAAGGGCTGAGCCATACAGCCGGACATATTTTTTTCTTTATAATTGGTTCTGTTTGAACATACGCTCATCATACACACATCTTCTGTTCTGTAATTGATTGCCGAGCAATATGTACGAAGACCCAACTGAAAAACACTTTCGGGGCTTATCTGTCTGTTCATACAGAATTCAAAAATTTTATCGGTATCCTCTTTTGAAATTTTCCTGATAAGCATATCACACTTATCCTGCAGAGGATTATATGCCATAGGCACACGGGCATCGGGATTTTTCTTCTTTTTTCTGAATTTTTCAAGAAGCTCAGGACCGTGAACACCGGCATAAAAGGGTTCTCCGCCCCTTGCAAAATATTCTCTGAAAAATGCCTCGTGTTTTGCTTCTCTTTTCTCATCGGCATTCTTTTCAAGATTTTTTATAATATAGTCCTCATACTTATTAAGAGGTGGCGGCAGGGGTTTATTGTTTACAAGCGAATCATATACATTAAGCAGGTCAATATAAAAAATCACGATCCCCATAGCATCGGTAATAAGGTGCGAGAAGTTTGTATAAATACCTGTACCCTTATGTGCTGTTCTGAAAAAATATATTCTGAAGGTTTCACCCTTCATAAAAGAAACAAGCCTTGGCGCATCAGCCTCAAAAAAAGCATTCTGTTCTTTTTCGGAAAAGAAATATTTTACGGGAACCTTATACTCATAACTATCTGTAAAATACTGTTTGAGTTTACCTTCCTGCTTTATAAACTTAAGCCTCAGTGAATCATTTCGCTCAATCTCTATCAAAAATGCCTTCCGCAGGATATTAAAGTCAAGGACAGTACCCGGCATATATGAAGTAGGAATCTGAGCCTGCTGCTTATGTATACCGAACTTATACATAAGATACATTGCATTCTGTGAAGGAATTATATCATATAGCTTGTCAGACGGGATAGTTTTTTTGTTTTTCAATAATTTCACCCACTATTTTTGTTTACACATTATTCACAATTGTATTTTATCATCTATGCCGATAAAAAACAAGTATGTTAACTGTTTATCCTCATTCCGTTTGCAAACTGTGGAGAAATAAACAAAAAATAAAAAAAGTATGAAGTTATATTTAATTAACAATGTACATATCCGATGAAGTGCACATTGCTTTTTAATATACGAGAAATTGTCCGCAAAAGTGAGTAATCAGCATATATCAAGCAACACCTTCCCCCGTGCTTTGGTGGAATGGTTAGATTTTTTCAGGCGTATTATCAGGAAGATATAAACCGAAAAAGGGACGCAATAAATATGAAAATTGACATAAAAAACGAAATTATTGACTGAAAAAAAATAATAACCGGGTATGCCGAGTGTTCGTAAGGACACTCGGCAGTTTTATTCGCCATACGGCGAGTGATATTGCTTCGCAGTTATATAATGCTACGCATTGTGTTATTGTCCTTCGGACAGTTTTAAGCGAATAAAATAACACTGAAGCCGTAAGGCTTCAATATCACTTTTGATTTATCAAAAATATCACTGCAAATTTTAATTTGCAATATCACTGTTACTAACCAAAAAAACTTATTTCAGAAAATAGTAATTGTTTTTAAAGACTATGACACTTTCAGTACGAAAGTGTCTGTTTTTATCAAAAAAAAATGTGAGCCACCTTATAAAAAGCGTCTTACAACTGTTTGGATATTTGTTTCTGTCCTTAGCAACCCCGCCTGCATCCTTTTCATTTTTTTCTGACAGCAACAGATATAACCGGCTTTTTCAATATACAAAAGAATCTCAAAAAATTTTAATAAAACTCTGCAAAAAGTCTTGACAATACGGTAATGATATGGTATTATTGCAAATGCTAAATGGAGAGATACCGAAGTGGTCATAACGGAACGGTCTTGAAAACCGTCGTACTCTTACGGGTACCGTGGGTTCGAATCCCACTCTCTCCGCCATTTTTTTTATTTGAATAGGTTTTAACCGATTATCAATTGGAGCAGTACTCAAGTTGGTGACGAGGCGCCCCTGCTAAGGGCGTAGGCTGGCTAAACCCCGGTGCGAGAGTTCGAGTCTCTCCTGCTCCGCCAAAAAAACGACAGGTTTCTACCTGTCGTTTTTTTACTTTATAGGAAATTCCTTCCTATAAAGTAAAAAAGCTTATATGTCCCGTCGAACGGTAAGTAAACTTCCCTCGGCGATGGACTATCCGAAAACGGTCGCCGTAGGCGTACGGCGAAACCGTTTTCTCGCCGTTACAAAAGCAATGGCATATCATCATGCGGTACGCGTGTATATCATTACCAAAGGTGTATATCATCACCGAAGGTGCACATAAACAATATAAATAATTTCTTATGGTAAAATATGCTGCCAAAACCACGCCTTCTGATTTTTTTGCTGTAAAAAAGCAAAAAATATTGACCTTAGCAATATAAAGGTTTATAATAATTTATTATTGATTTAATACAGTAAAGTGCTAAACGGAGAAAATTATGAGAATTGTTATCAAAGTCGGAACATCCACACTTGCCCACTCTACAGGCAGGCTTAATATAAGACGAGTTGAGGAGCTTGTAAAGGTTATGAGTGACCTTAAAAATAGCGGAAACGAGGTTATACTTGTTTCATCAGGTGCTATCGGTATGGGGGCAGGCAAGCTCTCACTCAAGGGAAAACCATCGGATATTCCCACAAAGCAGGCTGCTGCAGCTGTAGGACAGTGTGAGCTTATGTATACTTATGACAAGCTTTTTTCGGAATATAACCATACAGTTGCTCAGATTCTTCTTACAGGCAGTGACTTTAAAAATGAAGAAAGACACACTAATTTTTCAAATACAATGATGCGTCTTTTAGAGCTTGATGTACTTCCCGTTATCAACGAAAACGATACCGTTGCTACAGAGGAAATCAGCGTAGGCGACAATGATACACTTTCTGCTTATGTTGCGGAAAGCATAAATGCAGACTTACTTGTTCTTATGAGTGACATTGACGGACTTTATACAGCTGACCCACATAAGGACCCGACTGCATCTCTTATTCCCGAAATTAAGGAGCTCACTCCCGAGGTTATGGCTTTGGGCGGTGACGCAGGCTCGTCTCTCGGTACGGGCGGTATGAGAACCAAACTCCACGCTGCTGAAATCTGTACGGCAAGCGGCACGGATATGATAATCACAAACGGTCAGAATCCTTATATTCTTTATGACATTGCCGACGGAAAAAGTGTCGGTACAAGATTTATTGCAAAGGTGAAATAATATGACAACTACCGAAATACTTCAATCTGCAAAAAAAGCAGTAAAAACCATACTTACACTTACCACGGAGCAGAAAAATGAAGCACTGCTGAGTATGGCAGATGCGCTTGAGGAAAATGCCGGTTATATTCTTTCGGAAAATGCCCTTGACCTTGAAGCTGCAAAAGGAAAAATAAGCGATGTTATGCTTGACAGACTCCGTCTTACAAATGACAGAATCAAGGGTATGGCAGACGGCATAAGAGATGTTGTAAAGCTCCCCGACCCCGTAGGTGAAATTCTTGATACGGTTACACGCCCCAACGGTATTGTTATCAGAAAAACATTAGTTCCCATGGGTGTTGTTGCAATGATATATGAATCCCGTCCTAACGTAACCTCCGATGCTGCAGCGCTTTCACTTAAAAGCGGTAATGTATCCGTGCTTCGTTCAGGCAAAGAGGCTTTCCGTTCATCAAATGCCATAACCGAAGCTATGAGAAAGGGACTTAAAAAAGTCAATCTCCCCGAAAATCTTATAAATCTTATTCAGGACACCTCCCGCGACAGCGCAAATGAGCTTATGACTGCCACTGAATATGTAGATATTCTTATCCCCCGCGGCGGTGCAGGACTTATTGCAGCCTGTGTGGCAAACGCAAAGGTACCCTGCATTCAGACAGGAACAGGTATATGCCATATCTATGTTGATGAGTATGCCGATATTGAAAAGGCAATAAATATCATCAACAACGCAAAGACCTCCCGTCCGTCCGTCTGCAACGCCTGTGAGGTTGTACTTGTAAATAAGACAGTTGCAAAAACCGTCCTTCCTCTTCTTAAAGAAAAGCTTGTTGATGAAAGAAAAAACAACAATCTTACACCTGTAGAGCTTCGTCTTGATGATTATTGTAAGGATATAATTGACGGTACAACGGCAGGTGAAAAGGATTTTGATACCGAATTCCTTGATTACATTCTTGCAGTAAAGGCTGTTAATAATGTTTCCGAAGCAATTGACCATATATCAGCTCACTCAACAATGCATTCAGATTGCATTATTACAGAAAATGAAGAAAATGCAACGCTTTTCACAGCCCTTGTTGATTCATCCTCAGTGTATCACAATGCATCCACAAGATTTACCGACGGCGGTGAATTCGGACTCGGATGTGAAATAGGCATCTCGACCCAGAAGCTTCATGCAAGAGGTCCTATGGGACTCAAGGAGCTAACAACTTATAAATATATCATCTCCGGCAACGGTCAGATAAGATAAGAGGTATACATTATGACTTACAAATTCGGTTTTATCGGTGCAGGTAATATGGGCGGTGCGCTTCTTACTGCTGCGGCAAAAAACAATACTTCTCTTAAAATATCCGTTTTTGATACATTCGGTAAAAAAGCTGAGAGCTTTGCAGAAAAATATGACAATGTTACATCAACAGACCTTGAAACGGTTGTAAAAGAAAGCGAATATGTTTTTATCGGCGTAAAGCCTCAGATGGCTGCTGAGCTTTTTTCTGATATCGCTCCTATGTTTTCAGAATGCAATCCCGTGCTCATATCCATGCTTGCAGGAACTTCAATTGAAAAGATATGTGCACTTTCAGGCAAGGATATGCCGGTCATCAGAATTATGCCCAATACCCCCGCTTCAATAGGTGAAGGTGTTATTTTATATTGTTCCAACGCCGGTTTAACAAATGAGCAGGCAGATTTCTTTGTTTCTGCTATGTCAGGTGCAGGTCTTCTTGACAAAATCCCCGAGGATAAAATTGATGCGGCAAGTGCCGTTTCCGGCTGCGGTCCCGCATTCTGTTATATGTTTATAGAAGCCCTTGCCGACGGTGCCGTTGAGTGCGGTATTCCCAGAGATAAGGCAATGATGTATGCTGCAAAAATGCTGTCAGGCTCTGCCGATATGGTGCTCAGCACGGGTATGCATCCCGGTGCACTAAAGGATGCTGTGTGCTCCCCCGGAGGTACAACAATAGCAGGTGTGCATGCACTTGAAGACGGTGCATTCCGCAGTGCCGTAATGAATGCGGTAACAAGTGCTTATAAAAGAACACTTGAATTAAAATAACAATGACAAAAAAACTGTGCCGGAATTTTTTCCGACACAGTTTTTTAATATATAGGAAATTGCTCGCAAAAGTGAGCAATTTGCATATATCAAGAAACACCGATTCCCCCAAGATTGGTATGAATTGTTATAACGGATTCAGGGAAGAAAGTTCAATGAAATCGTTCGCTTTGCTCACGATGAAATCTGAAACAAGTTTCAGATGAAATCTTCAGCCTACGGCTTCAGATTAAATCAAATCCGTCAAGCTTCCGACGAAGTCGGATTTCATCACGAAGTGATTTCATCCACGTAAGTGGATTTATTCCGTCAGAATGACGGATTTAATTGAAAAAAGCACCGCTGTTGCGATGCTTTTTTCTGGGGGCAGGGGGTTGACAAATCGTAAGATTTTTTCTTATAA
>JAZNEX010000098.1:0-4878 GCA_045588855.1 Acutalibacteraceae bacterium
TAAGACAACTCTTACAGCTGCTATCACAAAGACCCTCGCTATGCAGGGCGGTGCAGAGTTCACAGACTATGCAAACATCGACAAGGCTCCCGAAGAGAGAGCTCGTGGTATCACGATCAACACAGCTCACGTTGAGTACGAGACAGCAACCCGTCACTATGCACACGTTGACTGCCCCGGCCACGCTGACTATATCAAGAACATGATCACAGGTGCTGCACAGATGGACGGTGCTATCCTTGTTATCGCTGCAACTGACGGCCCCATGGCTCAGACAAAGGAACATCTCCTTCTTGCTCGTCAGGTTGGCGTTCCCTACATCGTTGTTTTCATGAACAAGTGCGATCAGGTTGATGACGAAGAACTTCTCGAACTCGTTGAAATGGAAATCAGAGAAACTCTTTCTGAGTATGAATTCCCCGGCGACGACACACCCATCATCAAGGGTTCTGCTCTTAAGGCTCTTGAATATGCAGGTTCTGACGCAAACGCTCCCGAAGTTGCTTGCATCAACGAACTTATGGCAGCTGTTGACAGCTACATTCCTACTCCCGAAAGAACTGCAGACCTTGCATTCCTTATGCCCGTTGAAGACGTATTCACAATCACAGGTCGTGGTACTGTTGCTACAGGTAGAGTTGAAAGAGGTCAGCTCAATACCGGTGCAGAAGTTGAAATCGTTGGTCTTACTGACGAAAAGAGAAAGGTAGTTTGCACAGGTATCGAAATGTTCAGAAAGATCCTTGACTATGCAGAAGCAGGCGATAACATCGGTTGTCTTCTTCGTGGTGTTCAGAGAACAGAAATCGAAAGAGGCCAGGTTCTTGCTAAGCCCGGTTCAATCCAGCCCCACACAAAGTTCAAGGGCCAGGTTTACGTTCTTAACAAGGATGAAGGTGGTAGACATACTCCTTTCTTCAACAACTATCGTCCTCAGTTCTACTTCAGAACAACTGACGTTACAGGCGTTATCTCTCTTCCCGAAGGCACAGAAATGTGTATGCCTGGTGACAACGTTGATATGGACGTTGAACTTATCACTCCCATCGCTATCGAAGTAGGTCTTCGTTTCGCTATCCGTGAAGGCGGCCGTACTGTTGGTTCAGGCGTTGTTATCGCTATCAACGAATAATTAAAATATTCCGATAGAGACTTTCACCCCCGTGATGAATAATCACGGGGGCTTTTTTTGTTATATAAAAAATGTTTTCAGTAAAATCAGAAGAATCACACCCGGCAGCCCGCCTGCAGCGCTGATTGATAAGGTATATGTATTCATAGGCATATTGCCGCCGTATAGTGACATAATTATATCGGCAGCAGTAAGAGCCGCGCAGCCTGCAAGGAGGCTTATTATGATTTGTGGCAGAGACATTTTTTTTAACATAAATATTCCTGTTATAATTGCCCATATAATTAGTGCAGTAAAGAAAATCATTTTGTTCTCCGTAATCTTTTTTTATTAAATTATATGAAAATAAAATCTTTATATGAATATTATGCATATTGTTTATTTTTGTTTTTTCGGTGTATATACTATATTGAGGTGATTTTTTTGGATCAACATTCAAAAACTTATGAGCAATATTGTTTTGTGAAAGAAAAAAATATAGTTATGGAAGAAATATGCTTTCATAACGGAAAACGAAAAATAATATGCACTAATCTCAGTGAGTGTAATAATTCGGGCGGATGCAAGAATCCCATACTGTGTAAACTATGGGATAAGTGTACAAGTGTGTGTGATAAATGCAAAAACGGTATAACAGGCTGATTGACTAAAAGGATAGTTTTTGATATAATCCGTATAGTCGGATTTTACGGCTATACTTTTGCTGAAAGGGCGGACTATGGTCCGTGACACTATTATGGAAATTTTATCACTTTATCCCACTCTTAAAGAGACGATCTGGGGCGGAAGAACACTTATAGATGAATACGGTTTTGAAACAGACGGAGATAACGCTGCGGAGGCATGGCTTCTTTCCTGCCATAAGGACGGTCCCAGTTTCGTTATTGACGGAAAATATAAGGGTAAGACACTCAGTGATGTAATTGAAGCTGAAGGAAAGGAAGTTTTGGGTACAAACAATAAGGACGGCAGAGAATTCCCCGTGCTTATAAAAATCATCGATGCCCGCGATAAGCTTTCTGTTCAGGTACATCCGGATGACGAATATGCATGGGCAAATGAAAACGAAAACGGAAAAACCGAAGCATGGTATGTGCTTGGTTGTGAAGAAGGGGCTTCGCTCATATATGGTGTCAATCATAATATGGAGAGAGAAGAATTCGCTGCAGCTATCGAAAACGGCACACTTCTCGATGATGTCAATGTTGTGAAGGTAAAGCCCGGTGATGTGGTATTTATCCCTTCAGGTATGCTTCATGCAATAGGTGAGGGTATACTTCTTGCAGAGGTACAGCAGAGCTCCAATTCGACATACAGAGTATTTGACTATATGCGACGTGATAAAAACGGAAATCTCCGTGAGCTTCATGTCAAAAAAGCTGTTGATGTTGTTACTCTTGAAGCATCAGCTGTTGATTTTTCTCCCGAGGGTGAATCAAAAAAAGACGGTGATGCAGTAAAAACTTATCTTACAGGCTGTGAATATTTCGGAATGACCCTTGTTGAATCAGACGGTATATATAAGGATGTAGCCGGTGAAAAATCTTTTGTTTCTCTTCTTGTGCTTGAGGGTGAAGGTGAGCTCTCTGCCGAGGGACAGACAATTGCGCTGAGAAAGGGTTCAAGTATATTTATTCCTGCAGGTAAAGGTGAGTTTACCGTAAAGGGAAAACTCAGCATTCTCAAAACTGAAGCATAAGGAAATAAAAAAATGTCATTGATAAGCTGTCAGAATCTCTGTGTTTCATTTGCACAGAGGGACATTATAATAAATGCGACCTTTGATATTGCAAAAGGTGATAAAGCAGGTCTTATCGGTTCAAACGGCTGCGGAAAAACAACTCTTCTTAAGGCCATATGCGGAGAGCTTGAGCCTACCGACGGCAAGGTTATTAAGGCTTTTGCCACAAGCGTGGGCTTTGTTGAGCAGCACGCTTGTGCAGGCAGTACGCTTAGTGTGTATGATGAACTTCTTACCGTTTTTTCAAGGCTTTTTGAAATTGAAAAGGAGCTTGAAGAGGTTAACAGAAAAATTGAACTGACCGACGGTAAGGTTGCTGAGTATATAGACCTTCAGGCTTCTCTTACCGAAGAATATCAGAACAAGGGCGGTCTTACATATAAAAACAGAGCCCATTCATGCCTTATGGGACTTGGCTTTACTGCGGAAGAAGAAAAGCTTCCCGTAACTGCACTGTCGGGCGGACAGCGTACAAAGCTCAGTCTCGGTAAACTTCTTCTCAGTGAGCCTGATGTAATGCTTCTTGACGAGCCGACAAACCATCTTGATATTAAAAGTGTCGAATGGCTTGAGGATTTTATTGCAAAATTTACAGGCACTGTTATTATTGTTTCACACGACCGTTATTTTCTTGATAAGACAACCAACCGTACTCTTGAAATAGCAAACAGACGGATTTATCAGGGAAAAGGCTCTTATTCGCATTATATAAAAACAAAGGAACTGCGTCTTGAAACAGAAAGACGCGAGTATGAAAAGGCGCAGATTGAAATAAAGCGTATAGAAAAAATGATTGAACAGCAAAAGCAGTTCAATCAGGAAAGAAACTATATTACAATTGCAAGCAAAGAAAAGCAGATTGAACGGATAAAAGCAGAAATGCCTGAGCTTCCACCCAAAGAAAAGACCGTAAAACTTCGTTTCAGTGAATGCGTAAGAGCCGGAGATGAGGTTCTTATTGCCGAGAATCTTAAAAAGCAATATGACGGAAAAACTCTTTTCAGCGGTGTAAGTATGAAAGTATGGCGCGGTGAAAAGGTGTTTGTGTTAGGTCCCAACGGTTGCGGTAAGACCACGCTTTTAGGTCTTATTATGAATAAGATTCCCAAGGATGACGGACTTTCGCGATTCGGACACAATGTTACCGTTGGGTATTTTGAACAGACGCAGAAAACTCTGATGTCACAAAAAACAGTGATAAATGAGTTATATGACCGTTTTCCTACAAAGACAATATCTGAATTAAGAGGATATCTCGGAGCATTTAATTTCAAAAATGATGATATTGAAAAGCTTATGTGTGATTTGTCGGGCGGTGAAAGAGCAAGGGTAGCACTGCTTATACTTATACTTAAAAAGCCTAATCTGCTTATTCTTGACGAACCGACAAACCATCTTGATTTTAATTCACGAGAGGTGCTTGAAGATGCTCTCAGAGAATATGACGGCACTGTGCTTTGTGTTTCTCACGACCGTTATTTTGTAAACAGAATAGCCACAAAGATAATGTATTTTGACGGTACGGGTGTAAAATCCTATGAGGGAAATTATGATGATTATCTGAATTTTATCGCAGGAATTCAGGAAACTCAGACAGAAAAAGCACCTAAGAAGGTCAATGATTATAAACTGAGAAAGGAGCTTGAAAGCAGAGAACGGAAAAGGAAGACGATGCTTTCAAAGCTTGAAACGGCACTGGGCGAAGCACAGGAAAAGAGAGATTATCTTAATGCTCAGCTTTCTTCTCCCGAAAATGCATCTGATTTTCAGAAGATAATGGAGCTTACAAATGAGCTTAATACGATAAATGAAAATATTGAGGAAATGGAGCTTCAGTGGCTTGAGCTTGCTGAAGAAGCACAGTAAAAAAAGGGGATGTAAAAAAACTCGTTTTTTTACATCCCCTTTTTAGGGGCTAGGAAAAAATGCGCAGAATGAACAAACCGAGCCAAAATAAAGCGTTCAGCTTTATTTTGGTTTACCCGACGGCGTACAAAGGTACTCC
>JAZNEX010000099.1:0-50779 GCA_045588855.1 Acutalibacteraceae bacterium
ATTAATAATGATATTGACCTTTTTGGGATTAGAATTTGAAAAAATGTGTAAAATGCACCTCGAAAAACTTGAAAAAATGTGTTTTTAGGCTTTTAAACAAGCTTTTTGGGCAAAAATTAATGTTTTCTTGAAACTCAAATAAAACAAATCTTACATTTATAAACGAAGAGTCGCATGAGCGGCTCTTTAGTTTTTATATAAGTGAGGTTTTATAATGGGAAAGAAACTGAGTTGTCAAGAAGGAAGAGAATTGTTCGTTAAGAGGCTCTGCAAGCTAATGAACGAGAGGAATTTATCCTGCCAGTATTTAAGTATTAAGATAAAAAAGAATGATGGATATATTAACCGGATCATAAATGGTAAAAAAGACCCTTCTTTTGAGGCGCTGTTTGATATCGCATCTGCTCTGAAGGTCACGGTAGCTGAGTTGTTTGAATAAAAATTTGCATGACCTGTGGGGCCATGTTTCTGCCAAACCCATTGACCTAGTATTTCGACAATGGTATAATGAGTACAACAAAACATCAGAACGGCTTGAAGCACAAGGCAAGCCAAAGGATGAAAAATAAGTAGCTTTCTTAGTTAAACTGTTTCGGTTCTTCTATAGGGGCCACGAAAGTGGAGAAGAGTGCGAAGCAGTAGCAAATAGGGAAGTCTTGTTTCCGTGCGCAGAAAACAGTCTGTTGGATTCCAGCTTTTGATGTTGTAATAGTGCTTTTCTTTTGCAACACAGTTTTAGGGTGAACTGTGCATCGGCAGGGGAGAACAGCGCAATATGAATGAAATATATCATTTTATAACGGTTGCAGTTTTGTAGGCGTTTGCTTTGCATTGCAGTTATAAAATTAATGGGAACTTTCTGCATTTTTTGTTGCAGAGAGTGCTTTTTTATGTTATAATAAATTTGTAAAGAAAATCTGGGGAAAACCCAGTAAAATTAAGGGTTTCTCACCAGTTCTTTTTTGGACACGAATGACAGAAAAAGAAAAGACACGCGAGAGCGTGTCTTTTCTTTTTCAATGAAATTCGTTCCTTACGGAACGAGTGAAATATTGCTGCGCAATATGAAATACGCTGACGCGTATGAAATATGCCTGCGGCATATGAAGGAACGAATTTTATTTCACATTTTGCCAACGGCAAAATATTTCATAATCCACAAGGATTATTTCATATGGCGAAGCCATATTTCATTTTCCCTTGCCCCTCCACCACTCTTATGCTATAATATACCCAAGGCGGTGATGATATGTTCGGTGCAATATATGGCGACATAATAGGTTCGTACTATGAAACTCATTGTACAAAGGATTATGATTTTGAATTCCAAAAGGACAGCACATTTACCGATGATACTGTTTTAACAGTTGCTGTTTGCAAATCAATATTAAATAATCCTAATGAAATTACCCGTTGGAATATTCGAAAACGCGGTTTGGAATATGCAGGACAGTTTCGCCAATATTATTCATTCTATCCGCATGCGGGATTTGGCAATATGTTTTCGGAATGGGCAAGGTCTGATACATATAAAGTAAACCGAAGCTATGCTAATGGTGCAGCGATGCGTTCTGTGCCGATTGGTTATGCGTATGATACTATTGATCAAGTGCTTCTTCAAGCAAAAGCAAATTGTTTTTTTACGCATAAAAACAGCGAAGCAATAAAAGCAGCGCAAGCGGTTGCAACGGCAGTTTTTTTCGCTCGGAATAGAAAAAGCAAGGATGAAATTCGTAGTTTTTTAGAAAACAAATTCCACTATAATCTTTCAAAAAATCTTGACGAAATAAGAAATAATTATGTTTTTGATAGTAGAGCGTCTTATAGCGTGCCTCCTGCAATCATCGCTTTTTTAGACTCCACTGATTACGAAAGTGCGATTCGAAATGCGGTATCTCTTGGTGGCGATGCTGATACAGAAGCGTGCATAGCCGGAGGAATCGCTGAAGCATATTATAAGGAAATCCCAAAACATATTTCTGATTTTTGCGACAGGAAAATTGATTACACCTTAAAAAAGGTGGTTTTGGATTTCAAAGACAAATATTGTGAAATATTGTAAGAAAATCAGGTTTTTCACCAGTTCTTTTTCGGACACGAATGACAAAAAATCCTGAATGCGACAGCGTTCAGGATTTTTACTTATTACTTCTTACTTCTTCACTCTTACTTCAAATAATGTTTTGAACGGGATTTTTGGAAGTAATAAGTAATAGGTAAGAGGTAATAAGTATTGTGGCTTCGCCGCTTTTATGCTACAATACACTTAAAGGTCGGTGATGACGTGAAAAGCTTTAAACAAATGAAACTTGATGGTATTAATAAGAATTATAAAGAACATCGTGGGTGTTTAATAAAAAAATACCGCAGTGTTTTTGGTAAATATGTTATGGTTATTGATGAAAACGGTGAAAAATCAAAAGTTTATGTTGGCAAATGTATTTATGAAGATACTAAATTAGGTTCTATATTAACTATTGGTGAAATCAATCGTAAACTTATCAATATTCGTCCTGGTATTTGCAATAATACTGATGAATAGTTAAAATTAGAGAAAATCTTCAGTTTTCAGGCACATTTTATTCGTGTCATTAAGTTCAAAACTCCCAAAAAAGAACGAAGCGATTGCTTCGTTCTTTTTTTATCCAAGCCGACAGGCTTGGTATATCATCACGCGTCAGCGTGCATATCATCAAGGGCGGCTTGCCGCCATTGTATCTCATCACACCGCAGGTGTGTATTTTGTCGGCTTGATGATATGCAAGGCATTCTCCTTGATGATATACAAAACTTCGTTTTGATGATATACAATGCTGCGCATTGATTTTGTTGTAAGTTAGTACTATAATCACAATAAAGGGAAGTGATAATATGGCTGAAAATTACCTGATTCTAAATTCCGAACAGCTCTACCGACGGTTGATTTTCCCCGGTCAACTGTTGGTGGGTGGAATTTCTTGTGGTTTTTGTTTATGCTATAGCTGAAGGGAGGCAGGGTATGGATCAGGTTAAGATCGGAAAATTTATTGCCGGGTGCCGGAAGAAGGTCAATCTTACTCAGGCACAGCTGGCTGAAAGGCTTGGTATTACGGACAGGGCAGTTTCTAAGTGGGAAACAGGAAAATCTATGCCCGATTCCTCTGTGATGCTTGAGCTTTGCAGTATTCTTGAAATTACGGTAAATGATTTATTGAGCGGGGAGGTAGTTACTGTGAATGACTACAATAAGGAGCTGGAAAAAAACTTATTTGAAATGGTAAAGCAGAAGGAAGAAAGCGACAGGAGATTATTGACTCTTGAATGGGTAATAATTGCGCTTTCCTTTGTTGTTCTGATTATCCCCATAATTATCGGAGCCTTTATAACAGCTCAGGAATGGCAGCGGAGTCTTATTGTACTGTCAGGCCTTATACCTGCATTGGTCGGCTTTTTATCTGCCGCCGGGATAGAGCAGAGTGCAGGCTATTATGAATGCAAGGAATGCGGACACAGATATGTACCCACATTCAGAGCTGTGATTTTTTCACAGCATATGGGCAGAACAAGATATATGCGCTGTCCTCAGTGTAACAAAAAATCCTGGCAGAAAAAGGTATTAAGCAGGGAAAAGTAAATTTTTCCGGTAATAAATATGCGGCGGATGATATATGACAGAAAGCACTTCGCAAGAGGTGCTTTTATCTTTTCAAAATAAACAGTTGATATATGTCCGTTTTGTTGATATAATACTTTCAAATAATAATATTTCTGAAAAGGAAGGATATTGTATGAACAAATCTTCTCGTCCCGTAGGTATCAGAGATTACTTTGGTTATGCCATGGGTGACTTTGGTTGTAATATGAGCTTTGCTCTTACAACAAACTACATGATGCTTTTCTTTACACAGTATATCGGCGTGTCCCTTAAGGACTGGGCGTGGATAATTATTGTGGGTAAGGTATGGGATGCTATCAATGACCCCCTCATCGGCGGTATGGTTGATAAAATCCATATTGGTAAAAACAGCAAATTCAAGCCCTGGATTACAATAGGCGGTCTCGCACTTGTTGCCTGTACGGTATTTACCTTCCTTCCCTTAGCTTCCGTTGAATCATATACGGTTAAGGTTATTTATTGTCTTATAGCTTACAGCATATGGTCTGTTGCTTACACAATGGCAAATGTGCCCTACGGTGCTATGCACTCTTGCATTACCGATGAAGCTGACAAGCGTACAAATCTTTCCACCTTCAGAAGCATCGGTGCTGCTCTTGCACAGGGACCTCTTATGATAATCCTTCCTATGGTTATCTTTGATGACAATGATAATCTTCTTGGTGACAGAATGGTATGGGTCGCACTTATATGCTCGGCAGTCGGCTTCCTTGGCTTCTTCCTTGTAAACCGTCTTGTTACCGAAAGAGTTGAAATTATACCTCAGGCTGAGAAGTTCAATTATGCAAAAACCCTCAAGTCATTTACAAAGAACAGACCTCTTATTGCTCTTTGCCTTGTGTCAATGCTCAATATTGTCTGCTTTATGTCTATGACAACCGTTAACCAGGTTATTTTCCAGTCTTATTTCCAGAATACAAAGCTTCTTGCAATAGCAAATGTCATTTCATATCTTCCCATGGTATTTGTAATGCCTCTTGTAGGTAAGATTACAAAGAAGATAGGCAAAAAAGGCTTCCTTGTTGCAGTGAATGTTATAGCCTCAGTTGCAGGTGTTATAATGTTCATAGTTATGAGAATGGTCAATCCCGCAAGCGCCCTTGCAATGCCCATATGGATTGTAGGTCTTATGTTCCTCTTCTTAAGCAGTGCCAGCTTCGGCATTATTGTCTGGGCAATGGTTGTTGACTGTATTGACTACGGCTATGAAAAAACAGGTGTCAAGGAAGAGGGAACAACATATGCAATCTACTCCTTCTTCAGAAAGCTTGCTCAGGGTCTCGGCTCTGCATTTTCCGCTGTTGCACTTGCAGCCTGCGGATATGTTGAAGACCTCGGCGCAGCACAGACAATGGATACAGCAGAAAAAATCAAGGATATGTACATTCTTGTTATGACTGTGGGTGTTATCCTTTCAGCTGTTATAATGCAGTTTGTATACAATATAATTGAAAAGAAAAAGGCTGAATAAGTCTGAAAAAAATGACCGGGTTTCACTTGCTGAAGTGAAGCCCGGTTTTGTATTTATCTGTACATTAATGTCATAAAACAGAAAATGTTACAAAAAAAAACAAAAAAATTTTTAATGAAGGCTTGTATAGAATAAACAGGAGAATATAATTTATAAAACCCCGTATCCTTTTTGTGTAGGATACGGGGTAAGTTTTAATTATTCAGCATCTTCAGCTTCTTTTATGAGTTCGTCGGGGATTGCTTCACCGTGTTTTACGAAAGCTATGAGAAGTGCTGCGATGGCAAACATTATGGGGCTGTAATAGAACAGCGACATATATGTACCTGCAAACATTCTGATAAAGCCGTAGAGGATGGGAGATGCAATCTGTGCTGAGAAGGTTGCTGTGTAGTAGTAGCCTGTGAAAGTACCTACCTTTTCTACACCGCCTATTTCAAGAACAAGGGGAAGGGTGTTAACTGTGATAAACATATTTGCTGCACCGCCGAGAATAAGAACGGGCCAGATAAGTATGCCGAGAATTGATGTTACGTTTGCAACGCTGTCGTGAAGCATTCCGAGAGCTTCACCGAAGCCGGTATTTTCAGCTGCACCGAGTTCTGAGCCTGCAACACTTACGATACTCTGATATATATCAAGCACTGCGCTTTCGTCAGCTCCGTTTGCAATTGCTGTTGCTATTGATTCATCGGAAGCAGCCTTGAGCACATTATCAAATTCAACATAAATCGAATTCTTGTCTTCTGTGCCGTTATCAACTGCCTTACGGTATTCAATGTAGCCTTCCATAGTAACCATCATTTCGTCGGTAAGTACTGTGCCGTTTTCTTTGGCTTCAGAGGAAAGAGCTGCATTGTAGTCATTGATCTGATCATTGACTGTGATATATGCATTGTTAACTGTTACATAGCTGTTGATTGAAAGACCCTTGCCGCCGAGCATTGCAATAAATACTCCGAAGAAAACAACGAATGCTGCAAGGAAAACAGCAAGGCCGCCGAGAATAGTCTTTTTTCTGCCGAATTTTTTGCCCATCTTACCTGCAGGGATAGCTGCAGCTCCTGAAACAACTGCAAAGATAAGCATAAGGATTGTAGCTTCGGAAGTAATTTTGTGAAGGATTTCCTGTGCAAAAAGTGAGAAGAAGGTTGTGATTGCATTTGAACCGCAGAAGAGGAAGAACAGACAGCCTAACATAAACAGGAGACTTTTCTTTTCACCGCTTGAAAGCTTGATAGCTTTTCTTGCTGCCTTCTGGGCTTTCTTTTCTTCTTTTTCGGCCTGTTTTCTTGCTTTTGCATCATTGTAAGCATTGACGTCGCCTTTAATACGAATACTGGTATCCTCTTCCTTTACCCATATCATAAGAACAATCATACCTATAAGCATAACAACTGAGCCTATAGCGAAAACATAGGGGAAGGAAACAACCTCGTTTGCCTTGATTTCTGTTGAACTCATACCGGTGAAAAGTCCGCAGAGGATAATTGCAAGAGTACCTGCAACCATACCTACTGCACCGCCGACGCCGCCCATAAGGTTGATGATGGCATTACCTTCACTTCTTAATGCGGGAGGTGTAAGGTCGGGCATAAGAGCAACAACGGGAGCTCTCCACAGTGACATTGTAAATACAAAGAGGATGATACAAGTCATTGTAAGGGGAAGAGATGATGTAGTCAGGAATACAAGGGGAATCAGGAAGAAGAAAAGTGCTGATATGGGAGCACCGATAAGAATGAAGGGACGGCGCTTACCGAATTTTGAGTGACATTCATCGGAAAGTCTTCCGAAGGTGGGCTGGAAGATAACACCGAAGATGTTATCAAAGGTCATTATAATACCGATAAACAGAGGAACAAGTGTAAAACCGCCGCCTGCAAGAGCAACGTTTTCACCCTGAGCTGCTGCAAGGTCTGTAAGAAAGGGGAATTTGTCAACAAGGAAATTACTTAAGTTTGTGACAGCGGCACTGTCAGCAAGAAGCTTGTTGAGAATTTTTGTGATGTAAGGGTCATAAATAGCCCATGCTATGGATGTTGCAAGGAAACCGAAACCCGTGAGTATGGTTTTCTTTACGTCCAGCTTGCCGTTTTTGACGTTCATTATAAGCACTCCTTTATATTTTTTCGGCGTACCGAAGTGTTATATAAATATTAAAAGAAAATTACATCTGCTTCAGCATATGCGAAGAAACTGTAATTAATCAGAAGTTTGCCCAGTAATCATCCTCCTCTTCCTTCAGCTTTCTTTCGCGTCTCAGATCCGAAAAAGCCTTATCATCCTCTTTAGTGTCAAAGGATGAGAAATAGTCATCCTTATAAAGCTGAGAGGGGATGTCAGTTTCGGGAGGCACAAATCTTGCATTGAGAGGATCGTTTTCCTTTTCCTTTTTCTTTGATAAAGATTCAAATCTGGGAGGAGCAGGAAGCTTTTCCTCTGCAAATGAAAGAATAGATTTTTTTAATGACTTTTCATTTGTATTGTCACCGAATATTTCGTCGTCATCTGACTGAGTGAAGGGGATTTTTCCGAGAAGTCCCTGCATTCTGCTGCTTTTAGATACAGCTTTTCCGGACCTCGGTCTTCTTGAAGGTGCTTCGGCATAAGAATCAAGAAGGTCATCGCTGACGGTCTGTTTGCCGGGCTCTTCCTTGTGATATTCTTCCTTGCCTGTTATTTTGTTGAAGTCTATAACCTCGGGAGGCTCTGTGTAGGGTGCACCCTGCATTATGAGCTGCTCTGCAGGCTTACTTTCGGCAGTCTCAGGCTTTTTAAGAATATGGAATTCTTCCTTTGAGGGTTTAACCTCGGGCTGAGTGTTCTTTTCGGGTAAGATATTTTCGATAATTTCTTTTTCTGTTGAATTTTCTTCCTCATCAGAGGTGAAAATATCCTCTTCATCCTCTGTATATCGTGAAGCTCTCTTTGTCGAAGCGGAGCTCTTTATGTTTTCTGAGACGGCTTTTATTCCCGATGCCATATTTCCCGCAAGATTTATACCCGATGTAACGGGAGTGTTTGCTATCATGGGAGTAATTATGAAGCCTGCAATAATCCAGAGAAGCTGAAGTATCACGGCAATCCAGCTGTTGATAAGACCTGCCGCACTTGTGAACACAAGTATAAGCGTAAACACGGTACCTGCAAGCATACCTGCTTCACAGAGAAGTCTTGAAACCTTCCTGATTTTTTCAAGCTTTATTGTACCTGCCATGGTACGACAGAAGGAATCGAAGGAATCCGTAAATACAATACCCGTATTTTCCGAATCGGTAACCGTATTTTTCTGTTCGGAGAAGCTTTCGTATACATCGTTTTTAATTATACGAAGACTGTTAGCGGGAAGAGAAAGAAGCTTTTCTGCAAATTCCTCGGTTATGTTGGGGTCTTCGATGCTTATAAGAATATTTGCACCGTTTGCGGTAAGGTCGGCAAGGCTCTTTGCCGCAAGAGTATTGCAGGTATATCTGACAGAGAATACCGCAGCAAAATGCCCTTCAATCGCAAGGAACAGAGGCTTTATGTTTTCACCAAGCATAAAGGGTACGGAATTTTCGTCGGGAAGCTGTACATTGTGGCTTATAAGATAATCCTTTGTGCCGAGTACAACCTTGCAGTCGCTTATCCAAGCAGAAAGTCCGAGCTTATCCTCATAGCAGAAGCCATCTGTTTCGGGGAATCTGTCCTCGAGACCACCGCCGAATTCAGAGAAAGCTTTTTTCAGTATACCATCGGTTGAAGATGTAAGCACTGCAGCACAGAATTCAGCCTGCTTTCTTGCCACGTTCTTACTGCAGGTAACATCGGTTACCTCGGCTGAGAAGATGTCTGAGCCTGAAAGAATGAGGTCATCAATATTGCAGAAGCTGTGTGCATCCGAAAAGCTGCTTATAAAAGAAGACTTTACCGAGAGGCTCTTGTTTTCTGCGGCAATCATAAAGCCTGTGAAAACAAGTGAGCTTACGGGGAAGGAGAGAGCTGCACACATAGTAAAGCTGCCCAGTGCAACAGTGATGCTGCCGGTGGTAATAAGAGAAGCTATGAAGGCAACAATCGAGCCTGCCATAGAAATTGCAACAGCCTTTGATGATACCTGTGCAGCAAAAGCACCGCCTGCGCATTTTCTGAGGAAATCGGAAATGAATCTTGTTTTTCCTGCATATACAACATTTGTTTCTGTATCGGAGCGGTCCTTGAGAAGCTTTGCAATTATATTTTTATCGGATATTGATCTGAGATATGATTTATCGCTTGTGGCGGCAGCTGCCTTGAAGCAATGGCGTGTGCTGTCACAATAGAATATTTTTGAAATAAGAACGGGTACGCACAACAGCACTGCAGCACTTGTGATGAGATGAAAATCGCTTTCTGATTTCAGCAGTGTGAAATATGCCGAAATATTCTGTGCCAGGGCACCTGTGAAAACAGCAAGAAGCACGCTGTCGGTTTTTGGCCTTAATTTGAGCACCTGGAACAAACCCTTTTTCAGATCGTCAAACATAAGAATGCCTGTCAGCACGAGAATGAAGATACTGATTGAATTATATACAACGGTGCTTGAGCCGAATACGGAGAAAAATCCGTTATGCATAGCTGCGGAAAGGGAAGTGATTATATTTATCAGCAGAAGAATTATGCCGAGAAGTCCCGTTATTGCGGTCTTTATAATGAGTCCCTTCCTGATACTTATAAGACGTGAGAAAATTTCCTTTCTCCTGGTGGGATCTGTAAATTCATCATCGCCCGTAGGTACAAAGTCTGTATCAAGATGTCCGAATTTTTTCTGGAAGAAGGACAGAAAGCCGGGAAGCACTTTTTCGTCGGATGAAGAAATGCTTTTATCATCACTTTCTCCCGTGGGTCTTTTTTCTTCGGACCAGAAATTGAAATCGTTTACTCTTTTCTCTCTCACGTCATTGAGCTCTTTTTCAAGAATTTCCGTTTCTGCATCATTATCGACAGTATTTTCGGCAAAGCCGTCCATAGCAAGCTGATCTGCCTCATCACCGTTAAGATTACCTGATGTTTTGGCAATTTCTCTTAATAATGAGCCTTTGTTGCTGATAACCTTTGTTTTATCGGAAGTTGTATTTTCGGGAAGCTTTTCAAGAATAACCTTGGGCTCACCGATTTCATTTTCCTTCTTTTCTATAACCTTGGGCAGAATTCTTGTCTGTGACTTTGCGGTTTTTTCAGGAGTCTGTCTGAGACTTGTGTTTTCAAGAGCTTCCTTTTTTACCTCATCCGCAACAGCTATGAATTTAGGTGTACCCGCAATAGGCGAATGGTTGGCATCATAGGTATTGATTTTACCTGTGTAACCCGTCTTTTTTCTTTTGACGGGCTGATGCTGTTTAAGTCTGTCTGTGTATTTTTCAACCCCCGTGGGTACCTGAGCTTCGGTTTCTTCATTGACCGAAATAAAGGGCGTGCTGTTTGTTTTTATGAATCTCTGATTGGGTACGCTTTCCGTTTTCTCGTTGATATCCTCTGCCTTTTCTTCGGATATGTTTTCCCTTAAGTCTTCCTTGACTGTAACGGTACCTTCGTGCAGACTGAGGGTATCGCTTATTTCTGCAGAGGTATTTTCCGATTCAGCCTGAACGGGGGGCTGTGCTTCGGGTTTTTCATCCTGAGCTTCAGTCTGTGAAGCGGAGAGACCGGGGTTTACGGGAATTATATCTTCTCTTTCGGAGCCCTCGCCTTTGTTTTTCAGGCGGTTGAAATGCTTCAGAAAGTTATTGTATTCACTCATAAATTTTCCTTCTTTTCCGTTTTATCGTGTGTGAGCTGCTTCAAAAATAAGAATTGCAGCGGCAACGGATGCATTCAGGGAGTTTACATTTCCCTTCATGGGGATAGAAAGCACACCGTCGCAGTTTTCCTTTACAAGTCTTGATACTCCTGCACCTTCGCCGCCTACAACGAGGGCAATTGCACCTGAAAGGTCAGCTTGTCTGTAGGGAGTACCGTCCATATCGGCACAGTAAACCCACAGTCCCTTTTCCTTCAGGTCCTTTATGGTTGCAGTGATATTTTTTACTCTTGCCACAGGTACATATTCAAGTGCACCTGCAGATGTTTTTCCTACAATACCCGAAAGGCTTACGCTTCTTCTTTCGGGAATAATGACACCGTGAGCGCCTGCAGCATCGGCTGTACGGATAATCGCGCCCAGGTTATGAGGGTCTTCAAGGGAATCGCAGATAATTACAAAGGGAGCCTCGCCCTTGTCCTGCGCTTTTTTTAGTATTTCTTCAACGCTTGAATATTCGTGGGCGGCAGCTATCATAATAACTCCCTGATGGTGGGCATGTCCGCACATAAAATCAAGCTTTTTTGAGTCAACCTCTTTTACAATGATGCCTTTTTCCTTACATTCTGCAATAATCGGCTTAACGCTTCCCGACAGGTCGCCGCGCTGTATAAGAAGCGAGTCGGCAGGTCTGCCGGCTTTAAGAGCTTCCTTTACTGCGTTTCTGCCGATAATGAGGTCATTACGGGGCTCGGGTCTGTCATTTTCGCGGTTTTCTCTTGTATCGCGGTCATTATCTCTGAAGCTTTTTTTGTTATCACGGTCTCTGCCGTAGCCTCTTTTTTCGGAAAAATTACCGCCTTCTCTTGTTTTTGAAAAATTTTTATCATACGCCATAAAAGCACGCAACTCTCTACATAATTATACAGAATATATTATATAATATATATACATATATTTCAAGTGAAAAAGAAGCATAAATATAGTCGGATATTTTGAGATATTTTTGACAAGAATAATACTTTTTCCTTTTTATATATGCACTGTAAAATCTGAGAGGAGAATATTCAATGACAGAAAGAAAAAAGAAAGCAGTACAGGCATATGTGTTTTTTATTCTCACAGCCCTTGCCGTGGGAGGCATATCGGCTTTTATCACAAGGGACAATATGAATATCTATGATGAGATTATAAAGCCTCCGCTTGCACCTGCGGGCTTTTTGTTTCCCGTTGTCTGGACAGTGCTTTATTTTCTTATGGGTATAAGTGCAGCTATGGTGTGGCTGCAGAGGGATAAAAACAATGACAAAGCCGTAAATGCCCTGCTGTGGTATGCGGCAAGTCTGGTAGTGAATTTTATATGGAGTCCTCTGTTTTTTAATTTCAGACTGTTTCTGCCGGCATTTATTGTTCTTGCTGTATTGCTTATCCTGATTCTGAAAACCGTATGGGAATACCGCGGAATTTTTCCTTTTGCGGCATATCTTCAGATTCCCTATATTATCTGGGTGAGCTTTGCGGGATACCTGAATCTCGCAATATGGATTCTCAACAAATAAAGCCGATTGACAATCGGAAACAATTATAATATCATTATAAAGAAGCATTACAAAAGGTGATATTATGACAAATATTGAAAAAATACATTCGGGTGAAATATATGAGCCCGGTGATGAAGAAATAATGGAGCAGCAGATGAAGTGCCTTGATATGCTCTATGACTTTAATATGACACGTCCCACGGAGCTTGATAAAAGGGATGAAATGCTTAAAGAAATGTTTGCAGAAATCGGAGAGAATTGTTATATTGAGCCTCCTCTTCACGCAAACTGGGGCGGAAAGCATGTGCATTTCGGTAAAAATGTGTATGCAAACTTTAATCTGACTCTTGTGGATGATACCCATATTTATGTAGGTGACGGTACAATGTTCGGTCCGAATGTTGTTATTGCTACTGCAGGCCATCCCATATTGCCCGAGCTGAGAGTAAAGCAGTATCAGTATAACATCCCCGTCAGAATAGGAAAAAACTGCTGGCTCGGAGCAGGAGTACTTGTTATGCCCGGTGTGACAATAGGGGATAACACTGTTATTGGTGCGGGAAGCGTTGTCACAAAGGACATTCCCGCTGATGTGATAGCGGTTGGAAATCCTTGCAGGGTGTTAAGAGAAATAGGTGAGCACGACAGAGAATTTTATTTCCGTGACAGAAAAATTGATTATGATAAACTGTAAGTTATGAAATAAAGTTGACGGATTAAATTCTTCGTGTTACAATAAAATGAAATAAAAATGACGGAGGAAAATATATATGGCAATGACAATGAAGATATTGATGTTTATTATATCAATAATTCAGTTTCTTTTTCCCTTTGTTGATATTGAGGTTCCCGAGCTTCCCGAGGAGGAAACAACCGGAATCGTAGAAGAAATTCCCACAGAAGAACAGCCCACATTTGACGGCTGCCGTCATGCAGGCGGTGTGGCAACCTGCGGCACACGTGCTGTGTGTGAGCTCTGCGGTGAAGAATACGGTACAACCAGCGACCATAAGTATATGATAAACATAACTCCCGCAACATGTACCACAGACGGCTTTACAACATACAAGTGTATGCATTGTACTTACAGTTATGTAGGTGATGAAAAAACTGCTACCGGTCACGATTACAGAAGCAGAGTTATCGAACCCACATGTACTGCAGAAGGCAGAACAGCATATGTATGTGAAAACTGCGGTGACAGCTACGGTGAAGATACAGTTCCTGCTCTCGGGCATAATTATGTCAAGACAGAAGTTCTTCCCGACTGCGTAACCCCCGGTAAGTATGTATATACCTGCTCCCGCTGCTCTGACAGCTACTATGAAGAGACTGATAAGCCTCTCGGTCATAACTATGTGGCTGTTGTAACGGCTCCCACATGTAAGAACAAGGGCTATACAACATATACATGTCCCGGATGTAATGATTATTACACAGACAATATTGTGGATGCTCTCGGACACAGCTTTACAAACTATCTTTCCGATAATAATGCAAGCTGTAAGCGTGACGGTACAAAGACAGCATATTGTGATAACGGCTGCGGACTTACAAGCACTCTTGTTGATGAAGGCTCAAAGCTTCCCCATACCGACAGCAATAAGGATAAGCATTGTGATTACGGCGGAGAAGAGATGACAATGGAATTCACTCATCTTACCTATGATGCAACAGCCGTAAGAAATATCGATGACTGGGGAATTACTCTTGAACAGTTTATTGCAAGAGCCGATAAGAATGATGATGTTTATGTAGCAGCTCAGGGTTATGTTGATACCTGCGGTATCATCAAGTCCCCCTATTACACAACAAAGATTGAAGGTGTTTCAGTTCCCGTATACGGTGCGCTTACTTATGTAGGTGAAACAGGTAAGGGTTCACTTCACTCCTTCTCCGAAATCTATGTTGAAAAGGGCGCATATAATACATTTGAAATTGAAATTTTCTCAGCTGCACTCAATATTACCGATGCAAAGATTATTCCCGCGTCTCTCGGTGAGAGTGTTACCGTAAAAGACGGAAAGGTAACCGCAATTCTTTCAGGCTACGGTGCTCATACATTTATGTTCAACGGTGATAACCAGGCATATGTTTACACGGTATTTGTACGTGAAGAGATTGATGAGGATGCCGAAATCCAGGCTCTCAGAGATGCAGGCTATGAGGTTATCGTCTTCAGTGGATATAATCTTGTTAAGGATCCTATTGTATTCAGCAGCCCCAGTGTAACAAAGAAGGTTGTGTATCTCAGAAGAGGTTCATACCTTATGGCAAACCACAAGTTTGATATCAACAGCGATGCTGATAATCAGGGTAATCCCGAAACTCTGGAAAACGGTGCAGTAGCAGCAGACCACAACGGCATCGGACTTAACAGATTCCCCTTCGTAAGTGCTCACAACACCAGAGATATAAAGGTTATGGGTTACGGTGCACTTGACCTTTCGCATCTTGACAGAGGTGAAAGAAGAGGTCTTGTATTCTCCTTCACAAACAATGTTGAGGTAAGAGGTATAAAGATTATCAACTCTCCCGAATGGTCATTTATCACATACAGATGTGATAATGTGACAGTCAAGGATGTGGATATCTTTGGTTACCGTACAAACTCCGACGCATTCGATATATGCAACTCAACGAATGTAACAGTTACCGGCTGCTTTGCAAGAACAGGTGACGATATCTTCGGTGTCAAGGCTCTTAACGGTGACGCAAATGCAATAACGGATAATGTTACTTTCAGCAACTGCTATGCATGGGCAGGCAAGGCAAGAGCCTTCGGTATCTTCGGTGAATGTAACCGTAATATCAACAATGTTACATTCAGAGACAGCTATGTTCTTGTACACGATGCAACATGGGATGAAAACAGAATTCCTGCTATAGGTATTGTTGTTGAAACAACAAATCCCGATAACGGTGCCATTAAGTTCAGTGATATCGCATTTGAAAATATTGAAATTTGCCGTAACGATGCAGCAGCTATTAACTGTCTTATCTATAGCGGAGTCAATAATTTCACAATTGAGAATCTTCAGTTCAGAAATGTTTCCTATTCTTCAAACAGAGTTCTTAACAGAATTGTAAATTACGGCGGAGACGGTTCAAATAACTCCATTCAGGCAGTATTTGAAAATATCAGGTGCGGTAACACCAATGTTGTTGATTCCAATAAGACTCAGTATTTCTCAGAAGAATCCTATCACGGCAACTATATTACCGTTAAATAATTGATTGAACGGCTCAGGGTAAGAAATTAGCCTGAGCCGTTGTTTACAAATTATTAATTGACAAAACTGTAAATACTCTTTATTATAATAATGATAAAAAACTCAGGAGGGAAAAATAATGAGTTCGATTTTTATTAAGTTATTATCTTTTCTGTCAGCTTTTCTTATGCTGTTTTTAAGCCCCGGCGGACATATCGGCACATCTCTTGTTGACAAAAAGATTCCCAAGTTTTACGGTGAAGCTGCTGTAAGTCAGCCTCTCGGAGAAGTGGAAGTGCCTCAGCATCCTTACCTTGCTCCCGAAGGTGTGAATGGTATGCACGGTAACTCCTATAACACAGATGCTTATTCATACAGCGGACCTCTCGGAATTAATCCCGTTGTAAATTCTCGTTCAATGAATGTTTTCGGCGGTCTTGTTGCAACTCTTATGTTTGATTCACAGGGCAGAATTATGTGCATCAGCGGTAATGTTGTAGGCTTCAGACTTCTGCTTATGGATGCAGAAACTCTTGAAATTCTCTGTGAAACAAGACTTCCCCAGAGAGCTTCCACACTTGAAGCTATCAAAACACTTGACTTTGGTAAGATTTCAAGTGATACATCAGGCGGTGCTTATTGCCACCTTCTTGAAGGTGACAGACCTATTATCGGTAACTCCGACAATGTAGTTCAGATTTACTATGTAGATGAGTCATCAGGCACACCCGAATGGAAGGTTGAAAAGGAATGGGCTCTCGGCTCTTATCTTCCTGAAGGCTCTTATCTTACTGATGCAATGCCTGACCACGACGGCAATATCTGGTTTGTTACACGTCCCGGTGAGGTTGGCTATATCGATCCTACAGATGACAGTGTTCACATGATCACTCTTGAGGGTGAAGAAATTCAAAATACATTTGGTATGGCAGAGGACGGTATCTATATCGTATCAGATACAGCAATGTACCGCTTTGATATCAAGGAAGACGGTACACCCTACTATACATGGAGAACTCCTTATGACAGAGGAACAACCCTTAAGCCCGGTGCTATCAATCAGGGTTCAGGTACAACTCCCACTCTTCTTGATGTTCCCTGTGCAGACGGAAGCATTAAAAAGGTTGTTGCAATCACCGACAATGCAGACAGCCGTGTAAATATGGTTATTTACGACAGACTTAACGGTGATATAATTGCTGAGATTCCTCTTTTTGAAGAAGGTCATTCAGTAAGTGAAAATTCTATTATCGCATATGGCAGATCGTTCATTGTAGAAAACAACTATTCCGAATCAGGTGCAGGTTTCCTTGAAAATAACCCCACAAGCTATCCCGGAATTTACAGAATTGACCTCAACGAAGACTGTACAGGCGCTGATATTGTATGGATCAGTGATGAAGCAGCTCCTACAGTTGTTCCAAAGCTTTCAACAGGTAACGGTCTTGTTTATGTCTATACAAGAGAAATGAATGAAGATATTCCCGAAAATGCGGTTGCATGGTATCTTACAGCTATTGACTTCAGAACAGGTGAAACTGTTTATAAGGTATTTACAGGTACAGGTAAGAATTGGAATAACTCCTACGGTCCTATTACAATCGGCCCCAATGGTAAGGCTTATGTAGGTGTGTTTAACGGCGTTATTTCAATTTCTGATACAGAATAATTAAAGGTGTGTCCGGAGACTTTACTCCGGGCACATTTTTTTATTGACAGACAAAGGAAAACAAAATATAATTAAAGTATAAATATTTCGGAAGGGGAATTATAATTATGGTAACATTCGTAAAAATTCTTGTTAAGATTATCAAGCTTTTCATTTTCTTTGATAAGACATCAGACGGTGCCGTTTCTCAGTTCATAAAGGATCTTGAAGAAAAATACGGTATAACAGAAGAATAAAAAAAGTCCGGCTGTGCACTGAGATGCATAGTCGGATTTTTCGGATATCTGATTACGGAGATTATATATGAAAAAATTGTACGAAAGCATATGTGAAAATGCTGACGGATATGAAAGAGTAAGAATACCTTGTATTGTATGCACGGATAATGATACGCTTATTGCCTGTTATGAAATGAGAAAATCCGAAAGTGACTGGGCAATAATTGATATAGGTATGAGAAAAAGCTCTGACGGGGGCAAAGTCTGGTCAGAGGTAAAAATTCTTGTTTCGTCCGAGGGCGTGAATACCGTCAATAACCCTGTTATGATATGTGACGGTGATGAGCTTCACTTTCTTTACTGCATCAATTACAGCCATGTGTTTTATATGAAAAGCACGGATGAAGGAGAAACCTGGTCTGATGCAAAAGAGCTTACTGAAGATTTAAGAAGGCTTACGGGAGAGTTTAATTGGACCTGTGTTGCAACGGGGCCGTGTCACGGACTTCGTACCGCTTCGGGAAGACTGTCGGTGCCTCTTTGGTTTGCTTATAATGAGAAGGATAAAAAGAGCCACCATCCCTCCGTGATTGCGGTAATGTACAGTGATGACAGGGGAGAAAGCTGGAAAATGGGGCAGCTTTGCTCTGAGCTTAATGATGCAAGTGAGTTTTCGCTGGCAGAAATAAGCGACACTATTATTGCAAGCATCCGTCACGAAGGAAACAGCCTTTGCCGTGCCGCGGCAAGACTTGATGAGAGCTGTAATATTTTTGATATAAGGCTTGTTGAAAAGCTTCCCGATCCCATATGCTGTGCAGGCTTTATTTCGTCAGGTTCAGAGCTGCTGCTTTCAAACTGTGCAAGTAAAACAGAAAGGGAAAATCTGACTATAAGAAGACTTGATACGGATTTTTCTGTAAAAGAAAGTCTTCTTATAAATAAAAAGGGAGGTTACAGTGATATTGCTGTATCCTGTGACAAAAAAACGGCATATGTGCTTTATGAATATGAAAAATCACTGATTTGTACTTCTGTAAGTATTTAAATTTGTGTAATGTGCTTTACAAATTGTGCTTTTATGTGATATATTAATTATATCAATAAACAGGAGATGTTAAATTATGGGACTTTTATTCAAGGTATTTGTTTCTGTTGTGCTGTCATTCCTTAATATTATGACCTTCCCCGTTTTCGGCTTTTTTGCCGGCGAGGATAATTATAAGGTAAAGGATGCAGACGAAATCAAGCTTAACTTTGCTGCAATTTCCGATATTCATATGACGGATGAATTTGCACGTATGCAGGTACTCAAGTGCGGTCTGTGGGATATGGATCACGCTTATGATGACCTTGATGCACTTGTTCTTGCCGGAGACCTTACCGATAACGGTACGGTTGAACAGTATGAAAATCTGAAAGCTGCATTCGCACCCTATAAGCCTGCAGGTGAAATTATTATGGCTGTAGGCAATCACGATACATGGACAGATGATGACGATGCTTATGAGCCTGCAAAGGAAAACTTCATAAACTATTCCCGTGAAATCACAGGCAGAGAGCTTACCGAATGTTACTTCACAACCGAAATCAACGGCTATACATTTATTGTAATGGCAAGTGAGGGCACAAGCACATCAGCTTATATCAGCGATACACAGCTTCAGTGGCTCAGAGAAGAAATGGATAAGGCATCCGAAAAGGGACTTCCCATTTTCCTTATTTCTCATTGGCCTGTTGCCCAATCCCACGGTCTTCCCGAAACCTGGGGTGATGATGAGCCTGAAATTCTTGACGGCAGCTTCGGTGATCAGAACTATGAGGTTGAAGAGATTATCAAGGATTATGAAAATGTATTCTTTATTACCGGACATCTTCACAACGGCTTTGTAAATGAAAGTCAGGAAGATATTTATAATTATGTTTCTGTTGAATCCGAAGGCTCATTCCATTCAATCAATCTTCCCTCATTTATGTATATGGGAATAAGAGGCAGAGTAATGAACGGCTGCGGCTATAGTATTGAAGTATATGAGGATGAGGTTCTTGTACGAGCAAGAAGCTTTACTTCGGGTATCTGGTACACAGATTATGATGTGACAATTCCCCTTGTATAAAAGATTACCCCCGGTTTCCGACCGGGGGTAATAATTATACCTGCATATTGTGTGCTTTGAAAGTGCCGTAATAATATTTTGCAAGATTTGAAGAGATTTTTTCAATGGGTGTATCACAGCCGGCTTCAATCCACTTCATAATGAGTGCGGTTGTGCCGCCTGCAACAAATGTATATGCCTGCTTTAATTCTTCCGCACGGCTTTCGTCAATAATAGGATTGAGCACGTCTCTTATGGTGTGATAAGTGACCTTACCGAAGCTTGCGTGCACGGAAGCAGTTGTGTTCTGATTGAATATAAACTTATAAAGGTCGGTATTTTCTTCAACTGTTTTAAGGTAATAATAGGTGATTGTATAAAAGTCCTCATAGGTAAATGCGTCAAGGGATGTTTTTGTTTTGATTGAATCCTTGATATGCTTTATAACCTTTTTCTGAAGGGAGAAAAACTCCTTTATGATTTTCTGATTAAGATCATATATATCCGTGTAATAAGCATAGAAGGTGCTGCGGTTTACATCAGCTTTTGCGCATATTTCGGTGACGGAAATTTTGTTGAGGGGTTTTTCCTTCATAAGCTCATATAAGCTTTCGCGGATCATTTTTTTACTGAATTGGGTACGGCGGTCTTCTCTTTCTTTTGCCATAAAAACTAACTTCTTTCCTTTTGTTGTAAAACGGACAAACTGTTGTTTTCCGAACAGTGAATTGATTTTAGCACAAAACGTTTTTGATTTCAACCAAAGAATTATTATAAATTTTTGTATATTGAGTAAATTTTTATGTTTTTTCTGCAACAGTTTCTTGTTTTGTACTATCTAATATACGGAAGGGGCGAAAGCTATGGACGGACATAATATTCAGCATCTTATAAAACATGCCAAAAAAGGAAATGCGTATGCCTTCGGTGAGTTATATTCTGTATATGCTCAGGACCTGTACCGTTTTGCACTGTATACTCTGAAGGATACCTATGATGCAGAGGATGCGGTACAGAATGCCGCAGTCAATGCTTACAGAAAAATAAGAGACCTGAAAAAGGATGAAAGCTTCAGGTCATGGTTTTTTAAGATACTTTATAACGAATGCCGTAAGCTTCTGACAAGTAAGCCGCGGCTTTATGAGGTGTCGCAGGATGATATGTCCGTTTATGATAAAGAAGTTCCCTCCGATTCCGAAAGGTCCGACCTGCTGAGTCTGCTTGATACCCTTCCCCACGAGAAGAAAGCAATTGTAGTTCTGTCAGTGTTTGACGGCTATACTTCAGAAGAAATCGGAGAAATCCTGGGAATGAAGGCAGGTACGGTGCGTTCAACCCTTTCAAGACTTCTCTCTAAATTAAGAAAACAGTTAGAAGGTGCAGATAATGAATAATAATGATAAAGAAAATGCTCAGTTTCTGAAAGAATCGGTAAAAGAAAATATTACTCTGCCCGAAAGTCTTTCAAAAGAAAATATAACAAAACTCGTGCTTCCCGAAAAGCAGAAGACCTCGAAAAAAGGAAAGGTGCGCCGTTTTGTGGCAGTAGGTGTTGCTGCCTGCCTTATGGTTACCGTTACTGCAGTGCTTTATAACAGCGGATTTGATTTCGGTGTATTCAGAGCAAATGAAGAAGCAGCACAGGCTGATGAGAATAAGCCGGCGGAAAATCATATTGCTGCGGGTGAAACATCCTATGATGAGCTGCTTGCCTATATAAAAGAATACGGTGCTGAATATGTGAATAATATGAACAAGTATTATTACGCTACCGATGATATGCTTGTTATGGAGGATGCTGAAGAGAATGTTGTGTTTTCACAGAACAGCGCAGCAGCACCCATGGCACCCGGTGCAAGCGGAAGTACAACTTCATCAGCAGGTGCTCCTCTGAGAGGTGAACTGAATCTCAGAGAAAAGGATGTATTGGAAAATGATATTTTTATAAATGACGGAGCATATATTTATTGTATAAACGAAGAAGGAAATATTGCTCTGATTAAGGCAGAGGATGACGGTACGCTTACACAGAAAAGTGTTATCACAGCCAAAAAGCCCGAATACGGATATTATGAAATATCGGGACTTTATAAGTACAAGGATTATCTCATTGTTTGCTACAGTGAAACCGTGTATAACAAGGATTATAGCGTAAGCGATATTTGCTGCGGTGTGAATATATATGATGTATCCGATACCGTAAAACCTGTTTTTGTCAGGAACCTTGCTATGGATGCATATTATTCATCCTCGAGAATAGTTGACGGCAAGCTTATTCTTATAGGCACCTACGGTATAACAGGGCATTATGAATCCGATGATGACTCACTTCTGCTGCCTGCATGCTATAATGAAGGTGAAAGACAGCTTATACCTGCAGAAAATATCATATGTGACAAGGAAGAAGCACCTGAAAGCTATGTGCTTATTATGACGGCATTTCTTGATGAGCCTGACAAGGCTCCCGAAACCGTATCGGTGCTGGGTCACTCTACAGAAACCTATTGCACAAAGGAAACTCTCTATATACTCGGCACAAGCTACACATGGCGCAGTATGAGAAGTTCAGATGCAGTATTTATGCCGTCATTTGTCGGCAGCGGTAATGCCGATACCGTGATAACAGCTATCGATATTTCGGGTGACAAGGCTGTGTATAAGAATAAAACCGAAATTGACGGTACGATTCTCAACAGCTATTCCATTGATGAATATAACGGCTATCTCAGAATGGCAGTCAATAAGGCAGATGAAAATCTGATTATTGTACTTGATAAGGATTTTAATAAGGTTGGAGAAATATCGGGAATTGCCAAAGGTGAGCTTATAAAGTCTGCAAGATTTATGGGCGATACCGCTTATGTGGTTACTTTTGTTCAGACAGACCCTCTGTTTGTTATAGATCTTTCCGATCCCGGAAAGCCTGAAATAAAGGGTGAAGTCAAGCTTCCCGGCTTCTCATCATATCTTCATCCTGTAGGAGACGGACTTCTTGCAGGAATAGGGGTGGGAGGAACCGAAAGCGGTATTGATGGCAGTGCAAAAATCAGCCTTTTTGATGTAAGAGACCCTTATACGCCTAAGGAGATTGACAGTATCGTTATTGAAAATGCAAGCTTTGAAACCAATCCTAAGGCATATACATCAGTAAGTGAAAGCTCATTCCTTATTCCGTACACAATATGGGGCACTTATACGAACGGCTATTCCGACGGCAGATTCAGTACGGGTGCTATGCTTATTGAGGTCAATAACAACGAGCTTGTAAAGAAAAATGATTATTGTGCACGCTCACCTCACGGAACTTCGAGAGCAACCTTTATTGATGATACGGTTTATATCTATGAAATATATTCGGGAGTTGCTTCCTTTGATATGGAAACAGGGGAATATATTGCTTCAACAAGCTCCTACGACAAATAAGAATAAAACGAAAAAAGGAGAGTGAACAAACCGTTCATTCTCCTTTTTCCGTTATTTGCATTTTTTAGGATTTAATACGTTATTTCTGCGGAGCTATACCGAATCCTGCAAGGTAAGCATTATATTCCTTTTCAGCTTTTCTGAAAGCCATAACGGCAGATACACCGGCAGCAATCCATAAATATCCCGAGAAGCTGCCTGCGATAATTGACATAACCACTTCAAAAATTGCAAGACCTAGAATACCGTAGGCAAAGCCTTTTTTCTTTTTAAACTGGAGTCCGAGAGTAACACCAAGCAGAAGGGCTGCGTCAATAAGACCGAAATATGCCCCAAAGGCAACAGCAACAATTGCCGTTACGACGATACAGATGTAACAGATAATAAGTACACCCTTTATATCCTTTTTGAATGAGGTTGCCTGTGTCTCAAAAAATTCTTCTCGGCTTACAGGTGCATAGGGCTGTCCGGCACCGTAAACAGGCGCATTGTAAGGATTATTGCCGTACTGATTATTGCCGTATGGATTGTTGAATGCGGCATCGGGCTGAGGGGGATACTGAGTATTTTCTGCGGGGGGATAAAAATTGTTTTCTGCGGGGGGATAGTTCTGATTGTTTTCCGGAATAAAATCGTTCATAGAAGCATCTCCTGTTTTTATATTTGAAATTTACAGAGCTTTTAACCTTTTTTTGTGGAATTTTTTACAATGAGGACAATACCGCCTGCTACGAAAAATACCTGAAGTGCGAGAGATACTATGTCTGCAACACCGATACCTGCCGCATATCCGGCATATGTTCCGTTGGCGGTGGCGCCGATTACGCTGAGAATACCTAATACCAATAAGATAATGCCGATAATTTTGTTTTTTTTCATAACTGAACTCTCTTTTTTTAGTATGTTGTAATTATTGTAAAGAAAAAACACCAGAAAATCAATACCGTTCATACCCGGATGTATATACATATATAATTTGTTGTGTCGGTTTTTTGTTGACAAAGAAAAAAACTGTGTTAATATTAAATTATTGAAACGGGAGGGAAGATTATGAAAATGCTTACCAATGCAGAGCTTTCTGTATCAAAAAAGATTTTTGCCGTAATAACAACGGCACTTATGACAGGCTTTATGTGGCGTGTCAGAGGGGATCACGGCTGGGGCTCCATGTGGGGCATGTTTGCCGTAGGTGTTATGCTGATTTTATTTATTTATGCAGTTTTCGGTGAAAGAAAAAAGATGAATTATGAAATGATTCCCGTTGCCGTATTTCTTCTGGGAATAACAAACGGCGGCTGGGGTACGCTGAATTCGCAGATGGGCGGATATCTTACAAGCACAGCCGCCTTTACCGGTGAAGAGGCTGCAAGACTTGTTGAAATCAACCCCGTACACGGACTTTTTATGATGTTGTTTCTCGGCTTCGGCTGGATGCCTCTTTTTGCCGTGGTTGTGGGCTCACTGTTTTCAAAAAAAGAGTATAAGCTTAAACACTATATTATACTTATTGCCGTTTTCTATGCGGTAACATATATTTTCAAGTTCTCACTTTCTCATTTTATTATTGAAGCCGTTCACCCCGAGGCAGTTGCTTTCTGCAAAGAAGGGTTTGCTGACCGCGGTATTGATATGTCTCCCATGATGGCTTATATCAAGGAATTCGGTTCGGCGTCCTGGGCAAAAAAGATTCCCTTTGCCCGTAACTATTTCACCAGTATTGATGTTATGTCAGCCGCCTTCGGTGCGCTGTTTACATCTGTAGCAGCTCTTGTTGTTATCAAAGATAAATTTACGGCTGTTATTTCGCTGCTTATAAATACATCCTGCGCACTTGCAATAACAATTGCAGATGTATTTCTTATTATGGATTCGGATAAAGGTCTTCTGCCTCTTGGCGATAAGGTGCCTATGTGGATAAAGGCTCCCTCCTGGTCATTATGGGAATTCTTCACAGGCTTCCTGCTTGGACTTTTTATTATGGCAATACTTGTGAATGTCCCCGAAAAATATACTCACGAAGAATCATTTGAAAGACCTGTTCTCATAAAAAACAGAAGGCTTCACTATCTTTATACCTCTTTTGCACTTCTTACCTTTGTTTGCTGTCTTACCGTTACAAGACCTCTCGGTATGAGAATCGGAACTCATCTTTTTGAAAACGGTATCGGAAGTGATGAGGATCTTATCGGTACAATTATTACCGTAGTGCTGACAGTAATCGGCGGTGCCGTTTCACTGTTTGCTTCAAGGAGTCTGCTCAAGGAAGAAAAGCTTCCCTTCGGGATGAATGTGAATGCATTTTGCCGAAAAGCCGTTGCAGGTTATTTTACTGCAACAGCCCTTGTTTATTTCTTTACGGATGATGAGCTTCCCTTTGAGGGTATAAGAAGTGGTGCTGATTTTACGGAAAAATTCAACGCAGGCGGACTTACGGTATTGCTGTTATCACTTGCCGCAGCCGTGCTTTTTGCCTTGTTCTGCTTCCTTACACTAAGAGTATCAAAGGTTAAAAACAATGAAAAGAATTGAAGATATTGATAAAAACTTTGCAGCTGCTGTTCCGGTTTTTGAGTCGATGAAAACCTGTGAGATAACAAAAGCTCCCTTTAAACTTTACGGACTTATGAAGGGCAAAAAGGGCTTTTGCCGTATGGATGAAGAGACTGCGGACAGAGTGAGCGAAGGTGTATCGGCACTGAATTATAATACATCGGGCGGATGTCTCCGATTCAGGAGCAATACTGCAAAGATAATTCTTACAGCGCAGCTTCCCGATTTGTGTCTTATGAATCATATGCCTCTTACGGGCTCATCCTCCTTTGATATTTATTGTGACGGAAAGTACTGCGGAGTTTTCCGTGCACCGTCTTGTGAAGAATATAAAGGAAAATGGTCGTCTGAGCTATATCTCCCCGAGGGCGAAAAGGATATTATGATTTTTTTTCCTTTATACAACAATGTCAGTGAAGTATATATTTCGATTGAGGAAGATGCTTCATTGTCCGAAGGAAATAATTTTGAAAATAAGCTGCCCGTTGTGTTTTACGGCTCATCCATAACTCAGGGTGGCTGTGCATCTCATCCCGGGAATGCATATCCCAATATGCTTTCGAGGGCGCTTAACCGTGAGATTCTCAATCTCGGATTTTCGGGAAACTGTAAGGCTGAGGAGCTTATGTGTGATTATATAGCAGGACTTGATATGAGCCTTCTTGTTTATGACTATGACCACAATGCTCCCACCGCTGAATTTCTGGAGCAGACTCACGGAAGATTTTTCAGAAGATTCAGAGAAAAGTGCCCCCATACTCCCGTTGTTATGATTAGCGTTTGTGACAGAGTATTCGGAAAAGATGTTGAAAAAAGAAAAGAGATTATAAAAAAGACCTATGAGTATGCAAAATCTCAGGGAGATAAAAATGTATATTTCCTTGACGGTCAGCATTTTTATGATAAAATAGGACTTGAAAATGCCACGGTGGATTGCTGCCATCCCAATGACCTGGGATTTTACGCATTTTTTGAAAATATATCAGAGCTTATAAAGGAGAATGATTTATAATGAAGCCCTGTTTTATTGCCCACAGAGGCTACAGCGGAAAATATCTGCAGAATACCGAGGAAGCTTTTATAAAGGCTGTTGAGCATGGCTCGGGCGGTATTGAAACTGATGTACGAATCACAAAGGATGGTATTCTTGTTGTCAATCACGATGATACCGTAAAATATGCTGACGGTACAGAGCTTGCCGTTTCGGATTATACATTTGAAGAGCTTTCGGCAAAGCCTCTTCGCAATAATTTTACCGATACCGAAATTCACATATGTACCTTCAGAAGATATCTCGAAATCTGCCGTGACGGCAATATGGTCTGCTTCATAGAATTCAAGGGTCATTTCCCCGATGAAAAAATACATGAGGCTTTCACACTTGCTTCTGAGGTTTATGATCTTAAGATGTGTTCACTTCAGTCGTTTGATCTTGACAACCTTATCCGTGCACACGAGGCATTCCCCGATTTGCAGATAATGCTTACCTGCGGTGAACCGGATGCTGATGTTTATAAGTGTCTCGAGCTGGGCTTCGATATTGATATGGCACATTCCGGTATTTATAAATCCCTTGTTGACCGCTTCCACGAAAAGGGTCTTAAGGTTGGCTTATGGACTGCAAATCAGCCTCACGAACTTGAGCTTTGCAGACTTATGTGCGTAGACTACATTGAATCAGATATTTATTCAGACTTTATCACAGAATAAAATGGATATAAAGCTTGCAATATACTATCTTTGTATAGGTCTCGGTGCTATGGTATCTGCCGTAATGGGATATTCGGGGGCAAAACGCATAGGCTTTGCAAAAAAGACCATTGCAGTATATCTCGTTTACGGAATTTTTACAGGACTTCTCAGTGCCTTGTTTATGGGACAGCTTCAGAATTTTATAATGTCCCTTACGCCCTTTGAATATTATCCCAGTCGTCTTCGTATATTCGGTGCGTTACTTTTTCTTCCCGTATGGCTGTATTTTCTTGTAAAATACCGTGAGGACGATTACGGTGAGCTGCTTGATGTGTTTTCGGCAGGCACTTATGCGATGCTCGGAATTGCAAAAATCGGCTGTGCCGTATATGGCTGCTGCTACGGAATTGAGCTTGCTCACGGTGTGAGAACACCCTTTGAGGACCACAGAGTTTTTCCCGTACAGCTTCTTGAATGTGCGCTCAGTCTGATAATTGCGGTTGTTATTTATTTTCTGGCAAAAAGCAAAAAACACCGCAAAGGCACAGTGTATCCGATATCACTGATTCTTTACGGTGTTATGAGGTTTTTTGCCGAGTATCTGAGATATTATCCCGAAGCAGAAAGGACATATTTTTTAGGGGTAAATCTCTGGCAGCTGATAAGTGTACTTACCGTTATAACGGGTGTACTATGGCTTATTGCATATAGACATCGCGGAAGTAACCGGGATTTACAAACATAAGTGCTGCAGTGTGAAGAATGAAAACACTTACAATTATATAAGCTGCAGGGTTATGCGCTATACCCAGTGCATAGCCCTTTATTTTTTCGTTTGCGCCTGTTACGGTAAGTGTTCCCATAAGCAGTACAACAGGGGCTACACTTCCTGCAAGTGTAAAAACGGGGGTAGGGAAGCAGGTAAATAATATTCCTCCCGCAAGAGGGAACAAGGGGAGAGCTGCTAAGGGAAGAAGAGTGTATTCCTTTTTTATAACAAAGAAAACAGCGAGTGCCGTCACAAGCAGAATAACGGGTAAATATTTTTTATCAAATGAAAAATCATTTGCTTCAAGCTTTATAAGCGAATACGCGAGTGCACCTGCAGATATAACAGTGTTAGCAATAACCGAAGCAAGCTGCTCCTTCTCTTTTTCTTGTCTGCAAAGGTATGCCGCAGCTGCAATAAAGGGGGCAAAGCATATACCGAAGGCAGGAAAAATCAGAGTTCCTGAAAGTGTTCCTACTGCTCCTGTCAGGCTGTGCTTTGAATAAATCATAATAAGCAGTGTCACAAAGAAGATTATAAACATAATTGACGGACCGTAATCGGCAGATGAGCTTGTTGTAAGCTTATTTGTCAGATTTACCGCATCAATACGCATCATTCCGAGAGCCGAAAAAAGCATCAGTGGTAAAATGTACAGATTTATTTCTCCCTCTTTTTTTGCATTTGTTATAAACGGAATGAATAAAAGAGTGATAAGGGCATATTCTCCGAAAAGCAGCAGAGGATATGTATTATTGTAAGCTACCGTTGCTGCTCCGTCTGAATTATTATAGCCCGAAACAAGCTTCAGCACATATAAAACGAAAGCCAGCAGGGGAATTGTAAGAAAGAGTATCTTTGTGTAATTTGTTTTTTTCTGTTTCATATAATCACCATACAAATACTATGCTCATATAGAAAAGAATGACAGAAATAAGAACTGCCTTGTGTTCTGACAGCTTTTGCATAATACCGTTGAAAACGCTGCAGACAGCAGAGTCTTTTTCCTTTATGAATAAAGAGAGGATGAAAAGCTGTGAAATAACAAGAAGTGACAGCCATCTTGAGGTGTCCGAGGATGTAAAGCATGAGAAGACCTGTACAAGGGGTGTTATGAGGCAGAGGAAATATATAAATTTTTCTTTTTTGTCCTCTGCTGTTCTTATGGTCTTCTTCCATATGCTTATAAAGAAGGCTGCGATGGGGCTTACAAGAATAAAATCGGCAAGGATTGCAAGAGGAGATGAGTCAATGAATGTATATGCCAGATTTCCTAAAAAAGCCTTTACGGGTTCGGGAATGTTTTCAGGGACAAACAGGAATTCCTGAAGCTTATGCATATCTTCATAGGGACGGAAGCCGAGACCTATATGTCTTTCGAATTCTGTTATTTTGTCCCCTGCCTTTTCTATTAAATACCGGGTGAATTCTTCGAATGATATGTTAAGGCTTCTGAGGGTGAACATAAAATATGCGGTTGCACCTACGCTTACAGCAATCATAACTGCTGTATGAATGTATGCCGGCTTGCTTTTTTCTTTTACGCATCTGTTAAAATACATTATGTAAATCACGGGCATAAAGGCGAGTAAGAATGAGTAATGCACCCACAGCCCCGTAAAAATCAGAACAGGGATGAAATATGCCGTCTTTTTGTTGTCTGCAAAAAGCATTATAAGGACAATTGTCATTACCCAATAAATGTCCAGCAGCTCAAAAAGATTGATAAAGGTCGAAAATCCGTAGGGAAGCACGGCAACAATAATGCTTACAATAAACAGATTTCTGCCTGTTTTTTCATCAGCCTGCTTAATGCATCTGCCTAAGAAGAATGCAGTCAGCATAAAGGTGATAACTAAAATACATATGTGCAGAAAAAATACATTTCCCTTTGTAGGGTGCTCCCATAAAAGACCTGTTATTGAGCCTACAAGGGTACGGCTGATAAGACCTGCCTTTACATCCACAAGATGCAGCGGATAGAGAATATCCGACATCAGCTCTTCTTTTGTAAAGAAAAGCAGGAAGTTCACAGACAGGACTGCAAAAAGCGACAGCTCATATTTTGATTTAAGTATAATTTCTTTAATCTGATTCATCTCTGATTCCTGTTACCTTGATTAATATGCCGTTTCCGATATCCTCTGCGGTTCCCTCAAACAGTGCAAGGGGGAATTCTGCAGACATTCTCGGAGGATTTGTCTTAAGTCCGTATTTGGCGTAAGTATATGCGGGGACATATACATATCCGGGGATGTTTTCGGGGAAAAGCTCATAATATTCTCTGAATCTGTTTCTGATTTCGGGATACATCAGCTGTTCCTGAATGAACCAACCCGAAAAAGCACCCATATTAAGATTTCCCTCAAGATATACCGAAGGAATATTTTCCGAAACAAAAACCTTATCCTCAGGGGAAATGAATTCCTTTATTTTCTCGGCATCCTTACGGAGATTTGTATAAGCAAGTGCCTGATCGGAGGGAAGCGATGTCCCTGCATAAATCCCCTCTGTTATTCTTATATAATTGTAATCATTCAGCGCAAGAAAAGTACCTGTGATAATGCCGATGCTGACAAAAGAAGAAATTATAGTAAACGAGATAACGGCAGTGCAGGTAATTTTGTGGAGCTTATCCTTTGTTTCGGCGGCTCTGAGCTCCTTCAGTATATCCCCTGCAAAATTTACAGAAGCCAGAGCTGCTATCAGATAGCCGTTTACACTTGCGTGAAGTCTCAGGTTTGAGCTGATTGTCATTAACAGTGCATAAGCTGCCCCGACACACCAGAAAAGGATAAAGATTTTTTTATTTTTCTTTTCCGACAGTGCATAGAAAGAAATACCTGCAAGCGCCAACGGAAAAAGCAGAAAATTGATGTCATCGGTTTCGGTTGTCCCGCCGGTAAAGAGCAGACGGTAAAAGAATATGACGGTAAATACAGTCGTACCTGCAACGGTAATAATTATCGCAAGGCTTTTGTTTGTTTTTTTAATAAACAGTCCTGCGGCTATGCATACGGCAAGAAGAATAAGAGGGATAAGCCCTGCTGCCATAGACATATCTTCAAAAAACTGAATAACAGAAAATGTCTTTATGCCGAGGTTTTCGGAAATTACCATATGCTCAACATCCGAAAGAATACCGGGAATGCATTTTATTATGGTGGTGATATCTGAATTTTTCAGAAGAAGATACAAAAAGAAAATGAGAACGGGCAGAATGCCTGCAATTGTCGCAACAAAAGGCTTTAACGTAAAGGGATAGGGGATTTCTTTGTTTTTGCTTTTGTTTAAGACAAAGAAAACACACACTGCAGCAAAATAAGCACCGTAGAATACAAGTCCTACAGGCTGACAGAGTATAAACATCGCAATAAGTGAGCCTGCAAGGAACATCTTTATAAGTGAAGGCTTTTCGGTGACAGAATAAGCCGTGCATATAAGAAGGATAAGAAGAGCAACACCCATGGTGTTGTAGCTGAGCGTATTGAGGGCGATAACCGAAAACAGCATAAAGGTTATGCTTGCAATTATTGCGGCGAAGCCGTATTTACGAAGTGTTTTATATAATACAGCCCCGACAACGGTTTGCATAAGGACAAAAAGCAGGCGCATATAAAGAATTATCCCTTTTGTGCCTCCCGTAATCATTATAAACAGCTTTACGGGAATATATGTAAGAACGGCTGACAGCTGTGACAGGTGCCATTCATCGGTAAACAATCCGTCACCGTTTATAAGACGGACGGGAATTGTTATGTAAAAAGCCTCATCAGAAATGGTGCCGTCGCAGAAAGAAACGAATATAAGATAGATAAAGGCAAGCCCCATAAGGACGGCTGCCGCTATATCCGTTTTTGACATTAATTTCAGCTTCTGTATTATCATTTGCATAATACACCCCAACGTACAAATATATATATTATTATAACAATTATAAGAAAAAATTTTACGATTTGTCAACCCCCTGCCCCCCAATCTTGGGGGAATCGGTGTTTCTTGATATATGCAAATTGCTCACTTCTGCGAGCAATTTCCTATATATTAAAAAACACAGTCAAGAGAAGGAGTAAGAAAGGGAGGTGTTCCGGAGCAGTTAATAAATTGTTCATAAAAAGCGGATATTTAAAATAAAATCTGTTCTTCAATTGTTGAAAACAACCATTTTTTTCAGTTAATTTTTATGTAATAAGTAACAAAAGGCTGTGTTGACTTATCGGATTTGGATGTGGTATGATATTGATGATATATTATACCCGGAGTTGCCCCTAAAATAAGGACAATTTTCGGAGTATTTGTATTAGTTTTTTCAAAACTAATCTAAAAGAGAAGGAGTGTTTTTATGGAAACAAGAGCTAAGTTGCCAAAAAAAGTTCTTAGTATGTTTCTCTCACTGCTCATGGCATTGAGCTGTTTCTCTATTGCTCTGCCGGAGCTCGTTCCCACAGCGGACGCTTCGACAACAGCACAGTGGAACACATTGCAGGCTGCTTTTGACACAGCAAAGGCTGCCGGCTATCTGTCAGGAGCAAATGCAGCTGTTAACGCAAACGGTAATACCGTTACGGTTGACGATACATCAGACAAGGGTTATCTTTATTCGATAGCCAATGCTTTGTATGCAATCGTTAAGGCAGACGCATCAAGCTATAATCACCACGATAAAATGCGTGCTTATATCAAGGGTAAGCTCAGTCTTAACTCTTATCAGCAGGATTTTATCGATCAGCTGCTTCCTATGGCAGGTAATCTTGTCTATAGTGACAGTAATCCTACATTTACTGCGTACCAGCTGGGCTCATGGCCCTCAAGCCTGCCTGTTACAGGCAATATCACCGTAAATGTTACTGTTACCCGTACAGTCAAGGCTGCTATTGTTGCTGACTGTGCTACTGCTGCACAGGTGCCTGCAAACATCAACACATCAGTTAAGTATACTATGACTGCTACCCCTGCCGGCGGTAATATGGACTACTATACATCTAACTGGTCAACAAAAAGTGGTACTAACAACAACTCCGGTACTGACTACTACTACAGAAACGTAGGTTACTACACCAACGGTACACCTTCTGTAACTAACGGTACAAGTGCTACTCCCAACCTTTCTGCCATCACAAATTACCTTAATCATACAAACGGTACCTTCAAGGCAGATTATGATGCATATATGGCTGACCAGACCTGCATCTATTATTGGGATCTTGAAAAGCTCGAAAATATAGAGCCTACATACCTTACCTATTATAATGCACTTTCAGGTATAGACAATTTCTATATCAATATGTATATAGGCAATACTATTATAGAAAGACATAAGCTTTTTGCTAATGCCTGTACAGGTGCTGTTACTGCTGTTTCCTTCGCCCCCATTCTCAATTGGATCATCGAAGGCACACATCTTGACGGTTATCATGACAGAGATGCTTATGAAACATGGACAGCTGCTGACAACTGGACTACAGACCCTGCAGTAAGAGCTCAGCTTGTTGAGCTTCTTGATGACACTGTAACACTCAAAGCTGTTATTGAGTCTCAGGAACAGGGTATCAAAAATGCGTTTGCAAACGTTTATGGTTATTCTGTAGGTCTTTTTGATAATCATATCAAGTTAGTTCAGGATCTTATCGATACATGGGATATCACAGCTATCTACAATGAAATCGCATTCCGTATGGAAAATGACGAAACCGTATACTTCGGTGACGACACATCCAAATGGGGTGTTAAGAACTATCTCAGCTATCCTTATACACAGAACGGCGAAACCTGCCCCGTTGATAACGAAATGCTTGAACAGGCATACGGTTACTTCCAGGGTCATAAGAACAAGTTCGCTAAGATGGATCAGGATGTAGTTTCTGCAAGATTCGATGAACTCGGTGAAGTTTCTTATGAAGAATTCCTTGCATTCACAGATGAGCTCTTCAAGGAAATTCAGTACAGAGGCCACGAGGTTACATTTGCTTCATTCTTCACATACTTTGAAGCTGTAAGACATGAAAGATATCATCTTGTTTCATGGAAGTCAATTGCTCAGCTTTTAGGCACTGCAACAGGTAAGGCTGCAGAGCTCAGAGCTGCTTACAATAATGCTGTTGCCTCCTTCGGTGCAGAAAGAGCAAAGCAGATTTACGGTGACTATCCCGAAATTATTGATGAATTCGTAAAGTCTCTTTACGGAATTATCTACAATAAGTCATATGATCAGCACTTCAATCTTCTTAACAGTGCTTACGATATCAATGATTCCGGCAATTTTGACGGAACTGCAGCTGATGAGGTAAACAACTCAAACTTCTCTGCTGTAAAGAGAGGCGTTAAGAATATTGATAATGAACTCTATGAATGGGTTATCAACAACTGCACAATGTATGATACTATAACCCTCAAAGAGTGGCACAGCTTTATTCCTTCATATGAACAGGCTGCTGCGAATGTTATTGCTCAGGCATGGAATGCCTTCAGACAGGTTCAGCTTGATACTCCCGCAGGCTCAGGCTACTATACCACACGTTATGCTCTTCCTCAGGATATGGTTCGTGAAGACTACCTTGACGAAGACGACTATGTAGTAACAGAAGAAAAGATCAATGCTGTTATCGGCAAGCTTGACTCCTTCATCACATCCGAAGCTTTCACAAAGCTTCTCGGTGTATACCGTGAAACAGAAGAGGCTGAGCTTGATGAAGACGGAAATCCCACAGGAAAAATGCTTCCTGCGGTTCATACTCTTTCCGAGTATATTGAACACCTTCTTCACGATATGCTCTTCCAGGATGAGCTGATCAATACACTTGTTTCTGCACTTTATCCTATGCTTGGAGATCTTATCGGCGGACTTATCGGTGATCTTTTCAAGCCTGACGGTATGCTTGCTGAAACAGGTATGATTACTGGAGCTACAGATTCATATGCTGACGGTGCTATTGACCTTTCAAAGATTCCTCAGGATGCTCTTGATGAGCTTACAGGTACTCTTAATGTGTACCTTAACGGTAAGAATAACACTGCATTTCTTGCTGATGCATTCGCAGAACTCGGTCTTTCGTTCTATCCGCATACCTTTGCTAACCATCTCGCAAATACAGCAAACGGTAAAGCAGGTAAGTATAATGCTCTTATCGCTAACCTCAGAGCCGGTGACCCAAACAACAGAGCAGAATACGAAAGCTGGGCAAAGCTCGACAAATACGGCGGTAATAATGACGGTGAGCTTACCATAGAAGATTTTGAAGCATATGCATGGGGTGTTACGGATTACGACTCCTTCTGTGTTGCAATCGGTGATGTTTTCGGCTCCATTCTTCCTCTGCTTCAGGTTCTCTTCACTAACTATACTCTTGATACAAAGGCTTCCAACCTTCTTTATGCAACTTGTCCTTCGCTTCACATTAAAAAGATTATTTCAGGTACAGCAAATAATGTATCAGTTCGTGGTGATCTTAAGCTTACACTTAACGGTGTTCAGGGCTATAACAATGTTTGGGGTGCTCTCTTTGAGACTATCGGCATTTCCGCAACAATCGGAAACAATAACCCCACAGTTACATATCCTCTTTCCACCACATTCGGTACATCCGGTAACGGTGCATCTGCTGCTCAGTTTGCAAATGCACTCTTCGTTCCCCTCCTTTCTCTTATTGAAAAAGTTGCTGAAAAGCCCATCGACACAGTAATGGGTATCGTTCCCAACCTCATGCAGTCTGTTGCATACGGCTTTGTTCAGCCCATGCTCAATGCTCTTTCAACAAGTATACACATCGGTGCTGAGCTTTATGATCTTGATGCATCCGGTGGTTCAATCGGTTGGGCTGTTGACCTTCTTTCAGGTGTTCTTGAAGGAACTCTTTCAGACCTTATTGACTTTAACTTCGACCTTAATCTCGGTGAACTTCTTGACCTTCAGGAACTCCTCGGTGTTGAAGACCTTTCCGATATTAACGGTATCATCGACCACTTCCTTCTTCCCGCAGAGGATGAAGAAGAAACAGAAACTGCAGCCGAAGAAGGCGACGGACCTAAGCTTGACTATGCAGCTATTTCTATTCCCACAATCAACGCAGGTCAGTGGGCTTCCTACGGTCAGCATCAGGTTGTTTCATCTATCAGAACCCAGAACCTCAATGACACAAATCTCGGTGGCGGTCAGAGACACACAATTGTTGCTGATAAGCCCGACATGCTTTATGCTATCATCACATGGCTCCTTGATTTCATCGCTGTTGACGGTAACCTCTCCGGTCTTCTTGAGACCTTCGGTGTAGGCTCACTCGGCACAGAGATAGACGCAATTCTCGGTGGTATCAATGCTGATGATGCTGTAGCAGCTCTTGTTGAGCTCTTCCTTCCCCAGGACTATGCTCTTCAGGATTATGACTGGTATATCTCCAATGAAGAGGGCTCAAGATACAATCTCACAGCTTCAGACTTTGTATACCTCAAGTATGCAAACAACTGGACAAGAGAAAAGGCTGAATACCTCTATAATAATGTTGACGCTATGGCTAACACCATCGTTAACATGATTGATCCCGAATTACTTAAGGATTATAACGGCAACGTTAACCTTTATCTCCAGGATATCATTAACTCAATGTTCAATAACGAAGGCATTATGAATGTTATTGAACTTGTAAACGGCATCGGCGAAGGCCTTGCAGGCGAAGAAATGATCGTTAACCTTGTTAAGGATCAGATTTCATCCGGTGGCGCTGACACAGGTGTTGACCTTCTTACATGGTATAAGTCCTTCGGTTACTTGACATATGATTATACTCCCAAGTATGACGAAGAAACAGGCGAACTCATCGTTGATGAATACGCTCCTCTCAAGCCCGGTGAAGAAGGCTATGTAAACGAATTCCCCGCACTTAATGTTGAAGTTAAGGATAAGCTTAATGAAGACGGAACAGTTGCAACAGATGATGACGGAAACGTTATCAAGGAATACTTCTGGTATGTTGACAATGAAGCACTTGTTGACGGTGCAGAAAATGCACGTGAAGTATTCACAGCTATCTTCTGTGAGCTTCTTAAACCCTTAGCTCCCATTGTTGGTCTTCTCTTCACAGGAACAGACCTTGAGCTCTTCAATGCTGCTATCGTAATCAACGGTGCAGAATGCTATAAGGGCGCTATCATTCCTGTATACGAAATGCTCGGTATTTATGACCTCTATACACAGGAAGAGTACAATGCAAACTTCAAGAATGACTCTGCTGCAGGTTTTGAATACCTTGTAAATAAGCTCTTTGACAGAGTTACAGAGCTTCTTACAATCGAAACCATTATGGTTGACGGTGCTATGGTTGAATACGGGCCCGTTCAGAAGGTTATTGACTTACTGCCTCACCTGTTCTATTTCATTCAGTCAGACGGTATTTCAACACTCCTCAAGAACCTTATTCATCCCATCTGGAATCTTGTCGACACAATCCGTCCTATTGCAGACGTAAACCTTGATGCTATTGTTCATCAGTTCCTCTGCAGCTACTTAGGTCTTGTATATGACAAGGACGATACAGTTAACTATCCCACAACTCCCATCGCAGACCTTCTTATGAGCCTTCTTGACCTTGGCGGCGATGCTCCCGAATATTCCGAAGCACAGGCTAAGGAAGATAAAGAGCTTGTAGACGGTATATTTGCTCTTTCAGTTGAAAAGCTTAATCTTGAAGCTATCTACTTCGTAGTAGAAACAATGTTCGGACTTGACCTTTCACCCCTTTCATACGCACTTGAAGGAATGGCTGTTCCTTATACAAGAGACGGTGAGACCTACGGTGTAAGAGCATATCAGTCCAAGTCAGGTAAGACGGCATATACTCTTGACTACAACGGACCTGACACAATCACAGTTACATTCTCAGCTCTCATCGACGTATTCCTTTACGGCGATAACGCTGCTGCTCTTGATAAGATGCTCGGCTTCGTTAAGGACATCGCTCCTGAAGAAGGCGAAGGAACCCTCGAAGGCGTAACAGCATCAGGTATTCTTTCAGCTATCAAGACAATCTTTGATGATAAGACAGACTCAATGGGCACACAGCCCAACTGGGACTATCTCCTTGAAGGTAAGATGGTATTCGGTGCAGAATATGACGGTGACACAGTTACCGACATCGCAACCGAATGGGTAGACGGTGATTATCAGACACTTCAGAAGTACTCTGATCTTTCAATGTACCACTCCATCAACAACCTTAACTACTACACAGACTGGACAGAGGATACTGCTGTAGCAACTGATGAAGTTCTCAAGAACCTTCTCGACTACATCACTCCTATGCTTGATGAAGACGCAGACAGCTTCAAAGATTTCATCAACGAACTTCTCACAACAGAAGTATTCCATGCAGACACAATCAAGATGCTCGCTGACCTTATAGGCGACCTCTTCACAATGATTCCCATGGAACTTCTTGCAATCATCGACAACATGCTCGATATCGACCTTTCATCATGGGTAAACTATGTTGAATATGCAGAAATCCTTGACGAAGAAGGTAACGGCACAGGCGAATACGAATATGTTGCAAAAACAACTCATAAGTGGTGGGCAGATGCAGAGGCTGCAGATTACATTGATACAAAGGATGAATTCCTTGCAGCACTTACAGAAATGCTTACTCCTGCAGCAAGCCTTCTCGGAATTATCTTCCTTGGCTCTGACTACAGACTCTTCCACACAATCGGCAACGGTCCCGAAGCCGGCGATTACGGTGATGACGCTCTTGTTATCAACGGTCTCAATGCTTATGCTAAGGGTATCGTACCCATCTTTGAAGCTCTCGGACTTGACCTTACAAATTATAAGGCTGAAAAGTACGAAAACGGCAGAGATGAAAACGGCAATATGATCTACAACGAAGAGCTCTTCGTTCATGATTTTGTTGAAATCATTTCCAACTTTGTTGATATGCTTGCAGAAGATCCCGTAAACTGGCTCGTAGAAACTCTTCCCGGCCTCATTTACTTCATCAATGCAAACGGCCTTTCAACATCAGTAATGAATATTCTTGATTCTCTCGTTGAGGTTCTTGAAATCGTTAACGGTGTTCTTGACGAGGATCAGCAGATCGACCTTACAAACATTGAAGGTATCGATGTTACAAATATTAATCTTTCCGCTATATTCGGACTTCTTTCAAGCTTTACAGGTATCTATGTAAGAGGCGATCTTGCTGAATACCTCAGAACTCTCTATGTAGGTCAGCTTGAAGCATTCACATCCGCAAACGGACAGACAGCATTCACAATGACATACTCTGACGTTGAACAGCGTCACGATATGATCACAATTCTCCTTGCTCTCGTTCTTGAAGTAGCAACTGACTCCGGCACATATGAAGGCGAAAACGGCGAACTTGTTGAATACAACAACGCAGCTGCTATCGATAAGCTTATTGCAGGTGACGAAGCTGCTGAAGGCACAGGTATGGTAGAAAACATCGTTGGTGCTCTCAGAGATCCCTCAAGCGTTATCTATAAGGATATCAATTGGGATTACTGGGAAGAAGACGGAGACAACCTCGTTCAGACAGACGGCGACGGTAAGCTTCTCGTTCCCGGCTACGCATTCCAGTACCTCAACTACACAACAGACTGGACATATGAAAGTGCTTCCAAGACAGCTGAAGGCTTTGAAGACCTCGTTCTTGCAGTACTCGGTATGACAGGTCTTGTTGAAGACGAGAATGCAACAGTTTCCTCAACACTTAAGGAACTTCTTAACCTTGAAGATATCTTCACAGGTGAAACACTCCAGAGTCTTCTTGACCTCGTAGCTCCTCTCCTCTTTGGTGAAGATGCAGTTCTCAATCAGACTCTCATTGAAGTAATCGGTGCTGTTCTCGGCGCAGAGCTTACTCAGTGGAATAATGAATACGCTTTCGAAAATAAGATTGAAGGCGAAACCTACGAAGTAGATGCTGAAAACGGTCTTTCATACAGAATGGCAGACGTTATGGCTCTCGTTGTTGACGCAGACGGCAACGCAGTTCTCGATGCTGACGGCAACGAACAGTATGAAGCAACAGGCGAAAAGATCAAGACATACGGTATCGCTACACGTGATGAATTCATCACAGGTGCTGCAGTTCTCTTCCAGCCTGCATACAGACTTCTTGAATGGCTCCTCTTCGGCCACGACTATGAATTCTTCAACGGTAACACAGAAGCTACAGCTGAAGATGTTCTTATCACAATCCAGGGCTCCAACGGCTACAGAGAAGGTCTTGCACTTATTCTCGAAGCACTCGGCTGTTCAGGTCTCGGTCTTGATGCTAAGTATGCAACAAGAGAAAAGACAGAACTTCTTGACGAAGAAGGCAACGTAGTTCTCGGTGATGACGGTAAGGCAATATTTGTTGAAAGAACTGTATCTGTTGATATGGAAACATTCATCAAGGACCTTGCAAATGCACTCTTCACAAGAATTGATGAGCTTCTCAATAACCCTGTTGACGAAATCATCAACCTTATACCCGAGCTTCTTTACTTCATTAATGCAGGCGGTCTTCAGGTTTCAGTTTATAACCTTGTAGCAGGTCCTCTTAATCTCGTAAACGGCTTCTTACCTCTTCTTACAGATGCTGAAGGCGAAGTTGATATTGATGCTCTTCTTCAGGATCTTCTCAGAGATGCAACAGGTAATGAAGAGCTCGTATTCACACTTGACGGTATCAACCTTCAGTACATCTTCGAGCTTGTTGAAATGTTCACAGGTCTCGAAATCACAGATGTAGTCGGCAACAAGCTTGACCTCTTCTATATGGGCGAAGTAATCCGCTACAACTCAGCAGGCGGTAAGATCGCATACAAGATGAGATTCAACAATGATCAGGACTTCGCTGACTTCATTACAATCCTTCTTTCATTCGTAATTGACGTAGCTCTCTGGGACGGCAATGCTGCTGCTCTTGAATCACTTCTCGGTCTCGATGCAGGTCTTGTACAGGGTATCGTTAAGGCTATCAAGGAAAGCTACACAATCGAAGTTGTGGATATCGACTGGTTCTACTTCGACGAAGACGTTGATATTTCAGAGCTTCAGCCCGGTTCTGTAGTAACTCTTCCCGACAGAACAATCAACTATCTCAGCTATGCAAGTGACTGGAACAAAGAAACAGCAGACTATATCTTCCAGAACAGAAACGACATTATCGCAGCAGTTCTTTCAATGACAGGCAGCAGCGAAACAACAGTCGGTGAAATCCTTGCAAACACATTCTCACTCAACGAAGATCTTTACACAGCAGAAAACCTCAATGCTATCATTGAGCTCGTAAAAGATCTCACAGGTAACCTTGATTCAGCTATTACTGATCTCCTTGGTATAGTTCTTAATGTAGATCTCGGTGTATACAACGAAATGGCTCTGTTCACTGAAGATCAGATTACAGACAGATCCACATTCGTTCAGGGACTTTATCAGGTACTTTATCCTGTATTCCCCGTACTTGACTGGATTCTCTTTGCAGACGATCTCCAGTTCTTTGATAAGGATACAGACCTTGACAACAGCACAGTTGCAGGCTCTGACATTCAGGTTCTTATCAACCTTCCCGGTGCTGAAGGATTTAACTACGCTCTTGTACCTCTCTGTGAGGCTCTCGGCGTAACAATCCCCGAAGTTAAGGAAGGCGACGGCACAGCAGAAGTATTCTACACATTTGCAAACAACTTACTTGCACGTGCAGAAGCAATTCTTGCTAACCCCGTAGATGAAGCACTTGCACTTCTTCCCAATCTTCTTTACTTCATCAATGCAAACGGTCTCTCTGCAATCGTTAACAACCTTGCAGGCGGCGTACTTGCTCTCCTTGATACAGTAAATGAAGTTCTTCCCGCAGATCAGAAGATCAGCGTTGAAAAGTTCCTTGCTGAAGCACTCGGCATGGAAGAAGATAAGATTACTCTTGATAATCTTGACCTTCTCTATATCCTCGGTATAGTTGAAGAAGCAACAGGTCTTGAAATCATTGACGTTGTTTCCGATGCAAAGATCGATAACTTCTATCTCGGTCAGATGGTTTACTACACATCTGCAAACGGCAAGCCCGCATTCAGAATGGAATATTCCGAAACTGAAGGCGCAGCTGAAATGCTCACAATCGTAGTTAACCTTCTTCTCGAAGTAGCACTTTACAAGAACGAAGAAACAGGCGTTGACAACATTGCAGCTCTTGAAACTCTCCTCGGTCTTGACGAAGGCACAATCAACGACATCGTTGAAATCATTCCCACACTCGGTGCAGAACCCAACTATGTAGACTTCAACTGGAACTACATGGGCGGCGAAATTGATCCCGTAACATACGATATCTCTCTTCCCGCAACTGCATTTATGAACTACTTCACCTACAAGTCAGATGTAACTCAGGAAGTTGGTAACTACTTCTATGATCATCTTGATGAACTCGTTCTCGGTATTATGAGAATGTGCGGTGAAAACGAAACTCTCGAAGAAATGATTGCAGGCTCCTTCAACCTCTACCAGGCTGAATACCTCAACGCAATCGTTGATCTTACCGGTGAGCTTTACAACCTTCTCGACGCAAGACTTCTTGAAGTTGCAGGTATGGTTCTCGGTATTGATGTAGCAGTATGGGCAGACATGGAATTCACAGATGCTGAAATCTATGACAAGTCTACATTTGCTGCAGGTCTTACAGAAGTTATTACTCCCGTATTCAGAGTTCTTGACTGGCTCCTCTTCGGCGACAGCTTCGAATTCTTCGTAAAGAATGAAGACGGCACAACAACACTTCTCAAGATCGCAGGTAACGAAGGTTATAAGTACGGTCTTGCTCCCATCCTTGAAGCAATCGGCGTAGACCTTCCCACACTCGTAGCATCTCCCTCTTGCGCAACAATGTTCAGACCCGTTATTGATGCAGTTCTTGCAAGATATGACGAAATCATGACAAACCTCATTCCCGAGGCAATTGAACTTCTTCCCAATCTTCTCTACTTCATCAATGCAAACGGTCTCTCAGTTGCAGTACGTAACCTTGCAGGTTCCGTTCTCAACGTAATCAACATTCTCAATGAAAACGGTATTGCTGATATCGATCTCAAGGAACTTCTCTTCGGTATTGATATCGAAAAGCTTGATCTTGAAGCAGTATTTACTCTTCTTGAAGATCTTGAAGTTCTCGGTGACTTCGAATTCAACAATGCATTCAAGGGCTACACCACAGTAAATGCTGACGGCACAGTAACCTTTGTACGTGATGTAAACGGTGAAAACATCCTCAAGAAGTTCTATCTCGGCGATGTTGATCCTTATGTATCATCCACAGGCGAACTCGCATACAAGATGCAGGTAACTGAAGAAGCAAGAGGCGACCTCATCATCTTCATCCTTTCCTTCGCAGTTGATGCAGTTCTCTACAACGATAACGCAGGCGCAATTGAACGTAAGTTCGGCCTTGCAGACGGTATTATCTCCAACATCGCAGCAATCTTCGCACAGAAGATGGAATTCACTCCCGCTGATATGAACTGGGTATACTACCTTGGTCTCACAGATGAGGAACTCGATGCAGCTATCCAGAATGCTCTCGAAGGCAAGTTCGCAGAGCTTCCCGCACTTCCCGAGCGTACACTCCACTACATCGAATACGATAACAACTGGAATGAAGAAACAGCAGAATATCTTGTTGACAATCTTCCCGAAATCGTAGATCTCATCATCTCAATGTCCACAGATTATGCAAGCCTCAACGAATTCATTAACGGCAGCTTCAATCTCTATACAAATGACACTGTTAATATGCTTGTTGAACTTCTTGCAGATCTTCTTTCCAACCTTGATGAATATGTTCTCAACCACGCAGGCGTTCTTCTCAACGTTGAGGTTGAAGAGCTTATGAACTACAAGGCTACAAATGTTACCGATAAGGCAAGCTTCTGTAAGGCTCTTGCTGAAGCACTCGGTACAATGGGTGAAATCGTTGACCTCGTTCTCTTCGGTGAAGATCTTGAGCTCTTCACTACTCTTGAAAACGGTGAAGCAGCACTTCTTACCGCTACAGGCGGCGAAGGCTATGTAAACGGTCTTGCTCCTCTCCTTTCCGCACTCGGTGTTGACACCAATATCGGTGAAATCCCCGAAGTAAACGGTGACGAATCCATCACAGAGCAGGTTATTGAAACAATCCTTCTCAGAATCTGTGACAGATTCGATGAAATCCTTGCAAATCCTGTTGACGAAGTATTTGATGTTCTTCTTAACCTCTTCTACTTCATCAATGCAGACGGTCTTACCGTATGTGTTGAAAACCTTCTCCAGCCTGCAACCTATATCATGGAAGGCCTCGGCTATGCACTTGGTAATGATTACAGCTGGGACGGTCTCTTCGGTATCACAATTTCTGACCTCAGCTTCGAAGGTATCAGCAACATCCTCAAGGATGCAACAGGTATCGATCTCTGGGGCGCAGTAGGTGACTACCTCGGCACATTCTACTTCGGCGAACTCAACTATTATGAATACGCTGAAGGTAAGGGTGCATTCAGAATGGAATACACCGAAGATGAAGAAGCACACGACTTCATCACAATCGTACTTTCAATCGTTCTTGATACATTTGTATACGAAGGCAACAAGGAAGCTCTCGTAGAGCTCTTCGGCGACGAAGCTATCTACAATGTAATTATGGCATTCCTTACAGATGCTGAAGTTGAAGTTCCCATGGAACCCTACAAGTGGATCTTCACTGATAAGGCAGACACAGGTGAGGTACTTTCACCTGTAACAGGTGACGGTCTCTATGACTACATGTACGGCGAACTCTACACAAGAGAAATGGGCGAATACATTACAAAGTGGCTTCCCAGCTTCATTGATACAATGATCGTTCTTCTCGGCGTAGAATCTCCCGACGGTGATGTTTACGACGGTCTCCAGGATATCTTCGATCAGCTTATCGGTACTACAATCTATAAGACTGATCTCCTCGTAACAATAGCAGATGCACTTAAGGGACTTATTGCTAACCTTAAGGACAGCATCGGTGAAGAACTCTTCACACACATTGCAAACGTTCTTAACGCTTCTCTCGGCGTAAACGTAGCATACTGGGATACTTATGAAGTAACACCTATCGCAGAAGGCGACAAGGAAGCATTCATTGACGGACTTCTCGATATACTTTCACCTGCATATCCCTTACTTGCATTCCTTCTTACAGACGAAGACCTCGCATTCTTCAATAAGGATGACGGTGTTGAAGGTACTGTAGGCACAGATGAAAACAGCTATGTAATCATCCACGGTGCTGAAGGTTATGCATACGGTATCGTACCGATTCTTGAAGCATTCGGTTATGATAACGAAAAGATTATGACTCCCGCTGAATATAAGGAAGCTGCTGCAGGCGATCCCGAAGCACTTCTCAGAGGCATCATTGATCCTCTCCTCGGCCGTGTTGATGAAATCCTCGCAGATCCTATTGATGAATTACTCGCTACTCTTCCCGGTATCGTATACTTCATCAACTCCGACGGTCTCACAACAGCTGTCAACAACACAATCAACGCAGTTCTCAGAGTTCTTGAAACAATTGAACCCATCACAGGTGAAATTGATCTCTATGAAGTTCTCGGCTTCAGCCTTGATCTTGATATTGAAGGTCTCATTGATGAACTCCTTACAGGTGTTGCAGAAGACACAGGCTTCGAGCTTACAGAAGTTGCTATGGAAGCTATCACAGAGCTTACTCTCGGTGAAGTTATCTCCTACACATCCAAGAACGGTGACCTTGCTTACACAATGAAGTATGCAACAGGTGCAGACAGTGTTGACTTCGTAACAGTTGTTCTCAGACTTGTTCTTACATTCATCTCCATCCCCGAAAACGTAGTAGCTCTTGAAGCTATCCTCGCAGACAGCCTCACAGGTGACGGCTACACATTCCTTTGCTCACTTCTTGAGAACTTCTCACAGATGGCAGCAGATAAGGACGGTATGGACGAAATCATGTACACCGTATACCAGATCTTCTATGCAGCAAACGTTGCAGCTCATAAGACAGAAGACTGGATTGCAGACTTCAACGGTGACTACACATTCCTCGGTCAGCTCTTCGAAACAAGTGATCTTGCATTCATGCGTCAGATCAAGATCTCCCTCGGCGGACTCCTTGACAAGTACACAGGTGACATCATCACTCCCGACGAAGGCGTAGCTCCCAACGGATTCATCAAGTTCTTCCAGAGCATCGCAGACTTCTTCAAGAAGATTGCAGAATTCTTCAAGAACCTCTTCTCATAATCAACATGAGAAAATCCGGTAGTCTCAGCTAAACAGAATCTCCCCTGTACCTCGGTACAGGGGAGTTTTTTTGCGTGATTTGATGTTGACAGATTATGTAACAGATATTAAAATATACTATGTATAAATATATATTACGGAGATAGCTTATGAGATATGCACTTGTAGGTTGCGGCAGGGTTTCTCCCGGTCATATCAAAGCCGCTGTGGAAAACGGATTTGAAATTCTGGCAGTATGTGATATTGATAACAGCCATATTGATGATATGTTCAGCCGTGCCGTGCCATGCGATGAACAAAATATACGCCGTTATACTTGCTTTACCGAAATGTATGACATTGAGAAGCCTGAGCTTGTAAGTATTGCACTTCCCAGCTCACTTCATGCCGAGGCTGCAATTGAAGCAATAAAACGAGGAATAAATGTTATTATAGAAAAGCCTATGGCTATGAGCCTTAAGGATGCTGACGAGATTATCAGGCTTTCCGAAATTCATAATGTAAAGGTTTCTTCATGCCATCAGAACCGTTTCAACAAAGCAGTTCAGGAAATGAGAACAGCTCTTGAAAAGGGCAGATTCGGCGAGCTTTCAAATGCGGCAATAACAGTGCGCTGGAGCCGCGGTGAAGACTATTACAAGCAGGCAGACTGGAGAGGGAAATTCTCCAGCGACGGCGGAACGCTTATGAATCAGTGTATACACGGAATTGACCTTCTCAGATGGATGTGCGGAGATAACTTAAAGCGCGTATACGGTGCCACAAGAAGACAGTTTCATCCTTATATAGAAGCAGAAGATGTGGGTACGGCAGTATTCGAGTTTGAAAATGGTGTTGTTGCCACCGTTGAAGGTACCGTAAATGTGTGTGATTTCAATCTTGAAGAACACCTTACTCTTATCGGCAGAAACGGTACGGTAAAGCTTGGCGGAACAAGTGCAAATACAATTGAAGTATGGAGGTTCCTTGATGATCCCGAGGATAACAAGGACGGCTTTCATGAAAAAACCGTAAATGTATACGGTAACGGACACACCAGTCTTTTTGCTGATGTTGCCGATGCTATAAAAAATGACAGAGCTCCTTATGTAGATGCAAAGGCGGGCAGACGTGCTCTTGAGGCAGTGCTTGCAATATATAAATCGGCGCAGAGCGGTATGCCTGTGGAGCTTCCTCTTGAGGATTGTGCAGGCAAAGATTTTGAAGGAATGTTTGATAAAGAATGATAAAGGCTGTTGTTTTTGATCTTGACCATACTCTGTTTGACCGTCACGGTACACTGATGTCTCTTGTGCCTGCTCTCAGACGGGAGTTTTCGGTAAATGAAAATATGACCGATGAAGAAATCGGTAAGCTCTGGTGCTATGCCGACGATAATTTTGTTTATTTCGGTTGGGAAAATATCTGGGGATATCTTAAGGAAAAAGGCGTTTTTACCGTACCTCCTTCCTTTGAAAGCTACCGTTCTTTTATATATAAATACTTTGCCGTTACGGCAGTACCGTTTCCCGAAACTATTCCTATGCTTGAAGAGCTTCGTGAAAGGGGATACAAAACGGCACTTATAACCAACGGAAACCATGCTTTGCAGTATGCAAAGATTGATATGCTGTCTCTGAGAAGCCGTTTTGATGAGATAATTGCAACCGGGGACTATGATATACATAAGCCCGACAAAGAGATATTTGATATTATGAGAGAAAAATTTGTTTTTTCTCCCGAAGAAATGGTATATGTAGGGGATAACCCCGTAAATGATATAAAGGGTGCGCGCTCAGCCGGTTGGAAAACCATTTGGATGAATTCAACAGGCTATTGGGATGAGGCTGTTGCCCGTGCCGACAGGGAAGTAAGGACTGTCGGTGAAGTTATTGATGCAGTATTAAGTCTGGAGGAATAAAAATGGAAAAATTACTTACACGCTGGGGCAGAAATCTTAATCGTGAAATGCCTCTTTCTGAATACCCCCGTCCGCAGATGGAAAGAAGCTCATATACCTGCCTTAATGGTATATGGGAATATGCAATCTATCCCGTTAAATCAGAGTTTCAGGGTTATCAGGGTGATATAGTTGTACCCTTCAGCCCCGAATGTGTATTAAGCGGTGTTGAAAAAAATGTAACACCCGACGATATGCTTTACTACAGAAAGAAGTTCAGCTTCAAAAAGACAAATGACAGAGTGCTTCTTCACTTCGGTGCGGTAGACTATAAGTGCGAGGTTGCAGTCAACGGTAAGGTTTTCGGAACACATACAGGTGGTTATTATCCCTTCGAAATTGACATCACAAAGGCAATTAAGGACGGCGAAAATGAGATTACCCTCAAGGTAACAGACCCCTCTGAGATGTCCTCTCAGGCTTCAGGAAAACAGACATCAAAAAGAGGTAATATCTGGTATACACCTCAGTCAGGCATATGGCAGACCGTATGGCTTGAAGAGGTGCCCGATGCTTATATCAAATCACTTAAAATCACTCCCGACATAGACAATGATGTTCTTAAGGTACAGGTTTTCTGTGAAGGCAACGTAGGTGAAATTACTGTTGTTGCCCTCGACTCAGGCAAGCAGATGTGTGCAGTGTCAACATCCTCTGATACGGCCGTGCTCAAGCTCAGTGATTATGAGCTGTGGAGCCCTGAAAACCCCAGACTTTATGACCTTGTGATAAAGACAGAAAAGGATGAAGTAAAATCATACTTCGGTATGAGAAAGTTCGGCATCGGAAAGGATGCTGACGGCTTTACACGTCTTATGCTCAATAACGAGCCCTACTTCCAGAACGGTCTTCTTGACCAGGGCTATTGGAGTGACGGTATGTACACCGCCCCTGCTGACGAGGCTCTTATATATGACATTCAGACAATGAAGGATATGGGCTTCAATATGCTCAGAAAGCATATCAAAATCGAGCCTCTGCGTTGGTATTATCACTGTGACAGATTGGGTATGCTCGTATGGCAGGATATGATTAACGGCGGTGACGAATATTATCAGGCAGCTACCACAATTCTTCCCGCCTTTGCCCTTGCAACAGGTCTTAAAAAGACTCTCGGTGTAAAGGATACCAAGGAAAATTATAAGCTCTTCTCCCGTGAAGACAAAAAGGGCAGAGACGAATATTATGTTGATGCCGAAAGAATGATAAATACTCTTTATAATACGGTATCAATATGTCTGTGGGTTCCCTTTAATGAGGGTTGGGGACAGTTTGACTCAGTAAAAGCTGCGGAATTCTTCCGTGAAAAGGACCCCACAAGAATAATTGACCACGCATCAGGCTGGCACGACCAGGGGGCAGGTGATGTAAACAGCTTCCATATTTATTTTACCCCCTTCATATTCCCCAAATACGGAAAAAATGACGAAAGAGCAATATGCCTGACGGAATTCGGCGGCTACTCAATGTCAATTGACGGTCACCGTTTCAATACCGAAAAGACCTTTGGCTACAGAATCTATAAGTCTAAGGACGCCCTCGAAAAGGCACTTCACACGCTCTACATCAAGCGCCTTATGCCCCTTATCTCCAAAAAGGGTCTTTCTGCCCTCGTTTACACAGAGGTAAGTGACGTAGAAGACGAAACCAACGGTCTTCTTACCTATGACAGAGAAATTATCAAGGTCGATGTTGATTTTATGAAAGAAATCAATGACAAGATGAAATTATAAGGTGAAAAATATGCTTACAATTGAAAGAGCAAAGGAATTACTTGCAACCACAACAACAGAGGAGCATCTTTTACTTCACGCAAAAAATGTATCTGCCGCTATGGGCGGTATGGCAGAATTTTTCGGTGAGGACAAAAATCACTGGGAAGCCCTCGGATACCTTCATGACTACGATTATGAGCAGTATCCCGATGAGCATCTTCAGCATACGGAGGCTCCGCTTAAAGAGGCAGGACTTTCGGATAATGAAATAAGGGTCATACTTGCTCACGGCTTCGGGCACTGCAACGATGTTGAGCCTGTGAACAATGCGGAAAAGTCCCTTTATACCGTTGACGAGCTTACGGGTATCATTCAGGCAGCAGCAAGGATGAGACCTATGGGCATCACCGATATGGAAATCGGAAGCTTTATGAAAAAGTTCAAGGATAAGAAATTTGCCGCAAAGTGCGACAGAGAGATTATCAGAAAGGGCTGTGAAATGCTCGGACTTGAAGTAAAGCAGGTAGCAGAAATCTGCATTGAAGCCATGAAAAAATATGCCGACGAATTAGGCCTCGGTGTAAAAGAAGCATAATAACACTGCGGAGCAATAAAATTCACCGTCAGACGAATAAAACTGAAAAAGGGGCTGTAAAAAAACAGCCCTAAAAGAAAACGGACTACAAACTTACCTGAAAAGGTAGGAATGTAGTCCTTTTTGTGATATAATTAACGTGCGAATGAAAACTAATATCACAAGAAAATATAATACACCATATCAATTA
>JAZNEX010000100.1:0-1629 GCA_045588855.1 Acutalibacteraceae bacterium
GGTTCGGCTGTCCGCCGATTAAAGTGGTACGCGAGCTGGGTTCAGAACGTCGTGAGACAGTTCGGTCCCTATCTGTCGTGGGCGTTGGATATTTGAGAGGAGCTGACCTTAGTACGAGAGGACCGGGTCGGACGTACCTCCGGTGCATCAGTTGTCCTGCCAAGGGCATAGCTGGGTAGCCGCGTACGGGAGTGATAAACGCTGAAGGCATCTAAGCGTGAAACATGCCTCAAGATGAGATATCCCATCATTTAAAATGAGTAAGGTCACTTGTAGACTACGAGTTTGATAGGTCGCGGGTGTAAGCACAGTAATGTGTTCAGCTGAGCGATACTAATAGACCGAGGGCTTGAACTGTTGTCTTGAATCTCATAAGAGACTCTCAACAGAAAACAAGTTCGCACATTTCCTTGAGCTTCGTTTCTCAACCTTTGTTCGGTTTTTAATGGGCATTTGAAAAAAGTGCTAGAAGTAATATGGAGTCTCGCGAAAGCGAGGCTTTTTGTTTTATATATGCCTTTCCCGGCGTAGTAGAAGCGGAAAGGTGGCAGCGAGACTTATGGATGCAGTACAATAAAAAACTTGACATTGCGTTTTTTATATGATAATATAAAACAAGATTATAGATGTTGAAGGATTTATTATGAACGATATTATTGAACATTACGAGAGGCTTATTGACGAGGGGAATGATCCTGTTTTTGATTCTGAGCCTTTGCGTGAGCATATGAACAAGTGGGACGGTCAGGATTTTATTGATAAAATGCATCTTGATGACGCAAAAACAGTTCTTGAAATCGGTGTTGGAACAGGCAGACTTGCCATAAAGGTTGCTAAACAGTGCAAAAGTTTTCTCGGAATAGATATTTCTCCCAAAACAGTAGAACGCGCGAGGCATAATCTTCCTTTTAATAATATCAATATCGTGTGTGATGATTTTATTGGGCACAGATTTGATAAAAAGTTTGACATTATTTATTCCTCGTTGACATTTATGCACATTGATGACAAGGCCTTTGCAGTCAAAAAGATTGCGTCTCTACTCAATAACAACGGAAGATTTCTTCTTTCAATTGACAAAAACCAAGACGATTTTATTGATATGGGAAGCAGAAGAATAAAGGTTTATCCTGACTCCCTGGAGGAAATCAAAAAGCTTATTGTGCTTTCAGAGCTTAAAATAGAAGAAATATACGAAACCGAGTTTGCGCATATTTTTGTAACGGTAAAGCCGAATTTAACTCTTCTTCCAGAAACGTAACCAAAGTTACCTTCTTCACCGTTATAGGTATACGTGCCTACGGTTTGTCCGTTGGTATTTACATATGGTGAGTTGAATGGCAGAAAGTCTGCATATCCGCCGTCTCTTGCAGTATCAGAGGTTCTCTCAAGATAATTATATACATAGAACCTTTGCAGACTCTGATTATATGATGCTGCATGAAGCATGGAGTCGTAATAGTAATATCCGTAATGCTTACCGTTTGGATCGGAATCGTATTTAAAAAGATAGTCGCCCTGACCCAAATAATGCTTGCCTAAAACCTCAGTGTCTGTTCCAAAAAGAATATTTACCAACTGTTGTGTGTAGATACCGAGGGTGGCATCATCATGACCATTATTGTGAGT